>NZ_KK088647.1 GCF_000600335.2 Rubellimicrobium mesophilum DSM 19309 | reverse complement strand
CGAGGCGGCCCCCTCCGCCACGGGCGCCCCGCTGCCCGAGCTGGCCGCCCTGGCGCCCGACGCGCCTCTCGCCACGCCCGAGCCGCCGCCGGTCCCCCGGCTGATTGAGGCCCTGGCCGTCGCAGGCGCCGACCCCGCGCCCGAGGCGGTCCCCGCCACCGGGACGACCGCTGGGCCTTCGGCCGGCACCTTGGAAGCGGTGGCCGGCGCCGGCTCGGCGGAGCCCGAAGCCACCGTCGTCGCCGGCCCCCCGCCCGTCCTGCCGCGGGCCCGCCCCGAGCGCGAGGCCGCCGACCCCGGCTGGGCGAACGCCATGGCCGAGCCGCCGGGCAAGGTGCCGCACCTTCGTCCCCAGGACCTCGTCCCGCCCGAGACCGCCGTCGCCGCCGGGGAGACCTCGCCGAACGGCGCGCCGCTCCAGCCCGCCTCGCCCGAGGACCTGCTGGCCGCCCTGGCGCCGGGCGCCGAGTCGCCGGCCGGCGCGACCGGCGTCGTCGATCCCGTCCTCCCCGATGCCCTGGCCTTCGCCCCGACGGCGCCGGTCGCCGCGCCCCTCGCCGCTCTGGGGGGCGTGAGCCTCGCCGGCCTGCGCCCGAACGCCCGGCCCGAGGGTCTGGCCCCCGAGCCGCCCGAGGAGCCCCAGGAGCTCGCCGCCTGGGATGGCCCGCGCCCGGGTCTCCGCCCCGAGGGGCTGGCCCCGGAGGCGGCGCCCTCGCCCGAGGTGAACGACGCCGTCGCGCAGGCCCTCGCGACCCCGGAGGCGCCCGCCGAGGCCCCCGTCCCCGAGGCACCGGCGCAGCCCGACGTCCAGACCGCGCTCGCCTCCATCATGGCGAACTCGCCCGATCCGCTGGCCGGGGCGACCCGCCAGGCCGTGCCGCAGGCGCGCGTCCCGGCGGCCCGGCCCGCGAACTTCGGCCGCGTCGTCTCCGCGCAGCTCGACCGCCTGGCCCGCGCCTCGGCGCCCCGTCAGCAGCAACAGCAGCCCGCGCGGCAGGCCTCGACCGCCGGCAACCTCGCCGCCAACGAGCAGGCCGAGAGCGCCCCCGAGGTGGCCAGCTCGGCCGCCGCCGTGCCCTCCGGGCAGACCGCCGCCAGCGTGGCGCAGGCCGCGACCTACCAGGACGCCATGGCGCTGAGGGAGATCAACCTGATCGGGGTCTACGGCCAGCCGAACGCCCGCCGCGCCCTCGTGCGGATGGGCAACGGCAGCTTCGTCCGGGTGAGCGTGGGCGACCGGCTCGACGGCGGGCAGGTCACGGCCATCGGCGACAACGCCCTGAACTACGTCAAGCGCGGACGGACCTACGCGCTGGCGATCCCCGGCGGCTGAGCCCGCCGGGGGCCTCGCGTCGGGGTCAGCCCGTGACCCCGGCCTCGGCAAAGCTCGCCATGCCGGACTGGCAGGCGGCGGCGGCGCGCACCACGCCGATGGCCACCCCCGCGCCCGAGGCCTCGCCCAGCCGCATCCCCAGCGTCAGGATCGGGTCGAGCTCCAGTCGCAGGAGCATGTTGCGGTGCGCGGCCTCGGCGCTCTGGTGGCCGGCCTGCGCGTGGTCGATGGCGCCCGGCACCGCCTTCGCCAGCACCGCCGCCGCCGCCGTGCAGATGAAGCCATCGAGGATCACCGGCACCCGCTCCACCCGCGCGCGGGCGATGATTCCCGCCATGGCCGCGATCTCGCGCCCGCCCAGGCACCGCAGCGCCTCCAGCGGGTCCTCCGACGCGACCGGGTTCGCGGCGAGGCCCTCGGCGATGGCTTCGGCCTTGCGGCTCATGCCGGATTCGTCGACGCCGGTCCCCCGACCGACCCAGTCGCGGGGCTCGCCGCCGAACAGCGCCGTGGCGATGGCGGCGGCGGCGGTGGTGTTGCCGATCCCCATCTCGCCCGCCACGAGGAGGTCCGTCCCGGCGAGGAGCGCGTTCCAACCCACGGCCAGCGCCGCCACGCATTCGGCCTCGGTCATGGCCGGCCCTTGCGTGAAGTCCGCCGTCGGCCGGTCGAGGTCGATCGCGTGGACCGTCAGCCGCGCCCCGACGCTGCGGGCGATCTGGTTGATGGCCGCGCCCCCGGCCTGGAAGTTCAGGACCATCTGCTCCGTCACCTCGGCCGGATAGGCCGAGACGCCGCGCTGGGTCACGCCATGGTTGCCGGCGAAGACGGAGATCTGCGGGTTGTCCACGGCGGGCTTGGGCGTCCCCTGCCACCCCGAGAGCCAGATCGCGAGGTCGTCGAGCCGCCCGAGCGAGCGCGGCGGCTTGGTCAGGCGGTCGTTGCGGGCCTCGGCGGCGTCGCGGGCCGCCTGGTCGCAGTCGGGCGCGGCGGCGAGGATCTCGCGGAACTCGGCGAGGGTGGAGAAGGGGGCCAGGGGGGTCGTTGCGTTCATGTCGATCTCGTTGCGTTCGGGTCGGACTCTCCCTAGGCCTTCGTCAGGCAAAGGAAAGTACGGGATGCCCTACTCGGAGGTCGTCCGCCCATCCGATCCGGTCGAGGCGGTCTTGTTCCTGACGCGACTTCCGCTGCGGTGGCCGCTCCCGAATCCCCGTGGGGCCAGGGCGTCCTGGGCCTGGCCGCTGGCCGGCGCGGTCGTGGGGGCGCTCGCCGCCGCCGGGGCCTCGCTCGCCCTCGCGGCGGGGCTGCCGCCAAATGTCGCAGCCGCGCTGGCGCTCGTCGTCCAGGCCTTCGCGACCGGCGCGCTGCACGAGGATGGTCTTGCCGACAGCGCGGACGGGCTCTGGGGAGGGTCCACGCGCGAGCGGAGGCTCGAGATCATGCGCGACAGCCGAATCGGCAGCTACGGCGCCGTGGCGCTGGTCCTCTCGCTCCTGATCCGCTGGAGCGCGGTCTTGGCCCTCCTCGCGCAGGGCGCCACCTGGGGTCCCCTGATCGCCGCCGGCGCTCTCAGCCGCTGGTCGCCCCCCGCGATGCTCTGGGCGCTCCGGCCCGCGCGGGAGGGGGGCCTGTCGCGGCTCATCGGACGCCCGGCCGGCGCCACGCTGGCCCTCGGGGGCGCCACGGCCGTCCTCGTCGCGCTCCTCGCCACGGGCCTCGCCGCCGCCTCGGCCGTCCTCTGGGTCGGGCTCGTCACGCTGGCCTGGGGCCTATTGGTCCGCGCGCGCCTCGGCGGGCAGACCGGCGACACCTGCGGCGCGGCGCAGCAGCTCGCCGAGATGGCGGCGCTGCTCGCGCTCCTGGCCTAGATCTGCTTCTCGGGCATCTGCACCCGCAGCCCGTCCAGCGCCGGCGAGACCTTGAGCTGGCAGGTCAGGCGCGACCGCACCGGGTCGGGCTCCCAGGCGAAGTCGAGCATGTCCTGCTCCATCGGGTCCTTCCTGGGCAGCCGGTCCACCCAGTCCGGGTCCACGTAGACGTGGCAGGTCGAGCAGGCGCAGGCGCCGCCGCAATCCGCCTCGATGCCGGGGATGCCGTTGTCGCGGGCCCCCTCCATGACGGTCAGGCCGTTGGGCACGTCCACCACGTGCTCCTTGCCCGAATGCTCGACATAGGTGATCCGCGCCATGCTCTCGTCTTTCCTTGAAGTCCGGGGCCTATCTAGGCCGGGCAGGAGGAGGGTTCCAGATGCCGCGCGATCCTGCCCCTGCGAGAGCGACCCGATGACCTACCTCCCCGACGCCGAAGCCTTCATCCGCGCGAACCTGCCCCTGGTCGAGGTGCCGGGCACGGGCCTCCGCCTGCACCTCGCCGGGCCCCGGAGCGGGCTCTCCCGCCTCGTGCCCCCGGGCGGGACGCCCTACTGGGCCCATGCCTGGCCCGGCGGCGTCGCGCTGGCGCTGCACCTCGCCGCGCAGCCCGAGACGGTCCAGGGCCGCAGCGTGTGGGAGATCGGTGCGGGTTCCGGCCTCGTCTCCCTCGCCGCGCTACGGGCGGGCGCGGAGGCGGCCACGGCCGTCGACACGGACCCGCTGGCCGCCGTCGCGACCCGGGTGAACGCCGAGGCGAACGGCCTTCCGGCGCCGCGCGTCCTGATCCGGGCCGCCGGAGAGCTTTCCCTCGACTGGGCCTCCGCTGGCGCGAGCCGAGGCCGATCCGCCGTGCTGGCCGGGGACGTCTTCTACGACGCGGCCTCGGCCCGCCACGCGACCGAAGCCCTCGATGGGGCCGCCGCGGCCCTGGGACCCGACGCCCCGATCCTCGTCGGCGACATCGGCCGCCGCTTCCTTCCCCGCGACCGGCTGGAGCCGCTGGCCTGCTACCCCGTCCGCGACGTGGGCGACCCGCCCTCCGCGCCCCTGCGCGAGGGCTGGGTGTTCCGGTGGACGCCGCTCCCCTGAAAAACGCGAAGGGCGCCCCTGGGGGCGCCCTCCGTCCGGTCCTGCGACCCGGATCACTGCTCCTGGGTGGTGCCCTGGTCCTGCGAGCCCTTGTCGTCCTCGGTGATGGACAGCGCGACGAAGCGCGGCTCGCCGCCCCGGCGGACGAGCAGCAGCAGCGACTTGCGTCCGGCCTCCTCGGCCGACTTCACCGCCACCTCGAAGTCGGCGACCGAGGCCACCGGCTGCTGGCCCGCCTCGGTGATGACGTCGCCGGGCGCGAGGCCCTTGTCCGCCGCGTCCGAGATCGGCTCGACCTCGGTGACGACGAGGCCCTGCGTACCCTCGTCGAGGCCCAGCTCCTGCAGCACCTCGGGCGTCGGCACGGTGAGGGTCATGCCCAGCACCTCGGAGCTCTCGGGCTGGGTGGGGCCGCCCTCGGCCGAGGCGGGCTGCGCGGTGGCCTCGGCCTCCTCGCGGCGCGCCAGCGTCACGTTGAGCGTCACCGTCTTGCCGTCGCGCAGCACCTCCATCGCGGCCTGCTCGCCCACCGGGGCGGCGCCGACCCGGCGCACGAGGTCGCGGGTGTCGGTGACCGGCTGGCCGTCGAAGCTCAGGATCACGTCGCCCGATTCGACGCCCGCGTCTTTGGCCGGACCTTCCGGCACGTCCGTCACCAGCGCGCCGTTCGGGGTGTCGAGCCCCTCGATCGCGCCCACCATGTCGGGGGTGACGTCCTGGATGCGCACGCCCAGCCAGCCGCGGCGGGTCTCGCCGAACTCGCGGAGCTGGTCGACGACGCCCTTCACCACGTCCGACGACATGGCGAAGCCGATGCCGATCGAGCCGCCGGTGGGCGACAGGATCGCGGTGTTCACGCCGATGACGCGCCCGTTCATGTCGAAGAGCGGCCCGCCCGAGTTGCCCCGGTTGATCGCGGCGTCGGTCTGGATGAAGTCGTCATAGGTCCCCGACAGCTCGCGGCCCCGGGCCGAGACGATGCCGGCCGAGATCGAGAAGCCCTGGCCCAGCGGGTTGCCCATGGCGAGCACCCAGTCGCCCACCTCGGCGTCGGAACCGTTCGAGTCGCCGAACTCCACGAAGGGATGGCCGGTGCCCTCGACCTTGAGGAGGGCGATGTCGGCCTCCGGGTCGGTGCCCACCAGCTTCGCGGGCATCTGCTCGCCCCCGAAGAACTCGACCTGGATCTCGTCGGCGCCCTCGATCACGTGGTTGTTCGTGACGATGTAGCCGTCATCCGAGATGACGAAGCCCGAGCCCAGCGCCTGGGACCGCTGCGGGCCGCCGTTCGGTCCGCCGAACTGGTCGAAGAAGTCCTCGAAGGGCGAGCCCTGGGGCACCTGCCCCTCGGGCCCGGTGGCGGCGGCGACGACACTCGTGGTCGTGATGTTGACGACGGACGGGCTCACCTGCTTGGCGAGCTCGGCGAAGGACAGCGGACGGTTGTCGCTCTCCGGCACCATGGCCGCGGGCTCGTCGGGGGTCAGGGAGTTCGCGGCGGACTGTTCGCCGGGGATGGAGGGGGACTGGTCCTCGGCGGGGGTGACCTGGTCCTGCGTCGTGGTGTCCTGCGCGGCGAGGGGCATGACCTGGGTCAGCGCGAGCGCGGTGCCCAGCATCAGCGCCGCCGCGCCGGTGGGGCGGTGGACGAGGGATCGGGCGAGGGTCTTGAGTGTCACGAGCGGCTCCTTCAATGGCGGCGCGCGGCCGCCGGCTGTTCGCGGCCCGGGATCGTGGCCGGGTCGTCGATCACGAACATCGTCCCGGCAACGCCTTGAAGCAACGCAAACTCCCGTCGCGCCGCGTCAAGTCGGTGTGAGAGATGTGTCAAGGCGAGAACGCGCCGGCCATCCGCGCGCCCCAGACCAGCGCGAGCCCCAGCGCCAGCGCCGCGAGTCCCGCCAGCCGCCGCTCCTCGGGCGTCAGCGCCCGCAGCGCCGCCAGGAGCTCCTCCACCAGATGCGGCGCGAGGGCCCAGAGCAGGCCCTCGACCACCAGCACGAGCCCCAGCGCGAGGAGCGCCCAGGACATCACGGCGACGCGGCGGCGTCGCCCCCGGCTGGGGCGGGCTCCTCGGCCGCGAGGGCCGTGCCGGCGTCGGGGACGACGGCGCCCGTCCCGTCCTGCGGCGCGGCGGGCGCGGG
>NZ_KK088646.1 GCF_000600335.2 Rubellimicrobium mesophilum DSM 19309 | reverse complement strand
CCTCCAGCATCAGGCGTCGCCAACGATAGAGCAGGTTCGGAGCCACGCCATTGCGGCGCGCCACCACCGAGATGCTGGATCGCTCGTCTAGGGTCTCTTCGACGATCCGCAGCTTCTCGGCGCCACTCCAGCGACGGCGACGGCCACCGTCGGTGATGATCTCAACGTCAGACATAAGCACGTGCTTAGGGCTGTCCCTAAGCCTCCATGGTCATGCCCAGGTGTCCGGTCAAAATGGGGGCCAGTTCACGGAGCGCCCAAGCGGCGAGGCGCTCGAGGCCGGCTGCGTCCTCAGCCGGGTCGGCCTCGTGCGCCACGAGACCCGGCACGAGCGCGTGCGCCTGCGCGGCCGCCATCTCGGACCGCAGCCCCAGGGCGAGCCCCGCCTCGTTGGTGGCCTGCACCACGCGGCGGCGCCCGTCCGAGCCCACCAGCGCGAGCGGCACCTCAGGAGGCGGCGCGGCGCGGCCCCACCTGCGCCGCAGCCGGTCCACGGGCCAGCTCGGGAGGTAGAGCGAGACGACCCTGCTCATCGCAGGCCTCCAGTACAAAGTCGGCGCTCTCCCCCGCTCGCACCCGCACCAGCTCCACGAGCCAGCGCGCCCGGCCCACCCCGGGCACCAGCAGCGGCGCGGAGGGCAGCGCCGAGACGCGCCAGCGGGTGCGCGCCGCCGTGGGCTGGCCGAAGTCGGAGGCCTCGGCCGGCCGGCGCCAGCGCCGGAGTGCCAGCCCCATCGTGCCGCACTCCTCGGCCGCGAGCTGCAGCCGGCGCGACGCGGTCATCGGGAGCTTCGCCACCTCGGCCACCACGCCGCCCAGGGCGCCGTGCCGGAGCCCCTCCTCGGCGCAGGCCAGCACGCCTGCGTCGTCGCCCGCCTCTACATAGATCACCCGGTCGGGGTCGAGCCCGGCCTGCTGGAGCGCGGGGGCAAAGAGGTCGGGGCGCGTCAGGCACCAGAGCACCTGGCCGCCCACCCGCGCCAGAATGCCGGCCGCAAAGAGCGCCGCGGCGGTTCCATGGACCACGTCGGCGCCGCCCCCCGCCACCTCGTGGAGCGCGGCACGATCGAGGCCCCCGCCCGGCAGGCGAGCGTCGAGCGCCTCAACCCCGAACGGCAGCACTGCGATGGGCCGCGACGGATCGCGCGCCTCAAGCCGGGCGATCTGGTCGCGAAGGGGCTGGAGGTCGCGCCGGGGCTGCATCGGGGGCGGGGACTCGTTTCTGGCCTGGGGTCATATGTTCCTCTTTTGTTCTAGCACACACCCGCGTGAGTCAACGGCCCAGCCCTCCCGCCGACGGGCATTGGTGGTGTGACCGTCGCCTCCGGCGGCATCGGTGTGCCGCCGTTGTGTGGATCAGCAGGCTCGGAGCCTTGGCTCTCCAGCTGGGTAAGCCTTTTTCAGACCGGGATCGGAGGGCGCCCATCTCGAGTGTCAGAATTTGGCATTCGTTCAAAGTGGGCCGGTGTGAGTCCCTGGTCATTGAGAGCAGGAGAGGCTGAGCCTAATGTCCACTCTCGTGGGGCAGGCACGCGATGTCCCCTGGCGCCTCTAAGGGCGTTGGTGTCGAGAGGCGTAGCGGGCTTGCGGCTCAGGCGGTCTGTGCGCCCCGGTCCGATCTGGATCCGAACTCGAAGGGCAGTCGTGCGTCCAGACTGACGCGATAAGGGCCCTCCTCGCCATCGCGGCGGCGCCACCCTTTGGTGACGAGCAGGTCCACGTCCACACTCTGTCCGGCGATCCCGGCCCTGGCAGCCGCCTCGCGAAAGTGCCGGGCATCGTCCCGCGACAGGGACCCCACCTTCAGGCTGCTCACATAGACGGCAACAGCACCGGCGCTGTAGATGTCGCGATCCTCGGGCAAGAGCTCGCCCACGCAGAAGGTATCCCCTCCCCCCATCTCGTTCGTCCTGGGGCCGAAGAGGGCATCAAGAACGTCTTGGCTGAATGCCTCCACCACCACTTCGAGGCCGTAAGCACCATCACCTGCCAACCTCGGCTTGCCGGGAAAGTCCCCGAGCCTGCCCGGGAACCATGGCCGCCGGGGTGCCCGCGCCTTCGCCGGGGCCGGCGCGGCTTCGACCTGGGCCCCAGCGACACCGTTGATAGTGTCCGATGCCTGCCGGACGAGCTTGGCCGCCCGACGATCAGCCGACCTCAAGGTCCTGAGCAACGAGGCCAGCGTCCAGGTGAAGTTCGGATCAGCGCCGTTTTGCTTGAGCCGGGAGATCAGGCCGTCAACGGCTTCGACGATGCCCTCGGTGGAGCGTTTCAGCCTGATCGCGTCCTCGTGGGCCAAGTCGGTCGTGGCCTCCGCCGTGGCGACCATCGCCTCCACGTCGCCCACGGCGGCCGTGAATGCCTCGGCCTTGGCCTGCCAGTCGGGGGTCATTGCGGGTCTCCTGCTCGTCAGGGGAAAGAGAGAGCTGACGCCGCTGCCTTCAATGCTGGCGAGGCTAGCAGAGCGGACATTTGCGCCGAGATTATTGAGCCCGCGCCGAGCCGATCCGGTGTCGGACCCGGTCTCGGTCAGGTCGCGGCTCATGCAGGTCTCAATCCGGCAGCACGAAGGGCAGATCGGTGTCGCCTGTGCTCTCGCCGGCTCGAGTGATCAGCGCGTGAGCTTGGCCACGATGATGAGTCTGATGGTTGAAGATGTGCATGACCACGAGCGCTCGGGGTCTGGTCATGTCCCGTCCGACAGCTCCGCTATACCAGGCGAGGTCGCCTTGGAGGTCCTGATCCGAGAGCTGCCCGGCCCAAGCGGTGATGACCTGATCGAAGCGCTGGCGCTGGGTCCAGAGGTCGCCGAAGTCATCTACGAGCTTGTCGCTGTCCCAGATCGCAATCGAGGGCTTCTCGCTCTCGCCGAAGCGCGACAGCCACGTCCGGTCTGCCCAGAGGATGTGCGAGAGCGTTCCATGGATCGACCGCCAGAATACGCTGCGGTCCATCCGGCGCTCCTCAGCCGGAAGGCGCATCGCGGCCCCGAAGACCCGTCGGTTCATCTCGGCGTTGTAGGCCGCCATTGTTCGGGCGAACTCAGGGGTGATCATTCCGCACTGCCTTTCCTTCCTCTGACAGGCGTCCAGCCGGAGGGCCTGTCCTCGTACCCTGCTTGGCACCCCTGAGTTATCGTCCAGCGTCCGCGGCTCTCGGGAGGGAGGTGTGGCGGTAGGACAGTGTGAGGCCGAGCGCTGCCGTCGGCCCTTGAGGGCTCGCCCGGAAATCCGATCCAGCGCGAGCCGACGAGTACGAAATCCAGAGCCGGATCGGCTTGATGGACGACGACGCCTGTCAGGAGCTCGCCACAACCCTAGGCCCCGAGCGCTCCGCCTGTGTGCCACGTCACGGCAGGATGTGTCCGGCCGCACGGAAGAGCCGATACCACTCGGGCCGCGACAGCTCGACTCCTGCTCCGGCCACGCATTCGCGCACCCGCTCGGGCTTCGTAGTGCCCAGGACAACCTGCATCCGGGCGGGGTGCCGGGTGATCCAGGCCACCGCAATCCCCGTGGGCGTGACCCCATGGGCCGCTGCGATCTCGTCCAGGGCGTCGTTGAGCTCCGGAAGGTTCTCCCGGTCCCCGACGAAGGGGCCGTCGAAGAAGCCCTTCTGGAAGGGCGACCACGCCTGCAGGGTCATCGCCTCTTTGCGCGACCAGTCCAGCAGACCGCTCGTGCGCTCGATCGATTGGTCCAGCCCCGACATGTTCAGCGCCACCCCCTCTGCGATCAGCGGCGCGTGAGTGATCGAGAGCTGGACCTGGTTCACCACCAGCGGCTGCTTCACCGCGGTCTTCAGCAGCTCAATCTGCCCTGGCGACTGGTTGGATACCCCGAACTGCCGCACCTTGCCTGAGGACTGGAGCTTGTCGAAGGCCGAGGCGACCTCCTCCGGCTCGACAAGCGCGTCGGGGCGGTGCAGCAGGAACACGTCGATGAAGTCCGTCCGCAGCGCCTTGAGTGAGCCCTCGACGGAGCGCAGCAGGTGCTCCTCCGAGAAATCGAAGAAGCCATCGCGGATGCCAGCCTTGGTCTGGATGACGATCCGCTCGCGCTCAGCTTGGGTGAGTTGCATCGCTTCTCCGAAGCGCGCCTCGCAATGATGGCGCGAGCCGCCGTAGATGTCGGCATGGTCGATCATGTTGATCCCAGCGTCGAGCGCCGCCCCGACCAGCTCGCGGATCTTGGCGTCGGGCATCTTCCCGATCCGCATCAGGCCCAGGATGACCGAGGACACCGAGAGCTCTGTGCGGGGAATGGCGATCTGCTGCATGTTGTCTCCGACGACGCTGGGGTGGAAGGGCGGCGAACAGAGACGAGGTTACGGACCTCAAGCCGTGAGCACCGTCCAATGTTGAAGGAGACGTCGTAGCCCGAAGTCCGCATGGATCAACCACTTTGGATCGCGGACTGACATCCTTGGGATAGCTTGGCGTTGATGCTGTAGACGCCCGCGACGGCCTCGATCTGCGTCAGGTCCGCCTGTATGATGAGCCCACTCCGGTTCTCCATCAGGGTGTGCCCCATGAAGCAGAGCATCGCGCCGGTACCGGCGGACTTCTTGTAGAGCCGCGCCTCGGGGTCGGTGGTCGAGGCATGCGTGGCGTTCGACCGCTTCTCACCCCGGAAGTCGGCTTCGGCATTGCGATCTCTTCGGGTGAGACGAGTCATCGGGGCGGTCTCGATCTCGGGTTGCGGCTGGTCAGGGACATCTGCGGCGCGGTCGGCGGGCGGATCGCCCGGCCCGCCATCGTCAGCGGGCGGGGTGACGTCCGCCTTGGGCTGGAAGCTCTTCATCGAGGCCCAGGCCTTCACCAGCGTGCCGTCGACCGAGAAGTGCTCGTCCGACAGCAGCGGCGCCACCTCGCGATGCGCGAGGACTGCGGCCAGGACCTTGCGCGATATCTCCGTGGTCAGCAGCCGGTCCCGGTTCTTGGTGAACACGGTCGAGACCCACACTGGATCGTCGATGCCCAGACCGATGAAACAGCGGAACAGCAGGTTGTACGGCATCTGCTCCATCAACTGCCGCTCGGAGCGCACCGAAAATAGGATCAGGCTCGCGCGCGAGCCAGCCGTTCCGGCGCGATGGAGGGGCGGCCCTCGGCCGCATAAAGCCGGTCGAACTCGGCATCGAGGGTGGTCAGCGCCTCGTTGACGATCTGGCGCACCTTGCGCAGCGGGTGGCGAGCGGGGATGCGCTCCTCCAAGTCCACATAGCTGAACAGCGACCCCGCCGCCTCGTCCGTCCCGCGCATCCTCACCCCCGCAAACGCAGCGGCGAGGATGAATCATGTCCCACAAACAGCGTCGAGGGCCGAGTTCTTCAGCAGCCTGCTAAGAGCCCGTTTGGCGAAGGGGGCCGGAGTGATGGTTGCTTATCTGGGGTGGTGTGAGCTCGTGCGTTCCTGCCAGCATGAAAGCACGATATCCGAGCAGCCTGACGGACGCGCAGTGGGTGTTGGTCCGACGTCATCTTCCCGAGTTGGTTGGCGGTCGCCGGCGCCACTGGCCCACCCGCCTTGTGGTTGACGCCGTGTTTTACGTCGTCCGGACGGGGTGCCAGTGGCGTCAGCTCCCACGCGACTTCCCGCCTTGGCAGACGGTCTACTACCACCATCGCCGATGGGACGGACGGGGTCTCCTGCACCGGCTCCACGAGGCGCTCCGCCGGGCAGTTCGCGCCCAGTGCGGCCGCGCGCCTGACGCCTCAGCGGGCGTCATGGACAGCCAAAGCGTACGCACGACCCAGGCAGGCGGTGTGCGGGGCTACGACGGCGGCAAAGGCGTGCAGGGCCGCAAGCGGCATCTGCTTGTCGACACCGAGGGACTTGTTCTGGCGCACGAGGTCACCGGCGCCCATGTTTCCGATCAGGCCGGAGCCCGACGCCTGCTGTCGGGACTGCGTCCGCTCCAGCCTCGCCTTGAGCTGATCTGGGCCGACGGCGCCTATGCAGGGCAACCACTGTCCTCATGGGCCTCCGAGCAAGGCGTCCAGATTGAGATCGTGCGACCCGCTGAAGGTCAAAAGGGCTTTGCTGTCCAGCCGCGCCGGTGGGTGGTCGAGCGCACCTTCGGCTGGCTCGGCCGATCGCGCCGCTTGGCCAAGGACTACGAACGCCGCCTCCAGTCGGCCGAAGCCTTCATCACGCTCACCATGATCCACCTCATGCTCCGCAGGCTCGCCCGATCCGCATGACCTCGCCAAACAAGCTCTAAGATCAACAGGTTTCCAAGTTGGTTCTGTCGACTTGGAGGCCCTGAGGCGTCACACCGTGCCCCTAAAGCCTTGTTGCTTTGCGCCGCCGTCACGGTTGCCGCTTCGTTGCGGCCATAGCCGGACACCGTTCCTGCTGGTACGGTGAGCGCGCGGATACCTTTGGGCTAAGAGTGGGCTGCTTCTAAGTGGTTCATCCGGCAAGTCATGGTACAGTGAGCGGTGCTTTGCTGGAGAGAGGCCATGCGACAGTTGCGACTGCGTGCGTTGGCGGATGCGGAGCAGGTGGCGATCGAGCGGCTGGCCCATTCGCGGACGGCCCCCGCTCGGCAGG
>NZ_KK088645.1 GCF_000600335.2 Rubellimicrobium mesophilum DSM 19309 | reverse complement strand
GGCGTTCGGTGGGGGGTGGGGCGACGCAACACCCCGGGGGCAAGGCGCTGATCCGGCGAGGGAAGTCGGCCGACGGGGGTGTTGCGTGGCCCCGTAGGATGCGCTTCGGCGCACCATGCGACGGTGATTCGGGCAGGGGCCGGGGATGGTGCGCCGAGGCGCACCCTACGGGGGCTACGAGGGCTCGCCGAAGAGGTCCCGGACGGCGCCCTTGGCCTCCTCCTTGGGGGCGGCCTTGACGGGGGCGGCGGAGAGGGCGGGGAGGCGGACGGCGCGTTCGCGCAGGGCGAGCGCCTCCTCGATGGTGACGATCTGGAGGCGGGGGACGGGCTGGAAGCCCTCCACCTCGAAGACGCCGCCCTGCCGGGCCCAGTCGTGGGCCGCCTCGGTCGGCCGTTCGAGCGAGAGGAGGACGCCGACCTGGGCCTTCTGCGCCTTGACCACGGCGTCGAGGCTGCGGACCATCTCCACGTTCACGGTCTTGCCGCCCTTCACCGAGACGATGGCCTTGTGCTCCTCGCGCGGGCCGAACCAGCGCATCCCGTCCATGCCGCCATCGGCGCCCTTCTTCGTCTGCGGAAGGAAGCCGATGCGGGTGACGGCCCACTTCTCGAACTCCTTCTTGGTCTTGTCGTCGCGGTCGAAGAAGTCGCGGGCGGCGTCGAGGTCCATGGGCGTGCCATGGGTCTGGAACTCGATGCCTGGGGAAGGCGGTGCGGAGGCGGTTCTCGATCAGGCCGATGGCGACATGGGTGATGTCGATGCCGATCCAGCGGCGGCCGAGCTTCTGCGCCGCGTGGACGGTGGTGCCGCAGCCGCAGAAGGGCTCGAGCACGAGGTCGCCGGGGTTGGAGGAGGCGGCGACGATGCGTTCGAGGAGGGCGACGGGCTTCTGGGTGGGGTAGCCGAGGCGCTCGGCAGCTTGGGAGTTGATGGGAGGAATGTCGTCCCAAACGCTGGTCAGTGGCATCCCATCGCGTTCATCCAGAAAACGGCGGAGCTGGATGCGCCCGCCTTCTTTCCTAGGAAACTCGAGCCGACCTTCAGCGTCGAGTTGTTCCATTTTCTCGCGCGACACCGCCCAGCCGTTTGGATGTGGTTTATGACCTTTGTAATCATAGGTAAGATTTGGCCGCGGCTGAGGGCTCCGAAGGTCCGACAGGCGGTAAACTCGCCCTTCTGGTGACTTGTAACGATATTTCGACTCCAGATACTCGCGATCATAATCTACAAACTGCCGGTTAAACTGATAACTATTAGTCTTGGTATAGAAGAATATATGATCGGTCACATCAGGAAATTGGCGCTTGGCATCGTTGTGCGAAGTCGTGCGCTTCCAGATAATCTCATTCTTGAACTGCCGTGGGCCAAACACCGCATCCAGCAGCACCTTGAGGTAATGGCTCGCGGTCGGGTCGCAGTGGAGGTAGAGGCTGCCGGTGGGCTTGAGGACTCGGTGCAGCTCGATCAGCCGCACGGCCATCATGGCGAGGTAGGCCGTCAGGGCGTTCTTGCCGAGGAACCCCACCATCGCATCGAGCATGAGCGCCGCGTCCTGATAGCCCGAGGCCCGCTTGACCTGCTGGACCGCCACACCCGACACGGCGTCGTCCCATTGCCAGGTGTCGCGGAAGGCATCCTCCTGCGCGGCGACGGGCTTGCCGGAGGGCGTGCGGAAGAGCGCGTTGTAGTCGGCGTTCGAGTTGAAGGGCGGGTCGAGGTAGATGAGATCGACGTGCTCGTCCGGGAATGTCCGCAGAACGTCGAGATTGTCGCCGTAATAGAGGTGATTCACGCGCTGCCCCCCGAACCCGAACCCGGCGCAAGGGGAAGCCGGTCGGGAGGGGCTTGTCGAGTCCCGCAGGGGGGCTCCGGCCCTCCAGCCCAGCGGCCGTGGCTCTGGCGCGGCATGGCGGGCCGGAGCCCGCCCCATGGGGATGGGTCCGGCCGTCGCGGGCGCCGCCCCCTCACACCCTCTGATACCGCGCCCGCGCGCCCCTCTCGATGGCGGCGGCGTGGAGGCGGTCGATCTCCAGCTCGTCGCGGATCTCCTCGAGCATCCGGGCCTCCTGCTCGGTGATCCGCCCGTCCGCCGCCGCCACGTCGCAGGCGAGCGCGTAGGCCGTCTCCCAGAGGCGCTGGGGCAGGTAGCGGCGGACCCGGGCGAAGAGCTGGTCGAGCCCGTCCTCCTGCTGGAGGAGGTCCAGGATCAGCGCGCCCATGCTCTGCAGGTGGTCCTGCTCGTAGGTGGCGAAGACGGGGAGGTTCTCGACGATGTTGGCGATCTGCACGAGCTCGGCGGTGCGGATGGCCTCGTCGGAGGCGGAGACGGCGATCATGATCGCGACCAGCGCGTCCTGCGGGGAAAGGGGGGTCTCGGTCATCTGGGCCTCCTGATTTCCGGCTGGTTTATTGACGGGGGGACGGGCCGGCAATAGGGAGGCCCCCGGTCCCATTTCAGGAGGCGCACCCATGGCATCCCTGCGCGAGGCGGCGATGACGTCGAAGGCCTGGCCCTTCGAGGAGGCGCGGGCGCTGCTGAAACGGGTCGAGGGCGGGCCCGCGAAGGACCACGTGCTGTTCGAGACGGGCTACGGGCCGTCGGGGCTGCCGCATATCGGGACCTTCGGGGAGGTGCTGCGGACGACGATGATCCGGCGGGCCTTCGAGGTGATCTCGGAGATGCCGACGCGGCTGATCGTGTTCTCGGACGACCTCGACGGGATGCGGAAGGTGCCGGACAACGTGCCCAACACCGAGATGCTGCGGCTGCACCTGCAGCAGCCGCTGACCACGGTGCCGGACCCGTTCGGGGAGTATCCGAGCTTCGGCCACCACAACAACGCCATGCTGCGGCGGTTCCTGGACACCTTCGGGTTCCAGTACGAGTTCGTCAGCGCGACGGAGTTCTACCGGTCGGGGGCCTTCGACCCGACGCTGAGGTTGGCGGCCGAGCGCTACGACGCGATCATGGAGATCATGCTGGCGTCGCTGCGCGAGGAGCGGCAGCAGACCTATTCGTGCTTCCTGCCGATCCATCCGGAGACGGGGCGGGTGCTGTATGTTCCGCTGAAGGAGGTCAACGCCAAGGACGGAACGATCACCTTCGACGACGGGTCGGGACGGGAGTGGACGCTGCCGGTCACCGGGGGGCACGTGAAGCTGCAGTGGAAGCCCGATTTCGGCGCTCGCTGGGCGGCGCTGGGCGTGGACTTCGAGATGTACGGGAAGGACCACTCGACCAACACGCCGATCTACGACGGCATCTGCGAGGTGCTGGGCGGGCGGGCGCCGAACCACATGGTCTACGAGCTGTTCCTCGACGAGGTCGGGGGGAAGATCTCCAAGTCGAAGGGGAACGGGCTCACCATCGACGAGTGGCTGGAGTTCGCGGCGACCGAGAGCCTGTCCTATTTCATGTACCAGAAGCCCAGGACGGCGAAGCGGCTGCATTGGGACGTGATCCCGAAGAACGTGGACGAGTATCACCAGTCGCTGCGCGGGTATGCCACGCAGACGCCGGAGCAGCAGCTCCAGAACGCGGTGTGGCACATCCATGGCGGGCAGCCGCCCGCGTCGGACATGGTGGTACCCTTCGCGATGCTGCTGAACCTCGCCTCCGTGTCGGGCGCCGAGGACAAGGAGACGCTGTGGCGGTTCCTGCGGCGCTATTCGCCCGAGGCCACGCCGGAGACGCATCCGGGGCTCGATGCGGCCGCCGGATATGCGGTGCGCTACTTCCAGAAGCACGTGAAGCCCACGCGGGTGTTCCGCGCGCCCACCGAGGCGGAGCGGGCAGCGATGGAGGACCTCGCGGCGCGGCTGCGCGGGCACGAGGGGTCGCACGATCCGGAGGAGCTGCAGACCATCGTCTATGCCGTAGGGAACGAGCACGGGTTCCAGCCGCTGCGCGACTGGTTCAAGGCGCTCTACGAGGTGCTGATCGGGGCCTCCGAGGGGCCGCGGTTCGGGGGCTTCGTCGCGCTCTACGGCGTCGAGGAGACGGTGCGGCTGATCGAGCGGGCGCTGGCGGGGGAACTGGTGGGGGAGGCGGCCTAGGTCGTCTCGCGCAGCTTCCACCAGGCGCCCCAGCGGGCGGCGAGGGCCTCGGCGTCGCCGGCGAGGAGGCGGCGGCCGAGAGGGAGCGCCTCGGCCATCAGCGCGGCGTGGCGGAGGGTGGCGAGGTCGCGGGCCTCGGAGCGGAGCCCTTCGTCGAGGGGCGCGGCGTCGAGGCGGCCCAGGAGGACGGCGAGGTCGTTGACCTGGCCCAGCATCTCGCCGAGCGTGTCGGCGGCCTCGACGTGCGGCTTCATCAGGGCGGGCCAGATCGGCTGGAGAAGGCGCGCGTGATACCAGTGATCCTTGGCGCGCTTGCGCCATTCGTGGAGGTGGTGGGGCTCGGGGTGCTTGCGGGCCTGCCTGAGGGCGGCTCGGGCGGCATCCCAGGTGGCCATGAGGCCGGGCTCCAGAGCGTCCCAGCCGTCGCGCCGCAGGGTCCAGCCCTCGCTGCGGGCGAGGAGATCGGACATCGCCTCGGCGAAGGCGGGGAGGGCGGCCGCCTCGGCGCTCGCGTCGTGATGGGCGGCGGCTTCCTGGAAGGGGGCGAGGAGGCGGGCGCGGCGGGTCCCGTCCATGTCCCCGGCCAGCCGCTCCAGGGTCGAAAGCTGGACGGCGGCGTCGCGGAGGTCGGAGAGGGCGCGGCCGGCGTCGCGCAGGCGAGCGTTCTCGGCCTTGGCCTCGGGGAGCACGGGACGGAGGAGGCGGAGGAGGCCACGGAGCTTCTTCACGACCTTGCGCATCTCGTGGACGCGTGGGCCGAGGTCGCCCTCGCCCCGGACGGCGGAGAGCGCCAGCCCGGCCTCCTCTCGCGCGATGCGGCGGAGGGCGGCTTCGACGCTCTCGTCCTCGGGCAGGATGGCGTAGGGCATCGGGGGCTCCATGGCTCGGTCGGTGTGAAACTTATGGGCGCCGCGATACGTGACAACCATGTGACAGCCGACGGAGGTGACCCATGCGCCTGCTCCCGACCCTTGCGCTGCTCGCGTGGCCCCTGGGGGCCGCCGCGCAGGACGCCCAGACCCAGGCCGCCATCGAGGCGGTCATCGCGGACCAGCTCTCGGACTTCAACGCCCGCGACGTGCCGGGCGCCTGGGAGCACGCGAGCCCGGGGATCCAGGGAATCTTCGGGACGCCGGAGAATTTCGGCCGGATGGTCGAGGACGGCTATCCGATGGTCTGGGACAACCACGACGCGCGGTTCCTGGAGCTGGGCGAGGAGGGCGGAGCGCTGCACCAGCGGGTCCTCCTGAAGGACCCCGAGGGGCGGGGCTGGGTGCTCGACTACGAGATGGTCGAGCTGCCGGACGGCTGGCGGATCGACGGCGTGCAGGTGCTGCCTGCGCCCGACGTGGCGGCCTGAGCGGCGGCCCTCGCGCGAGGGAAACCGCCGATGCTGCAACGCAGCGCTGGCCTTCCGCTGCGGAAGGGGACATATTGGGGACATGAGCGCCCCATTCGAGTCCCTTCGGCCGACCCCGGCCCGGCCCCTGAGGGCAGGGCTGATGCTGGCCGTCCTCGGGGCCGGCCCCGCCGTCGCGCAGGACCCCTGCGCCGGGGCGGTGACGCAGCTCGACCTCAATCGGTGCAGCGCGGAGGCCTATGAGGCGGCCGACGAGGAGCTGAGCCGCGCCTACGGGGCGGCGGTCGCGGCGGCGCGGCAATTTGACTCCTCGCCCGGGGGCCGGGCCGAGGCCACCTTGAGGGCTGCCCAGCGGGCCTGGATCGCCTATCGCGATGCCTCCTGCGAGGCGGAGGCGGCGCTCTGGGATGGCGGCTCGGGCCAGCCGATGATCCGGGCGGGCTGCCTCGGGCGCCTGACGGCGCTGCGGACGGATGACCTGAAGGCTTATGCGGAGCAATGAGATGACCCCCTACCAGACCCTCACCCAACCGTGGCGACAGGCTGTCGCGGTCTGGACCGTGCTGGCGCAGGCGCAGACCGACTTCGCGCTGCGGATGATGGGGCTGACCGCGCCCCGGACGGTGGCGCGACGCCCGAGCTCGGTTCCCGTGGCCGTCCTGCCCCCGGTGTCCGAGCCGGTGGCCGAGGTGCCGGCCGAGGAGGAGGCGCCGGACCATTCGGCGGAGGTGGTGCCGCTGCGGCTCGTGACCGAGGCCAGCGCGCCGGCCATCGCGGCCGCGACCGCGCCGGAGGTGGAGGCCCTTCCCGAGCCGGAGCCGGAGGCCGCGCCCTTCGTGGCGGAGGAGGAGCCGCTGGCGGTGCTGGCCGAGCCCGCGCCGCAGGAGGACCTCGTGCAGGCGACGGTCCAGTCCTTCGTGGAGGAGACGGCCGCCGCCGTCGCGGAGCTGCGGCCCGAGCCGGCGACCGCGCGCCCGGCGCGGCGCGCGGCCTCGGGGACGCGGCGTCCGGGCAAGATCAAGCGCGGGTCCTGAGAGGGACCTTCGCCCGTGATGCCGCGTTGATCCGGCCGGGGCCGCTGGGGCCCCGGACCCCAGGAGACGTCGCGCGATGCGGAGAACCGGCATGAACCCCTTCCAGCCC
>NZ_KK088644.1 GCF_000600335.2 Rubellimicrobium mesophilum DSM 19309 | reverse complement strand
CGCCTCGGGCTCTGGCGCCGGCAAGGGGTCCGGCGCCGGGGCGGGCGCGGGCATGGCGGCCGGCCGGTCGCCCCGGGGCTCGGTGGGATTCGGGGGGTCGAGGGCCGGCGGGGAGGTGGACTCCGGCCCCCCAGCGGCGTCGGGCGGTGGGCCGGAGGGAGGCTCGGTCGCGGCGACGGGGGCTGTCGGGGGCGGCGCGGCCCCCTCCCGGCCCAGGAGGACCCAGGCGAGTCCGGCGAGGAGCAGGGCGGCCACAAGGACCTGACGTATTCGCACGGCCGACTCCGGTGGCTTGACGCAGGGGGGTGAGGAGTAGCACCGATCCTAGGGCAGGACCACGTGGGGGCGGCATCACGAACCCGTCGTGTTCACATTTTGTTCCAATGCTTGTGCGGTCCGCCGCCGGGCTCTAGATGGTCACCATGAGCGACGATCCCGTGATCCTCGAGGGCGCCGAGGACGGCGCCGATCCCTCCCTCCTCGTGACGGAGCCGCTGCGGCGCGCGATCGGCGAGCGCTACCTGAGCTATGCGCTGTCCACGATCGTGAACCGGGCGCTGCCCGACGCGCGGGATGGCCTGAAGCCGGTGCACCGGCGTATCCTCTTCGCCATGCGCGAGTTGCGGCTGACGCCGACGGCGGGGTTCCGCAAGAGCGCGAAGATCTCGGGCGACGTGATGGGGAACTACCACCCGCACGGGGACGCCGCGATCTACGACGCGATGGCGCGGCTCGCGCAGGACTTCAACGTGCGCTACCCGCTGGTGGAGGGGCAGGGGAACTTCGGGAACATCGACGGGGACAACCCGGCGGCGGCCCGCTACACCGAGGCGCGGCTGACGGCGCTGGGCGAGGCCCTGATGGAGGGGCTCGACGAGGACGCGGTGGACATGCGGCCGAACTACGACGGCACGCTCGTGGAGCCCGTCGTGCTGCCGGCGCCGGTGCCGCATCTCCTCGCCAACGGGTCGAGCGGGATCGCGGTGGGGATGGCGACCTCGATTCCGCCGCACAACCTCGACGAGCTGATCGGGGCCTGCCTGGAGATGATCCGCAAGCCCGATCTCGCGGACGAGAAGCTGTTCGAGCTGATCCCGGGACCGGACTTCCCCACGGGCGGCGTGCTGGTGGAGCCGCCGGAGAGCATCGCGCAGGCCTATCGCACGGGGCGCGGGGCGTTCCGGCTGCGGGCGCGCTGGACGGTGGAGGAGTTGGGGCGCGGGTGCGGCAGATCGTCGTGACCGAGATTCCGTATCAGGTCCAGAAGTCCAAGCTGATCGAGAAGCTCGCCGAGATCGTGCAGTCGAAGAAGCTGCCCGCGTTGGCCGATGTGCGGGACGAGAGCGCGGACGACGTGCGGATCGTGCTGGAGCCGCGCGCGCGGAGCGTCGATCCCGAGATGCTGATGGGGATGCTGTTCCGGCAGTCGGACCTGGAGGTCCGGGTGCCCTTGAACATGAACGTGCTGATCGACGGGCTCACGCCGAAGGTCTGCGGGCTGAGGGAGGTGCTGCGCGCCTTCCTCGACCACCGGCGGGACGTGCTGGGGCGGCGGTCCCGGCACCGGCTGGAGCGGATCGACCGGCGGCTGGAGGTGCTGGGCGGGCTCATCATCGCCTTCCTGAACCTCGACCGGGTGATCGACATCATCCGCTACGACGACGATCCCAAGGCCGCGCTGCAGGCCGAGGACTGGGACAGCCCGCTGCCCCGGGCGAGGTCCGAGGCGGACTACAGGTCGCCCCTCTCGGCCAAGGGGCAGGCCGTCATCCCGCCCGGCATCGGCATGACCGAGGCGCAGGCCGAGGCGATCCTCAACATGAGGCTGCGGTCCTTGCGGCGGCTGGAGGAGATGCAGCTCGTGGCCGAGCGGGACGCGCTGCTCGCGGAGCGCGAGGGGCTGCTGGCGCTGATGGCCGACGAGGGGCTGCAGTGGAAGGCCATCGCGGCCGACCTGCGCGAGTCGAGGAAGCGGTTCGGGGCCAAGGCGCCGGGCGGCGCGCGGCGGACCACGCTGGAGATCGCCGGCGAGACGGCGGAGATCACGCCCGAATCGATGATCGAGCGGGAGCCGGTGACGGTCGTGCTCTCCGAGATGGGCTGGGTCCGCGCCATGAGGGGCATGTCGAGCGCGAGGGCATCCGCTACAAGGACGGCGACAAGGCGCGCTTCGTCCTGAAGGCCGAGACCACGGACAAGCTGCTGGTGATGGGCGCGAACGGGCGGGTCTTCACGGTGCCGGTCGTGGGCCTTCCGGGCGGGCGCGGCATGGGCGAGCCCTTGCGGCTGATGATCGACCTCGACGCGCCGGTGGCGGCGCTGCGGGTGCACCGGCCGGGGGGCCGGCTGGTCGTGGCATCCGATCAGGGGGACGGCTTCGTGCTGTCCGAGGACGAGGCGCTGGCGCAGACCCGGGCGGGGCGCGTGGTTCTGAACCTGCCGGAGGGCGCCAGGGCCGCGCACATGGTGCCCGTGCAGGGGGACCACGTCGCCTCGATCGGGCAGAACCGGAAGATGCTGGTCTTCCCGCTGGCCGAGCTCCCCGAGATGGGGCGCGGCAAGGGCGTGCGGCTCCAGGCCTTCAAGGACGGCGGGCTCTCGGACGTGACGGTGCTGAGCCTGTCCGAGGGGCTGAGCTGGACCGAGACCGGCGGGCGGACGCGGCGGGAACCGGACCTGGCCGAGTGGCTCGGCAAGCGCGGTCAGGCGGGGCGCATGGCGCCGCGCGGCTTCCCCCGGGACAACCGGTTCGCGCCTCCGGTGGCGCCGCAGGGCTGATCCGCGCTCAGTCCAGGCGGCCGAGGCGGCGGCCGACCTCGCGTTGCGCCGCCTGCAGCAGCTCGTGGAAGCGCTGGGCCTCGGTCCGGTGATCGGGATCGGCGGAACTCGCCGCCGACAGGCGCCGATGGAGGTCACCGGCCTGCGCGGCCTGCCGCGTGAGCGAGGCCGCGAGACGCTCGAGCGTGTCGGGGGGCATCTCGGAGCGGCTCAGGTGGTCGTCGAGGATGTGGCGGGCGGCTCGATGGATGCGCCGCAGCGCGACGAGCGAGGCGTCCGCCTCCGGCACTTCGGCGGGCTGCGGGTCGGTCCGGCGGGCGAGCGCCCTCAGGATCTCCATGACCCGGTCCGGCGGGGCGTCGTCCGACAGGGCCGCCGCGACCGGGGAATCGAGGCCCGCCGCCTCGATGCCGAGCATCGGGGCTTCGGGGAACAGGAGCTCCCGGGTCGGCCCGGACAGGAGGACCCGGATGTCGCGATGGCGTGCGTCCCGCTGGATCCGGGCGAAGCAGCGGTCGAGGCCGGCCGCGTCGCCTTCGAGAAGCTGGACGAAGCGGGTCCGGCTCGAGAGGAGGGCCCCGGTGACGCCGTCGCGCGGGTTGTTCCGCCGCGAGACCTGCAGGATTCCGCCGACCGTCGCTGGCTCGGAATCAGTTCGGACCGATGAAAAGACCAGCCGCATCCTGGACATCCGTACGCCACCCTCGTTAAAGGACCGCCTTTGATAAGCGTCCGTAACATAAAGACCGCAGTTCCGACCGCAACCGGAAGATGTCACTGACGACGCGACGTCAACTTGACGTTGTGCAAGGCGGCTATGCAACCGTCGAAGAGTTGGCCTGACGGAATGACGGCTGGTGGCGGGCGTGAAGGAAACCGCCGGGTGTCGCCGTCCCGTCCTCCAAGGCGCAAGGACCTGGGGCCGCCTCTCAGATGAGCTGACACGATGGGTGGGCGGAGAACCGCGCACCGCCCTGGCCCATTCGTCGCGCGGGCGGTGCGATCCGGTCTAGGCCGCCGACGGGTCGCCGGGCGCGATGAGCGCGGCGGCCTCCCGGTCTCCCGCGCGGTCGCTGGCCGCCAGCCCGGCCGCGACGCCGGCGCGGTCCTCGGCGCTGCGGTTCTGGCTCATCTTGCGCTTGCCTTCGAGGCGCGCGATCGGCAGGCGCAGGCCGACGATGCCCTTGAGCTGGCCCTGGACGAAGCGCTCGGGCGCGTCCGCGACAGTCCAGGGCTCCGGGCGGGCGGATTCGTGGAGGTCGGTCAGGCGCGTCACCACGTCGAGGAGGCGGTCGGGGTCGTCGAAGAACTCCGGCGTGCCGTGGGCGTGGACGGCGACGTAGTTCCAGGTGGGGACCACCCGGCCGTGCTCCTGCTTGGTGGCGTACCAGGAGGGCGTGACATAGGCGTCGGGGCCGGCGAAAAGCGCCAGCGCCTCGCCCCTGGGCGGGCGGCTCCATTGCGGGTTGGCGCGGGCGACGTGGCCGTAGAGCGTGCCGAGCGGCCCCTCGTCGGGGACGACGAACAGGGGCAGCGGCGTGGCCAGGAGCCCCTCGTCGGTCGCGGTGACGAGCGTGGCGAGGCGGGACGCGCGCAGGATCGCGTGAAGCTCGGGCAGGTCGTCGAGGCGGAAGGCGGGGGGCGTGTACATCGGCAGGGCCTCCGGGGACGTCGCTTGATGCCCCCGAAGCCCCCGCCTTCGCAAGGTGGTTAGGCGCCGGCCCAGAGGCGCAGGAGGTTGCTCCGCGCCCGCGAGAGGCGGTCGAGGAGGACGCGCTGCGCGCCCTCCTGCTCCAGCGTGGCGATGCTCTGGTCGAGATCGAAGAGGACCTCGCGCTGCTCCTGGCCGCGGATGAAGCTCTGGGCCCAGCCGACGATGGCGAGCCGCTCGCCGCGCGTGACGGGGGTCACCCGGTGGAGCGTGGTGGAGGGGTAGAGGATCAGGTCGCCGGCGTTGAGCCTGATCTCGCGGGGGGCGTAGTTGTCCTCGATCTCCAGCGCGCCGCCGTCGTAGGTGGCGGGGTCCGAGAGGAAGAGCGTGAAGCTCAGGTCCGTGCGGAGGCCCTGCATGAGGGCGTCGTCCACGTGGAGGCCGTAGGTCTGGCCCACGCGGTAGCGCGAGAGGAGGAGCGGCGTGAGCTTCTCGGGACGCGCGGCGGCCTGGAAGACCGGATGCGCCAGGAGGGCCCGGCGCGCCTTCTCGAGGATCGCGTCGCGGGCGGGCGAGGGGAGGGCCTGGTCGTTGGCCTTGACCGCGCGCGCGCGGCGCCCCGCCGTGGCGCGGCCGTCGCCGAACTCGAGCTTGCCGGCCGCGTCGCGGATCGCCCCGACCTCGGCCGGGGAGAGGAGACCCGTGAGGGCGATCAGCATCACCGCACCTGCAGGCCGGCCAGCTCGACCCGCGCGGCGGCGCCGTAGAGCACCTCGGAGGCGTCACCGGGGAAGGCGGCGCCGTCCTCGGGGACCAGGGCCGGGAACAGGGGATCGGTCTCGGCCAGCGCGGCGAGGGCGTCGCTGGCGGCGTCCGCGACCTTGGCGTCCGAGGAGCCGGCGAGGGCCTGGAGCTGGTCGCGGGCCACGGCCACGAAGCCGCGCGCGTCCTGGTACTCCTCCAGCTCGGCGACGGCGCCGCCCTGGATGCCGCTCGCATATTCGCGCGCGGCGGCCTGGAGGAGGGCGGAGAGCGCGGCGAACTGGTCGGCGGGAGTCGCGGCCATGGCCTCGCGGGTCGCGTTCACGCGGGCCAGGACGGCGTCGTAGGCGGCCTGGGCCTCCTCGGGTGTGCCGCCGCCGATCTGGGCGTTCTCGAGCGTCTCCAGCTCCTCTTCGAAGCCGGGCAGGCCCTGCGCCTCGAGCAGGGGCTCGAGGGTCTCGTAGACCTCGCCCCGGGGGTGGCCGGTGTGCGTCGCGGCGCCGTCCGCGCTGCCGGCCTGGGCCAGCTCGTGGCCCATGCGGAGGTGTCCCTCGATCAGGCCGAGCGCGCCGAGGATGGCGACGGAGGGGTTCTCGGAGGCCATGGCGCCGGATTCCCCGGCCTCGCCCGCCTCGCCGCCCTGGTCGGCGGGGGCGGGAGCGGCGGCCTCGCCGGATTCGCCCGCTTCCCCGGCTTCGGCGGCGGGGGCCTCGCCGGCCTCCCCGGTTTCCGCTGCGGCCTCGTCCGCCTCTCCGGACTCGGCGGAGGCCTCGCCTTGCTCGCCGGCTTCCCCGGCCTCGGCGGCTTCGCCTTGCTCGCCGCTCTCGGCCTGGACGTGCCAGAGGGGCGACTGGGCGGAGGGGGCCTGCGGGGCCGAAGGGCTCAGGGCAGCGGCGGGGCCGGCGGCGAGGCCCAGCGCGGCGGCGCCGAGGCCGAGGCCACGCCAGAGGCGCGGGGAGGACGGGGTGGGCTTGTCGGTCATGGCGGGTTCCTCCTTGAGGGTCTGGGGCGGGTTACGCATGGCGAGGGGCCCGCGTCAAGAATTGTTCACTGAAACAGTCGGGAATGTGGGGCGCGGCTCGGGCGGGGTCCGCGACCCCCTTGCGCTTGACGCTCTTCGGCCTTAGACGGCGCGCGGACGCGTGGGACCGTTCCGGCTCCCGAAAAACAGGATGACGGCATCATGGCGAAGGCGAAGTTCGAGCGGAACAAACCGCACGTGAACATTGGGACGATTGGTCACGTGGACCATGGCAAGACGACGCTGACGGCGGCGATCACCAAGTACTATGGGGACTTCAAGGCCTACGACCAGATCGACGCGGCGCCGGAGGAGCGGGCGCGGGGGATCACGATCTCGACGGCGCACGTGGAGTATGAGACGGCGAACCGGCACTACGCGCACGTGGACTGCCCCGGGCACGCCGACTACGTG
>NZ_KK088643.1 GCF_000600335.2 Rubellimicrobium mesophilum DSM 19309 | reverse complement strand
AGGCGCGCTCCGCCCGCCGCCGGGGCGCCGCCGGGGCGCCGCCGGTCCGGCCGCCCCTCGGCCAACGGCTGGGGTTTCGCCTGGCGCTGCTCCTCGCGGTCGCGCTCCTGCCCCTGGGGGTGATCTCGCTCTTCCAGGCCAGCGCCTCGCTGTCCACCGCGCGCGAGAGCCGGGCGGCGGTGCTGGCCGGCGAGACCCTGAGGATCACCGCGCCCGAGATCGGCCTCGTCCGGGAGGCTCAGGGCGCCGCGGCCGCGCTGGCGCAGTCGATCGCGCCGCTGGCCGGCGACGACGCCGCCTGCGTCGCGGCCGTCACCGCCTTCAACCGGGAACTCCCGCAGGCCTCCATCGTGGCCTTCGTGCCCGATGACGGAGTGATGACCTGCGGCTCGGGCGGGCGGAGCTTCGACTACCGCGACACGTCGCTCTTCCGGGAGATCATGTCCGACCTCCGCCCCAAGGTCGTGGTGCAGGCGCGGGGACCCGTGTCGGGCGTGTCGGTCGTCCTGGTCGTGCATCCCGTCCTGGCCGCGGACGGCCAAGGAAGCCTGGGCTATGTCGCGATCGCCCTCCCCCATGCGGCGCTGGGCGCCGCGAACTCCGCCCCCGGGCCGTATTCGGACGACTTCCCTGACCCGGACTTCGTGACCTTCAACGGCGAGGGCACCGTGCTCACGACCTCGCGCGGCTATGGCCACGAGGCCGAGCTCCTGCCGGCCGGCATCGACCTGGCGGATCTGGCGGCGCGGGACGTGACCGGGCTGAGCGGCACCACCGCCGCCGGGGAGGAGCGTCTCTACTCGCTGGTTCCGCTGATCCCGGGGCAGCTCTATGCCCTGGGCTCGGTCCCGCGCGCGAGGCGGCGGGCTTCGGGCCGCTCGCCTTCTTCACGGCCCTTCCTCCTCGTCGTCCTGATGTGGGCCGGCAGCTTCGTCGTGGCCTGGCTCGCGGCCGAGCGCATCGTCACGCGCTACATCCGCCGCCTGAGCCGCGCCATCCGCGCCTTCGCCTCCGGCAGCCGGATGGTGAGCGGCCTCGACATGGCCGGCGCGTCCGCCGAGCTGCGCGAGGTGGGGCAGGCCTTCCTGAGGATGACCGACACGATCCTCCACGACGAGGCCGAGCTGGAGGACACCGTCCATCAGCGCGAGGTGCTGCTGCGCGAGGTCCACCACCGGGTCAAGAACAACCTCCAGCTCATCGCCTCGATCATGAACATGCAGATGCGCCGGGCCCGCTCGCCCGAGACCAAGGCGCTGATGCGGGGCCTCCAGGACCGGGTGATGAGCCTCGCCACCGTCCACAAGGAGCTCTACCAGACCTCCGGCCTGACCGATGTCCGGGCGGACGAGCTCCTGGGCGACATCACCCGGCAGATCATGAGCATGGCCTCGGCGCCCGGGCGGACCTTCCGGATCGAGACCGGGTTCGCGCCGATTCCCCTCACGCCCGACCAGGCGGTGCCGCTGTCGCTCCTGCTGACCGAGGGGCTGACCAATGCCGTCAAGTATGCCGAGCCGGCCCCGGGCGAGGCCGCGCCCTGGCTCGGCCTGAGCTTCGCGGCGCTCGACGGCGGGCGGGCCGAGCTGACGATCGCCAACACCGCCGGGACCATCCCTGTGGAGGCCCCCGCCGCCGAGGGGACGGGGCTCGGCCGCCAACTGGTCACCGCCTTCGCGAGCCAGCTCGGTGGCGAGGTGAGGACCGAGGTCGGGGATGGCCGCTTCATCCTGCGCGTGGCCTTCGTTCTGGCCGCCGTGCGCGGCTACGGGGCGCCCCTCCAGGGTTGACCCGGCAGGGTGGGGCCGAGGGCCGGCTCCCTCGAACGGAAAAGGCCCGGGCCGAAGCCCGGGCCTTCGCTCCGTCAGGGATGGGCCTCAGCCGATCACCGGATCGCCCGGGCCGGTCATGCCGGTGGAGCCGCCCGTGCCGCTGCTGGCGGACCGGATCTCGTCCGAGGCGCGTTCCTGGACGCGCTGCGCGGCCTGCGAGGCCTTGTCGCGGGCGGTGTCGGCCACGGCCTCCACGGTCTCCCGCGCGGCGGCCTTGACCTCCTGGCCCAGCGACCCGGCGATCTGCATGGCCCGGCTGCGTTCCTCGCGCAGCATCCGCGAGGCGTCGCCCATGAGCCGGTCGCGCTCGGCGCCGAAGGTGCGGTTCTCCACCTCGGTCCCCGGGAGCGCCGCGCCCACGGCCGCGCCCAGGGCGAAGGCCACAGCGCCCGCGACCAGCGGGTGCTCCTCGAGGGCGCGGCCCGGGTCGCGGATCACGTCGCGCCCGGTCTGCTCGGCTTGGAGCATCGCCTGGTAGGCCCGCTCGCGCGCCGCGATGATGCGGTCGCGCGACTCGGGCGGCAGGTTGTCGAGGCCCGAGGCGAAGCGTCCGCGCAGGTCGCTGGTGAAGTTCGAGATAACCGAGGCGCGCTCGGCCGCGAAGTCGCGCGCGCCGCTCGCCCCGGAGGAGACGCCGCTGCGGAAGCTGTCGTAGTAGGACTTGGCCTCGCGCTCGATCCGGTGCAGCGCGTCCATGGCGCGGGCACGCAGGCCATGCGCCTCGCGGGACCAGGCATGGTCGTCGTCGTTGTCCGAGGCGACGTAGCCCACCCGGCCGTAGTCCGAGGAGGACGAGGAGGACCCGGTGCCCGACGAGGCCGCCCAGGCGGCGTCGTCGCTGCGCAGCTCGCCCGCGTAGCCCGAGGACTGGCTGGACGAGCGGGAGGAGGACGAGCCGGTGATGCGCGGGCCCAGGAACATCCAGGCGATCCCCGCGCCCACCAGGGCGGCGGCCACCGGGTTGGTGCGCACCGCGTGGTCGAGCGTGGTGGTGGCGGAGCCCGCGCGGCTCCTCAGCATCCCCAGCGCTTCCTTGGCGAGGTTGTCCACGGAGACGCGGTCCGACAGCGTGTCCAGCGTGCTGGCCAGCGCCGCGCGCTCGAGCTCGAGGTCGGCCTCGATGTCGCGAGGGTCAGTGCTAGTGGTTGCCATTTGTGACGTTCTCCTTGATCGCTTGTGCGTCGGCCTGCACGTTGCGCACGGTGCGGCTGGGCGCGAGGTTTTCGGGTTTCAGCGCGTTGAGGCCCCGCATGGCGAGGATCGCGGCCACGACGAGGATGACCACCCGACGATGAGCGCGGCCCAGCCGGCGCCCAGGCCGGTCTCGGCCAGGGCGGCGACCAGCGCGGCGGCCAGGACGTTGAGCGCGACCAGCACCAGGACCACGGCCCCGACGAGGAGGCCGACGCCCAGGCCGGCGTTGCGGATGTTCTGGGCCACCTCCGCCTTGGCGAGCGCGACCTCCCCCCGCACGAGGCGGGTGAGCTGGTTGATCGCGTCGCTCAGGAGCGAGCCGGTCGGTCGGGGATCGGCGTCGAAGCTCATGGCCGTCTACCTGTCATAGCCGGTGCCGGTGCCGTCCGACGTGGAGTTCGCCGTGGCGCCGCCCGTGGTGCCGGACCGGGTGCCGCCGCCCAGGCCGTCATCGGCGATGGAGCCGGCCTCGTCGCCGTCGTCGTCATGCGTGCTCATGCCGCTGGTGCTGACCTGGCCCGCCATGCCGCGCCCCGAGCCGTAGGAGCCGCCGCCCGTGCCGTAGGAGCCGCTGCCCGTCGCGGAGCTGCCCGAGCCGAAGGACGAGGTCCCCATGTCGCCCGTTCCCATGGAGGAGCTGGACATCCCGCCCATCCCGGTCGAACCGCCATAGGATCGGTCGCCGTAGGACGAGCCGCCGTAGGACTGGTCGCCGTAGGACCCGCCGTATTGGCCGGACGAGGACGACGAGGAGGAGCGGGCGAAGCGCGCCAGGGCGAAGCCGGCCAGGGCCGCCGCCGCCACGAAGGCGCCGGGATTGCGGCGCGCGAAGTCGCTCGCGTCGCCCAGGAGCTGGTTGAAGTTCCGGCCGCGCAACTGGTTGGACAGGTCGGTCACGGCATCGGCGGCGGCCGCCATGAGGCGGGCCTGGACCGAGTCGTCGCCGCCGTCCAGGGCGCTCCGCAGCGATTGGGCGAGGCGCTCGCCGGTGTCGGCCAGGGCGTCCTTGGCCGTCTCGGCCTGGGCGGTCGCCTGCGACTTGGCCGCCTCGGTGATGCGGGGCATGGCGTCCCGCGCCGCGGACTTCGCCTGGTCGAGGGCGTCGCGTCCGGCGTCGGCGAGGCCGCTCGTCACCGAGGAGCCTTGAGAGGTCGCGTCGCTCATGTTGCTGTCGGTCATCGGGGTCTCCTTCTAGGGTGTCGGCCCGGCTTCCTGGGCGCCGGCCCCTCGGGTCATGGCGGGGAGGCGGCGACGGGTGGCGCCGGTCGCCGGCCCAGGTCTCTCGGGATCGCAAGGTCGTGACGGGGGCCAAACGCGCGTCCGGGCCCACGGTTCCCCAACGTGGCTTGGCCGGGAAGCGGAGCGAAGCCGTGGTGTCAGCGGCGCCAGTGGCGGCGCGGATCGAAGCGGCTGCCGGGCTCGGGGGGGCGCGGATCCATCGTCGCGAAGGGCCGGGCGCGGTCGTGCACCTCGTCCCAGTCAGGATCCTGGCGCTTGATCTCGTGCTCGATCCGCTGGGCCAGGGCCGCGGCCCCGAACCCCGCGAGCGCCAGCGCGACGAGGACGGCCGTCCAGCCGTAGAGGCCGAGCGTGAAGGCCGCCGTGAGGAACGGTCCTCCGATCGCCGTGCCCGCGAGCATGGCGAGGACCCAGGTGAGCGGGTTCATGATCTCTCCTCCGGGGATCGGCCCCCGAGGCGTCAGGCGCGGCGATCGCCCCGGCGCGGCCCGCGTCCATCGTCCCGGCGGACCGGGATCGGCAGGAGTGCGGGCTGCCGCTCGAGGGGGGCGAGGAGTTCGGCCAGTCGGGCCAGAAGGGACGCGGCGAGGTTGAGCACGTAAGCCTCCAAGGGCCAAGGGGGAAAGCCGTCAGGGACGGTCTGTTCTAGGAACGCCAGGGAACGTGCTGGGTTCCGGCCGGACACCGTTCCCCCGCGGCTTAGCGCCGCGGCGTCACCCGGCCTGGACGCGGCCGTCGCGGGCCTCCTGCGCCTTGAGGTCGTGCTGGAGCCTCGCGGCCCCGCCCGCCTCGATGGCGGCGTTCAGGCAGCCGCCCAGGAGCACGACGTAGGCTGACAGGTAGAACCACATCAGCAGCGCCACGGCGGCCCCGAGCGAGCCGTAGACCTCGTTGTAGTGGGCGAAGTTGTGAAGATAGACGCCGAAGGCCACCGACATGACCATCCACAGGACGGTGGCCACGATGGCCCCGGGCGTGATCCACTTGGGCCGCCGCCCGCGCCGGTTGGGGCCGAAGCGGTAGACGATGCCCAGCGTCACCATGATGACGCCGATGGCGACGATCCAGCGCGTGATCTCGGCGGCGGCGGTGGCCCAGGGGCCGAGCGGCAGGATGGCGATCACCAGGGGCGCGATCACGACGGACGCGATGGCCACCAGGGTGAGGCCGCAGAGCGTGAGGGTGACGCCGATGTCGGCCATGTAGCGCCGCCAGATGTTCTGGCGGTGGCCGATGTCGTAGGCGGCGTTGAGCCCACGGATCAGCGCCGAGACCCCCGCGCGCGCCGACCAGAGCGCCACCACCAGCGACACCAGCGTCGCCGTGCCCAGCCCGCCGCTGCTGCCGGCGTTGATGATCCCCGTCACCTGGTTCGCGATGACGTCCGAGACCTCGGGCGGGACCACGTCGTCCGCGAGGTCGATGAGCGAGTTGATCTGCCCCGGATCGGCGAACCAGCTCCAGAGCAGGACGATGGCGGCGAGCGCGGGGAACAGCGACAGCATCGCGAAGAACCCCACCCCGGCCGCGATCAGGCTGAGGTTGAGCCGGTCCATCACGTCCCAGATGTACCAGAAGGCGGCCAGGGCGCGCTTCACGGGCCCCGCTCTCCGGTCAGAGGCCGCGCGCGGCGGCCCTCGGCCCGAAGAGGAGCCAGGCGAGGAAGCCCAGGACGGGCAGGATCAGGATGACCAGGACCCAGATCACCTTGGTCCCCGTAGCCGCGGTCGAGTTCACGACCGACACGATCGCCCAGATGTCGAGGGCCAGGACGATCAGCCCGAAGATGCCCGTGTAGCCTCTCATGTCGGTTCCTTCCCTGCGGTGGGCCAGGCGCTGCCCTTGCGGCAACGCGCCCCGTGATCGGGGGTTCCAGGCGCCTGGCCTGGCACGATCCGGGCACAAAAAGAGGGCCCGCGCAAGGCGGGCCCTCCGGTCAAGCCCCGAGCCGGAGCTTACTGGCTCGGCTCTTCGTAGGTCGGCATCGCCTTGAGTTCGTCCTCGGTCTGCGAGACGTAGACGCGGATCTCGTCGCCGCCCTCCTGCTTCAGGATGTCGACCGAGTCCATCGGCAGGGCCACCGGCTTCTCGCCGATGCCCAGGAACCCGCCCACGTCGATCACGAGATCCTGGACCTGCCCGTCCGCGTTGAGGACGATCTCGCCCACCTCGCCCACGCGCTCGTCGTCCGAGCCGTAGACCGCCGCGCCCTGCAGGCGGTCGGCGGTGAAGTCCTCAGCGCCGGCGGGGACATAGCCCTCGCGGGTGATCGGCGTGCGGGTGGTGGCCGAGGTCTGCTCGGTGTCGGTCACGGCCGCGCCGGCGGCTGCGCCCGCGGCGGCTCCGGCGGCGGCCTCGTCGGTCGCGGCCGTCTGGTCGGTGCCGGTCGTGTCGGTCGCGGCGGCGGCGGTCTGGTCGGCCTCCGTCTCGGTCTCGGTGGTCGCGGTGCCCTCGGCCATGGCCTCGGCCTGGTCGGAGGCCTCGTCAGCCGCCTCGGCATTGTTCTCGGCGGTCTGCTCGGCCGCTTCCTCGGCGTTGTCCTGGGCGGTGTCGGCCGCCTCGGCCTGATCCTCCTGGGTGTCGGTCATGCCGACCTGGTTCGCCTCCTCGGCGACCTCCTCGCCCGCGTCGGCGGCCTCGTCGGCCACTTCGTTGCCGGCCTGGGCCACTTCCTCGCCAGTCTCCTCGACGGCGTTCTCTGTGCCCTCGGCGGCGGTGCCGGCGGCATCGGCCACCGCGTTTCCGGCGTCGTCGGCGGCTTGGCCGGTGGCCTGCGCTGCGTCACCCGCCGTGT
>NZ_KK088642.1 GCF_000600335.2 Rubellimicrobium mesophilum DSM 19309 | reverse complement strand
CCCCCAGCCGCCAAACCGCCGAGCTTCAGATCCGTGCCGCCCTTCTCAACCGCTTCACCGCCCTCGGCACCCCCGAGACCAAGCGCGTTGCATAAAGCCGACGGGGGTCAGGGGCAGCTCGCTCTTACGCCGAATTGCTCAACAGAGCCGTTTCCATGCCGCGCGTTCTGATAGGCCGGGGATTTCCGCGCCTCATCCATCGCCATGCGGTAAGCCGCGCGAGAAAAGCCGGGGAATTTTTTGATGATTGCGTCGTAAAGGTCAAGATCATGGTCATTCATGTCAATTAATCCGGTAAAAATCTGGGGAGTCAAATGTCATGGCGATTATTGGAAACAATTCCATATCCGCCATTGAGTGAACTCTAGCATAAAAAAGAAACTTTGTCACGAAATTTCCGACCAACGGCACGCCTAAGTTTTGCCGCTATTGTCAACAGAAAAGTGCAGGCGCCAATCCGTTGCGCGGCCGTGCGACCAATACAGCGTCAGGTCGATCTATTAGCCGATCAGGGACCCGAGAAATAGCCGGCGCGCCTCGGGCGAGGCAGCATCGAACACGGCCCGGATGCGCACGGCTTCAGCCTGGGCGTCGATGGTCGAGGATGGCGGTCGGACCGGCGGTGGCATGACCCACTTGGGCGGAGGCAGGGCGGTCTGCACCCGGACGTCGGACAGGCCGCGATCCGTGGCCGCGCCCATCGCGCCGGCCACGGCGGCCAGGATCATCGCTCGGCGGGGGTCGGTGGTGGTCATGTGCACGCTCGCAGGCAAAAGATCAGGAGGCCGACCCACATGGTTAGCTCTAGCAGGCGGAACACAGTGGCGGCCTCCTGCCCTTGCGCTTTGGCGGACATGCGTGCCTGCATGCACGCATGTCCGCCGACAGTCCTAACTCTTGGTGGTCCGGTCCCATTGGCTCACCAGTAGTTCCATCACATCCGCAATCGGCAGCGGGCGCCCGCCGCGCCCTTCCTCCATGGCGATGGCCATGATCCGGGCCTTGGTCTCCGAGGTCATGCGGATGGTCATCTGGTCGAGGCGCGACGGGGGCCTCTCCCGGGGCTGGGGCTTGCCCTTGGCCGGAGGCTCCGCCCCGCGCTGTGGAATGCCAGTGTCCTCAGGCTTCGACTCCGGGTCGATCATTGCGCCCAGGTCCACGCCCTTCTTTCGTGCGCTCATTCCATGACTCCTTTGACGTAGGACCACAGGTCTCGAACCTCCTGCGAGGCCCGGCCATCACTCCCTTCCGTCACACCCTGGCCTGTGGCGGCCGACTCCGCATAGCTGACCCTCTGTGCCATGTTGACCGGTGCGACCCGACCATGGCCCGCCAGGACACGCGCGGTCTCGTCCGTGATCTTTGCCCGGGGGGCCTGGGTCAGGATGAAGGCGAAAGGCGTCCGGGCCGCCCGCAGCGCGCCCAGCGTGCCGCCGATCGCGCGCAAGTCGTCAGGTGAGGGGCGCACAGGGGCAAGGGCCAGATCGGCCACGGCTAGGACGTCGCCCAGCCATGCCGGTGTCGCTGGTGGCGTGTCGATCAAGAGGAGGTCGAAGCGTTCCCGGGCCGCGTCCACGGTGGCACGTAAGCGTCCCGGTGGGGGGTCGGAGTCCAGCATGGCCGGTGCGTCACCCTCGCGTGCCTCCCACCAGCGCCGCAGGGACTTCTGCGGGTCGAGGTCGATTAGCAGGACGCGCTGCCCATCCTGGGCAGCGGCTATTGCTAGATTCCTGGCCAGGGTGGTCTTGCCCGCCCCGCCCTTCTGAGCCGTCACGGTTATTACCTTCATGCGGGCAGCTAGCCTGGAATCCATTCTAGATGCAACTAGGCATTCTTGCATGCATGCATGGCATCAAGTCAGGTTAAGCATTCTAGTGGGGCGGCACCGATCGCCTCGCTTCTTAGCCCCTCTTCCTTCTTCCCTCACCTTCCTTGCGACATACCTCATCCGGGCGCTGCCTTCTCGGCCTCGCTGCCTCTTAGCCTCTTCTCTGTGCGATCATAGGTTCTGGCGTGCCGCTGGGGGCTTCAGGGACTTTCAGTCGAGGATCATTCTTTAACCTCACGGCTCAACCGACTCACTGGTGGCCCATTGAAGACGATGTCGAGCACGCTGGTCCGTCCAGGGCGCGGCCCACCGAGACTGGCGAGGATCGCGTCAATGGGGGAGAGCTTCACGGGCTCCGGTTCGGGCGTGACCGGTAGGTCGTCCATCCGGTCATCGCGGTCGATCACCTCGCGCTGCGGTGCAGCCTCGGTGACAGGTTTGCCCTCAGCGGCCCAGACCTTCTTCATGTGGGCGAGGAACTGGTGCCAGTCGATTTGCCACTTCGGGAAGTGTCCGAGCAGGGCGTCAACGTCGCGAGCCATGTCCGCCGGGATCGCCCCGTAGAGCCGGCAGGCCAGCCCGTAGGCGGCGCGCGGTAGCGAGAAGCCATAGGCGTTGATGGCCTGCCCCCGCTCGTCCTTGCGGCGCACCTTGCGCAGCCAGCCGTCTTGGATAAGGACCGAGACCCGCTCGACTACCGTGGAGCGGTCCCGCCGCAGGACCTTGGCCATGTAGCTGTAGGCATGAGCCACGTAGCCCTCGTCGGTCATCTTCGAGGCCATCCAGTCGTAGACCTCCAGACCGACGTGCCCGACGTCGCCGTTGCGCTTACCGGGCTCGCGGCTCTGGCGGTCCCAGATGCGCGCCACCAGCACGAGGCAGGCCAGCACCGAGGGCTTCAAGGCGAGTGCGACACGGTGCTCGCACTTGCCGACCCACAGCGAGCCGGCGCGGTAAGGCATTGGAGGAGTGTGGCCGGTCAGCGTGGCCAGCACGGCCGCGACCTCCCGGCTGTAGTCACGGCAGGGGTAGGGGGCTGCATCTGCGCCCCCGAAAATAGTTGTCGTCATGGGGTCTCCCCTTGGCGGTCATAGTAGTCGTGGTGATGGTTTTCACGACGCCGGGGAGGGGATCGCCTCAGGCACACCTCTATCGTTCCCCCAAGGGGTTGCAGAGGCGGGAAACCTATGGGAAGCTGTCTTTGCGAGAGAACAGCTTTCCCGGGTCCCCCCGGCTTTGAGGCCCGCCTTCCCGGCGGGTCTTTCTGTTTCTGGTTCCTTTGTGGTCCTCGTCTGCGACGCGGCGACTCCCCGCGCCCTGCCATCCTGCAGGGTAAGTGACTGCGGGGCAACAGGCGGTCAGCGAGGTGCTGGCCGGTTCACAATCTTGGGCTTCATGGTGATCTTGACATACGGCAGCTACCCGGCCGTGCGCTGACCTACCCCCTACCCCAGACGGGTCCCATACAGTTTTTATTTTATATTCAATTAGTTATGACGTTCCAACGTAAGACGCCCTGGCCGGTCGGCCAGGGCAGTGGACTCCGTCTGGTAGAGGTCCATCTGGTAAAGGCTCAAGTCGGCCTCAGGATCGCCCCTGCCGACGCGCAAGGATCGCCGCGCCCGACTCCTGCGCGTCGATCGCGCGGGTATAGCGACTCACCATGGCATCTGATGCCCACGCTCCGGCCTGCGCGATCAACCCGGTCGGGATACCGGCTTCCCTTTGCGAGACGGCCGCGCCGACGCGGCTGGAATGTCCTGTGAACCCGTGCCCGGGCATCCGCCGATCGAACACGCGGGCGACGTCCCGGGGGGCCATGCGATCACCCTGGCCGCGCCGGGACAGGGAGGGGAACAAGGGCGCATCCGGGGCGAGCCCGGCCGCCGCGATCCACCGCGCGACCCGGGCATAGGTGGCCCGGCTCACGAACCGGACGTCGCCCCGGCTGGCGTCTTGGTCGGTCTTGGTCTTGCCCACCCGCACGATCGCATCCCGACCCTGCGGCTGCACGTCGCCCGCGCGCAGCGCCACCAACTCCGCCGATCGCAGGAGGGTGTCGAAGGCGAGCGTCACCAGCGCCGCGTCCCGCAGGTCGCCCAGGGAGTCGCCCAGGCCGGCCAGGGCCGCGTCGATGTGCTCCACGCGCATCGGGACCGCCTGCCGCTGCCGGTGCCCGCCCTCTGCTGCCTGCCGGCGCATCCGCCGCAGCGCCAACTTCACCACGCGGTCATCCGCAGGGGAGGGCAGGCCCACGTCGCGGTGGGCGCGACCAACAGCCGTCACATAGAGGCTGACAGTGGCCGGCGCGCGGCCGGCTGCAGCCCGATCGTCCACGTAGCGGGCGAGGTCGCGCGCGGCCATGGGGAGGGAGGGCACGGCGGCCTCGGCCGCCCAGCGGGCGACGTCACGCAGGGCCGCCGCATACGTCTTGACGGTGTTCGAGGCGTCGGCCCCCGCCGGATCGTGCACCGCCTGGGCGATGCGCTCGGCCAGCTCGGGGGTCGGCAGCGCGGCAGCCTGGGCGAGGGTAAGAGCGTCGGTCATGGGGCGGGCCTCCCGAGTCTATATGGCATTTAATCCCTTCTTAAATGCCATATGAGAACGCGTCAATGCATGCATGTATGTATGCATTTGTAAGGAAACCAAAGCGCACGCGCCTACCGGTGGGCAGTGGCCAGGACCCGCACCTGGCGCAAACAGGATCGAGCCAGAGCTGCACCCCCGTCGGCGCGCCTGTCGCCGCGATCGCTACGGCCGGGGCGGCGGTGCAAAGCTGGGGGGCTGGGCGCGTGCGCTTTGTGACGGGGCTCAGGGCAGACTGCCCCTAGCGCACCCCGGCTCCCGAATGCCTCCCAGGCGGTGGTAGTCAGGTAGGACTCAGATACGCGCCAGAGGAAAATCCGGCTCCCGTCAAAACGGCCGGGCGTCGAGTCGATCAGCGCCCGAGTCTCGGCCCCAGGTGTCGTCCGAACACCGATCGGAGGCGGCTTTCCCAGCCGCCGTTGCCGTAGTCGAAGGCGTATCGAGGGATGCGCTCCAAATCAGAGGGCGACAGCCGCAGCTCGCCCGTCCTCTTGTCGAGCTTGGCTTGCAGACCGTTCATTAGGGACTGCCAGCCCCCCGAGCCGGAGTTGTCGCGCATCAGCTCGGCCATCTCGGTTGGGGTGAGCTTGACGGTAGGCATGGTCAGGCCGGCCTGCCGTTCGGCGGCACCTTCTCCTTGGCCAGCAGCCGCTTCTTTTCATACAGCCGCCGGTTGTCGGAGTTGAATTCCGCCTTCATGTCGCAGTTGAGGCCGTAGAGGTCCACAAGCCCGAAGCCGACCGGGGTGTAGAGGTTGCCGTTGCGCTCAATCTCGAACCCGACCAGCAGGTGATAGCCGTCATCCGACACCTTCGGGTCCTCAGCCGGGGAGAGATAAAAGGAGCGCATCGAGGAGTCGGCCGTGGTGGCCGCGTAGCTCTTCACCTCCAAGTAGATCGGCAGCTTGCCCGTCTCGATCTTGATGTCAGGGTATCCCGTCGCCTTCCCAAGTCCGGCCTTGGTCTTGGGCGGAGCCGCCTTCAAGCCGTTGGCCTTCAGCGCGTTGATAACGAAGGGCTCCATGTCGTTGCCAACCTCGTTGGGCCGGGGCCGCTCGATCGGCTTTGCCTGCACGGTCCGACAGGTCTTACGGAGGGCATCCACGATCTTGTCGAGGGCTTCCTTGTTGTCGGGCTGCGTGACGTCGAATTTCTCGACACCGACACCACACAGGGAGCGGATGACAACCTCGAAGGGGATACCCTTCGCAGGCTGCAACATGCGTGCAAGCACCTCTTCAAGCTGCCGTTCGCGTTCAGTAGTCATTGGTCCCTCTTCAACAGGACGATGCGGTTGCTGTTCGTCCCCACCTCGTTATTCGACACCCCCCAGCAGTTCGACGTCTTGGTGAATTCTTGCTGATTTATCATCACCCCTAGGGGGGTGAGGGGTAGGCCCTCTGCGGCGGCAATCACGTTCTCTTCCAGGCGCACCTTGCCGTTGCGCACCTCGCCCACCTCGAAGGCGATGTGACCGCCGGGGCGCGTAATCCTGGCCAATTCGTGCAGCGTCGAGGCAATGAATGCCTGCCACGCCTCCACCTTCCGGTGCATGGCGATCTTCACGGACGTGGGGTCGATACCCATGAACCAGCAGCGGAGCCAGTTGTCGGACTCGTAGTTCACGATGTCGAGGAAGGGTGGGGAGGTGACGGTCAGGGCGACAGCCGCCTCCGGGATTTCCGAGGTGGCGTCGGACTGCGCAGTCAGGAACAGGCTGGCTGGCGCCAGCGCGGGACCGTCCGACAGCAGGCTGGCCGATTTCTTGGCGATGATCGCCGCGACGTCGCGGGGAGGAGGGGTCTGCTTCCGCTTCTCGTTTATGAGCCGCTGGCGCTCCACCGTGACCGCTTGGTTCGGGGGCAGAGTATAGACAGAGAAGAAGCCGGCCGAATGACCTGTCAGGCGGTTGAGCGCCACCATGCGCACCCAACGGTCGGTCTGGTCGAGCAACCCTGCCTTCTCCCGTTCCATGAGCCACGCCCGGAGTCCCTCGATGTGGGCCAGCGTAGTGGGATGGTAAAAGGTCAGAAGCTCCGCGTGGTCGTAGTGATCGAAGGTGCCCCAAGGGATTTCTCCAAGGCGGGCCTTCACCTGGGCGAGTGTGGGCGGGTTGATCCGGGGTTCCGTCAACGCCCGGCTCAACGGGTTTGTGTCGTTGCCGTAGGGGATGCGGTCCCTCAGGGCGGCTTCGATCGGCGTTGTGCCTCGTCCCATAAAGGGGTCGTAAACGACGTCACCCGGGGCGGTCAGCCGTTCGATAAAGAAAGCCGGGAGCTGCGGCTTGAAGCAGGCGCGGTAGCTCACCTCGTGAAGCCGGTGGGCCTGCCTCTGCCGGGCCGTCCAGAATTCGTTGATGAAGTAGGGCAGGCCGCCCACCGTCTCGACCAGGGTAGACTCTCCGAAGTCCCGGAACGTCCTCAGCTCCGCCAACAGATCGGGCTCGTCCTCCTCTTGGAAGAGGTGCAGTTGGTGGTTCACTCGCCTACCTCGGTCGCCATCATCACGGGTCCTGCATGATGTGCCACGACTCGAGCCGGACGCCAATTCCTTGCGCCCTAGGAGCCAAATATGGTTAATCGCGGTGAGCGCAGCGCCACGATCCAGTGAACGTGGCGCAACAAAAAAGCCGCACTCCAGCGGCCATTTTTTCACAAGGTCTTGATTGACCTTGACATGTCATGCTACGTGCGCGGCCCAGGGGAAGATCGGCCGAGGTAGGCCGATCTTCCCCTGGGCTAGGAAATTTTCTGACAACCCCTTGATATCAAAGGGGAAATTTGCCATCGCCAGCTTGGCCCAGAGGGTGCGAGCGAATTTCTGGGGTTTCTTGAAAAAGTTCATGGTGGACCTCCTGAGGGGGTTAATTGTGAAGCTCCTCATAGGCTCTGTTGCGCAAATCCTGCGGGATTCCTCTTGGAGGCTGAGTGGGTTAGTGGATGAGGATGCCCAAGCCTGACCCTCCGACCTACCGCACGACCAACTGGCGCGCCTACAGTGAAGCCCTGAAGCAGCGCGGCTCGCTTTTGGTCTGGTTTGATCCCGAGATGGAGTGGATCGCCGCCCCGAGTGGCCGGCGCGGGCGTCCGACCACCTTCTCGGATGCTGCCATCCAGGCGTGCCTGATGTTGAAGGCGCTCTTTGGGCTGCCGCTGCGCCAGACGACCGGGCTGG
>NZ_KK088641.1 GCF_000600335.2 Rubellimicrobium mesophilum DSM 19309 | reverse complement strand
CCCCCAGCCGCCAAACCGCCGAGCTTCAGATCCGTGCCGCCCTTCTCAACCGCTTCACCGCCCTCGGCACCCCCGAGACCAAGCGCGTTGCATAAAGCCGACGGGGGTCAGGGGCAGCTCGCTCTTACGCCGAATTGCTCAACAGAGCCCTTTACGATAGTAGATTCGCGTCAGCTTGAACGTGACTACTATGAATCTCTTGGTCGTTGGGAGAACAAGCTTAGGAGAATGTCAGCGCTAGATTTGAGATACTGGTCCTGCCCCACCGCTTTGTTTGATCGCTCGAAGCCTGCCTCATTGGTCCAGCAAGGGGACGACGGACTTCCGAAGCCACGCGTCAAAGGGATGATTGCTAAGGCAGCAGGCGTGCAATTCTTCGAGAAGGTGGGCATTGACGTAGCAGAATGGAATAGCCGACTCGGGCGAACTCTTTTCTTCGGCAAAGCTGTGTTAAGACTTGTATATCATTGGTTCTGCTCGATGAGCCGAGGCAAGGCAAGTGCGCGAACAGTCAACTTTGAGACGTTCTGTAGTACGCTCGTGTTGAACCTTAGACACGACGGTGCGGGCGGTGACAGGGACTCCTATTTTGATGCGGAGATCCAAGAGTGGCGCGGCTTTGTAGGTTCATAGTCTCGGTTTAGACGTGGTCGCCCGGCCTTAACTTCCCCCGTCTTGCCTTCTCTTCCAGCCGTTGCCGCATGCTCTCCAGCGTAGGCTTCGTCAGGCCCCGCCGCTTCGGGACCGCCAGCGCTTTGCGGACCAGTTCTGCGAGCCTCTTCCGGGTGATCTCGCGGTTGCGTGCCGAGTGGCGGGTGTTCTCAACGCGGATCAGCAAAGCCTTGAGCGCTCCACCCGTTAACCCGCCCTTAACCTTCCCCTGCTACACCTACCCTCATCCGGGCCCACCCCCGGCCCATCCCGATTCGAGTTCCCGCATGTCCCGTCTCCCCCATTATCCCGAGGTCCCCCCTGGGCGCGCTGCCCGGGCCGGCCTTGCGCGGCGCGCGAATGCGCGGCGGGGCGACGCCTTGCGCGACCGGGAGCGACCATGACGAGGGTCAATCGGGGACCTTCGCACGCCCGGCCTTCACATCGCTGCGCCTTGCCTTGGCCTCGAGCCGCCGCTTCACGCTTCCCAGCGTGGGCTTCGTCGGCACCCGCCGCTTCGGCGTCACCAGAGCTGTCCGGACCAACGCCGCGAGCCGTTCGCGGGCGATCTCGCGGTTGCGGGCCTGGTGACGCGTGTCCTCGACGCGGATCAGCACGGCCCCGGAGCCCTCCTCGCCCACCCAGCGGCTCCCCGCGAGGCGACGGAGGCGGGCCTTGACCGGCCCCGTCAGCGACGGCGACCGCTCGGCCTCGAAGCGGAGCTCCACGGCGGTGGAGACCTTGTTGACGTTCTGCCCCCCGGGCCCCGAGGCGCGCGTGAACTGCTCCGTCAGCTCCCAGTCCTGGATCGCCACCGTGTCGCTGATGCGCAGCACGTCATCCCCTCGTTGACTCGACTCGGGGCTTGGCCCCATCCCGGGACGGATGATCGCCTCGCCCGCCCGATATGGCCTTCTTGCCGCGCTCGTCCTCGGGGGTCTAGCGGTCCTCGCGGCGCAGGGAACGCGCCTCGGCCTCCTCCCGGCGCTGCTCCTCCTGCCGCTGGTGGCCTGGCCCTGCTGGCTGGGGCTCGCCTATCAGGCGGCGATCCGCAAGGCGCAGGCCCGGTCGCTCCTGCAGGAAGGCGAGGCGCCGTGGTGGGGACCCCTCCTCGGCGGGGCGGCGTGGCGGCAGGTGCTCGCGGCGATCCCGGTGTCGCTCCTCGCCGCCTGGAGCGTGGGCTGGACGCTGATCGCGCAGGGTTGGGCGGGCCTCGGCTGGGTCGCGGCGACGGGGGCGGTCCTCTATCCGGTCGCGGGCAGCCTCTCGCAGCATACGAGAGCCCTCAAGCCCTACGCGCGGCTCCGCCCCGTGATGAGGACCGCACCCGTGATCACGGCGGCGCTCCTGACCGGCGTCTGGCTGCTCCTGGGCGGCCTCGTCGCGCTCGGGGAGGAGACGTTGGCCGAGCGGATCGCGGCCGAGCCGCACTACGAGGGGGCCTCGGCGCTGCTCGCCTGGGCGGTGGACGCGACGGGCGTGGTGAACGGCGCGCGCGTCTGGGGGCTCGCCTTGGCCGAGGGGCGCGTCGGGCTGGTGGCGACCCTCTGGAGGGTCGCGGCCGGCTTCGGGCAGTTCTGGCTGATCGCCGGGGTCTTCGCAGGCCTGCTGCTGCCCCGCGGCGAGGGACGGCGCATCCTCCGCGCGACGGACGCGGACGAGCCTCCGCCGGCCGGTCCGGCCCGAGCCGCCTCGGCGGCGTTCCTCCTGACGCTGCTGGCGGTTGCGCTCGTGTCGCTCCTGGCCCGGGCCGAGGCCTGGGCCAGCGCGCGGCAGCGACCAGCGACGATGGCCGAGATGCCCGGACTGGTCGAGCCCGACGATCCCAGCGGCGCGCCGTCGCTCCCGGGCGCCATCGAGGCGGCCCCGGTCATGATCCCTCCTGGCCTGCCCAGCCCAACGGCCGTGCGCGAGGCGGTCGAGGCGGAGCGGCTCGGCGACCTCGCCTGCCCCGAGGGGACCTTCGCGGGCCTCGTGGCGCTCGACGACGGGCTGCGGGTGCTCCTGGCCTCCCAGCGTGCCCGGATCGAGGGCGCCGCCCGAGCAGGCTTCGACGCAATGCGCGCGAACGTGCCGGCTTATCTCGACTGGTACTACTCGCTCCCCGCCGAATACGCCCGCACCGGGCATCTTCTTGTCGGCGACGCCGGCGGCTATCTCGAGGCGCGGTTCCGCGGCGCGCTCGAAGCGGGCGATCCGCTCGGACCTCTCCGCCTCGCCGCCGGGGAACTCGACGGCAACCCCGCTCGGATCGCCGAGTGGAGGCAGGCGCGTGAGGCGCTGCTTGGGGCCTGCGCCGACGCCTCCCTGCCCGCCGACGACCTGGCTCTGGTCGCCACCATGACGGCGCCGGCGGCGATCCTGACGGAGGGGCCCGCGATCGAGTCCCTCGATCTGCGGGCTCGGCTCGGCCGGGCGAGCCTGGCGGGCGTCGGCGGCGGGCTCGCGGGGGCGCTGATCGGCAAGACCATGGCCAAGCTCGTGCTGAAGGACGCCTTCGGCCTCGCAGCCGATGCCTTGGCGAAGCTCGCGGTCGGCAAGGCCACGGGATGGTTCGGCGGAGTCCTGGCCGGCGCAGGAGGCGGCGCCCTGGGGGGCAGCGTGGTGCCGGGCGTGGGGACCACGATCGGCGCCGTGGTGGGCGGCGTGGTGGGCGGGGCCGCCACCTGGGTCGCCACGGACTACGCCCTGCTCGCGCTCGATGAGGCGGCGTCGCGCGACGACTTCGAGGCGCAGATCCTGGCCGCCCTTGAGGAGGCGGAAGCGGAATTCCTGGCGGCCCTGTCGCCGCCCAGTTGAAAAGGGCCGCCCCTTGCGGTGCGGCCCCCTCGAAAGTTCAGGAGGTGGGGTCGGTTAGACCATCAGGTCCACCCGGGCACCCGGAGGGCTGAGGGCTGCCTCAGCCGCGGATCCCCCGCGCTGTCCCGACACCTCTCTCCAGGTTCTTTCTCGACACTGGATCACCTCCTTTCTAAGGGTTTCGCCTGACTCCCAAGATGGGAGTTTTTCCCGACCTGTCAAACCCCAAGTTCAGACGGATGACGCTCAGCTCACGCGTTGTTGCAGACGCATGGTAATGAGGCGGTACGGGACCATGGTGATCAGGGCCAGGGCGATCTTGACACCAAGGTCCGCGAGGGCGAGCGATACCCAGACCGGCGCGTCGGGTCCGATGCCGAGGAGCGGGGCAGGCCCCTGCGCCCAGCCGGCGGCTTCGTTGGCGGCGGCGGGGAAGACGAAGCCCAGCATCGCCGCGAAGGCCAGCGAGAAGAAGATCAGCGTGTCGAGCGAGGAGGACACGAAGGTTGAGGTTATGGGGGCGCGCCACCATTCCCGCTGGCGGAAGTAGTGGAAGATCGCCACGTCGAGGAGCTGGGCCGCGAGGAAGGCCGCGCCCGAGGCGACGGCGACGCGGAGCGGCACGGCGGGGCCGGTGGCGAGGCTGACCTGCGAGCCCACGAGCGAGCAGACGACGCCGGTGAGGAACCCCCCAGAACACCACGATCCGGGCGGCGCGAGGGCCGAAGGTCCGGTTGGTGATGTCGATCAGGAGGAAGCTGAACGGATAGGTGAAGGCGCCCCAGGTCAGGAGGCCCCCCGCGATCACGAACTGCACGAGGATGTTGGAGGCCACGACGATCGCGGCCATGGCGAGGATGGCGGGAAGGAGACGCATGGACGGGTCCGTTTTGGCAAGGGTGCGGCGACTTGGCCCCGGCGACGGGGCGAGGCCGCATACGCTCCTGGAACGCGCCCGTCAATCCGGCAGGCGGTAGTCCACGAACTGCGTCTCCTGGAAGAAGAAGAGGTTGTCGTCCGAGATCATCGTCGCCCGCAACCCCTCGCCGTCGGACCAGACGTCGAGCCCCTCGAGGTTGTCGTGCGCCCCGGTGGAGCTGGTGAGGAGGATCTCCTCGCCGGTGCCATCGACGTCGACCCGACGCAGGCGGCTCCGGAAGCCCAGGCCGGTGAAGTCGCGCTCGAGGACATAGAGCCGGCCGTCCGGCCCGACGTCGGCATCCGTCACCGCGAAGCCGTCGCGGACGGGCAGGCGGAAGGCCACGTCCCAGGCGCCGTCGCGGAAGCGGTAGACGCGGAAGGCGCCCTCGCGCCGGAAGGGCAGCTCGGGGATCGCGTAAAGCGTACCCCTCGCGTCGGCGGCCAAGGCCTCGAGCGCGGAGTTGGAGCGCAGCCGTTCGAAGTCGGGATGGCTGGGGATGAGCGACGGCCGGGCGCCGTCCGGGTCCTGCCGGCGGACGCGGGCGCTGCCTTCGAAGCTGATCCAGACGGTGCCGTCCGGGCCGATGGCGAGCCCCTCGCTGTCGGCGCGAGAGCCCGTCATGGGGTCGCCCTGGGGGTCCAGGAGCGGCTGGGGCCCGCTGGCCTCGACGCCGGTGACGACGCCCGCGTCGTCGCGCGTGAGGTGCCCGAAGACCAGGAAGGCCCGATCGCTCAGGGCGGTGAACGTCGTGCCGTCCGTAGACAGGACCAGCCCCGAGAAGCCGCCGAAGCCCGACCAGGGCTCGTGCCAGACATGGGTCCCGAGATAGATGGCCTCGCCGCCCGTGGTCCCCCCGGCGGCGGGCGGGAGAAGGGCCGCGCCGAGGCCCAGCGCGGCGAGCGCCGACCAGAATGCGGCCTGTCCCACGCCTCAGCCCCCGGACAGCACGCCCATGCACTGGCCGGGGAGGTCTGCCAGGGTCAGGTCACGCCGGGGCTCGGCCGCGGGGGCGTTGGGGTCGGGGGGCGGGGGGTGGAGGATGTTGTCCACCCAGGTCTGGGCCTCGGCGCAGCCGTCGCCGGCGGGGATCGGATCCTGGTCGGCGCAGCCGGAGGCCCCGGCTGGGCAGTTCAGGCGGACGTGGAAGTGGTCGTTGTGCCCGAACCAGGGGCGGATCTTGCGCAGCCAGGAGCGGTCGCCGGTGGCGGTCTGGCACATGTGCACCTTGGCGCCGGGGAAGAGGAAGATGCGGGCGACGCGCGGGTCCTCGGCGGCGTGGCGCAGGAGCGCCTCGTGCTCGGCGTCCCAGCGGTCGTTGACGTAGGCGCCCCCGGCCCGCTGCATGTCGATGGCGGAGATGTCCTCGCGCTCCTGCGCGGAGAGGTTCAGGCGGCTCGGCGGGTTCATCCAGACGTCGATGTCGAGGCCGGTCTGGTGGCTCGCGTGGCCCGAGGTCATGGGGCCGCCGCGTGGCTGGCTCATGTCGCCCACGTAGAGGCCCTGCCAGCCGGGGAGGGTTGCGGCGAAGCGGCTCAGGTCCTCGATGAAGGCGACGGTCTGGGGCTGGGCCCAGTTGCGGTTGCGGGAGAGGCGCATGGCCTGCCAGGTGGGCCCGGTCTCGGGCAGTTGCACGGCGCCGGCCTGGCAGCCGCGCGAATAGGCGCCGATCGGCTGCGACGGCTGGGAGGAGGGAAGCGGGACGCCGCCGAAGACGCGCTTGGCGACCATGTCGGTGTGCATGGCGCCCCGGACGGGCGGGGCCGGAGGGGCCGCGGTGATCTCGGCCACGCCGCCGCCGGCACAGGCCCCGAGGAGCAGCGTCAGGGCGAGGGCCTTGAGGGAACGGTGGATCATGGAGCTCGGTCTCCCTGAGGTCGGACGAAGGCTAGCAGCCGGAGGGCGACGAGGAAAAGCAGGATCACGGGGACGAAACCGAGTTGTGTCGAACCTGTGATCGCGGTGGACGCGGCGATCAGCGCGGGGGCGAGGAAGGCGGTCGCGCGCCCCGTCAGCGCGAAGAGGCCGAAGGCCTCGCCCGCGCGCTCCGGGTCGGCGTGGCGGACCATGAGGGTGCGCGAGGCCGAGTAGATCGCGCCGCCCGCGCCGCCGATGAGCGCGCCGCAGAGGTAGAAGAGGAGGTCGGGGAGTCGCGACCCCGGCGCCAGGGGCAGGCCGAAGATCGCTTCACGCGAAACCCCGACGATGACCGTGCAGACGGCGATCAGCGCCCAGCAGGAGGCGAGGATCACGGGCTTCGGTCCCAGGCGCTGGTCCACGATCCCGCCCGCCCAGGTGATGATCGCGGCGGCGATGGCCGCGACGATGCCGAAGACGCCGATCTGGATGACGCTCCAGCCCAGGACCAGCGTCGCGTAGATGCCGCCGAAGCTGTAGAGCGCGCCGAGCCCGTCGCGGTAGAGCATCGAGGCCACGAGGAAGCTCAGGAGCGAGGGGCGGCGGGCGGTGTCGCGGAGGGCGGCCTTGAGGTCGCGCCAGACCTCGCCCGGGGACGGCCGGTGCGTCGGGGCGGGGAGGTCGCGGACCCAGAGGAAGAAGGGGATCGTGGCGAGGACGTACCAGATGGCGATGAAGGGACCGACGCTGCGGGTGCCCTCGCGCGCCTGAGCGTCGAGGCCGAAGGCCGGGGGACGGCCGAGGAGGGTGCGGCCGGTGTCGTTCTCGGCCAGGAACAGCAGCATCAGGAAGAGCGCGGCGACCCCGCCCCAGTAGCCCAGCGCCGCGCCGGAGCCGGAGATGCGGCCGATCCGTTCCGGCGGGGCGAGGGAGGGGAGCTGGGCGTTGTTGAGGTTGAGCGCGGATTCGCCGGCGATGAAGCCCAGCCAGAAGAGGACGAGGACGGGAAGGAGGTTGGTGCCGTCGGGGTAGAGGAACCAGAGGGCCCAGGCGCAGGGGACGTAGATCAGGGAGAAGGCGGCGATCCAGGGGAGCTTGCGGCCCGAGGCGTCGGCGTAGGCGCCGAGGAAGGGGGCGGTGAGGGCGATGACGACGCCGGCGAGGGTCTGGGCGATGCCCCAGAGGCTCTGGGCCTGGGCGCCGGCCTGATCGGGGGGGGCGCCTTGGGCGCGGAAGACGCCCTCGGCCACGTGGGCGAAGTAGGGGGAGAAGATGAAGGTGAGGCCGAGGGTGGCGTAGGGCTGCTGGGCGAGGTCGAAGGCCATCCAGCCCCAGATGCGCTTTCTCTGGCCGACCATGCCTGTCCCCCGGTTCAGGGGGACCAGAGAACGAAACGCCGGGGAGGGCAAGGCGGGCGCGGCGGCTTCGGGCGGGGATGGTGCGGGGGCGTCGTCCCCGGGGGCCGCCTTGAGACCCAAGGAGGAACGGGCTCCACAAATAAATCTAATCCCGCGGGGCCTCTGGCTTGCCCTGGGCGGCGCGGGTCGCGCCGGTGTCAGGGGGACCAGTCCGCCTCTTCGGCGGGCTTGAGTCTTCTGGAAGGAGGCGGGGAGGATCTCCCGTCCTGGTATGTGGCCGCTTGGCGTTCGCGCTGTTGCTGTCCCC
>NZ_KK088640.1:2897-8448 GCF_000600335.2 Rubellimicrobium mesophilum DSM 19309 | reverse complement strand
GGAGGTGCTCGATGGTGGCGCCGGGCAGGACACGCTCGACTTCGGCGGCGGCCCGGCTGTCGTCGTTTCGCTGACCGATCCGACCCGCAACAAGGGCACGGCACTTGGGGACGTCTACACCGGCTTCGAGGCGATCATTGGCTCCTCCGGAGCGGACACCCTCGTCGGCAATGGGGCCAACAACACGCTCCATGGCCGCGATGGGGCTGACATCCTGGATGGCGGGGCCGGTGCTGACCGCTTGGAGGGCGGCGGGGGCAACGATACCTATCTGTTGACCGCTGCGGGGGACACACTCGTGGAACTGACTGGCGGTGGCACGGACCAGGTGAACTCAGCCGTGAGCCTGACCCTCGCAGCTCAGATCGAGAACCTTCTCCTGACCGGCAGCTCAGCTCTCAATGGCACCGGCAACGCTCTCGCGAACCGCCTCACCGGCAACGCGGCCAACAACGCGCTTTCGGGCGCGGGCGGTTCTGACACCCTGATCGGCTCTGGGGGGCAGGACACTGTGAACGGGGGCGCTGGCAAGGACACGCTGACAGGGGGCTTGGGCAACGATGCCTTTGTGTTCCTGAGCCCTGCAGAGGCTGGCGACGTTGTCACTGACTTCCACAACGCGACGGGCGACAACGACCTGATCCGCATCGACGCGTCCAGCTTCGGCGCCGGGCTGAAGGAGGGGAGCACGCTCGCGGCCACACAGTTCCAGATCCGGGCCGACAACCTGGCACGCGATGCCGACGACCGGTTCATCTTCCGCACCACGGACGCCACGCTCTGGTTCGACAGCAATGGCAGCGCCACAGGTGGGCTGACCATGGTTGCTGACCTGCAGGCCGGAGCGAGCGTCACCAATGGTGATATTCTACTGGTGTAGGGTTGCTTCTGGCTACCTGCCACGCACGTGGCCAGCGAGTGGTTGAGAAGGCCCGCGCCCCGTCATCCAAGAGTGTACGGAGGGCTCGGTGAAGGCTGGTTCTCCGACACGTCCGCGACGACCAAGCGGTTGGTAACGAGTGGCGAGAGCCTGCCCCTCGTCCCCCAAGAGGAGCCCATCCTACCCGGAACGCCCACAATGTCTGGTGGCGGAACATCTTGGCATCAGGTGCGTTGCGCGATCGAGGGCTGGACCTGGTGATTTGACGGCTTGGCCGCGGCCGGCCCGATGGGGAGGTGCTTATGCATTCCATTGACCCCGACGTCCGCACCACTCCGTCCGTCCGGGCCGAGATCGCCCTCTCGTCGGAGCCACCATGTGTGCTGGCCCAGCGCTTCGGCGTGAACGCGGATACCATCCGCAAGTGGGGCAAGCTAGCAGAACTGAGGTGTTGACCTGGACGTCGGCCAAGCCAAAGCACACGGAGGTGGCTGGCAAAGCTCCGGGGCAGTTTAGGGCCGAGTCGCCCGTCACTTTAGGTCTTTGCCCATCTCTCTTCGCCAACGTGCCCAGCGTGTCCGTTGCGCCTCTGCTATGCGGGCCCGGCCCTCCGCTGTTCTCGGCCCGGTGCTCTTGCCGCCGTGGAACTTGCACCGCCGCCGGCCGGGCTCGGAGAGCAGGCGGCAGGGCCGGCCCTTGCGGGTCCGGGCGCCGCAGCAGACACGACGATGAGCGGCTTTGGCCACCTCGCGCTCCCGCAGCCGGGCCCTCTCGGCCCTGACTCTCTCCTCGAGACGTTCCCGCTCGGCTTGGAGGAGAGTAAGACCCCATATTCGCGCGCGCGCGTTTGACCGGGAATAAATCCGCAAACCGAGCGCCTCCACGAAGGCCTGGAAGGCCCCACAACGAGCCTCGATCACGCCCTTCTTCTCCCAGTAGCGCACCGTGTCGCGCGAGTAGCCGGTGCGCCGCGCGAGCTCGGCTTGGCTCATCCGCAGCGCCTTGCGGCCAGCGCGCAGCTTGGCGCCGGTCAAGACCTCAGAACGCGTCATCGGTGGCCCCCTCTAGCGGGATCAGCTCTTCGGGCTCCTCGGCTGGGAGCGGGAGGCCGATGGCCTTGGCCATGGCCCGGAACACCTCCTGCTCGATCTCCTGGCACTCCCGCCGCAGCCGCCAGTAGGTGGCCCACCGCATGTGCTTGGGCCGAGGTGGGAACGGAGCGAGGAGCCCGCCGCCGGTCTGGCCCAGGCGCTTGCGGATCTTGAGCGCCTTGGCCCGGAGCCGGTCCTCTCGTGAGAGGAGGGTGCTCGCGTGCACCGCGCCCCGGCAGAGGCGGCAGCTCGGCCCGTAGAGCACCGTGCGGCGCCGCTGGCACTTGGGGCAGATCAGCCACCAGCGCACCCCGCCGAAGGGGCAGGGCGTGGAGGCGATCTCCACGCGCGTGCCATCGGGAAGGTGTCGGGCCCAGGGCTCGGAGCGCAGGGCCGCGGATGTCGACGCTGGGCCGCAACTCGCAAATCAACTGCGAAGTTATGTGTCGGCGACGCTCAGGACCGGGGGGCCCTTGATGCGGACGGTGAGGGACATGCGTGGAAAGTCCTTGAACGGTCTGATGTGGGATGTTTTCAGGTGGACAGATCATGATCCCAACAGCACCTGAAGATTGGAGGCTCTTGCTCTCCCTCCTGCTAGCGACGAGCGGGTCAATGCAGCGCTGGGGAGGGTCAGAGCTGAGTTGCTAGAGCGTCCATCTTCATCTCCGGGCCGTCGGGGTCGGCCGTCTCGGTCCAATGGGGGACCGACGCGTCCCTCTGGTGAGCCATCAGCTCATCCTCGGTCCGGGCCATTCTGAGTGCTTGCACTGCGGCGAAGCGCTTCGGGACGAACCCATACTCTTCGAGGATGCGTTGCGCCTCCTCGCGCGAGACTTGTTTGCGTGGCTCCGCTTCGGGTGCGCCCTCTGCTGGACGCTGCCGGAGCCCCGCCAACATCTGCCGTCTCGGCGCCGCCAGATCTTCGCAAACCTGATGAAGTTCGTGCCAGGACGGCCAGAACCTCCAGATGCGGCCGAGAAGGGCCTCGCGCACCACATCAGCCGGATATCCTGCCAAGCGAGAGGAGTAGGCCGCCAGCGTAAGCCGCTCGGTGAACTCGTCGTTCTGTCGCCGAGGCACAAGGACGGAAAGTTCCGCAAGCCATTCCTCGATCCGGCGCGGCACAGCAGGTGTAAGGGCGCGCTCGACACGTTGTGCGTTCTCCTCCCGGGCCTCCAGAGGGCCGCTGACCTCGCAGCCGACCGCAACAGAGCGGGACGGCAGACGCTCCCCATTTTGCCCCAAGGGATATCGGCCCTCATACCTCACCGCGAGCGCGACGCCCTGCGACGATGCTTGCGAGACTAGAGCCCCATCCACCTCGGCCGGATTGCGGGACGCGAGCCAGGCGGCCACTGCCTCCGGGGAGTTGCGATGGGTCAGGTCGATTGTCATAGTTGCCCTCCATGAGCTTGAGGAACGACGAGGCGCGGGTGAGGAAGTCGAAGCTGGCGCAAAAGGGCCTGCCCGACGCGGCGCGTCCGCAGAGGAAATCCGAAGCTTCAGCCTTGGCGAGAGCGGCTCTCCAGCCTTCCAGTCCGCCGGCCTCACGAAGGCGAGCCTCGAGGGTGGTCCGGCGCTGGGTGGTGAGCTTCTGAACCTTGGGCCAACCCACGCGTACCGCCGCCTCGTGGTAGGCTGTGAGGGCGGCTTCGACATGATTTGTCGGTCTTTGAACGACTGACTTGGAGGAATGGGGCGGCCTAAACAGAACAAGGTCGGTCAGGATACCAGGAGAGGTGGACGAGGCCGCCGACAATCGCTGCCACACGAGTTGCTGCGATGCCTCTTCCTCACGAGAGGAATGGTGGTTCTTGATGGTTCGGCGGACCGGGGAGTCCCCCTTTTGGGTATCCTGGGTCCGGGGGACTGTGTGTCCGGGGGACTCAGAGTCCCCCTTTGCTAGCCTAGTAGTCGACTCCTCAGCGTCGGGCCGATCAATGCGAAGCTGATAAACGCTGCAACCGTTGCGCCCGGTCCCTCGCTGCGTCGCGATGTGTCCGCTCTTCTCCAGTCGACGGATGATGCGACGCGCGCTGCGCTCATCGACGCAGGCTCTCTTGGCGATAGACGTCATCGAAGGCCAGCAGGTGCCGGCCTTGTCCGCCCAATCGGCCAAAGCCAAGAGCACCAGCCGTTCCGAGGCCTGTTCAGGGCCGTGAGACCAGACCCACTTCGAGGCTTCCACGCTCAAGGGGCACCTTCGGGCTGGAAAGAACAAGGCCCCGTGTGAGCGAGCGGTCGCGTCCTTGCGAGACGGCCGGCATGGGTAAGGCCAACGGCCCTACGCATCCTGGGCGGTCCTAGGATCGGATCTGAGGTCAACGGAGGGGTCGCTGCACGCCGATGCGCGCCGCTGCTTGCAGCCGTGGTGCTAACCATGATGTAGCTCAGCCTCAGCCAGCGGTGCCAGCGGCCTGAGCCTCCAGCCAAGCGATGACATCCGTCTCGCGCCAGTAGCGCCGCCGGGCGATGTAGGTGGGGCGTGGAAAGCCCATCGCAGGTTCGTTGAGCCAGCGCCAAAGCGTCATGTCGCTGACGCCCCCGCAGAGATGGCGAACGGCAGCGGAGGGGATTCGCTTCTCGCTGTGGGGGGCGGCCACTGCCTTGCAAGTGGACCCGGAATGTTCATGAGAGGTCACTGCAAGAGCGCTGGCCCCGCTGCTGAGACCGGGAACACCGGATGCGGGGCTTCTCTTCTCGATCATCTTAGGGCACCCACTCTAGGACTAGTGATCCCCTGTTAGACTAATCGATTGTCCGGGCAGGCACGTGCACGGACAGGATGAATGTGCACGGACAGAGTTTCTAAGGCTTCTTGAGATGCCGACGGATCGTCTCCGCTTTGGGTCGCGGAAGCCTACTTTGACCCTCGCCGTTCAGCTCTCTTTGCTTATTCTCAGCGAGCCACTGTTCGATCAGCTTTGACGTGATCAGTCTTGCAACTTTAGGTTTGCTGAGCCTTGGGTTCTTGCGCCACAACTCGTCGGCGAGGGCCTGAGCCTGAATTCCTCGCGCCGCTGCTTCAGCACTTCTCGCCAAGTTGTAAGCATCTCGGCCTTCGTCTCGCCGTGTCTGAAGGTCATCTTGGTCAGGACGTTTTAACACTCGCGGCTTTCTGCTTTTCCGAGACTTGGCAAGGCTCGCGTCTGAAATTTGTTGCTCAAGTTGCTGGAGCCGTTCCTCAATCCAAGTACTCTCGTTATGCGGGTTGGGTATGCCAAATTTGGTCATATCTTGGCGCCCTTCTCGTGCCGCAGCAATCTGACCCTCGTAATTTCTAACTTGCTGGTAGGTTAGGAGCCAACGTACCGCTAGCCTTTCGGGTGCGTCATCGTTGAGAGCCTGCAATCTATGATCGGGGGGATCAAAAATTCGGTGGCCATGAACATTATATCGATGATCCGGGTCTCGGATCCCGGACTGGCGCAAGAGCTTGCGAACTTCGGCAGAAAACTGCTCGCAGTTCAACTGCCGAAGAAATGTTCCGGGCGGTGTGTTTGCATTTGGGCTCTGTTGCGCAAATCCTGCGGGATTCCTCTTGGAGGCTGAGTGGGTTAGTGGATGAGGATGCCCA
>NZ_KK088640.1:0-2245 GCF_000600335.2 Rubellimicrobium mesophilum DSM 19309 | reverse complement strand
GCGCGTTGCATAAAGCCGACGGGGGTCAGGGGCAGCTCGCTCTTACGCCGAATTGCTCAACAGAGCCTTGCATTTGCTTCGTGCGCCTCAAGAATGTCGGCGAGCCGAGACTGCTCGGAAGTCAGTTCCTCGTAGAGCTTTTGGAGTTTGGCCGTCGTTACCCTGATAAAGAAACGCATGGGTCCTTAGTCACTCTCAGCAGTCGCAGTTGCATTGACATCTTCCGTGTTGATGTCAGTGACGAACCGTCCCCAAGCCTCCAGGGCCTGCCGTTTCTCGTCCGCAAAGTCGTGGCGCTGGTAGACCGCCACGATCCCTCCGCCGGTGCCGCTTACATGGTTTAGCACCGCCTCGGTGACCCGGACGGGGGTGCCGAGCCGGGCCAGGCCGGTGGCCGCCGTGCGCCGCAGGTCGTGGAAGGTCCATTTCGGGATCTGCACGGGTTGCCCCCGCTCTTGGGCGCCGATCTCGGCCATGGCACGCGCGAGCTGATCCCGTGCTTTGGCAAAGCCGCTCACCGGCGTGGTGCCAGTCGTGGTGAAGAGATAGCCGGGTTGGCCGGCGATCCGTTCCATCCGGGCCAGCATGGTCACCGCTGCCCCCGAGAGCGGCACATCGTGCACCCGCTTGTTCTTGGTCCGCGCCGCCGCGAGGTGCCACACGTGCCCGGGCCGGAGCTCGCCTTCGGTCATCTGCGCCACCTCCCGCAGCCGCTGGCCGGTGAGGAGGAGCATCTGCCCCATCGCCCCCAGGGCGGGCCCACCCGCTCGCAGGCCGCCCAGAACCAGCGCACCTCGTCATCTGAAAGCACCCGGTCGCGCACCACCTCCTTAGCGGGTGCCCTCACGCCGGTGGTGGGCGCCACCTCCAGGATCTCGCGAGCCACCGCCCAGTTGAAGAAGCCTGAGAGGTAGGCCCGCACCCGGTTGGCGGTCGTGGCTCGCCCGCTGTCGACAACGCCGTCCAGGAGGTCGATCACGTCGCGCCGGGTGATCGACGCGATATCCCGCTCGCCCCAGGCGGAGACGACAAAGCGGTCGAGGTGCTGGCGGACCTGCTTGCCGCTCCGCAAGCTCGACAGGTGCCGCTTGTCGAACTGCTCCACCAGAGTCCTGACCTTGTCGCGCTCGCTCAGCTGCACCTCGAGACGCTTAGCCTTGGTGACCTTCTTGGCTACGGAGGGGTCGGTGCCGTGCTCGACGTGCTGGATCGCCTCGGCTGCGGCAGATCGTGCCTCCGCTAGGCCCATAACAGGCCAGCGGCCGAGCGTCAGCTTGGCGGGCTTGCCGGCGAAGCGGTAGCGCAAGGCCCAAGACTTCACCCCGCTCGGCTGCACCACGAGGTAGAGGCCGGAGAGGGCCGCGTCGGGGATCTCGAGCCGCTTTGTTGGATCAGGCTTGAGGTTCTCCACCGCCTTCACAGTCAGCGACCGCGCCATCCTTTATGCTCCCGTCCCTCTGTCAAGTGGCCTACTAGGGTAACGACAGGGTAACAAATCCTGGTGTTAAGTAGTGTTACCGACTGTTCTCTACTGAGCGTAGATTTGGGAGGGAAAGCAAGCGATAATATGAGATTAGCGAGATCGCGTGTTATGCAGCGTGATGCCAAGTTACACGAATGGTTATGACTTTTAATCAGTTGGTCGCAGGTTCGATCCCTGCACGGCTCACCATATGCGTTGGCAGGTCGGCTGAGACGCGCTGTCGTCCGTGCCTCGTGCTTCGGCTTCCAATCCTGCCCCCTGAGACCTCGCCGGGCCTGCGAGGACCGGTCCCGAATGCCGTTCGGGACGGCGCCGGCCGGAGCCTTCGCCAACCGGCTGCCCAAATCGGCCGCGCCTCGCCCTCCTGGGCTGCCCAGGCCGAGGGCGCTGACCATGGCTCCTGATGCGGGCGAGGGTCCCGGTCCGGTCCGTCGGCCTTTGGCGTGACAGGTGGCAGCTTCGACACTGGCGCCTTGTGCCTCGCGGCGCCTTTGAAACCATTTGCCGCCCGACGCGTTCCTCCGGATCGGGCCTCTTCGGTCGGAAGGACGGGGCCCGGCGCGAGCCGAGGGGTTTGGACAGGTGGAGCAGGTGGCTCCCGGGTTTGGGGCAACGACATTGTCGCAAAGCGATTCGATGGCTGGGGCGGGGCTGCTGGCCGCGTTGCCGGTCCCCGTCTACACGACGGACCCCGAAGGGCATCTCACGTTCTTCAATGACGCGGCGGCCGAGCTTTGGGGCCACCGGCCGGAGATCGGCTCG
>NZ_KK088639.1 GCF_000600335.2 Rubellimicrobium mesophilum DSM 19309 | reverse complement strand
GGATGCGCTGGCGGGGGCTGGCCAAGGCGGCCTTGCAGGTACGGCTGACCGCGACGGCCTACAATCTACGCCGCGCCGTAGCGCTCGTCAGAGCGGCCTTGGCATGAATGCCGGTGGACTCTGCCCAGGTCGGCCGGAATCGGAAGGGCAGCGCCCGCTATGCCCGTGTGATCGCCCAATCTGCCGATCGCAACCAGCGGAAACGACCCTAATACCGGCCGAAAACTCCACCCGCGCACAGGTCTCCTCTAAAGCGGTTTGCGCTCGATCTGACGCAGAGCCTTTCGAGGCGGAAAGCTTCCGACGCGGCGAAGGCGTGGGGAGCATCTGGATCTCCTCCCGCCGACAGAATGCCAGAACTGCTTCAGCGCTGGCGGCTCCGCGTCAGATCGAAGGCAAACCGCTTTTGGAGCGCTAAGCGGAGGTGGCTGGGGCAGTAGGCAATGCCGGGATCGTTGACCAGACGACGCAGCTCAACGCTGCCGCCATGGCTGGTCGGCGCATAGGCAGACGACCGGGACCAGATGCCTTGATTGCCCTAGGTGGAGCCGATCATAGGTGGAGCCGATATGGCGCTTGCCGGTCTTGGTGTCGGTGATGAGTAGACGCCCCGGACGCTGTTCTAGGGCCGCCTTCGTCGGGGCGGCTGTTGCGCACCAAGGTTCCCAGCTCGTTAAAGGGCAGTTCTATATCGTAAGAACCGGGGAGGGTGCGGCCCGTGTAGGGAGTCGCCGGGATCTCCTTCACCTTAATGGCAGGATAGTGGTTCTAGAAGTACACGCGCGCTGAGTGGTCCCGGAATAGAGAGCTGAGCTTCAGGCGGCCCATGAAGCCTGCGCCTCTACCCTTCAGCTCATAGGTTGTGCGGAAACGAGGAATCTGTGATCAAGCCGATACCCAAGGTCCTCCTAGAACTGCCTTACTGTCCCTTCTCGGCAGACTTCGGTCAATTTGAGTGAGAGGATCTTGGATGGGAGCCACGGCTCCGCAGCGCTATCCTCTGTCCGACGCCGGCAGCTTCCTGATAGGTCACTCAGTCGAGCGCCGTAGGAATGGGCCGCGACTGAACTAAGCGGTAGATGAGGCGATTAGACGTGAAGAGGCCATACAAATATTCATCTAGTCGGTCCTGTCCCCCATGTAATGGCAAGGAGGTGCTGGTGCTGCTGCTCAATGCCGGGGATGAGCCCGTGACCCTGTCTCATGGCGAGCGCATGGCCCAGTTGGTGATCGCCCCCGTCGCGCGCGCCCGGTTCGAGTTGGCCGAGACGCTGGACGACACGGCGCGGGGGGATGGCGGTTTCGGCTCGACGGGGCGGCTTCCGTGATCCTCGTGGGCGCGATGGCGGCGGCCATCTGGATCGTCGGCTGGATCATGGGGACGCCACGGCAGGCGCGGCTCCTGATGGTGGGCATCCTGCTGACTTCGGTGGTGGCGCTCCATGTAATAGTGGGAGAAGGTCATCCGCTGCGCGAGGCGACGGGGAGAGACCCGCGTCTCTGGATCATGCTGGTCGCGGCGGTGGCGCTGGCCTGGGGCTACTTCCAAGTCCTGGGCCGCGTCCGGGCCGAGGCGAACCGCCGGCAAGTCCCGCCGCCGGAAGCCCCGAGGCCCTCCGGCGCCTTCTCGACGGCCGAGCTGGGCCGCTACGCCCGCCACATCACCCTGCGGGAGATCGGCGGGCCGGGGCAGCGGGCGCTGAAGGAGGCCAAGGTCCTCGTGGTCGGCGCCGGAGGGCTGGGGAGCCCGGCGCTCCTCTACCTGGGCGCGGCGGGGGTGGGGACCATCGGCATCATCGACGGCGACGAGGTCGAGGCCTCGAACCTCCAGCGGCAGGTGATCCACGGCGAGGCCGACCTCGGGCGCCCCAAGGCGCAGTCGGCGGCGGATGCCATCGTCTCGCTCAACCCCAACGTCACGGTCCGCACCTACTCGCGCCGGCTGACGGCCGAGAATGCGGGCGAGCTCGTCGAGGGCTACGACCTGATCCTCGACGGCTCGGACACCTTCGCCACCCGCGCCCTCGTCAACGAGGCGGCAGTGCGGACGGGAAAGCCCCTGATCGCGGCGGCTCTGAGCACCTGGGAGGGGCAGATCAGCCTCTACGACCCGGCGCGGGGAGGGCCCTGCTACGCCTGCCTCTTCCCCGAGGCGCCGGCGCCGGGCCTCGCGCCCTCCTGCGCCGAGGCGGGGGTGGCGGGGCCGCTGCCGGGGGTGCTGGGCACGATGATGGCGCTGGAGGCCGTCAAGCACCTGACCGGCGCGGGAGAGACGTTGCGGGGACGGATGCTGCTCTACGACGGGCTCCATGCCGAGGCGCGAGTCGTGCAATTGGAGGCGCGGGCCGGTTGCCCGGTCTGCGGGGGCCGCGGGCTTCGGGCTTGAAGGGACGCCAGGGTCCGCTAGCTCCCGCGCATGGCACAAGCACCCCGTATCCGAGATGCCGCCGCTGCCGGGGCCAAGTCCTCGCTCGGCGAGACCCTGCGGGCCTCCGGCGCCGACGCCCGGCACCGAGAGCTCGCCACCGAGCACCTGCTGTTCCAGACGCTGGTCTACATCGAGAGGCAGTTCCCCGGCCTCTTCGACCACTTGGAGGAAAGCATCGCGCATCTGGGCGACCACGCCGACGACGACACCAAGGACGACGAGGCCGTCCGTGACGTGGCGCGGCAGTTCGTCAGGGCCTTGCGGAAGAGCCACGGCTGAGGCCATCTCCGGCTCGCCTTGCAAAGACGGGCGGGCGGGACCAATCTCCCGCCAGCCAAGATGCACAGGGAGTTCCAGATGCACGCCCGCCTTCTCGCCTCGGCCGCCCTCGCGCTGGCCGGGACCGCCGCCCTCGCGCAGGACCTTCCCGACCTCGGGGGCCGCGAGATCACCGTGGTGACCGAGAACGCCTATCCGCCGCTGCAGTTCATGGACGCCTCCGGCAACGCGGTTGGCTGGGAATACGACTTCATGGCCGAGGCCGCGAAGCGGCTGAACGCCACCGTCGCCTACGAGAACACCTCCTGGGACGCGATGATCCCCGCCGTGTCCGAGGGGCAGTACGACATCGGCATGACCGGGATCACCATCCGCGACGACCGCGCGGAGGTGGTGGACTTCTCGGACCCCTACATGACCTCGCAAACGCTGATGATGGTGCGGAGCGACGAGGACCGGTTCACGGATGCCGCGAGTTTCGGCGCGAACGACGACCTGCTCGTCGCCGCGCAGCCGGGGACGACGCCCTTCTACGTGGCGGCCTACGACCTGCTGGGCGGCGACGAGGCGAGCCCGCGCATCGTCAAGTTCGAGACCTTCGGGGCGGGGCTGGAAGCCTTGAGGACCGGGGACGTGGACCTCGCGCTCTCGGATTCGGCCGCCGCGCAGGCCTATGTCGCGGCCTCGGACGGAGGGCTCAAGATCATCGGTGAGCCGCTCGGGACCGAGCAGTTCGGGTTCATCTTCCCGAAGGGATCGGACCTCGTGGCGCCGATCAACGCCGCCATCGCCTCGATGGAGGCGGACGGGACCCTGGAGGCGCTGAACCAGAAGTGGTTCGTCGACTACGCGATGGGGCAGCAGTAAGCCCGCGTCTTGACGCCCAAGGCTTCGCAGGAGTTTCCCTGGTGGCTCGTCGTCGTCGCGGCGACGGGCCTTGTCCTGTTCTGGGAGGTGCTGTCGAGCGACGTCTACCGCGCGGTGCTGGGGAAGCTCGCGCAGGGGGTCTGGATCACGGTCCTCGTCTCCGTGGTCGCCTATGTCGCGGCCTGCGCCCTGGGGCTCGGGCTCGCGCTCATGGGGCTGTCGCACAGCCGCGTGCTGCGGCAGGCGGCGCGGCTTTACATCGAGGTGATGCGGGGGTGCCGATCATCGTGCTCCTCCTCTACGTCGCCTTCGTGCTGGCGCCGGGGCTGGTGGACCTCTGGAACCTCGCTCGCGGGCTGATCGGGCTGGAACCCGTCCGGCCCCGCGACTTCTCGCTGCTCTGGCGCGCGGTGATCGCGCTGACGCTCGCCTACTCGGCGTTCCTCGCGGAGATCTTCCGGGCGGGGCTGCAATCCGTGGACCGGGGGCAGGTCGAGGCGGGGATGTCGCTGGGGCTGAGCCGCTGGCACAGGTTCCGGCTGATCGTGTTCCCGCAGGCGTTCCGAACGATCTTCCCGGCGCTGGGCAACGACTTCGTCGCCATGGTGAAGGACAGCTCGCTCGTCTCGGTGCTGGGGGTCACGGACGTCACGCAGCTCGGCAAGGTCACGGCGGCGGGGAACTTCCGCTACTTCGAGACCTACAACGTCGTCGCGCTGATCTACCTGACCATGACCATCGGGCTGTCGCTGGTGCTGCGGCGGCTGGAGGCGAGGCTGCGGGCAAGGGGGTAGGGCGGGGTGAGGCGGATGAGAAGACGGTCCAGTGGACCGTTTTCCCGCCGAACGCCCGCCATGTCGCGCCGGTGGCGGGGTGAACCCCGCCCTACGGGTGGCAACTCCCGTTCGGGGCGCATAGCCTGGGCAGGTCATCAGCGGAGCCTTGCCATGAATCCCCTTCTGACCGACTGGACCACGCCCTTCGGGCTGCCGCCCTTCGACCTGATCCGCGACGAGGACTACGGACCCGCCGTGGATGCCGCCTTGGAGGAGGCCCGGGGGAACATCCGTGGCATCGCGGAGAGCGGGGACGAGCCGACCTTCCAGAACACCATCGCGGCGCTGGAGCAGGCGGACCAGCGGCTCTCCAAGGTGCTCGGCGCCTTCTGGGCGGTGGCGGGGGCGGACACCAACGACGCGCGGCAGGCGCTGGAGCGGGAGCTCGCGCCCAAGCTGTCGGCCTACGGGTCCGAGATCACGTCCAACAAGCAGCTCTTCGCGCGGATCGACGACCTCTGGGAGCGGCGCGAGTCGTTGGGCCTGAGCCCGGAGGAGGAGCGGGTGCTTTACCTGACGCATCGCGGCTTCGTGCGCTCGGGGGCCCAGCTCGACGGCCAGGAGGCGGAGCGGATGAAGGAGGTGAAGGCGAGGCTCGCGGTGCTGGGGACGCAGTTCTCGCAGAACGTGCTCGCGGACGAGAAGGACTGGGTCATGCCGCTCTCCGAGGAGGACCTGGAGGGGCTGCCGGACTTCGTGGTGCAGGCGGCGCGGGCGGCGGGGGAGGCCAAGGGGGCGGGCGGGCCGGTGGTGACGCTGTCGCGATCCCTCATCGTGCCGTTCCTCCAGTTCTCGCCCAAGCGGGACTTGCGGAAACGGGCCTACGAGGCCTGGGTCGCGCGGGGGGCGAACGGCGGGGCCACCGACAACCGGGGCATCGCCGCCGAGATGCTGAAGCTGCGCGAGGAGCGGGCCAAGCTGCTCGGGTTCCCGAGCTTCGCGGACTGGAAGCTCGAGACCGAGATGGCGCGGACGCCGCAGGCGGTGAAGGACCTGCTCATGGCGGTCTGGGAACCCGCGAAGAAGGCGGCGGAGATCGACGTGATCGAGCTGGCGCTCAGGCTGTGGGCGGACGGCCAGCCGGGGCCCTTCGAGCCCTGGGACTGGCGCTACTACGCCGAGAAGCGGCGGGCGGAGGAGCACGAGATCGACGAGGGGGAGGTCAAGGCCTTCTTCCAGCTCGACCGCATGATCGCGGCGGCCTTCGACGTCTCCCGCCGGTTGTTCCGGCTGGAGTTCCGGGAGATCGAGGGGCCGCGCTACCACCCCGACGTGCGGATGTGGGAGGTCACGCGGGACGGGAGCCACGTCGCGGTCTTCGTGGGCGACTACTTCGCGCGGGAGGGGAAGCGGTCGGGGGCCTGGTGCAGCGCCATGCGCTCGCAGTCGCGGCTGGGCGGCGAGGTGCGGCCCATCGTCGTGAACGTCTGCAACTTCGCCAAGCCCCCGGAGGGGGAGCCGGCGCTGCTGTCCTGGGACGACGCGCGGACGCTGTTCCACGAGTTCGGCCATGCGCTGCACCAGATGCTGTCCAACGTGACCTTCGAGAGCGTGTCGGGGACCAGCACCGCGCGCGACTTCGTGGAGCTTCCATCCCAGCTTTACGAGCATTGGCTTGAGGTCCCGGAAGTCCTTGAGACGCACGCGGTGAACGCGGCCGGGGAGCCGATGCCGGGCGACCTGCGCGAGCGCCTGCTGGCGGCGCGCACGTTCGACATGGGGTTCAACACCGTGGAATACGTGGCTTCCGCGCTCGTGGACATGGCCTTCCACGACGGGCCCGCGCCCGCCGACCCGATGCAGCGGGAGGCGGAGGTGCTGGAGGCGCTGGGGATGCCGCACGCCATTCGGATGCGGCACGCGACGCCGCATTTCCAGCACGTCTTCTCGGGGGACGGCTACTCGGCGGGGTACTACTCCTACATGTGGTCCGAGGTCATGGACGCGGACGCCTTCGCGGCCTTCGAGGAGGCGGGGAGCGCGTTCGACCCCCGGCTCGCGGAGCGGCTGGAGCGGGAGATCCTGTCGGTGGGCGGGTCGCGCGACGAGGGGGAGAGCTACCTTGCGTTCCGGGGCCGGATGCCGGGGGTCGAGGCGCTGCTGCGCGGGCGGGGCTTGCGGCCCGAGGCGGCGTAGGGGGCCGGTCTCGTAGAGGTTCCATTCGAGGCTGAGGTAGGCGGCCATGAAGCGGCGCAGCAGGTGGCGCGCGCCGTTCTCCACCGCTTCGTCGGTGGCGGGGGAGGCGACGAGGTCGGCAAGCCGCAGGAGCGCGGATTCGGCGTGGGGCACCGCGTCGGGGCGGTCGGTGAAGGTCTCAAGGTGCGCGCGCACGGCGTGGAGCCGCGCGAGGCGCGGGGAGGTCGGGGGCAGCGAGAGAGCGAGATGGGGGTCCATGGGGGCGGTCCTGTGATTCGCCCTCAGGATGCCGGAGAAAGGTTAACGAATTGCGGGACCAACGAACGGTGGGGGGTGGGGCGACGCAACGCCCGAAGTGTAAGTCGCTGACGTGGATATGGAAGTTGTCCAGCCAAGGTGTTGCGTCGCCTCGTAGGGCGGGCTTCAGCCCGCCACGCGATATCGGCGAGGGGCGATTCGGTCGACGACGGTGGATGGCGGGCTGAAGCCCGCCCTACGCTTGCTGACACGAGTGTTGCGTGGGGCGGGCTCACGATGCCGAATCAAGAAAGCTTGCTTGAATTCGTCCCTCTTGAAAGCTCAGCGTCTTCCGTAATGATCGATCGGCATTCGGCTGAACGAAAGGTAGGTTCGACGTGGCGCTTGTGACGAGACTTGAGAAAGATGAACGATCAGTTGCCACGCTCCACCGCACTCAACTTATCGCTAAGTACATGGTCGCCGAGGTGGAGGGCGGCCGGCTTTTTCAGATCAACAGCTATGGCTCGGATGCTCGGCAAATTCCTGGAAAGTTGAGTCAGACCCTCCAGTTCACAGAGGATTCCGCGCGTCACCTCTATAATGCGTTGAAGGCCGAGTTTGGCTTCTCCGACTGAGGCGTCGATCGTGTAAGGTGAGCCCTAGCCCTGCAGCCGGCCCAGGTGGGCGCGGTGGAGGGCGAGGGAATCCTCGTAGTCGGCCAGCAGGGTGCGGGCGATCTCGGCGACCTCGCCCGTGGAGGGCAGGCGGTCGATGATCTCGCGCTGGCGGGCGACGTGCTCCTCGCCCTCGCGGACGTGCCGCCGGGCCATCTCGATCTCGGTTTCCTCGGAATGTGTCATGGCCGCTCCCCTTTGGCCGATCCTAGCGGAAAAGGCGGGGCGGCGCGACAGCGGCGTCCGCCCGGGGGATCGGGGGGCGGGCCGGCCCGGGAGGATGGCGCGCCGGGGGCGTGGGGACGGGCTAGGGATCGCCCGCGATGGCGTGGGCCGACAGGAAGCGCGCGACCTCGGCCACGAGGCGGGCCGGCTGCTCGCGGTGGGGGAGGTGGCCGCAGCCGTCGAGGAGGACGACCTCGGCGGGCGCGGGCGTCAGGGCGGCGAGGCGACGGGGATGGGCGGGGGAGCCGTACTCGTCCCGGTCGCCGTGGAGGGCGAGAAGGGGGCAGCGGAGGCGGCGGAGCGCCTCGTCCTGGGTCCAGCCGGCGAAGGCGGGGGAGAGCCAGGTCCCGGTCCAGGCATCGAGCGCCCAGCGGGCCTTGGCGCCGTGGTGGCGGGCGAGGCGGGCGAACCGGGCGGGGTCGCGGAACGCCTCGGCCTCGGCGCGGATGCCGGCGGTGGTGCGGTCCTCGACGAAGGCCTGGGCGGAGACGGTGACCACGGCCCGGCAGAGGTCGGGATGGCGCGCGGCGGTGGCGACGGCCATGGCGCCGCCGACGCTGTGGCCGAGGGGGATGAGGTCGCCGAGGCCGAGGCGGTCGCGGAGGAGGGGGATGGTGGCCTCGGCCTCCTCGGCGATGAAATCCGGGGCGAGGGGGCCGGGATGGGGGTCGGAGCGGCCGAAGCCGAGGCGGTCGTAGGCGAGGACGCGCAGGCCGGTGGCGCGGGCGAGACGCTCGGGCACCTCGCGCCAGAGCTCCACGCAGCCCAGCGAATCGTGGAGGAGGAGGAGCGTGGGGCGGTGGCCCGGCACGGCAGGGGGCCGCCAGGAGCGCGCGAAGAGGCCCCCCCGTGGGGTATGGATCGGGTGGTCCTCTGGCCGGAGGCGGGGGGTGGGGGCCATGCGGGGGGGTGGCTA
>NZ_KK088638.1 GCF_000600335.2 Rubellimicrobium mesophilum DSM 19309 | reverse complement strand
GGGGACAGCAACAGCGCGAACGCCAAGCGGCCACATACCAGGACGGGAGATCCTCCCCGCCTCCTTCCAGAAGACTCAAGCCCGCCGAAGAGGCGGACTGGTCCCCCTGACACCGGCGCCCCAGCGCCGCCCAGGGCAAGCCAGAGGCCCCGCGGGATTAGATTTATTTCCGGCGCCCGCTATCCTCCTTTCCCTGGAACCTCTGAGCCACAGCAGGGAGCCCCCCATGTCCGACCTCATCGTCATCGCCTTCCCCGACGCCGCGCAGGCCTTCCGCGCCCGCGCCGAGTTCCTCGAGCTCCAGCGCGACTACCTCGTGGAGATGGAGGACGTGGTCGTCGTCACCCGCTCCGCCGAGGGTCAGGTCCAGCTCCACCAGGCCGTCAACATGACCGCCGCCGGGGCGATGGGCGGCACGCTCTGGGGCACGCTGATCGGGATGCTGTTCCTGAATCCCCTCCTCGGCGCCGCCGTGGGCGCGGCCTCGGGGGCGCTGGGCGGGGCGCTCACCGACCTCGGGATCGACGACGGCTTCCTGCGCGACGTGGGCGGCTCGCTCGACCAGGGCGGCGCGGCGCTGGCGGTGCTGCTGCGCAAGTTCACCGCCGACCGGGTCATCGACCGGCTCCAGGCCATGGGCGGCCGCATCCTGCAGACCTCGCTGCCCCAGGACATCGAGGCCCGCCTGCGCGACCGCCTCGAAGGCCGCGCCATGGAGGCCGCCTCCACCGCCGTCCCGCAGATGCCGAGCGAGGCCACCGCCGCCGCGCCCGCCCCGGGCCTCGGCGGCGCGCCCGGAACCATAGGCATGGCCGCCACGCCCAACACCGACCCGCGTGCGAGCACCGAATCCTGAGCGCCCCTTGACCGCCCCCTTCCGGGCCGCCACCAAGGCGCCATGGCAAGGGCGGCGGGCAGCACGGCGAAGGGCAGGGCGCGACTCGCGCCCGAACCGCCCCTGCCCGAGGACGAGGCGGCGGCCCCGCCCCCTCCCAAGCCGCGCCGAAGCCGCGCGCCCAAGCCCCCGCCCGAACCCCTCCTCGACGAGGAGGAGCCCGAAGGCCTCGGGCGCCGTTTCGTGACGTTCCTCGTGCGTGGAGTGCTCCTCTTGGTCGTGGCCGTCGTCGGGCTCGTGGCCCTGTTCAGCGTTGTCAACCCCCCCACCGACCCCTACATGATGAGCGAATCGCGTCGCCTGGGCGGGATCGAGCAGGACTGGGTCTCCCTCGACGACGTCGCGCCCATCATGCCGCGTGCGGCGGTCGCCGCCGAGGACGCCAACTTCTGCGAGCACTGGGGCCTCGACCTCCGCGCCATCCGCACGGCGATGGCCCAGGGAAGCGACCGCGGCGCCTCCACGATCAGCCAGCAGGTGGTCAAGAACGTCTTCCTCTGGCAGGGCCGGAGCTGGACCCGCAAGGCGCTCGAGGCCGGCCTCACCCCGGTCATGGAGGCCTTCTGGACCAAGCGCCGCATCCTCGAGGTCTACCTCAACGTGGCCGAGTTCGGGGAGGGCGTCTTCGGCGTCGAGGCCGCCGCGCGGCACTGGTTCGGCGTCCCGGCCTCGGACCTCACGGAGGTGCAGGCCGCCCGCCTCGCCGCGATCCTGCCCTCGCCCAAGACCCGCGACCCCGCGAACCCCACCGACTCCCTGCGCGCCCGCGCCCGCAGCATCCTCGACGGCGCCGCCACGATCGAGGCGGATGGTCGCGCCGCCTGCTTCGAGGAGGCCGCTTCCCCTTGAACGCGGGGCCCCGTTGCGGCATGGGTCGGACGCTCCCCCGACCGCCGGACCGTTCGCATGAACCGCCTCTACCATTACCCGCTCTCCCCGTACTCCCGGAAGGTGCGCCTCGCCCTCGCCGAGAAGCGCATCGAGGTGGAGCTCGTGGAGGAGCGCTACTGGGAACAGGACCTCGACTTTCTCCGCCGCAACCCGGCCGGTCAGGTCCCGGTGCTGCGGTTGAACGGCAAGACGCTCGCCGACAGCCAGGCCATCTGCGAATACCTCGAGGAGACGGTCCCCGCGCCGCCGCTCTTCCCTCGCGACCCCGATGGCCGCTACGAGGTGCGCCGCCTCTGCGCCTGGTTCGACGGCAAGTTCCACGCCGAGGTCACCAAGCGCCTCATGGGCGAGCGGGTCTTCAAGAAGCTGCGCGGCGGCGGCGTCCCCGACTCCCAGGCCGTCAAGGCCGGCGCGCGGGACATCAAGTACCACCTCGGCTACATGACGCACCTGCTGGAGACGCGCCGCTGGCTCGGGGGCAACGACATGACCCTCGCCGACTTCGCGGCGGCGGCGCAACTGAGCTGCCTCGATTACGTCTCGGATGTCCCCTGGGACAAGTACGAGTCCGTCAAGGACTGGTACGCCAAGATCAAGTCCCGCCCGGCCTTCCGCTCGCTCCTCGCCGACCAGGTCCCGGGCTTCCGCCCGGCCGCCCATTATGCGGACCTCGACTTCTGAGCCAACCGCGCCGCGCCGCAAGGCGCCCGTGGACGCGCGGCCCCTGAAGGAGCGTCTCGCCGAGGAGGCGCGCGCCGCCGGCTTCGCTGCCATGGGCATCTGCCGCCCCGACGCGATCCCCGAGGCCATGGGTCGCCTCCAGGCCTTCCTCGCCGAGGAGCGCCACGGCCAGATGGAGTGGATGGCCGATCGCGCCCATTGGCGAGGCGACCCCACCGCCCTCTGGCCCGAGGCGCGGAGCGTCATCATGCTCGCCGACAGCTACGCGCCCGAGCACGATCCCCTGGACGTCCTCGGCCACCCCGACCGCGCCGCCGTCAGCGTCTACGCGCAGGGCCGCGACTACCACGACAGCGTCAAGCCGCGCCTCAAGCGGGTCCTGCGCTGGCTGCTGGAGCAGGAGCCGGGCGCGCAGGGAAAGGTCTTCGTGGACACCGCGCCAGTCATGGAGAAGCCGCTCGCCCAGGCGGCGGGCCTTGGCTGGCAGGGCAAGCACACGAACCTCCTCGGGCGCGACTTCGGCAACTGGGTGTTCCTCGGCGCGATCTTCACGACCGTGGACCTGCCGCCCGACGCGCCCGAGGTCTCGCATTGCGGCTCCTGTCGCCGCTGCCTCGACGCCTGCCCCACGGGCGCCTTCCCCGCGCCCTACCGGCTCGACGCGACCCGCTGCATCTCCTACCTCACCATCGAGCACAAAGGCCCGATCCCCGAGGAGCTGCGGGGCAAGCTCGGCAACCGCATCTACGGCTGCGACGACTGCCTCGCCGCCTGCCCCTGGAACAAGTTCGCGGTCCAGGCCTCCGAGCTGCGCTACCTCCGCCAGGACGGCCCGCCCCGCCTCGCGGAGCTGGCGACGCTGGACGACGCGACCTTCCGCGCCCGCTTCCCGGGCAGCCCCGTCAAGCGCATCGGCATCGCCCGCTTCCTGAGGAACGTCCTCTACGCCATCGGCAATTCCGGCGACCCCGCGCTCCTCCCTGCCGCGCAGGGCCACCTGAACGCCGAGGACCCCACCGTCGCCGAGGCCGCCGCCTGGGCGTGTTCCCGGTTGGCTCGCGCGGATGTGGGGGGACGGGACATGCCCACGCCCTAGCTCCGTCCGGAGATCCGAGCGGAGGACCCCATGCGACTCGCGACCATCCTGGCCCTGCTGCCGCTGCCCGCCCTCGCGCAGGTCGAGCAGGGCCCGCCCAACGCCCCCTACCAGCCCGCCTGGGAGAACCAGACCCGCGCGCCCGAGCTCCCCGCGACGGCCGTGCAGGCCACCCCCTTCGCCGGGTCCCTTGAGCACCCATGGGGCATCGCCCGCCTCCCCGACGGGAGCTTCCTCGTGACCGAGCGCCCCGGCCGGATGCGCCTCGTCTCTCCCGACGGCACCCTCTCCGATCCCATCGCCGGCCTCCCCGAGGTGGACGCGCGCGAGCAGGGCGGGCTCCTCGATGTCGCCGTCTCCCCCGGCTTCGCCCAGGACCGCACCGTCTTCTGGACCTACGCCAAGCCCATGGGCCAGGGTCTCGTCGCCACCGCCGCGGCGCGGGGCACCCTCTCCGAGGACGGGACGCGGCTCACCGACGTCAAGGACATCTTCGTCCAGCAGCCTCCCTCGGCCGATCCCATGCACTACGGCTCCCGCGTCGTCCCCGATGGCCAGGGCCACGTCTTCGTCACCACCGGCGAACACTACGACCCCGAGGAGCGCTGGCGCGCGCAGGACCTCTCGACCACCTGGGGCAAGGTCGTGCGCGTCAACGTGGACGGCACCGTGCCGGGCGACAACCCCTTCGTCCAAGGCGGCGGCCGGCCCGAGGTCTGGACGCTCGGCCACCGCAACGTCCAGGGCGCGGCCATCGACGGCCAGGGCCGGCTCTGGACCATCGAGCACGGGCCCATGGGTGGGGACGAGCTGAACCTGTCCGTCCCCGGCACCAACTACGGCTGGGCCGAGGTCTCCTACGGGCTCAACTACGATGGCACCCCCGTCGGCACCGGGCAGCCCCGCGCCGAGGGCTTCGCCGAGCCCAACTACTACTGGGACCCGGTCATCGCGCCGGGCGGCATGGACTTCTATGGCGGCACCCTTTTCGGCGACTGGCGGGGGGACCTGCTGATCGGCTCCCTCAACCCCGGCGGCCTCGTGCGCATCCGGCTCGACGGCGAGCGCGTCGCGGGCGAGAAGCGGATGCTCCCCGACCTCGGCCGCGTCCGCGACGTGGAGGAGCTGCCGGACGGCTCGCTCCTCCTCCTCACGGACTTCGAGGACGGCGGAATCGTGCGGGTCACGCCCGGTTGAGCGGCCGGAACCCCGGGGCGGGGGCACGGCGTTCCGACAGGCAGGGGGCCATGGGACCAGGGCCCCCGGAGGTGGAGGCCCCGTGAAGGACACCGACGTCATCGAGGACATGGAGTCCGGCACCCTCGGCCCCGACACCCCCGGCCCCGCGCAGTCCGCCCCTCTGGAGATGCCCAAGGGGCTCGTCTACGTCACCGACGCGATGCCCGGCATCCGGCGCGTGAAGCGCGGCAAGGGCTTCAGCTACATCGCCCCCGACGGCACCGGCATCGAGCGCGGCCCCGAGCGCGAGCGGCTGGAGAAGCTGGGCGTCCCCCCGGCCTACGAGCGCGTCTGGATGTGCCCGCTCCCCAACGGCCACCTCCAGGCCACGGGCTACGACGCGAGGGCCCGCAAGCAGTATCGCTACCACCCCGAATGGTCGCTCCACCGCGCGGGCAACAAGTACGACAAGCTGGTGGAGTTCGGCCACGCCCTCCCCGCGATCCGCGACCGCGTCCGGCGCGACCTCAAGGCGCCCCCGGGCGAGCCGCGCTTCGCGCTCGCCGCCGCCGTGACGCTGATCGACCGCCTGTCGCTGCGCGTCGGCAACGAGGAATACGCGCGCGAGAACGGCAGCTTCGGGGCGCTGACGCTCCGCAACAGGCACGTCCGCCTCCGCGACGGCGAGATCCGTCTCGACTTCAAGGCCAAGTCGGGCCAGCGTGTGCGCCGCTCGCTCAAGGACTCCCGCCTCCTGCGTATCCTCGAGAAGGCCTCGGACCTTCCCGGGGCGGAGCTGCTGACCTGGGTGGACCGCATGGGGCAGGTCCACTCGCTCTCCTCCACCCAGCTCAACGCCTATCTCGACGAGGCCGACGGCGACGAGGACCTCGCCTTCACCGCCAAGACCTTCCGCACCTGGGCCGGGACGCTCGCCGCCTTCGAGCTCCTGGAGCAGGGGGGCAAGCCCAAGGTGAAGGACTTGGCCGAGGCCGCCTCGCAGCGGCTCCACAACACGCCCACGGTGGCCAAGGCCCACTACATCCACCCGCGCGTGCTGGGCCTCGCCGGCGAGGTGCCCGAGCTTCCCCCCGCCGAGCCCCTTCCCGGCCTCTCCCCCTCCGAATGGCGCCTCCTCGCGTTCCTGGAGGCGCCGTCCCTCACATGAGCGGCCGCCGCTCCGGCGGCTCCGCCTCCACGAGGCCCAGCGCCGCGAGGCCCGGGGCGTCGAGGACGCGCAGCGCCCTCTCCGACCAGTCGCAGAGCTGCCGGGCCCGCAGCCGCGCCAGCGTCTTGTTGGTATGCACGAGGCTGAGGCCCAGGGCGTCCGCGAGGTCCTGCTGGCGGAAGGGCAGGGGCACCGTCCCGTTCCGTTCCAGCCCCACCGCCCGGAGCCTCTGCCAGATCTTCAGCAGCGCCCAGGCCACCCGCTGCACGGCGTCGCGCTGGCCCAGCGTGGCGATGGTCTCGCCTAGGAAGTGCTCCTCCACGGCGGCGATCCAGGTGAGGTCGTAGGCCCGCGCCGGCTGCTCCTTGAAGAGCTGCCAGAGCTCCGCCCGGTCGAAGGCGCAGAGCGTCATCGGCGTCCTCGCCTCGACCGAATGCTTCATCTCGCCCATGAGGCCAGCCTGCAGGCCCGTGAAGTCGCCGGGAAAGAGGAAGTTGATGACCTGCCGCCGCCCGTCCTCCAGCGTCTTGTAGCGCACCCCCTGGCCGCGCAGCACGGTGTAGAGCTGCGGGCTGTTCGAGCCCTCCATCAGGATGGTCGTGCCGGGATCGACGCGGAGCTCGCCCTGCTTGAAGCGCTCCATGAAGAGCACCTCCTCCTCGGTGAAGGGCACGAAGAGGGGCTGCCGCCGGAGCGGGCAGTCGCGGCAGGGAACGGTCGGCATTCGGGCGGCGGAAAAGGGGTGGCTCATATGTCGTAGTTTAATGCGGCCCGTCGCGGTATGTTCCATGAGTGGCCGCGAACCGGAGCGGGGGACCTCCAGGATGACCGACACGGCGCGGGGCGGCGCGGACCGCCCGGCCTACCTGATCGTGCTGCGTCACGTCGTCGTGGCGCAGGACATCGCCATGACCATCGCCGACCGCGATCCCGGCGCCCGCGTCGTCACCGTCGCCTCGCCGGCCGAGGCGCTGCCGGCGCTGGGCGACGTCGGTCGGCTCGCCGTGGCCTTCGTGGCCGAGGCCCCGCGAGAGCACCGCGAATCCGATCTGGCACGGGCCATCGCCACGCGGGGCGGGCGCGTCGTGCTGATAGGCGAGGCCGCCGAGACGGAGGGGGCGGAACTGGGCTTCCCGGTGCTGGCGCGCCCCTTCTCGACCGAGGACATCCTCGCCCATCTCGCGGGGGGGACGGGCTGACCTGCGCCCGCCCGCGGGGAGCCCCCGGGCCGGGGAGGAGGCCCGGGGGCGTCGACCGAGAGGGGCCGTGGGGGGACTGACGGCCCCGCCACCTTAGGCGGCCAGCGTCTCGGTCGAAGCGAAGAACATCGCCTGGCTCACCGCCGAGCGGACCTGCTCCTCGGAGTAGGGCTTGGTGATGAGGAAGGCGGGCTCGGGCCGCGCGCCGGTCAGCAGACGCTCGGGGAAGGCGGTGATGAAGATCACCGGCAGGTCGTGGAACTCCCCCAGGATGTCGTTCACCGCGTCGATGCCCGAGGAATTGTCGGCGAGCTGGATGTCCGCGAGCACGAGGTCGGGCTTCACCTCCCGCGCGAGGCGCACCGCCTCGGTGCGGGTGCGGGCGACGCCGGTGACGCGGTGGCCCATCTCGCGGACGATGGCGCTGATGTCCATGGCGATGATCGCCTCGTCCTCGATCACCATGACGCGGCCGGCGACCGACTCCTCCATCTCGCGGATCGCGGTGTCGATGAGCTCGCTGGCGGTCTCGGGCGTGGTCCCCATGATCGCGCCGATCTCCTGCGGCAGGAAGCCCTCGATGGCGTGGAGGAGCAGCGCCTCGCGCGTCAGCGGGGTGAGCCGCGCCATGTGGCCCTGGGCGCGCGCCTCGACGCGGGTCTCGGCCTCCTCGAGCGGCGCGCCGGCCTGCGACCAGACCCGGTGGAAGGCGCGGAACAGCGCGATCTTGGGCTCGGTCTCCTCGGCCACCGCCGGGTCGGCGATCAGCGCCTCCAGCGTCCGCGCGGCCAGCCCGTCCCCCGCGTCCTGGCTCCCCGTGAGGGCACGAGCGTAACGTCGCAGTTGCGGAAGGCTGGCCCCCACGGCGGAGGCGAAGTATTGCGTCATGGAACTGTCCCTCTCCCATCTCCCGGGAACCGAACGCCGTCCTCGTGCGTTCGGTTCCGAACGATGGGCGGGACAGACGCGGGGACAGACTTGGGCATGTATGTGGAAATGGCGGATAGCAAGGGGAAGAGCAGGCTTCATCAGCAGATCGATGAAAACCTGAAGCGCGTCTACGAGGAGGCGCTGAGCGAGGACATCCCCGACCGCTTCAAGGATCTCATAGCGCAGCTCCGCGCCAAGGAGACCGGCAAATGAAGGAATCCCAGGCCACGGGGATTCCGGACACCGCCGAGGCCCCCGCGCCCAGTCCCGAGTCCGACTCGCCGTCCGGGGTGGTCGTGGGCCGGCCCGAGGGCGTGCTCCCCATCGGCGCGCGCGACCCCCGCGACGAGCTGCCCGAGCATCTGGGCGCGCTCCGGGCCTTCGCCATCTCGCTCACCCGCAACGTCGCGGCGGCGGACGACCTCGTGCAGGACACCATCGTCAAGGCCTGGACCAACCTGGACAGGTTCCAGCCCGGGTCGACCTGCGCGCCTGGCTCTTCACCATCCTGCGCAACACCTTCTACTCCGACAAGCGCAAGACGCGCCGCGAGGTCGCCGACCCCGAGGGGATCTACGCCGCCGCGCTCTGCGAGAAGCCGTCCCACGACGGGCGCCTCGCCCTCGCCGACTTTCGCCGCGCCTTCGACCGCCTCTCGCCCGAGCACCGCGAGGTGCTGATCCTGGTGGGCGCCTCGGGCTTCGCCTACGAGGAGGCCTCGGTGATGATGGGGGTGGCCGTGGGCACCGTGAAGAGCCGCGCCAACCGCGCCCGCGCCCGCCTGGCCGAGATGCTGGGCCTTGAGGAGGGGGAGGAGATCCTCTCCGGCGTCGACGGCGCCACGCTGGCGGTGCTGGGCAAGTCCGGGGTGCGCGCGGCATGACCTGCCGCGCGTCCGACGCCGGCCTTCGCCGGGCAGCATGACCGACGCGGCGACCGGGCCGGCCCCGCAGCCCGGTTCCCAGGCGCCGGAGGCGCGCTCCGCCCGCCGCCGGGGCGCCGCCGGGGC
>NZ_KK088637.1:18255-119205 GCF_000600335.2 Rubellimicrobium mesophilum DSM 19309 | reverse complement strand
GGCCAGTTCGTCGTGCGATAGCGGGCGGGAGACGGCTTGCTCATGAGTGCCCAGATAGGCGCCACGGGTCCCTACGCGAGCACCCGCCACAGGGTTGTGCAACAACGCCCAGGCGATCCAATCAGGCCGCCTGTTATATGGATAGAAGACCCTGAGGTATGCGCTAAATTCTACTCAGCGGGTATTGTGCTGGGTGTGGCGTATGATTTCGACGCAATGCGTGAAATGGTGGCGCTAAAGGGATACAATGTTCAGCTTACAGAGTCTGAAAGCGCAATGGGGGCGCTTGAGCTTAACGGTGGTATGCACAATGTAAAGGTGTTTATTGGCGAACATATGTACAACAGGTTTATTATGGAGTTCTTTCAATTTCGTTGGTTCTGCGAGCACCTCACAGATGAGAATTTGCTCTCACATTTCTTCCAGCCTCCGCTCGGGCCATAAATTTCTCTATCTCCCCCGACCCTTCCTCTTCACATTCCCCCCACGCTGCCCCGGCCGTCCGGCCGTGCTCCGCCCGCTGGCCTTCTCCACGTCCTCCACCGCCTTGTCCACGGCCTGCTGCCGTGCCAGCGGGTCGTCGTGGAGCACCAAGTCCACGGTCTCCAGCCGCTTGACCTCGTCCCGAAGCCGCGCGGCTTCCTCGAACTCCAGGTTCTCGGCGGCCTTGCGCATGTCGGCGCGGAGGCCCTCCAGCACCGCCTGGAGGTTACTCCCAGCCACCACGCGGTCGATCTTGGCGGTGACGCGGCTCTGGTCGGTGTCGCCCTTGAAGACGCCGGCCAGCACGTCCTCGACATTCTTGCGGATCGTCGTCGGCGTGATGCCGTGCTCGAGGTTGTAGGCCATCTGCTTCTCGCGCCGACGCTCGGTCTCGCGCATGGCGCGCTCCATGGAGCCGGTGATGCGGTCGGCGTACATGATGACCTTTCCTTCCGCGTTCCGCGCGGCGCGGCCGATGGTCTGGATCAGCGAGGTCTCGGAGCGCAGGAAGCCCTCCTTGTCGGCGTCGAGGATCGCCACCAGCCCGCATTCGGGGATGTCGAGGCCCTCGCGCAGGAGGTTGATGCCCACCAGCACGTCGAAGGCGCCGAGGCGGAGGTCGCGCAGGATCTCGATCCGCTCGATGGTGTCGATGTCCGAGTGCATGTAGCGGACCTTGATGCCCTGCTCGTGCAGGTATTCGGTCAGGTCCTCGGCCATGCGCTTGGTGAGGGTCGTCACCAGCGTGCGGTAGCCGTCGCGCGAGACGCGGCGGATCTCGTCGAGGAGGTCGTCGACCTGGGTCGTGACCGGGCGCACCTCGATCCGGGGGTCGAGGAGGCCGGTGGGGCGGATGACCTGCTCGGTGAAGACGCCGCCGGCCTGCTCCAGCTCCCATGCGGCGGGGGTGGCGGAGACGAAGACGGACTGAGGCCGCATGGCGTCCCATTCCTCGAACTTGAGCGGGCGGTTGTCCATGCAGGAGGGGAGGCGGAAGCCGTGCTCCGCGAGCGTGAACTTGCGCCGGTAGTCGCCCCGGTACATCCCGCCGATCTGGGGGACGGAGACGTGACTCTCGTCCGCGAAGACGATGGCGTTGTCGGGGATGAACTCGAAGAGGGTGGGCGGCGGCTCGCCGGGGGCGCGGCCGGTGAGGTAGCGCGAGTAGTTCTCGATGCCGTTGCAGACGCCGGTGGCTTCGAGCATCTCGAGGTCGAAGCTGGTGCGCTGCTCAAGGCGCTGGGCCTCCAGCAGCTTGCCTTCGGAGACGAGCTGGGCGAGGCGGACGCGGAGCTCCTCCTTGATGCCCTTGATCGCCTGGGCCATCGTCGGGCGGGGCGTCACGTAGTGGCTGTTGGCGTAGACGCGGATGCGGTCGAACGAGCCTTCCTTGTGGCCGGTCAGCGGGTCGAACTCGGTGATCGACTCCAGCTCGTCGCCGAAGAAGCTCATGCGCCAGGCACGATCCTCGAGGTGCGCGGGCCAGATCTCCAGCGCGTCGCCGCGCACCCGGAAGGAGCCGCGCGCGAAGGCGGCGTCATTGCGCCGGTACTGCTGCGCGATGAGGTCGGCGAGGACCTGCCGTTGCTCGTAGTTCTGGCCGACGAAGAAATCCTGCGTCATGGCCGAGTAGGTCTCCACGGACCCGATGCCGTAGATGCAGGAGACCGAGGCCACGATGATGACGTCGTCGCGCTCCAGCAGCGCCCGGGTGGCCGAGTGGCGCATCCGGTCGATCTGCTCGTTGATCTGCGATTCCTTCTCGATGTAGGTGTCCGAGCGCGGAACGTAGGCCTCGGGCTGGTAGTAGTCGTAGTAGCTGACGAAGTACTCGACGGCGTTGTCGGGGAAGAAGCCCTTGAACTCCCCGTAGAGCTGCGCGGCGAGCGTCTTGTTGGGCGCGAGGATGATCGCGGGGCGCTGCGTCGCCTCGATCACCTTGGCCATGGTGAAGGTCTTGCCGGTGCCGGTCGCGCCGAGGAGGACCTGGTTGTGCTCCCCGCCCTCGACGCCCTGCGACAGCTCCACGATGGCGGTGGGCTGGTCGCCGGCAGGCTCGAAGTCGGTCTTCATCACGAACCGCTTGCCGCCCTCCAGCTTCTCGCGCCTGTCGGCGAGCGGCTTCTTGGGGCCGAAGAGCATGGGCATCTGCTCGGGCGAGTTGTTGTGCATGGGGGCTGTCCGGGATGGGGGAGACGTTACTATCTGGTCCCTTTTCGTTCTTGAAACAAGCCTCGCGCTTGCGCGCGGGGAGGGGTTCCGGCACAAGGCGCGGGACCCGGATCAGGAGGCCCTTACATGCGCGGACGCATCTCCAAGATGCCCCGGAACAACACCCAGATCGGCAGCGCCACGACGAGCGACTGGGTGCTCGACTTCGAGCCCGGCTCGGAAAGGCACATCGACCCGCTGATGGGCTGGACCGGAAGCTTGGACACCCAGACGCAGGTGCGGATGACCTTCGACACCAAGGAGGCCGCGATGGCCTATGCGCTCAAGCAGGGGATCGAGGTGGTCGTGGTGCCGGACCACGAGCGCAAGATGAACATCCGCCCCGGCGGCTACGGCGAGAACTTCGCCTCCGGGCGCCGGGAGCCCTGGACCCACTGAGCGGATCGGCGGCGGGGGTCCGCCGCCGGTCCGGGCGACGTCAGCCGCCGTTCGAGTCGGTCTCGCCCTCGGCAGGTTGCGTCGTTTCGCCGTTCGCGGGGGCGTCGGCCGGGGCCTGCTGCTGGGCCTCGTCGCTGTCCACCGTCGCGTCGTCCTCGGTGCCCGGCGCAGCCTGGATGGCCGCGCAGGCGATGCGGTCGCCGGAGTTGCCGCCGGGCTGCGTCGTGTAGTCGTCGGCGTCGGCGTGGATGATGACGGCGCTGCCGTCCTCGTCGAAGACCATGTCCATGGTGAGCGCGGGGGCGAAGGCGTCGATCGCCACCACGCCGTCCTTTGCCACCGTGATGTTGGGAAGGTCGCCCGGATGCGGGCCGGTGTCGGTCATCACGCCGTGCTCGTCGTTGCCGGAGATGTGCTCGCCCGCCGATTCGAAGCCCGCGCCCGAGCAGTCGCCCACCTGGTGGACGTGGACGCCGTGGACGCCTTCGGGGATCCCTTCGGCGTTGATCGTCACGAGCGCGTAGCCCGAGGCGGTCGCCGCGATCGAGACGTTGCCGAGTTGGGTGCCGTCCGCCGCGATCAGGGCGCCGGTGCCGCCCTGGCTCCATTCGCCCTCGCCCATGGCGTTCTCGGGCTGAGACTGGGTCTCGGCGGCCTGCTCGACCTCCTGGCGGTTCTGTTCCTGCAGTCCCTCGCTGGTGAACTGGGTGGTCTGGTTGGTGGGGCGCGTCTCCTGGCTCTCGGTGGCGGGCTGGTTCTCCTGGGCCATGGCGGGTGCGGCCAGCGCGGCGAGCGCGAGGGCGAGGATCGGGGTTCGGGTCATGGGCTCCTCCTGGGGCTTGCCGCACCGAAACCCATGGGAGCGCCCCGGCGTTCCCGCGCGCTTTTCCTCCCTGAGGTTCCGGGGTAGGAGGATGGGCAGCGGTCCCGTAGCTCAACTGGACAGAGCAGCCGCCTTCTAAGCGGCTGGTTGGGGGTTCGAGTCCTCCCGGGATCGCCAGACACTCTAGCTAACTCCTTATGGGCATTAGGGTTTGTCGCGGTTTGTGGCGAACCTTTCGGCGAGGTTCGCCACGTTATTGCCGCCCATCGGACGTGCCAGGAGGGCCATTGCGTCCCCCGCCATCTTCGGGCGCGAGGCTTCCGCGATGTAGCGTTGGACCTCGGAAAGCGTCTTGTGGCCGGTCACGGCCATGATCTGCGGAGCCGTCGCGCCCTGCTCCGCGAGCCGTCGCGCCATGGCCTTCCTGAGGCCGTGGGACGTGCAGACGGGCAGGCCCGCCGCGTCACACCACTCGCGCATATCGTTGCCCAGGCCGGCCGCGCTACGGGGCTTGCCGAAGGCGGTCTCAAGGAAGGTGCCGCACTCCTTGGGCCAGACCGCCAGCACCGCAGCCAGGTCGTCGTGGATCGGGATGGACACCAAGGGCGCGTCGCCCCGGCGGGTCTTCTGGCGCCGGTATTCAATGCGCCGGCCTTCGAAGGTCTCCTTGATGCTGAACCATCCCAGCTTGACCGCATCGACCTTGGCCGCCGCCGTGTAGAGCATCAGCGTCACAGCCATGTGGGGCAGGGTGCCCGGCTTATGCACCTCGAAGAAGCGGGCAATCTCGGCCTCGCTCCATGTGTGCAGACCGGTGCCCGGCATCGGCAGAGACTTCGTTTCCCGGACAGGGTTCGCGGGAAGCCATTTCAGGGACACCGCGAGGTCGAGGAGCTGAGACAGCCGCTTGCGGAAGTTGTTGGCCGCTGCCGGCGTCTCGGTCTTCTTGGCGATCAGCCGCTCAACCGCGTGGGCGTCGAGACCTGCCACGCGACGCCAGCCATGCTCTTCGCGGAACCGTTCATAGATCCCGCAATAGTTGGCCTTGGTCGAGGAGGCGAGGTCCTTGCGCGCGGTGAGATTGTCGAGGAGGCGGGCGACCAAGTCTGCGATGGTCCCGGGGGTCGTGCGATCCGCGCCGATCCGGCCGGCAGGCTTGGCGCCCTTCACGGCCTCCCCATAGCGGCGGACGAACTCCTCCGAGCCGTAGGACGTGCCCAGTTCGAAGCTCTTGCCGTGCTTGCGGTAGCGCCAGCGGCGGGTGCCATGCCGGTCGGTGTAGGGCGTGGCACCGGGAAACTGCCGCTTGCGCTTCATAGATCATCCCAGTCGCTCTTGCGGGCCGCCGGTGCTGCGCCCGACTGGCCCGCGATGATGGCCATCTTGCCCGAAGGCTCCATCTCCAGCCGCCACTCCGCCACGCCCGCCGACTGCATCGCCTTTGCGATCCGCGTTAGATCGGCTTGCTTGATGAGGGCAGGGCGGTTGGCCATTCGTTAGGTCCCTATTGATGGACGATGCCGTGCTGCCGGTGGAGGTTGAAGCAGTAGGTGAGGTTCACCACGGTGACACCCAGATGAGGCCGGTCTTTCACGCATTCGACGACAGCACGCTGGAGCCGGGACTCTCCGACTGCACCGAAGGTCCAAGGCCAGAAGTCGTCTTCGTCTTCGTCTTCGTTTGAGCCCGGGTTCGACAACAACTCGGGCGTAATGCCGAAGTAGGCTTCGTTACCGTTCCGTGCGGCGCGAAATGCGTCGGCGACATTGGCCGGCACGCTTTCGTCCTCTTCGAGGCACAGGCGCAGAATGCGAGCGATTTCCTTGACGGCTTGGATCGCTGGTCTCAGTTGAGTGAGCCCAGCTAACAGTCGCACTAGGATCAGCCCCTCATCATCGTAGACGAGAGGGTCACGATTGACGGGCTCAATGACTCCTTGGTCATGCCAGTATTGGACAGTCCGCCTCGGGAGGCTCGCCTTGTCCGCCAGACTTGTGATGCTGTGCATCGTGTTCTCCTATCCTGGTACGGGATATTTACACTATTTGTAATCATCCCGCAATAGGGCAGGCGACTGTCTTCAGCCCTCCTTGAGTAACGCCCGGCACTCGCTGGCGAAGGGGTGCGGGCCACGCTCGTCCAGGAGCATCTCGCCGTCGCCGGTGAGGCAGAGCACCTTGGCCGCGAGGTCTGTCATGTTTTGTACGGGCAGGCCCTCCATCTCCCGCTCCATGGGGTCCAGCGCATCCACGAGGCGGTTGAACTCGTCTTCGGACACCTCGCGGGTCTCCGGGCCGTTGAGCCAGTCCCGGTAGGCCCGCCAGCGGCGGTAAAGCTGCATCACGGGCGTGTCGGCCTCGTCGCCCGCGTCGAAGAAGGGAATGGCCGAGGCGGAGACGGCGACAGGAATAGCGGTCAGCATGGCGGCACCTTTCAGCATGTTGCGGCGGGAGGTGTGGGTCGCGGTCATTGGGCCGCTCCCTTCACGAGGGCTTCGCACTCCGCCAGGACGCCGGGGTCGTAGATGCTGCCCACCTCGTCACGGAGGGTCGTCAAGGCCAACACCTTTGCGGCGAGGTCCGCGAGGCAGGTGACGGGTTCCTCCGCCATCCTGTCCTCCAAATTGCGGAGGATGGGATAGAGGCGGTCGGCTTCCTCGCTGCTAGTCGCGTGGTCGTTGATCCGCCCTTCCATATCCTCGAACTCTCGGAAGAGCTGCATGATCGGCGTATCGGTGGAGGCCAGAGCGGGAGCGCCCACCAGGGCGGCGGGGGCAGCGAGCGCACCTTTCATCAGGGCGCGACGGGTCGTGGGCTGGAAACCAGCCCCTTGAGATGTTACGTTCATGGGGAAGCCTTCTTAGCGGATGGGTTTCAACGAAGGCCGTTGGGGGGCCAGCCCCGGCGGCCTTCACTCGTTTTAGGCCGCAGCGTCGTGTTGCGGTGCCTCACGGAAGATGCGCTCAAGGTGAAAGACGATCTCCGCGTTCATCGTGCGCCGGTTGCACGCGGCTGCTTCTTTGATCGCTTGTCGTAGGCCGTCAGGGAGGCGGATCACGAACTTGTCCACCGCTGCGCTGCTCATAGGACGCTCCCGGAAGTTTATGGCTCTGAGCCACATCTTACATATGGCTCAGAGCCTGCATTGCGTCAAGAGGTCATTTATGGCTCATCGCCATCATGACCGAACGCAAGCCACAGGAACAGGATAAGTATGTCCTCCGTCTCCCGGATGGGATGCGGGAGCGCATTCGCCAGGCGGCTGAGGAGAACAGCCGATCTATGAACGCTGAGATGGTGGCTCGGCTGCAGGAGTCCTTCGAGAAAGAATCCGATGTGAGGCTAGAGCGCACGCAGGAGGTTCTGCGCGACGTGACGCATCGGTTGCATGTCTTGGAGGGCGTCATAACCAAGCATTACCTCGGTGGGGAGCCACTCGATCTCTCCGATCTGAAGAGGCGTAATGCCGGAGAGGACGGCGAAGAGTAGGGCTGAGGATGAGGAGGTGGTGTCTCCACACACCTGGAGATGTTCCTGAACCATCTCTTTAGGGTCGTGGCGGCCCGACAAGTTGTCATGGCGACATGACATTGTCGGAGCGCTCCGACAAAGTTCATTAGGTTCGAGCCGTGTAAGCGCGCACACAGGCTAAAAGCAGGAGAGACTGATGTTCCAAGTGCGACTGTATGAGCGTGGCGGGAACTTCAACGACCAAGACCACGTCATGGAAGACCTTGAGATGGAAGTCGTTCCTGTCGTCGACGACCGCATCGGAATACGCCACAGCGCTGACGGCAAACTGGTGGTTTACAAGGTGATCTCGCGCACCTTCATACAAGAGTTCGATCAGGGAGAGCAGGTCGGCAAGACTAGATTTGCTGTCGAGGTCGTACCTGTCCGAACCGGGCCGGGCACTGCTTCGGTCCAGGAACTACCTTTCTGAGTCAAGAGGAGCCGGAGCATCCGCCCCGACCCCCCCTGAAACCCCAATCTCAGTGTGGGTCGGTGCATCCGCTCCGATCCCATGACGCACCGCCCCGCCATCTGAAGGGGGCCTGCGACGTGCCGGGGTTTACCCACTCGCCGGCTGACGGGGATGCTTCGGGCTAGGAGTCAACCCAGGGCGCATCCTGCCCTATCTCATGCGACCGCCTCCTTGGGCATCCCGGTCCGGTCCCACTTATCGAGGATGCGGGACTCCTTCTGCTGGAGGCTGACGCCCTGCAGCCCGATCTGGCGCTGCTCGTTGCGCATCGCGGCGACCTCCTCACGCAGCCGCTTGACCTCGGTGGCGAGGTCGGCGGCGGGGGTGGTGGAGGCCGGGGCGGACGGGACGGGCACCGTGGCGAGCGGGACACCCGTGGTCGTGGTGCCTGCCGTGCCGCCGTAGAGGTTCGCCGACGCGCGGCCCTTGGCCTGCAGGAAGTCGAAGCGCGAGGCGAAGTCCTCGGGGACGAGGGCGTCTATCGCGGCCCGGGCTTCCTCCATGGCGTCCTTGGCCCGCTCCAAGCCCCTGACGTATTTGGCCATCTCCTGATTGGCGGCGAGGTAGCCCTTGAGTTCCAGCGCATCGAGCGCGGCCTGGTTGTCGGTCGCCTCATAGAGCCGCCGCAGCAACCCTTCGCGCTCGTCCTCGATGGCGGCCTGCTGCTTGGCGATCTGCAGGGCGTCGAACTTCGCGCGGTTGAGCGGGTGGAGGGCAGCGCGTTCCAGCCTGAGGAGCGCCACCGTGTCGCCGCGCGCTTCCAGGATTTGGCGGTCGAGGTCCGCGCGTTCGTCGGCGATGGCCTTGGCCTTCTCCGCCGCCTCCTCAGCCGCAGCCTTGGCCTTCTCGGTGGCGGCGGCCTGGTCGAGGAGCGCGTAGTAATGCTGCTTCAGCGCCCGGTTGGACGGGTCGAGGGCGGCCAGGTCGAGTTCGCGGAGTTTCTTGGTGTCGTCAAGCTGCTGGTAGATGTCGCGCTGGATGCCGGCCCGCTCGTCCGCGATGGCCTGCGCCTTCCGCGCGGCCTCCTCGGCGACAGCCTGAGCCTTGGCCTGCGCCGCCGCCTCGTCCTCCAGGGCAAAGAGGCGCTCCTTCATCCAGCGGAGCGACTCGGGCATGGCCGCGAGTTCCAGCTTGCGGGCCTCGCCGATCTTGCCCTCGGCCTCGTAAATCTGACCCAGGAGCGCGGTGTATTGGTCGTGGAGCGCGCTCTGGGGGTTGGACGGCGGGGCGCTCTTGGCCAGATTGTCCGCCGCCTCCTGCGCCGCGCGGTCCCGCAGGTCGAGGAGCGTCTTGAACTCGTCGGCCAGCGCCATAAGGCCGGTCGCCTTCACCCTCATGCCGCGCTCGCGCAGGTCCGCCACGACGGCACGGAAGTCCGCCTCGCTCTCGATGCGGGCCGTGACGCCGAGTTCCTGGAGACCCCGCGCGAAGACGCGCTGCGCGGTGTTGGCCTGCTCCTCCAGGCTGAAGAACCCCGTGCGGAACACTTCCACCGCCGCCCGGAAGGCGTCGAGACCGCCCGCCGCTTCGACCATGCGGGTGGCGAGCTTGGTTGCCGCCTCGCCGGCCTTGAGGTTCTCGTTCCAGAGGTCGCGGGTCGCATCTCTGACCACTCCGAACGACGCGACCATGCGCTCCAGGGTCTGCGTTGCCGACTCGCCCTCCTGCGCGAACCGTGCCGACGCTCCGGCCATGACCGCGAGCTTGTCGGAGACCTCGCCGAACTTCTCGGTGACGGCCTGGACCTGCTCCTCGGCCGTCATGTCCTTGAGGCTCAGCTGGAACTCGTAGGAGAAGCCCCGGAAGTCCTTGGCGCCCTTCCCGAGCACCCGGGCGAGGTCGAGGATATTGCCGGTGATCTGGTCGTAGGCGTCCTTGATCGGGCCGGCGACGTCCTTGCCGGCGGTGTCGTAGGAGGTCGAGGTCGAGGAGGAGAGGCCAAAGAACCTCGTGGTCTTCGTCTTCTCAAAGGTCTCCACCAAGGCGTTGAAGCCGTCGAGGGTGACCTTGAGCCCGCTGTCGAGGAGTTCGGTCTTGCCCTTGATGGCCGAGAACAAGCCGATGGCGATGGCTGCCGGGCCGGCGATGGCGCCGATGGCCGTGCCCAGGCCCGCGAGCCCCGACGTGGCCCCGGCCATGGCTTCGCTGATGGCGGTCCCCGCCCCGCCCAGGCCGCCGGAGAAGAGGCCGGAGACGACGTTGCCGAAGCCGGTCCCGATGTTGCCCAGGAAGCCACCCAGGCCGCCCATGACCCCGGTCGCCGCCCCGCCCGGGACGGGGATGCCTGCCCCTTGCGCCATGCCCACGGCCGGGCCTGCCACGCCCGCGCCGGTGATGCCCATGGAGAGCATGATCCGGTTGCGCGCCGCCATGCTAATCATCTGCGACAACATCGACTTGAACGAGTCGAGGATGGAGGAGGCAAAGTCGCCGAAGTCGCGAAGGCCGCCCGCCACGAAGTCGCCGAAGGCATCCGCGACGCCCTCGATCCCGCCGATAAGGATCTCGGCTTTCTTCTCGCCAAGCTCCTCCGCAGTCATCGCAGCATCGTTCAGCGCCTTGTTGAAGGACACCGCCTGCACCGTGGCCGGGTCCATGGCGTCGGTGATCCTCTTGACCACGGCCTCAAGGTGTTCGGTCGCGCGGGCCGCGCTTCCTGCCGCCCCGCCGCCTCCACCCGAGCCGCCACCCGAGCCGCCGCCCCCGAGTTCGCCGAGCGCCCCGCTAAGGCCGGAGGTCGCGCCAGCGCCGGCCTCCATCTCAGTGGCCATGCTGTCCACAGCGGAGGTGAGCGCCCCAACGCTTTGGAGGGGGGCCGAGACGATAGACGCCAGGTTGGCAGCCTGAGACGCCCAGGCGGAGGTGTGGAAGGACGCCTCCTCCGCAGCCAGGTTATACTCGTGGACGGCGCTGCCGGCCGAGATTGCGGCGTTGGAGAGCGCGAGGGAGATTTCCCCAAAGCCGGGAATGTTGGCAAAGCCCGAGGCCAGCGAGTTGAGGAACGAGTTCCACGAGTTGGCCATGTTCGACAAGCCGGTCAGGAAGGTCGCCTCAACCTCCGACATGACCGCGTGGAAGGTGAGGGGAATGATCCTGGTGCTGGTGGCGATCCGACCCCAGACCTCCACGGCCACGTCAGACAGAAGGCCGAGCGCGCTGCCGAAGCCACCCGTCGCACGCACCAGGCCGGCGAACTGGTAGATCAGCTCGCCCGCGCCGACGACGAGCGCGCCGATGCCGGTGCGAACCAGGGCACCGCGTAGAACCCCCAGCGCGCCCGAGAGAGACAGGGTTGCCACTCGTGCCGCCACGACCCCGGCCACGAAGCGACCCCCGAAGAGGGTCCCGGCAGCCAGGGCATAGGCCCCTGAGCGTTCCACCACGGACAACAGGCCGTCTATCGTGCCGCGCAGGAGACCCCCCTCCCTCAGGCTGTCGGTCATGGCCTCGGCCATGCTCCCCAGCGCCGGGACCATCCTGAGGGCGAGCTGCTGGCTCACATACTCGGTGACCAGGCCGAGGCGTCCGATCGCATCGCCCGCCGCCTCCACCCGCTCCGCGTCCACCTGGTTGAGGGCGAGCCCATAGTCATCGAGGTCGGACGCCGCAGAGCGGATCGCATCCCCACCATCGAGGAGGAGCAGAGCCATTTCGCGGGACCGAATGCCGAGGTCCTGCAGCAGCAGCGAGGCTTCCCCGGTGGACAGGCCCAGGTCGTTCACGGCATCGGCGACGGTCGCCATGCGTTCGCTCACGCCCATGCTCAGGAGGTCGTTCACGCTGAGCCCGAGGCGCTTCATGGCCTCGGTGGCCGCATCTCCGCCTTCGGTCAGCTCGCGGGTCATGGTCTGCATGTTGTCGGCCAGGGACTCGATGCCGACGCCGGCCTCCCCTGCGGCCAGCTCCAGAGCCTGATAGTCCGAGACGGACGCACCCAGACGCTTGGACGCGTTGACCAGGTCCTCGATCCGAGCCGCACCCGCCATGGCTGCAGTCCCCATGGCGGTCCCTGCCGCAGCCGCAGCCGCGCCGAAGACCGCGATCCGGGCGCCGAGCGCGTCCACCTTGCCGCCGAGGGAGGACATGCTTCCTTCGGCCTTGGTGACACCGCGGTCAAATTGGCCGCTGTCGAGGCTCAGAACCGCACGGAGCTGGCCGATGTCCATTCAAGTCTTCCTTCGGGCTGCGCGCGCGGCGGCGCGAGATATGGCTTTCGCGACTTCGGCCCGGACCTCGTCCGAGAGCCGCTGCATCAAAGCGTCTTTGTCCTGCTCGAAGGCCGGACGCATGTAGGGGTGGGGCTCCACGCGGAAGGAGCCGAACTCCTGCACGATGCCCTTGATGACCTCGTCCCGGGAGCGACCGGCGCGCGGACCCATGTAAAGGTCGACGTAGTATGCGCCGCGCCGGCCCTTCTCCTCACGTCGGGCCTGACGCATGGCCGTGACAGCCTGCTCCCTGGTGCCGCCGCCGCCCATCACGAAGCGGTAGGCGAGGCGCCCCACCTCGTCGTTCTTTGCCTGCGCGCCGACGGCGATGCTCTGGGCGAGTTCCCCGGTCTTCTCCGGCGCCAAGCTCCGAGCGAGATCCGCCATGGGCTGCAACGCCTTCAGGCCGGCGCGTTGGAGCGCGGCCTTGGCTGTGGAAGCCCTGAGCTTGTCGAGCTGCTCTTTCAGCTCTGTGGCTCCGTCGAGGCGGAAGGTCATCTTCACGGCTGGGCTGAGGCCCCGTTCATGAAGTGACGTTCCTTCGTGACCTGGGATAGGATCGCGGCCCGGATGGCCGGGATGGTAAAGACCTTGTCGACGGCGCCACGGGAGAACGGCACCGCTTTGCCGTCCAGCTTCCAGTTGGCCGACCAGCCCAGGACCGCCACCTGAGCGAACCTGAGGTCAGCGGCGAGCACCTCTTCCGGCGTCTTGCTGGGGCTGCGGGCCTGCTGCAGGTAGAGCCGGTGGACGTCCGGATCGGCGAGGCCCTTGACCTTGAAGGTGATGGGCTTGTCGTCGTCGCCGTATTGGGTCGCGCCCTCGATCACGAGAGGGATGTCGACGCCTGCACTACTCTTGGGGCGGGTGTCAAAAGCCGAGATATCCAAAGTTCGTGCCTCCTCAGGCTGTCCACATGTCGTCGTCGAACCAGGGCGCGTCCGTGGTGTATTGGCCCTCGCCCGAGGCGCAGCGCGCCACGGCCATCGCCGCTGCGACGGCGCCGTCGATCTTGTTGCCGCTCTTGCCCTTGTGGAACGACCGGTTGCCGGCCTGATCCACATGGAGCTGGATGTTCTCGAAGTTCCACCGCAGCACCGGGTTGCCCCCGTGGCGGAAGCGCCCGGCGAGGATGGCCCGCTCCAGCTCCTTCACGGCGGGCGCCATGCTGACCCAGCCCTGCCGGAACTCCACCACGGGCAGGCCGTCGTCGTTGAGGCTGGCCATCATGTGCCGGCCGTAGGTCGGGTCGAAGGCAATCTCGCGGACCGGGAAGTCGGCGCAGAGCTTGCGGACGTGCTCCTCCACCGCGCGGAGGTCGACGGTGTTGCCCGGGGTCGGGACGATGAAGCCCTGCTCGGCCCAGGTGACGTAGTCGACCCCGTGCCGCTCGCCCCGGGCGCGCAGGTTGTCCTCGGGACAGAAGAACCACGGCCGCACCTGGTAGCCGTCGTCGCCGTCGCGCCAGCACGCGACCACGCAGGTGAGGTCCTCGTTCTTCGAGAGGTCCACCCCGATCCAAGCCGGCTCCTGCACCATCTCCAGCTCGTCGAGGTCCACCTCGCCCGCGCCCCGGTCGTAGACGTGCATCTCGACAAAGGGCGAGGTCGACTGGTCCAGCCAGCGGTTGAGGTTGAACTGGAGGAAGCTGTCGCGCTCGAAGGGCGAGTGCTCGGCCTTGCGGGCCTTGTCGCGGAAGCCCGCGAGGTCGGGATAGCCGTGCTGAAGGCCGGGGTTCACCGCGAACCAGAGCGCCTCGTCGCGGTAGTCGTCCTCGGCCTCAGCCATGAAGATGACGGGCAGCGTGGCGGGGTCGTCGATCTCGCCCTTCTGGACCTTGATGGCGTAGGAGACGGTCTCCCAGGCGAGGTTCTCCTGGCCCCGGCCCGACGTGCTGGCGACGATGAGGAGCGTGCCCGGCACCTTGACCAGCGCGGAGTCCAGCGCCTCCCACTGACGCAGGCCGGCGCGGCCCTCCCAGGCGTGCAGCTCGTCGGCGATGACCACGTTCGGCGTCTTGCCGTGCTGGACCTTACCGTCGGAGGCCACCGCCACGTAGCGCGAGCGGTCGCGCGGGAAGGCGATGCGGGAGACGTATTCCCGGACGGAGAGGTGCTTCGAGAGCCGCCCGTCGTTCTGGACGACCATGGCCACCTCGTTGAACAGCTCCAGCGCCTGCTCATGCGCGGAGGCGGCCGAGACGATCAGGTTGCCCGGCGACTTCTCCGGCCCGACGAGGTGCAGGAGCGTGAGCCCGGCGGCGAGGCTGGTCTTGCGGTTGCCCCGGGGCAGCAGGAGCACGACGCGGCGGACCACGCGGGAGCCGTCCGGGTTGCGGGGCCCGTAGATGCGCCGGACGGTCCGCTCCTGCCAGGGGTCGAGCTGGAAGGGGTGGCCAAGCGCGGGGTTCTTCGGATGCTTGAGACGCTTGAGCCACGCGACGGCGCGCTCCCCGTAGCCCAGCGGGTCGGGGATGTCGGAGCCGTCGTTGATCCAGGCCGGGACCAGCATCAGGTCACCAGGTCGTCGTCTTCGTCGGCGTCCTCGCGGATCGCCGGGCGGGAGCGGGAGACGGGGGTGAGGCCGAGCTCGGCCGCGAGGAGGCGGGCGCGGGTCATGGCGTCGGACTGGACGCCCACGGCCGGGTTGCGCTTCCAGACGCCCTCCACGTCGAGGATGTGGCCATAGTCCTGCAGGTGGCGCTCCATCTGCCGCACCTGCCCGATGGCCGTGCAGTAGTTCTCCAGGGAGCCCAGGTCCGCCTCGGTCAGGATGCGCCGCTCGGTCAGGATCGGCATGACGCGCGTCCACTCGGCCGCCGCGTCCTCGCTGAGCCAGTCGGGCGCCGGCAGCTCGCCCAGAGCCGCAGGGTCGGTGCGCAGGGTGGGCTTGGTCCCCTTCATCAGAAGGTGAACTCCCGGTGCTCGTTGACGATCTCGCGGACGCCGAAGGGCACCTCGCGGCGCGCCTCGTCGGCCGCCGTCCGGTTGTCGAACCACCAGGCCGCGAGCAGGTTGACCGCCAGCTTCAGGTCCTCGGGAACGGGGTCCTGATCCTCGCCGCCGTAGGTCTCCTCGATCCTGAAGCCGAGAAGCCGCTCGATATGGGCCTGCGCCGCGTCGACGAGCCCCACGATGAGGTCGTACTCCTCGTCGTGGTCGACGTGGGCATAGAGCATGGCCTCGGGTGGGGTGATGATGGCCATCACTCCCACCCGACGACGGTGGCGGTGGCCGCCGTGACCTTCGTCCCCCGGAAGGGGAGCACCTGGCCGGGCTGGCAGTTGTAGACGATGGAGGTGCCGAGCCCATCTTCGACGGTGATGGTCCCGGCGGAGGTGCCGTTGAAGAAGAGGGCGCGCGGCTTGGGGTCGAGGACGCCAGTCCCGGGCGTGATGACGCGGTGCGTGTCCGCCACGCTGTCGAGCCCCTTCACGAAGCTTTGGAAGTTGTCGGTGGCCATGGGTTACCTCAGGGGGTTGCGGCGCTCTTCGCGCTGCTTGGCCCCGCTGTGATGCGTGGTGCAGAGCGGCTGCCAGTTGGTCTTGTCCCAGAAGAGCTGGGGGTCGCCCCGGTGGGGTCGAACGTGGTCGACGAGGGTCGCCCGCGCGCGGCAGCCATCGTGCCGGCAGAAGGGGTGCTCCTCAAGGAAGCGGGCGCTGGCCTTGCGCCAGACCGAGGTGTAGCCCCGGGCGTTGGCGTTCGGCCGGCGCTGCTCGGCGCGGGCCTTCCGCTCGGCGGTGCAGGGGCCGCAGGTCTCCCCGCCGGGGATGACCCGGCCACAGCCGCAGAGACGAGAAGGTTTCATCGGCATGGCTGCCCCTGAGACCGGACTCAGGCGACCGGCAGGTCGCCCACGTTGAGGACCGCCGAAGCGCCGGCCGCGAGGCTGGTGCCCGAGGTGTAGGTCAGCACCACGCGGGCGTAGCGCTTGAAGCCGCGATACCCGAGCTTGTAGGTGCTCGACGCCGCCAGCGTGGCAGGCGCGTTGCTGTCCACCAGGGTCGTGTCGACGACGTCGGCGAAGGTCGAGCCGTCGTCGCTCTCCTGCACTTTGGCGGCGAAGATGGCCGAGCCCGCCAGGGCGCCGGTGTTGACCACGAAGGCCACCCCGTTCGCGCCCTTGAGGTCGATGGCCACGCCGTTCGCGGTGGCGGTGAGGACGGCCGGGGCGAGCGCCAGGGCCGTCTTGATGTTGCGGGAAAGGTCACGCATCGGGGCTGCCTCCTCAGGCCATCTTGAGCTTGCGGAACTTCGCGGCCTGCAGGACGCGTCCGCCCACGCGACGGGTGGCGTGCATGCGGGTGATGCCGTCGGTCGCGCGGATGTAGGGGTTCACGAGGACCGAGAGGCCCACGCGGTCAACGATCCGGTAGCCGGACCAGTCGCCGAAGATGATCGGCACGGCGCCGGTCGCCACGTCGGGCATGTCCACCATCTCGACGATGGGGCGGCCCAGCAGCGTCTCGGGCAGCCCGGCCTGGTAGGAAGGCTGCCAGAGGTAGTTGCCCTGGCCGTCCTTGAGCTTGCGCAGCGTCGCGAGGGTGGTGCCGTTCATCACCCAGGTGCCGGCATTCCGATACATGGCCGGCAGCGCATACATGACGGTGATGAGTTCGTCGGAGGTGAACACCGTGGCAGAGGCCGCCGTGGTCGAGCTGATCCCGGTGTTGGTCAGGATGCCCTCGGGCGCCAGCACGCCGTCGCCGGAGATGAAGGCCAGCGCCTCCTTCTGGCCGAAGTCCTCCTCAAGGGCGAGGCGAACCTCGGACTCGGCCTGGCCGGCGCTGTCAGCGAGGAGTTGGTTGCTGATGTCGACGTAGGTGTTGATCTCGCGGACCACCACCTCGGCCTGCCCGAAGGCCGGCTCGGACGCGGTCTGCGCCTGCGTCTCGCCCTTCCAGGCGGCGTTGGTGATGCCGGTCCGGGTCGGGTAGATGACCGAGGGCGCGGCGGTCGAGCGCACGCTCGCGATGCCCCGCACGGGCGAGAACTGGACGAGGTTGCGGATGAACTCCGAGGCCATCTCGGTCGGGGCGAGGTAGCCGCCCTGCGGGTCGCTGGAGACCGTGAGGGTCTTGAGGTCTTCGGCCGGGGTGGCGTTGCCGAGACGCAGGTAGGTCGCGAAGCTCTTGCGCACCTCGTCGAGGTCAGGCTTGGCCTGCTCACCCGCGCCGGGGCGGTTGGCCTTGGCCTCCAGCTTGGCGAGCCGCTCCACGAGCTTGGTGGTGTCCGCCTTCTGCTCGACGGCCGAGAGCCGCTCGTCGACGGTCTTGGTCAGGTCCGCGATGGCCTTGGTGACGACGTCGTCCGGCGTCTCCTCCTCGCCCTTGCGTTCGATGGCGCCGAAGGCGCCGGGTCCTTGATGCAGCATGGTGGCTACCTTCTGAGTTGCGCCGCAGCGCGGTTGAGTGAGGCGGCGAGGGCGAGCGCCCGGATCGCCGACTTGGCGGACGTCACCTGCGCGCCAGGGTGCATGGGGATCGTCACGAGGCTGACCTCGAGGAGTTCGAGGTCGGTGATGGTCCGGCCGCCGCCCTTGCGGTTGGCCGCCTTGCGGGTGCGGAAGCCCACCGAGAGGCCGCGCACGGCGCCGGAGCGCACCAGCGCCCGCACCTCGCGCGCCCGGGCCACTTCGCCCACCAGGAGCCGGCCCTTGAGCCTGAGGCCATCCGGGGCCTCTTCGGCCGCGTCCCAGGTGCCCACGGGGTCGTTCAGGTCATGGCCGAACAGCATGGGCAGGGGCAGCGAGGCGCCCGCGAAGGCGCCCTTCTCGATTACGTCGCCGACGCGGTCCGGGGTGCCGAAGGGCCAGGCGAGGCCCTCGATGGCGCCGTCGTCGTCGCTGATGAGCTTGGTCTCGAAGTAGAGGCGGTCCATCAGGCGGCTCCCACGCGGTAGTCAATCTCGAAGTCCAAGCTGACGCCGGCCGGGTCGTCCTTGGCTTCGGGGTCCTGGGTGTCACGGGCACCGAGCAGCCAGATGCGCGAGAAGGTCGCGTCCCGGTGGCCGCTCAGGCAGAGGAGGACTGCGCGGCTGATGGCCTTGACCTGCTTGTAGCTGAGCGACCAGCAGTCGACCTGCACGCGGGCCGTCGAGCGGTCGGTGGTGTCCGAGAGAGTGTAAACGGGCCGGTCGTTGATGACCCGCAGCACGATGGCCGGAAGGCCGATGCCCTGCGGACGCCTGCGCCAGTTGATGGACCCGGGCGGCACGAGGGTCGGGACCGTGCTGTCCGCCAGGAGGAGCGCCTTGAGGTCCTCTTCCATGCGTCAGCCCCTTGCCGCCCGACGGGCCTTCGCCGCCTCGGAGCGCGCGATGGCAGAGGAGACCTCGAACCAGATTTCCTTCTTGAGCCGCTCCAGCATCGCGCCCTTGTCCTGTTCGAAGGCGGGGCGGAGGTAGGGCTGCGGCTCCCGGGTGAGGGTGCCGAACTCCTGCACGAAGCCCTTGATGACGTCCTGCTTCTCGCGGCCGGCGACCGGGCCCATGAAGACGTCGGCGTAGTAGTTGCCGCGCTCGCCCTTCACCGCCCGCAGGGCATTGCGCTTCTCGGTCACGGCCTCGGCGTTGGACAGGCCCGCGGCCTTGGCGAGATGGTAGGCATACTTGCCCACGTCCGCCTTGTCGTTCGCCGCGACCGTGCCCACGTCGATGCTCTCGGCCAACTCCTCGGTGTCCTTGGGCGCGAGCTGGCGGGCGAGGCGGGCCATGGGCTCCATGGCGGAGGTCCCGGCCCGCTGCAGAGCGTTGCGCGCGACGGCGGTGCTGAGCCGCTTGAGCTGGGCGCCCAGCTCCTTGAAGCCGGAGAGTTGGACGCGGGTGCCGGTCGCCATCAGTCCGCCCCTGCCACGGCGGTCAGCTCGACGCTCACGCGCCGACCGATTTCCTTGGCCCCGAGGATGGTCCACTCGCGACCGTCGAAGGTCAGCCGGTCCTTGGCGTCGATGTCGGCCGAGAAGGGGCTCCAGCGCAGCGTGAAGCGCGCCATCCGGGTCGCCTGCATCTGCCCTGCGGCCCACCTCTCGGCGTCGCCCACGGGCGCGTAGGAGGCCCAGAGAGGGGCGCCGTGGTCCGCCCAGGTCTCCGCCTGCTCCAGGCCGTTGTCGGCCAGCGTGGCGCGTCGGATCTGGACGCGGCGGTCCAGTTGTCCGGCCCTGAGAACCTGCTCCATCACGCGCCGCCCTCAGACTTGGGGAGCGCGGCGGAGATGTTCGGGTTCGCGAACTGCTCGCCGCCTGGGTAGGGACCCAAGCCGAGCCAGGAGCGGCCCTCGTTCGGGTTGATGACGCGGGCCGAGACGAGGCTGTTGATGGTCGTGGCGCGGGTCTGCAGGTCCGCCCGGGTGAGGTCGTCGCGGTCGAAGCGGATGACGTGGGTGGCCCGCTCCTCAGGGCTGAGAAGCGAACGCCGGAGCGCGCCTTCCACCACCTTGAGCCACGGCTCCAGGCAGTAGATGAGGAACTCCCGCCCCATCTGCTCGGTGTTGGACCAGGTCGCCCGGTCGAGGTCGAAGATCATGGAAGGCGGCACCCGGAAGGCGCGGGCCACTTCGAGGATCTGGAACTTGCGGTTCTCCAGGAACTGCGCGTCGGTGCTGGCGAGCGTGAACGGCTCGAACTCGGCGCCGTCATAGAGGATGGCAGTCTGCCCGCCGGTGTCCTCGCCCTCGTGCGTGGCACGCCAGGCCGCGCGGGCCTTCTTCACCGAGTCTTCGCCCATGCCCTTCGGGAACTTGAGTGCGCCGGAGGGCCGGGCGCCGCGACCGAAGAGCCGGCCGGCGTGCCGCTCCAAGGCGAGGGCCACGCCGATGGCCTCGCGGGCCAGCGTGAGAGGCGCCCGGCCGAAGGGGCTGCGGACATGGAGCATGGCCGAGCGCGGGAGAGGCTGGCCACCCATCTGGTAGGAGGGCTCGCCCGTCACCGGGTCGAAGGTGACCGAGATGCTGGCCCGGGCGTAACGGATGATCTCGGCCACGCTGCCGCCTTCGAGGCGGTTCACAAAGGCGAGGCCGCCCACGTCGTCCGAGAGCGCGTCAATGACAAGGTCGCGGACCAGCTCGAAGCCTGAGGTCCAGTCGTTCGCCTCGTCCCGCAGGAGCGGCAGGACCGGGTGGTCGGGCACGTCCGTCTCGGTGCCGTCCGCCTCGATGCGCTTCACGCAGACGTCCAGGCAGGCCACGGCCTCGGAGATGACACGGATGGCGGAGCCCACGGCCGGGACCCTGAGTGCCGCCTCGGCCGTCACGGGGACGGCGGACACCGTCGAGGGCACGATGCCGAATAGGGCATAGAGGTCGTCGCTCGGTTGAGCGAGACCTTTGACTTCGGGAACAGACTGGCGGCGGAAGGGCCACATGGTCCGCTCATCATCGCGCGCGCGAGGCGGACGGGTAGCTAGCAGGACCTAGCAGAACGTTGATTTGCGTCGCATTTGGAGGCCCGGCGTTTTCCCATTTCGGGCAAATATCACGCGCTGTGCCCCCGCCGGTCTCCGTCCCCTAGGCGAAAGTTCTAGACCACCCCCCGGCTGCTGCGCTAAGCTGACCTTGCGGCAACTCGGGCCGCATGGCTGCTCCAAGGGGAGGTGTGCCGATGCCGAGATTACTTGAGTGCAGACATTGGCAGCATGACTGCCAGACGGTGATCGTAGGCTTTCGCCTGCACACCAGGACCGTTGAGCGTATCTGGGTGCTGAAGGACGGTGGCATGCTCTGGCGCGGTGTCGTCCACTATCCGCTGCCAGGGCGTACAGCAGCGGGTGAGGCGATTACCACCTTCGGTCTATGCAAGTTCCACAGGTTCCCGATCTCCAAGGCAAGGCAGGCTTCGGCCTATGCTGCCATGCTCGCACTCGAGCCGGACGGCGACATGCCTTGATTAGCCCGCCTTCGACCTGAGCCACGCGTTCAGCTCAGACCGGACTGCGAAGTATCGCCCGGCCGGTTGGTAGATCGGCACACCCGGCTTGCTGGCCAGGCGCCTTGTGGTGTCCACCGAGAGGCCGAGCGCTTGGGCGATGGCTCGAAGGCCCCAGATTTTGTCTGTGCCGGTGGAGAGGGCGTCGATGAAGGTGGGTGGGGTCATGTCCATGCTCGTCTCGGTTCACTGCCTCGTGCGGCGGGTGCTCTAGCGGCGCCCTGTCGCGGTCGTCGGTTAGGCGTGCCCCCCGCCTCTAAGGGCGGGTGCAACGCCTCTGGGGGTATGGGGGTGTGTGTGGCTAGGGGGTTGAATGGGGATTGAAGCGGGAGTGAAGGGGGTTGAAGCCCCCGGGTTGAACGGGGGTTGAAGCAGGGGTTGAAGGGTCATCACTGGCCCGCCCTCTTGAGGAACTTGGTGCGCCGGGAGGGCGGCCCTTCCTCGCCCACGGTGATCGTCCCGGCGCTCAGCAGGTTGTTCATGGCCGTGGCAAAGCCGCTCTTGCTGATGCCTTCCCGCTTGGGGTGCTTAGCGAACTGCGAGGGTGCGTAGGTCGAGGCGCCCGCGTGGTTGACGCGCCGGCCCTGGGCCGTGAACTCGTCCAGCAGGGACAAGAACACCCGCTCGGCCTTGGCACTGGCAGCCCGCTTGTCGAGGTCCTTGGGCGTGGCGTCGGACGTGAACACGCCCGCCTTCCACGTCAGGGCGATCTCGCCCCCGACCTGGCTATAGTTGGCCTTCTTGGTCGAGAGCACCCGCTTGTCGGGGTCAGGCTCGTATCCATCGTCGGCAACGCGGGATAGGTAGAGCCGCGACCGGACGGAGTTGTTCCAGGCGGTCGAACCCGAGGTCCCCGAGCCCGAGGTCAGTCCGGTCAGCGACGGGTGAGCCAGCAGCATCACAGCGCATTGTCGCCGCTTGGCAAGGCCGCGCAGGATGCCGATGAACTGGCGCACCTTGGTGCGGTCGTTCTCGTTGGACGGATACACGTCCGCCAGCGTGTCGATCACGATCAGCGCCGGGGTGTCCTTGGTCGCACGCCGCTCCAACTCCTTGAACAACTCAGTGTGTATGAGGGCGAGGCCCGACTCGACTGCAAGCAGCGCGTCCTCCCCGGCGAGGCTGCGGAGCGTCAGACCGGCCAGGTCGTCATAGCTGCGACCCGTCGCCCGCAGGATGCGATCCGTCCGCCGGTGCAGCTCGTCCTCGTCATCCTCGGCCGATATGAAGATCACGCGCCCCGCCTTAACGGGCATCCCGAGCCAGCCGCTATTCGTCGCGACGCCGATGCCGAGTTGCTGGGCCAGAAGCGACTTGCCGGTGCCGCCGTCGCCGGAGAACAGCGTCACCTCGCGGTCGGGCACCAGATCCCGCACAAGCCAGGGCTGCTCGGGGACAGCCTTCCCCTCAAGTTCAGCAGCCGAGTAGAAACGCGACTGGCGCGCGGCGTGGGCTGCCTTGTCGGGGTTCTGTTTGAGCCATTCGGCCCTAGCCTCTGCCGCAGCCTGCTCCGTGTAGCGTCTCAGGCTCTCGGCCGCGTCGAAGGTCGGGCGTTCGGCGGAGTTGGCAACCCTCATGCTGCCCGCGCCCCCATCACCAGCGACAGGAACTTGGCTCGCTCCGTTGCCGGAAGGGCGTTGAAGCACGCCAAGAGGTAAGTCTTGAGCTCCTCGCGCGACGCCCAGGCAGCCCATTGCATCGCCTCCTCGGCCACGTCCATGAACGGCACCGGCGGGTGGCCTGCGCCCTCCGGCGGCCCCAGGACGCGCTCCGCGATGCCCTCAGCCTCTTCGTCGTCGCAGGCCATCAGAGCGGCCCAGGCGAGGCTCTGGCGTTCCCAGGGGCTCAGCTTGGCCCTTAGGACGACAGAGAGGCCCCAGAAGGGTTCTAGGCCGTCACCAGCGAGCGCCAGCGTGTCCCGAACCATACGGGCCACAGCCGCGTGGGCGAGGTTCGCCACACCGGGATTTCTGCCAAGAATATCAACGGGCACCTTGCCACGGTTCGCCAACGTAACCGGTTGGCTAGCAATAGGTTTGAACGTTCTCCCGGGATCGCCAGCCTCGACAGGACCCCTGCATGTATCGGGGTTTGCAGCCTGCGTCCGAGGCGGGTCCGAACCTGCTTGGATCGCGCCTGGCGAAGTGATCGCGGACGACGCGAGGCGCAAGGCCGTCCGCGTGCCTTCAACGCCGGTCGGAGACGGTCCCCGGGATCATGTTCCCCGCGAGAAGAGATCCCGGCTCTGGCCGTGTGAGGTCAGGTCCGGCCCCTCGCCCTGCGCATCCGAGGGAAGGTCGTCCTCCGGTCGCCGCATCTCCAGCGCCGCATAGAGGACGCTGTCCGAGCTGGCCGCGACTCGAAGGCGCCACGCCTCGGCTCCCTGCGGCAGGGCCCGGACATGGGGGGCATCCCTGCGGGCCACGAAGCCCACGCGGATCGGCGTATCCCGGTCGTGCCAGACCTCGACGGCATTCGGGTCGTGCGGATTGTCGTCCACGGGACGCAGCCGGAGCCGGGTGCCAGGAGCGATCTGGCCTACGATCTCCGGGCGGTCGCCATAGGGCAGGCCCACGACCGCGATCTGCGGGTCGAGGGGACCGGCTGATGTCTCGCCCCGGCGCGTGGCGCGCAGCAGGTCGGCATTGTCGAGGGGCTGAATGTCGCCCCAGGTCCGGGGCCCCAAGGGGCGGGGTGCCGCGAGGCGGGCCAGAGCCTTCCGGAGCTCGGCGGGCATGTCGGTCAGGCGGGCGCCCCGGGTGAGGTCGAGGTCGCGGGGCCTCACGATGTCGCCGGCGAGGTCGTTGGCCCAGAGGAGGAGCACCTGGTCGACATAGGTGCGGAACGCGGTCTCGAAGACGAGGTCGAAGCCCCTCGGGTCCGGCCGGTCCCGACCTGCCTGCGGGTCCCCGAGCGACCAGAGTCCGTTGCGGCCGACCATGAGGCCCAGCGGCGCGGCGTGGCCCAGGACGAGGAACGGCGGGCGCTCGTCCTCGCCGTCGTCCCGGTGGAGCCCGAGTTCGTCCTCGAGGGCCTCCAAGCCCACGACCGGACAGCCGAAGCCCTCGTCGGGGAGCGCCGCTCTGAGGAAGGGGGCCGCCAGCACGGGGAGCCGGGAGACCGGGTTCCCGATGCCGAGCGTCCGGCGGTAGATGGCGCGGAGGGTGTCGGGCAGGGGGACCCCGCAGTGGTGGAACACGGCCTCGATCAGGTCGGCCTCGTCCTCCCGCGCGGGGCGCAGGAGACCATGGGGCCCCTCGGGGGTCCGCTGCTCGCGGAGCGCCTGATGGGCGCGCAGGAGGCGCTCCAGGGCGTCGAGGGCGGCCCGGCGCGGACTTGTGCGCGGCTCGGCCGGGGCGCCTCCGATATCGAGTTCCGTGACATCCATGTGTTTCTGCGGTGGCTACCCACCCTCGATCGGGCGTTCGACGGCAGCGATCCTATCATCCTGCCCCAAGGAGGCCAGTCGTCGCCGGCCGACCTCGCGGAGAGTTGGGGCGAGCCCTGCTGGAGGCGCCCGAATGCCCGGCTCGTCCGCGTCGCTGCTGGACGGCGCCCTCAGGTCGGCTTGTCCGAGAAGCGCGCCTCTTGCGGCGACATCTCGTGGCCGAGGGGCACGGCCAGGGAGCCGTAGAGCTCCGGGCGCCGCCCGCGGATCCAGCGCCGTCCGGTGCAGAGGGGCAGAAGGCTCAGGTCGAGGTCGGCGACCACGAGGTCGTCCTCGATGGCGTCGCTCTCGGCCAGGATGCGGCCGTAGGGGTCGAGGATCATGGCGTTGCCGGTCCGCACCTCGTCGTCGTCCAGCCCCACGCCGTTCGCGAAGAGGATGAAAAGGCCGTTGTCGTGCGCGCGGGACGGCAGCCAGCGCATGAGCCAGCCGCGTCCCTTGTCGCCTTGGAACTCCCGCCGGAGCGCCTCAGGGTCCTCGTGGCGGGCGTGCCAGAGCGCCGGGTCGATGGGCTTCATCCCGTGCGGGCTGCGCGAGGCGGTCGCCCCCGTCTGGTGCGGGGCGAGGAGGATGTCGCAGCCCAGGAGCGCCGTGGCCCGCACGTTCTCGACGATGTTGTTGTCGTAGCAGATCAGCACCCCGAGGCGGACGCCGAGGGGCGTGTCGAACACCGTGAAGCTGTCGCCGCTGGAGATGTGCGGACTCTCGAAGGCGTGGAGCTTGCGGTGGCGGTGCCACGAGCCGTCGGGCAGGGCCACGACGTAGGTGTTGTAGAGGCGGCCCTGGGCCGCTTCGACCAGCCCGACGCCCAGCACCATGTCGAGCTCGCGCGAGAGCGCCAGAAGCCGCTGCGTGGACGGGCCTTCCGGCACGGGTTCGGACAGCGCCTCCCACCCGGCACGGTCGAGGTGGCGGGTGTGCCAGTAGCCGGTGAGGCACATCTCCGGGAAGGCGAGGACCTTGACGCCCTGCTCCTGCGCCCGCCGGGCGAACCGCTCTACGGTCGCGAAGTTCTCCTCCTTCGCCCCAGCCGCGTGCCGGAACTGGACCGCGCCGCATCTCAGGGTCATGGCCGGGCTCCCGCTGGTTCGCATGGCTCGGAGACTGGCGCCTGGATGCGAGGAGGGCAATGACCTAGCGACGCCGGATCTGCCCTGGGCCTGCGCGTGTCGATGTGGAAAAAGAAACGGCGGCTGCCCAGGGAGGAGAGAGGGCGCCGCCGTCCGGTAGGGGCCAACCCAGGGAGGAGGAGAGGGTGGCCGTTCCGATGAAGGTTCGACGGGGCCGGGAGGAGGATGGCCGCGCCGTTAGCGCTAAGATCGCTCTTTTGCTGCGACTGCACAATGGATCGTTGCGCAATGCTGCTATGCAGCAAATGCAGAAGCGAAGCTGACCTATGATGCCGCCCTGGGCCGAGTGCCTTCTCCTTGGGCAGCCGCGGGTTGAACGGGGCCTGTCGTCCCGCCCCCCACGCGGGTCCCTGTCGTGATGGTTGGCAAGGCGGCGGTCCGGGGTCGGGCGGCGGTGCTGCCGTGCCGAAAGCCGGGCGACACGCCCGCCGTGGCGATGCGGTCGCCGGAGCCCTTCCGTTCCGGTGTTTTGGAATTGCATTCGCGGCGCCGGACGGGCGAGGAAGAGGAGACCCTGTCCTGCGAATGGAGACTCTGCGATGAACCAGTACGACCTGTCCGACCAAGTGGCCGTGGTCACCGGGGGGGCGCAGGGGATCGGTCTCGCGGTGGCTCGGAGGCTTGCGGCTTCGGGCGCCCGGCTTGCCCTGTGGGACCGTGACGAGGGGCTCGCGCGCGAGAGCGCGGCCTCACTGGGCGAGGGTCACCGGGCCTATGGGGTGGACGTGGCGGATACGGAGGCCGTCGCGGCCCTGGCGGCGCGCACCGCGTCGGAGATGGGTCCCGTCGCGGCCCTCGTGACCTCGGCGGGCATCGCGGGGAGCAACGGCAAGGTCGTGGATTACGACCCGGCCGAATGGCGGCGGGTCATCGAGATAAACCTCACCGGAACCTACAACTGCTGCCGGGCCGTGCTCCCGCAGATGATGGATGCGGGCTATGGGCGGATCGTCACCATCGCCTCGATCGCGGGCAAGGAAGGCAACCCCAACGCGGGCGCCTACTCGGCCTCGAAGGGGGGCGTCATCGCGTTGACGAAGTCGCTGGGCAAGGAGCACGCGGGCCAGAACATCGCGGTCAACTGCGTGACGCCGGCCACCGCCAGGACGCGCATCCTGGAGCAACTCAAGCCCGAGTTCATCGACTACATGCTGAGCCGCATCCCGAGAGGACGCTTCCTGGAGGTCGAGGAGGCCGCGAGCATGATCGCCTGGCTCTGCTCGCCCGAGAACAGCTTCACGACCGGCGCGGTCTTCGACCTCTCGGGGGGCCGGGCCACCTATTGAGGCCCTCCGACCGCCCAACCGAAGTGCGTGAGATGATAGAAGAGCGGCGCGGCGAAGAAGACGCCGCCCAACTGGTCGAGGATGCCGCCCTGGCCGGGGATCAGGTGGCTCCAGTCCCGGACCCCGCGCTCGCGCTTGATGGCGGCCAGGACGAGGGTCCCCGCGAGGCCCGCCGCCGCCGCGACGGCCGCCATCAGGGCGGAGCCCAGGACACCGAAGGGCGTCAGCCAGGAGAGGAGCGCGCCGATCACGGCGGCGGCGGAGACACCCCCGGCCGCGCCGTGCCAGTTGCGCGGGGAGAGGGCAGGGGCGATGGGGCGGCTCCGCCAGCGACGGCCCGCCAGGCCATCGGCCACCTCTCCGCCCTGAACGGCGAGGATCAGGAAGGCGATGAGCAGCGCGCCCTCGTTCGATCCGGGAAGGCTCAGGGTCATCAGCGCGGGGACGTGGCTCGCGCCGTAGACGCAGGTCACGAGCGCCCATTGCGTCTCGGCCACGCGGGCGAGGAAGCGGGCCGGGCTGCCACGCAGGGCCGAGAGGACCGAGAGGCCCAGAAAGACGTAGACGGGGATGAAGATGGTGAAGAGCCCCGGCCAGCCCATGCCCACGAAGAGGAACTGGAGAGGCAGGACCGCGAAGAAGGCGAGGGCCAGCGTCGCGTGGTCCTCGCGGGCCTTGGCGGTGTAGGTGGCGACCTCGCGCAGCGCGGCGAAGCTCGCGAAGGCGAAGAGGAGGACGACGCCCGCGCGCCCCAGCAGAAGCGCGAGCGCGAGGAGCACGGCCATTGCCCACCAGCCGCGCACCCGGGCGGCGAAGGCCTCGACCCCGGGGACGCGCCTGCCAGGAGGAACGCGGGCCCGCAAGGCCTGGGCGATGAGCGTCAGCACGAGGAGCAGGCCCGCCACGGCGAGGGCGAGGGCCGCGAAGTCGGAGCTCATGCCGCCTCCCGCAGGTCGAGGAGGGCCTGCGCGGCGCGGTCGAGGAAGGCGTCCTTGTCCTCCCCTTCGGCCACGCGGAGGGGCGCGCCGAAGGTGACGGTGGCGATGAGGGGCAGGGGAACGACCTCGCCCTTGGGCATGATAGCGTTCAGGTTGGCGATCCAGGTCGGGACCAGCTCCACCGCGGGGCGCGCCACGCCGATGTTGTAGAGGCCCGACTTGAAGGGGAGGAGAGGGTCGGGTCCGGCGTTGCGCCTGCCCTCCGGGAAGATGATGAGGGAGGAGCCCTCGTCGAGGGCCCTGAGGATCGCCTCCATGGGGTTGTCGATGCGCGCCTCCGGGCGGCGGTCGATCAGGACGCCGCGAAAGACCTCGGCGCCGAAGAAGGCGCGGGCCCGGCTCTCGAGCCAGTAGTCGGCGGCGGCGACGGGGCGGGTCCGGTCGCGCAGCTCGGGCGGCAGGACCGACCAGATCATCGGCATGTCGGCGTTGGACGTGTGATTGGCGAAGTAGACGCGCTGCCGGGGCTCGGGCGGGACGCCGCGCCAGTCGGCGCGAACGGCGGTCACGGCCTTGCAGGCCAGCACGATCCCATGCCCCGCGACGCGGGCGGCGAGTCGGCGGAGGGGATTCCCGGGCATGGTCCGAACATGGCGCGGCGCGCCTCGCTCGGGCAAGCGGGATCGCCGGTCATATGGGCAGGAACGGTGTCTCGGCCTGCTCGCCGGGATCCAGGGAGCGCCAGGTGTCCGCGCCGTCGAGACGCTCGATGGGTCGGCCCAGGACGAGGCGCGGGTCGGCGAGCCGCATGTTGGCGGCACGGCGGCCGTGGCCCTCGGACCCCTGCGGGACGACGGAGTGCCAGTGCGTGACCGCCCCGCAGGTCGGGCAGTGGTGGAACTCGATGTCACGGTCGGCGCGCAGGTAGGCGACGGTCTCCCCCTCGACCGTGATGTTCAGGACGCTGCCATAGGCCCAGAGCGCGCCCACCCGGCGGCAATAGCCGCAGTTGCAGGCGGTCAGCGTCCCCGGGTCGCCCCGGAAGGTCCAGCGGACCCCGCCACAATCGCAGCGGCCCTCGATCACCTCGTCCGTCATGGTTCCCTCGGCGCTCCGCCCTCGAAGATCGCCTCGCCCCGGTAGTCCACCTCGGCCTCCTGCATCTGGAGGTGCAGTCCGTCGCCGGTGAAGGGGTGGGCGCGGGCGAGGTCCTCGTCCACCTCGATGCCGAGGCCGGGGCCCTCGGGCGGGCGGACGAAGCCCTCCTCGACTCGGATGGCGCCCTTGATGAGGGCGTCGTGGAACGGGGTCTCGATGGTCTCGGCCATGAGGCAGTTCGGGATCGCCGCGCAGAGATGGAGGTTGGCGGCCCACTCGACAGGGCCAGCGTAGAGATGCGGGGCGACCTGGGCGTTGGCGGCCTCGGCGAGGGTGGCGATCTTGCGCCCCTCCCAGATGCCTCCAGCGCGGCCAAGGGCGGGCTGCAGGATCGTGGCCCCTGCGGCGAGGGCCATGGCGAACTCGCGCTTGGTCGTCAGGCGCTCGCCGGTGGCGAGGGGGATCCTGAGCGCGCGGGCGACCTGGGCGAGGCTGCCCATGTCGTCGGGCGGCACGGGCTCCTCGTACCAGAGCGGCGAGAAGGGCTCGATGGCGGCGCCCATGCGGAGCGCGCCCCCGGTCGAGAACTGGCCGTGGGTGCCGAAGAGGAGGTCGGCGCGGTCGCCCACGGCCTCCCGGATCGCACGGCAGAAGGCGACGGACTTCCCGATGTCGCACATCGAGGGCATATGGCCCGAACGGATGGTGTAGGGGCCGGCGGGGTCGAACTTCACCGCCGTGTAGCCGCGCGCCACGGTGTCGAGGGCGGCCTCGGCGGCCTGGTCCGGGTCGGCCCAGAACTGCGGCAGGCCGTGATGCGGGCGAGTGGGGTAGAGATAGGTGTAGGCGCGGATGCGGCGGTTCACGAGCCCGCCGATCAGCGCATGGACCGGGCGGTCGCGGTCCTTGCCGACCATGTCCCAGCAGGCGATCTCCAGGCCCGAGAAGGCGCCCATCACCGTCGGGTCGGGGCGCTGGGTAAAGCCCGAGCTGTAGGCGCGGCGGAACATCAGCTCCACGTCCTCGGGGTTCTCGCCCTCCATGTGGCGGGCGAAGACGTCGCGGATCACGGCGGCCATCGCGTCGGGGCCCACGGCGGCGGCGTAGACCTCGCCCCAGCCCACGATCCCGGTGTCCGAGGTAAGCTTGACGAGGATCCAGTAGCGCCCGCCCCAGCGGGGGCCGGAGGCGCGGTGACGATGACGTCGAGGTCGCGGAGCTTCATGGGTCGCACTCTGCCCGCTGCGTGGCCCGTCCGATGGTCCAGGGGCGACAGGTCAGGTCGCGGATGCCGGAGCCGGAGCGGGGTCCGGCGTCCTGTCGCCCAGGAAGGCGACGACCGCCCCCAGCATCAGCGCCGCACCGACGAGATAGGCCACCCCGAAGAAGGGCGGCGCCTGTTCGGCCCCCCAGGCGAATGCCGTCGTCATCGCGAGGGGACCCAGCACGGCGGCCAGCGAGCGCGCGGCCGCCGCGACTCCCAGGGCCTCGCCTTGGGCATCCGCGGGCGCGAGGCGCGAGAGCCGCCCCTGGATCGCCGGCAGCGTCGCCTCGGGCAGGGCCGAGAAGGGGCAGAGGAGGATCGCGATGAGCCCGCCCAGCGGGGTGGGCGGGAGAAGGGCGAAGGCCAGCAGGAACGCCGCGTCGGCGACGAGGCCCCAGAGGATCGTGCCCCGCTCGCCGAACCAGCGCAGATAGAACGGCATGAGCCAACCCTGCACGACGGCTCCGCCGAGCCCGTAGGCCGCCAGCGAGACGCCGATCAGCAGCGGCGACCAGCCGAAGGCCGCCTTGCCCCAGTAGGCCCAGACCGCGACATAGGCGACGATGCCCAGGTCGTGGAGCAGGATCACGAGAAGGAGCCGGGCGGCCCCGCCGAGCCGCGCCACGGCCCGCGCCGCCCCGAACGGGTTGGCCCGCGCGAGCGAGAGCGGGCGGCGACGGCCGGGCGGCACCGTCTCGGGCAGGGTCAGCGCGCCAAAGGCCATGTTGAGCGCGGCGAGGGCCGCGGCGGCCCAGAACGGCGCGCGAGGGCCGATCTCGCCCAGCACGCCGCTGACCACCGGGCCGAGGACGAAACCCAGGAGGAAGGCGGCCGAGAGGAGGCCGAAGGCACGCGCCCGTCCCTCGGGCGGGGTCACGTCGGCCAAGGCCGCGTTGCAGGTCGCGATCGTCGCCGCCGAAGCCCCCGCGAGGAGCCGGAGCCCGAGCAGGGTCCAGATGGAGCCCGCGAGCGCGCTGCCCGCGTAGTCCGCTGCCATCACCGCGAGCGAGCCCAGAAGCACGGGCCGCCGTCCGACGCGGTCCGACAGGGCGCCCAGGGCCGGGGCGCCGAGGAACTGCATCAGGGCATAGGCCGTGGTCAGCAGGCCGCCCCAAAGGGCCACGTCGCCGATGTCGCCGCCTTCGACCCCGGCGATGAGGTCCGGCATCACGGGCGCCACGAGGCCGATCCCGACGGCGTCGAGGAACAAGGTGGCGAGCAGGAAGGGGAGGGGCGAGCGCATCCCCCGGAGCTAGCCTGTGCCCCTGTCCGGGGCCAGCCCGGGGGCGGCATCGCCGGGTCGGGAATCGGCTGTCCCGTGCGCCCCGCCCCCACGGAGGGCCAGTCGCTCCGGCGGATGCCTGGCGGGCGTCCTCGCCAGAACAATGGATGCCGCGAGCGCCTGCCATTGGTGTGCGGCCTCCGTAGGACCGATCCGAGGCGGATCCAGGGTCCCCACGGCTCGCTGCGCCGCGATGACGGTGCGATGTGGCCCAAGTTCGGCCCGTTCGCGGGTCGAGGCTGTTCCTGCGGGGACAACAATACCAACCCCGCGGTGTTGACAGAGCAGCCAGGAAGGATCTTCCCATGCGTACTGACATCTCGGATGCCGCTGGCATCAACGGCGCCTGCCTCGTGGACAGCGAGTCCGGCCTGATGCTCGCCTCGGAAGGCGGAGGCTGGCGGCTCGACCTCGAGGCCGCGTCGGCCCTCAACACCCAGGTGGTCAAGGCCAAGCTCCAGGCGATCGAGACGCTCGGGCTCGACGACGCGATCCAGGACGTCCTCATCACCCTGGGAAAGCAACTGCACCTGATCCGGCCGCTCGAGGCGAACCCGGCCATGTTCCTCTATGTGGCCCTCGACAAGAAGGCCGCGAACCTGGGCATGGCGCGCCTGTAGGTGAAGCGGATCGAGGGCAACCTGGCGATATGACCCCGGCCCCGCGCAACTGGGCGTACATCGCGCGACCAAGGGGCCGCTGGCACGGCGGCCCCTGCCGTTCAGTCCACCGGAGCAGGCGACGCGCCTCGAGCCTCACGGCATAGGTCGAGCCAGGCGTGGAGCGCCGCAAGGGATTGGGGCTCGTCCAGGAAGGGGACGTGGCCACGGCCCGGAACTTCGGCGACGATCATGTCGGGGCGGCGGCGGCGCATCTCGGCCAGGGTCTCGGGCGAGAGGATGTCGGAGGTCTCGCCCCGGATCACCGCAACGGGAAGCCTGTCGAGCGCCTCGAAGAAGGGCCAGAGGGCCGGGAACTCACCGCCTTCGGGTGGCAGGAAGGCCTCGCGCAGGCGGGGGTCGTAGCGGAGCTGGAGACCCTCGGGCGTCTCCTCGTAGTGGTTGCGCACCTCGTGGAGCCAGCGCTCGTGCGGGACGTCCCGGAAGTGGGACCAGAGGGCGGCGCGGGCCCTCGCGGCTTCGTCCCAGGTCCTCTGGGCGGGGCGGCGGCCCAGGTAGCCGGCGATGACTACGAGGCCCCTGGCCTCGATGACCGGGCCCACGTCGTTGAGGGCGACGCCGAGCAGCCGGTCCTTGGCCGTCGCGGCGAGCACCATCCCCACGAGCCCCCCGCGCGAGGTCCCGAGAAGCGCGGCTCGCCCGATTCCCAGGTGGTCGAGCAGGGCCGTGGCGTCCTTGGCCTCCTGCCAGACGTTGTAGGTCTCGGGCCCGGTGAAGTCGGAGCGGCCGCGCCCCCGGGCGTCGAGGCGGATCAGCCGCACGCCCGGGAGGAGCGGAGCGACATGGTCGAAGTCGCCGCCGTTACGGGTGAGGCCTGCGAGCGCCAGGACCGGAAGGCCCTCGCCCTCGTCGGTGAAGTGGAGTTGCGCGCCGTCGCCGGTGGTGAAATGGGGCATCAGGCGGCCTCCGCGAGGTCGGCGACCTCGACCAGGGAATGGAGGCGCTGCACGGCGGTCCAGCTCCGCGCCGTGGTGGGCACGCCGATGCCGCGGTCGAAGCGGGTGGCGATGCGCGACCGGGCGAAGCCCTTGGGCGCGTGGAGATAGGCCATGCGACCCAGCACCACGAGGGCGTCGCTGCCGTCGCCGAGACGGTTCAGGGCGGCGACGCGGGCTGGGTCCGGATCGGCGCCCAGGAAGGCGGCGTGGAGCGTCGTGGGGTTCTCGACAGCCTCCGGGAATGGGTTCCGGGTCACGAGCTCGGCCCAGTCGGCGCCGGGGATGACGTGGATGTCCTTTCGGAAGCCCATCTCGCGGGCGCAGGATTCGATGGCGAGCCAGGCGACCTCCTCGCGCGGGAGGGGGCTCGTGACGACGGCGTTGCCGCTCTGCCCGAAGACGGCGACGCGGCCGAAACCCTCGGCGCCCAGGACGGCGCGGAGGAGGCGGGGGTTGATCTGCGTGCGACCGCCGACGCCCCGAAGGAGAAGGACCCAGGACCCCATGCTCAGGCATCCACCGCGGAGTTGATCTCGTCGCCGAGCGACCGCTCGTAGGCGGAGACGTCCATCCACATCACCTCCAGGACGTTGCCGTCGGGGTCGGAGATGGAGCGGCCATACATGAAGCCATGGTCCTGGACCCTGGCGTTGTCGATGCCCCCGGCGCCGAGGCCCGCCGACATGAAGGCGTCCACCGCCTCGCGCGAGTCGCGGGACAACGCCACGAGGGTCGAGCAGTCGCGGGAGGGATCGCCCACGGGTCGGGGCGAGAAGGTCGCGAACTTGTCCCGCGTCAGGAGCATGAGGAAGATGGATTCGGAAACCACCACGCAGGCGGCGGCATCGTCCGAGAAGCGTTCGTCGAAGGCGAGGCCCAGAGCGGCGTAGAAGGCGCGGGCGCGTGACAGGTCGGCGACGGGTAGGTTGACGAAGACGTGCTGCATCTGGGCTCCTCTGGGCGGCCCCGCGACCCTGTCGGGTAGTGCGGGGGCGGCAATCGGCGGAGGCGATCCGGGCCCCCGCCGCTGGGGGCCCCTCCGGGATGTCGGGGCGGATGATCGGCCCCTGCGCGGCCATGGGCGTCCTCGCCCGTTCCGCCTCCTCGTTCTAGCGCAGATTGGTTAAGGAATCGTTTCGCAAACCTCCATGACGCGAAATTCTGCCGAGCGGGCCGGCCGGATGGGCCTCTAGGCCCGCAGGCCGGCCGCCACGTCGAGGAGCTCCAGCAGTCGCCGCACCGTGTTCCAGTTCCTTGCGGTGTTGGGGACGCCGATCCCCTTGTCGAAGCGCGTGGCGAGGAGCGAGGCGCCGAAGCCGCTCGGCGTGTGAAGATAGGCCACGCGACCGACGACGGCGATGCGATCCCAGCCCTGGTCCAGGGCCTGGAGCCTCGCGACCCGCTCGGGCGCAGGATCGCCGGCGAGGACCGCGGCGTGGAGGGTGGTCGGCGCGGCCGTGGCCTCGGGGAAGGGGTTGCGGGCGACGAGGTCGACCCAGTCCTCCCGCGTGCGGACGTGGATGTCCTTGCGGAAGCCGAACCGAGCCTCGCAGATCGCGGCGACCCGGGCCGAAACCTCCTCGATGGGCCGATCGCTCGTCAGGATGGCGTTGCCGCTGTTGATATAGGTCGCGACCCGGGCGAAGCCCGCCTCGGAGAGGGCGGCGCGCAGCGGGCCGGTGGGCAGTTGCGTCGCCCCACCCACGCCCCGGAACAGGAGGACGTAGGCGGTCATGCCCCTCTCAGAGGTTCTCGGCCTGCGGCATCCCGAGGACGTGGAAGCCGCCGTCCACGCGGACGCATTCGCCGGTCGTGCAGCGTCCCGCGTCCGAGCAGAGCCAGACGGCGGTCCCGCCGATGGCGTCGAGCGTCGCGTTGGCGCGGAGCGGCGCGTTGGCCTCGGTGTGGCGGAAGGTGGCGCGGGCGCCACCGATGGCCGCCCCGGCCAGCGTCTTCATCGGGCCGGGGGAGATCGCGTTGACGCGGATGCCCTCGGGCCCGAGATCGTTGGCGAGGTAGCGCACGGCCGATTCCAGCGCCGCCTTGGCCACGCCCATGACGTTGTAGTGCGGCGTCACCCGGGTGGAGCCCTGGTAGGTCAGGGTGATGATGCTGCCCCCCTCGGCCATCAGCGGGCGCGCGCGACGCGCCACGTCGATGAGCGAGTAGCAGGACACCACCATCGAGGTCTTGAAGTTCTCCCGCGTCGTGTTGATGAACCGGCCCGAAAGCTCGTTCTTGTCCGAGTAGGCGATGGCGTGGATCAGGATGTCGAGCCGCCCCCAGCGGTCGGCGACCTGCCCGAAGGCGCGGTCCAGCGAGGCGTCGTCGGTCACGTCCGCGTCCACCAGGAAATCCGAGCCCAGCGAGGAGGCCAGGGGCGCCACCCGCTTGCCGAAGGCGTCGCCCTGGTAGGTGAAGGCGAGCTCCGCCCCGGCGCCGTGCAGCGCCTTGGCGATGCCCCAGGCGATCGAGTGGTCGTTCGCGACGCCCATCACCAGCGCGCGCTTGCCCTGAAGGTTCATGAAGGAAATCCGATCAATCCGAATGTCTGCTGAGCAGCATCGAGCCGTTCGTGCCGCCGAATCCGAAGGAGTTGGTCATCACCGTGTCGAGGCCCGCGCTTTCCACGAGCCGCGTGGCGATCTCGCCCTCGCGGATGGCGGGGTCGAGGTTCTCCACGTTGATCGAGGGGGCGATGAAATCGTGCTGCAGCATCAGGAGGCAGTAGACCGCCTCGTGCGCGCCGGTCGCGCCCTGGCTGTGGCCGGTCATCGACTTGGTGGAGGAGATGGGCGGGACGGAGCCCTCGCCGAAGACGCGGCGGCAGGCCTCCACCTCGGTCACGTCGCCCACCGGAGTCGAGGTGCCGTGGGCGTTGATGTAGCTGACCCTGCGCCTTGGGGGCAGGGTGGCGAGGGCGAGCTTCATCGCCCGCTCGCCGCCCTCGCCCGAGGGGGCGACCATGTCGGCGCCGTCGGAGGTCGCGGCGAAGCCCGTGACCTCGGCGTAGATCCTCGCACCGCGGGCCAGGGCTCTCTCGCGCTCCTCCAGCACCACGATGGCGCCGCCGCCGGCGATCACGAAGCCGTCGCGGTCGCGGTCGAAGGGACGGGAGGCCTTGGTCGGCTGGTCGTTGAAGTGCGAGGACATGGCGCCCATGGCATCGAAGAGCGCGGAGAGCGTCCAGTCCAGCTCCTCCCCGCCGCCGGCGAACATGATGTCCTGCTTGTTCATCATGATCTGCTCGGCCGCCGAGCCGATGCAGTGGAGAGAGGTCGAGCAGGCCGAGGTGATGGAGTAGTTGATGCCCTTGACCTTGAAGGCGGTCGCGAGGTTGGCGCTGACCGTCGAGGACATCCCGCGCGGCACCATGAGCGGCCCGATCTTCTTGGGGCTGCCGGTGTCCACCACCGTTTGCGCCGCCTTGAAGAGGTTGGACGTGGAGGGCCCCCCCGAGCCGGCGATGAGGCCCGTGCGCTCGTGGCTGACCTCCGCCTCCGAGAGGCCGGCGTCGGCGATGGCCTGCTCCATGGCGATGTAGGCATAGGCGGCGCCGGGCCCCATGAAGCGGAGCTTGCGCTTCTCGACGTGCTCGGCGGGGTCGAGCTTGATGGTTCCCGCGACCTGTGAGCGGAAGCCCCGCTCGGCCATCTCCTCGGACCGCTCGATGCCGGAGCGGCCGGCCTTGAGCGAGTCCAGCACCTCGGTCACGTTGTTGCCGATGGGCGAGACGATCCCGATGCCGGTGACGACGACGCGTCTCATGGTCATCCTCCCTGCGCGACGGCGAGGCCCACGCGCATGTCCTTGACCTCGGCCACGACCTCGCCGTCCGCCTCCACGCGCCCGTCGGCCACGCCCATCTTGAGGCGGCGGTCGATGACCTTGGTGAAGTCCACGACGTAGCGGACGAGCTTGCGGTCGGGGCGGATCATCCCCGTCAGCTTCACCTCGCCCACGCCGAGGGCGAAGCCCTGGCCCTGCCAGCCGCGCCAGCCCAGGTTGAAGCCGGTGAGCTGCCAGAGCCCGTCGAGCATCAGGCAGCCCGGCATCACCGGGTTGCCCGGGAAGTGGCAGGGGAAGAACCAGAGGTCGGGGGTGATGTTGAGCTCGCCCACGATGTGGCCCTTGCCCGAGGCGCCGCCATCGGCGGAGACCTCGGTGATGCGATCCATCATCAGCATCGGAGGAGCAGGGAGCTGGGCGTTTCCAGGCCCGAAGAGCTCGCCCCGAGCGCAGGCGAGAAGGGCCTCCCTGTCGAACTGCCGCGGGAAGTCGGCCATGCCTGGTGGTCCATCCGGTTGTTGCGCCCCGGGCTTTGCCTTATCACCCGGCGAGCGGGCGGCACAAGGGCGGGCTCCCGGTTGAATCGGCCCCTGCGAACGACATATGCTTGAGGGGCTTGGCATAAAGGGTGTGCGGCGTTCATGCACGACGGCACGACGATCGAAGGGACGACCGAGGGGCGGGGCCTCGCCTGGCTTGCGCGAGGGGGCCTGCGGCCGACACGGCAGCGGGCGGCTCTGGCGCATCTCCTCGTGGGCGACGGCCGTGACCGGCACGTGACCGCCGAGAGCCTTCACCACGCCGCCGTCCGCGCCGGGGAGCCCGTGTCGCTCGCCACCGTCTACAACACGTTGCGCGCCTTCTGCGATGCGGGCCTGATGCGCGAGATCACGGTGGACGGCTCCAAGAGCTACTTCGACACCTGCATCGACGACCATCCCCACTTCTACTGGGAAGAGGATTGCCGCCTCACCGACGCTCCGGCGGCCGAGCTGGAGATCAGCCGGCTCCCCGAGGCCCCGGAGGGCGCCGAGATCGCGTCCGTGGACGTGGTGATCCGGCTGCGGCGGGTCTGACGCCGTCGGCCGGGAGGTCGCGCGCCCGCGTCTGAGCGGACGTCCGGCGTGGCGGGCCCTTGCGCGCCGAGGCCGCGTCCTTGCAACCCCGGCCCCCTGCGTCTATCCCCGCGCATCCCCAACGGGAGGCCCGCCCCATGCCCAAGCTCTTCGTCAAGACCTACGGCTGCCAGATGAACGTCCACGACGGCGAGCGCATGGCGGAGCTCCTGGCCGGGCAGGGCTACGAGGCGACGGACAAGGCGGAGGAGGCCGACATGGTGCTCCTCAACACCTGCCACATCCGGGAGAAGGCGGCCGAGAAGGTCTATTCCGACATCGGGCGGCTGAAGCCCCTTCGCGCCGCGAGGCCGGACCTCAAGATCGCCGTCGCGGGCTGCGTGGCGCAGGCGGAGGGTGAGGAGATCCTCGCCCGGGCGCCGATGGTGGACCTCGTGGTGGGGCCGCAGAGCTACCACACGCTGCCGAAGCTGATGGAGCGCGTCGCCCGTGGCGAGAAGGTGGTGGAGACCGAGTTCCCGCCCGAGGACAAGTTCGCCCATCTTCCCGCCCGCCGGACCAAGGCGCCCACGGCCTTCCTCACCGTGCAGGAAGGCTGCGACAAGTTCTGCGCCTTCTGCGTCGTCCTACACGCGCGGCGCCGAGGTCAGCCGGCCTGCCGGGCGGATCGTGGCCGAGGCGCGGGCGCTGGTGGAGCAGGGGGTGAGGGAGATCACGCTGCTCGGCCAGAACGTCAACGCCTGGCACGGGGCCGAAGGGGGCCTCGCGGCGCTGGTGGGGGAGCTGGCGGGGATCGAGGGGCTGGAGCGCATCCGCTACACGACCTCGCACCCGAGCGACATGGACGAGGTCCTGATCGCGGCACATTGCCAGGAGCCGAAGCTCATGCCCTTCCTGCACCTGCCGGTGCAGTCTGGGTCGGATCGGGTGCTCAAGGCGATGAACCGCAAGCACAAGGCCGAGGACTACCTGCGTCTCGTCGGGCGGCTGCGCGCGGCGCGACCGGACCTCGCCCTGTCGTCGGACTTCATCGTGGGGTTCCCGGGCGAGACGGACGACGATTTCGCGGCGACGCTGGCTCTCGTGGAGGAGGTCCGCTTCGCCGCCGCTTATTCCTTCGCCTACTCCTCCCGGCCCGGGACCCCTGCGGCCGAGCGGCCCGGCGTGGACCCGGAGGTCGCCCACGAGCGGCTCCTGCGCCTCCAGGCGGTGATCGCCCGGCAGCAGCGGGAGGCGCAGGAGGCGATGGTGGGCCGCGTGGTCCCGGTGCTCTTCGAGAAGCCGGGGCGGATGCCGGGGCAGATGAGCGGCAAGTCCGAGCACCTGATGGCGGTCAGCGTCACGGGACCCGATTCGCTTCGTGGGCGGATCGTTCCCGTGCGCGTCACGGCGGCGCTGACGAACTCCCTGGCGGGCGAGCTGGCCTGACGGCCGGAGCGGGCCCGGCTGACGAAGCCGCGATCCGGGCTTCCATAAGCGGGGTGCGGTCCCCATCTGCAAGTCCGACCGGCGCGCGACCTTGTTGGCCGTCGTGTAGGCCCGATGGCTGAAAATGGCGCAAATACCGGATTCCGGCCGGGACCTTGCCGCCACGTTGCGCGTTCCTGCCCCAGCGGCGCCCGGGACGGCTTGCGCCAGGGGCCCCGCCGCGCCACCATGGCGCCACGAGGCGCCTGCAAAGGAGTGACCACCCTGCCCGTGACCGCGCTGAACGCGTCCGCCGCCGCCCCCGCCCAGGGCGAGACCACCCTGGAGTTTCCCGACAACTACCTCCTGATCGACCTCTGCGGGGAGCATGACCGCAACCTCGCCGCGCTCGAGGACCGTCTGTCGGTCCAGATCCTGCGCCGCGGCAACCGGCTCGCCGTGATGGGCGAGGCCGATTCGCGCGCCCGCGCCGCCGAGGTGCTCCGCTCGCTCTACCAGCGGCTCGAATCGGGCAAGGGGCTGGAGAGCGGTGACATCGACCGGGAGTTGCGCATGGGCCCCGCCCTGCGCGAGGCCGGCCCTCAGGACGGCGACCAGAAGGAGCTGTTCGGCGAGGGCCCGAACGGCCGGATCGAGGTCCGCACCCGCCGCAAGGTCGTGGAGCCCCGGACCGAGGCGCAGAAGGCCTATGTCCGCGCTCTCTTCGAGCACGAGCTCGCGTTCGGGATCGGCCCGGCGGGGACGGGGAAGACCTATCTCGCCGTCGCCGTGGGCGTGTCGATGTTCCTCGGCGGCCACGTGGACAAGATCATCCTCTCGCGTCCCGCCGTCGAGGCGGGCGAGCGGCTGGGCTTCCTTCCGGGCGACGCGAAGGAGAAGGTCGATCCCTACATGCAGCCGCTCTACGACGCGCTGAACGACTTCCTCCCTGCCAAGCAGGTGCAGAAGATGATCGAGGAGAAGGTCATCGAGATCGCGCCGCTGGCCTTCATGCGGGGACGGACGCTCTCCCATGCCTTCATCGTCCTGGACGAGGCGCAGAACGCCACCTCCATGCAGATGAAGATGTTCCTGACGCGCCTCGGCGAGGGGTCGCGCATGGTCATCACCGGAGACCGCACGCAGATCGACCTGCCGCGCGGCGTGACCTCGGGCCTGATCGAGGCGGAGCGGCTGCTGGGCGGAGTGCCGAAGATCAGCTTCACCCGCTTCACCTCGCGCGACGTGGTGCGCCACCCGCTGGTGGCCGCGATCATCGAGGCTTACGACGCCGATGCGCGCGACCGCGCGACCATGGAGAACCCGGCCTGACGCCATGCCCCTGGTGGAGACCCTGACAGAGGACACGCGCTGGGACGCGCTCGATCTCGAGGCCCTGGCGGAGCGGGGCGCGCGCGCGGCCCTCGAACGGCTGGGCCTCGACCACGAGGCCTACGAGATCAGCCTGCTCGCCTGCAACGACAAGCGGATCGCCGAGCTCAACGAGGACTTCCGGGGCAAGCCGCAGCCCACGAACGTCCTGTCCTGGCCCTCGGACGAGCGGGCCGCCGCGCGGGCGGGCGAGATGCCGCACCTGCCCAGGCCCACTCCACCGATGCCGGTGGAGCTGGGCGACGTGGCCATCGCCTACGACACCTGCGCACGGGAGGCGGAGGAGGCGGGGCGGCCGCTGCGGGACCATGCGCTGCACCTTCTGGTGCACGGGACCCTCCACCTCCTGGGCTTCGACCACGAGCGGGACGCGGACGCCGAGCTGATGGAGGGGCTCGAGACCGAGATCCTGGCGGCGCTCGGGGTTGCGGACCCCTATGCCCATCTGGCAGAAGCCCCCGCCATGACGAGGACCACCGATGGCTGATGCGAGCAACCCCTCCCCCCGCCGGGACGAGGGCGGCGACGACCCCGCCGAGGGCCAGAGTCGCGGCTTCTTCTCCCGCATCATCGAGGCGCTGAGCCCCCCCGAGGAGCACGAGTCTCTCCCGCGTCCGGCGCAGCAGCACGGCCTGGGGAACCTCCGGCGGATGCGTGTCGAGGAGGCGGCGATCCCCAAGTCCGAGATCGTGGCCGTCCCGGTGACGATCACCCTCCCGGACCTCGTGGAGGAGTTCCGCGAATCGGGCCGCACCCGCATTCCGGTCTATGAGGGGACGCTCGACCAGCCGCTCGGCATGGTGAACCTCAAGGACGTGGCGCTGAAGCACGGCTTCGGGCAGGGCGGGACCTTCGACCTGCGGGCGATGCTGCGGCCGCTGCTCTACGTGCCGCCGTCCATGCCGCTCGCCGCGCTGCTCCAGCGGATGCAGTCCGAGCGCATCCACATGGCGCTTGTCATCGATGAATACGGCGGCACGGATGGGCTCTGCACGATCGAGGACCTGCTCGAGACCGTGGTGGGCGAGATCGACGACGAGCACGACACGGCGCTTCCGCAGATGGTCACTCGCGAGGGCGAGGGGGTCTGGATCGTCGACGGCGCCACCCCCATCGAGGAGTTCGAGGAGGAGATCGACCTCGACCTCACGGCCCACGAGGAGATCGACGCCGAGGAAGTGGACACCATGGGCGGCCTCGTGTTCCTGCTGGCCGGTCACGTGCCCAAGCCCGGCGAGGTGGTGGCGCATCCGGACGGGCCGCTCTTCGAGGTGCTGGACGCCGACGCCCGCCGCGTGCGGCGGCTGCGCGTGCGGATGCCGGCCGGGGCGCGGTAGGGGCCTCGGACGTCTGGAACGGGTAGCAGGTCCGGCATGACGACGATCCTGGGAGACGCCCTGTTCCACGGGCCGCGCCGGCTGGCCGCGGCGGCCTGGCCGCTGCGTCTGGGCGCCTTCGCGGTCCTGGGGGCGCTGATGGGCCTCGGGCAGGTGCCCTTCGCCTGGCCGGTGGTGGCTTTCATCGTCCTGATCGTGGTCATGGGCCTCGCCCGCCACGGGGCAGGCTTCCGCGAGGGCTGGGCCCTGGGGCTCGGCTACTTCGCGCTGACGCTGCGCTGGATCGTGGAGCCGTTCCTCGTGGAGCCCGAGCGGACCGGCTGGATGGCACCCTTCGCGCTGTTCTTCATGGCGGCGGGGTTCGCGCTGTTTTGGGGCGCGGCCTTCGGGCTGGCGCGACGGCTTCGGCTGGGCCTCGCCGGACTGGTGGCGCTCTGGGCCGGGGTGGAGGTCGTCCGCTCCCTCGCCTTCACCGGCTTTCCTTGGGCGCTGGTCGGCCATGTCTGGTCCGAGACGCCGCTCGCGCAGCTCGTGGCCGTTGTCGGCGTCCATGGCCTCACGCTCCTGACCCTCGGCGCGGCGGCGGTCGTGGCGAGCCCCGGCGCGGGCCTCCTCCTGCGCGGCGCGGTGCCGGTGGCGCTGGCGGCGGGATGGGTGCTCCTGGATCCCGGTCCCGTGCCGGCGCCGGACCCTGGCGCTCCCGTCGTCCGCATCGTCCAGCCGAACGTGCCGCAGGCCGAGAAATGGGATCCCGAGCTCCAGCCCGAGCACTTCGAGCGCCTCCTGACCCTGTCGCGCGCGCCCTCCCGGGCCGACCTCGTCGTCTGGCCCGAGACGGCGCTGACCGAGCTCCTCGACTGGGCCGGTCCGACCTTCGCGGCGGGGAGCCGCATGGCCGGCGGCGTCCCCATCGCCAGCGGCGTGGTGCGCGAGGACGAGGAGGGGCGCTACTACAACAGCCTGGCCGTCACGGACGGGCAGGGCCGGGTTCTCGATACCTACGACAAGGTGCACCTCGTCCCGTTCGGCGAATACATCCCCTTCCACGACCTCCTGTCGCGCTGGGGACTGAAGGGGCTCGCGGACTTCCAGGGGGAAGGCTTCACGAGCGGCGCCGGCGGGAAGCTCGTGGACATTCCCGGCATCGGGACGGCCCGGCCGCTCATCTGCTATGAAGGCATCTTCGCCGAGGAGATCGGCGCGGAGAGGCCTCGGTTCCTCCTCCTCGTGACCAATGACGCCTGGTTCGGCGCGAACGCCGGGCCGCAGCAGCATTTCACGCTGGGACGGCTGCGGGCCATCGAGCAGGGGCTGCCGCTGGTCAGGGCCGCGAACACCGGCATCTCGGCCATGATCGACGGCAAGGGGCGCATCCTGGGCTCCCTGCCGCTGAACCAGGCGGGGGCCATCGAGGCGCCGCTGCCACCGGCGCTGGCGCCCACGCCCTATAGCCGCTGGGGCGACGGACCCGTTCTGGTGTTGCTGGGGCTGCTGCTCGCCATCGCCTTCCTGCGACGGGGACTTGACCCCGCGACCCCCCGCCCTTAGGCAAGTCGCATCCCCGTCACAACGGCTTCCTGGCGTGACGGGCAGAAATCCAATGGAGCACTCCCCATGTCCCGCCTCGACTATGTGTTCACCTCGGAGTCCGTGTCCGAGGGGCACCCCGACAAGCTGTGCGACCGCATCTCGGATTCGGTCCTCGACGCCTTCCTCGCCGAGGACCCCCTCGCGCGGGTGGCCTGCGAGACCTTCGCCACCACGAACCGCGTGGTCATCGGCGGCGAGGTGGGGCTGACCGACCAGTCCAAGATGGCGCCGTTCCTCGCCTCGGTGGAGGACATCGCCCGCGACGCGATCCGCGACATCGGCTACGAGCAGGAGAAGTTCCACTGGAACACCTGCCGGATCGAGAACCTCCTCCACCAGCAGTCCGCGCACATCGCCCAGGGCGTCGTCGGCCAGAACGAGGGGGCGGGCGACCAGGGCATCATGTTCGGCTACGCCACGCGCGAGACGCCCGAGCTGATGCCCGCGCCGATCCAGTATTCCCACGCGATCCTCCGCCGCCTCGCCGAGGCGCGGAAATCCGGCCGGGAGCCGCTGCTGCGGCCCGACGCGAAGACCCAGATCTCCCTGCGCTACGCGGGCGGGAGGCCGGTGGAGGTGACCTCCATCGTGCTCTCCACCCAGCACGAGAGCGAGGCGCAGAGCAGCGCCGACATCCGCGCCATCGTGGAGCCCTACATCCGCGAGACCCTGCCCGAGGGCTGGATCACCAAGGATACCCTGTGGTGGGTGAACCCGACGGGGGCCTTCGTGATCGGGGGGCCCGACGGGGACGCGGGCCTCACGGGGCGCAAGATCATCGTGGACACCTATGGCGGCGCGGCGCCGCACGGCGGAGGCGCGTTCAGCGGCAAGGACCCGACCAAGGTGGACCGCTCGGCCGCCTATGCGGCGCGCTACCTCGCCAAGAACGTCGTTGCCGCCGGCCTGGCGGACCGCTGCACGATCCAGCTCTCCTATGCCATCGGCGTGGCGCGGCCGCTGTCGATCTACGCCGACCTGCACGGGACCGGCGCGGTGGATGCGGCGGCCATCGAGCGGGCGATCCCGGAGGTCATGGACCTGACGCCGCGCGGCATCCGCGAGCACCTGTCGCTCAATCGGCCGATCTATGCCCGGACCTCGGCCTACGGACACTTCGGCCGGACGCCGGATCAGGACGGCGGCTTCTCCTGGGAGAGGACGGACCTCGCCGACGCGCTGCACCGGACGGTGGCGCAGGCGGCCTGAGCCCGGCTTGACGGCGGAAGGGGCCGGGCCTATCCGCCCGGTCCCATGACCGGCACCCCCGACCGTCCCTGGCGCAACTTCTACGGCCGCACGCGCGGCAAGACCCTGCGGCCGCTCCAGAGGGAGCGGCTGGAAGGGTTGCTCCCGACCCTGACCCTGCAGGGCGTCACGCGGGAGGAGAACCCGGGGCGCGAGGTGCTGGCGGGGCTGCCCGCGCCGCTGTGGCTGGAGGTCGGCTTCGGCGGCGGGGAGCATCTCGTCCACATGGCGGGGCTGCATCCGGAGGTGACGATCCTGGGCGCGGAGCCCTTCGTGAACGGGATCGCGCAGTTCCTGGGGAAGCTGGAGGCGGCGGGGGTGGAGAACATCCGGCTGCATCCTGGCGATGCGCGGGACCTCTTGGAGGTGCTGCCGGAGGCGAGCGTCGAGAAGGCGTTCCTCAATTATCCCGACCCCTGGCCCAAGGCGCGGCACCATCGGCGGCGCTTCGTGACGCCGGAGTCGCTGGGGCTGCTCGCCCGTGTCATGGCGAAAGGGGCGGAGTTCCGGGTCGCGACGGACATCGAGGATTACGTGCGGCAGACCCTGGAGGAGGTGCCGCCGGCCGGGTTCGCGCTGGAGCGCGGACCCACGGACGAGGCCTGGCCGGACTGGCTCTCCACCCGCTACGAGCAGAAGGCCCTGCGGGAGGGGCGGCGTCCGCATTACATGACCTTCCGTCGCCGGTGACAGCGGGCTAGAAGGCCCCGCGTCACGCAAGGAGCTTCCATGTCCGGCCACGGCACCCCCATCCCCATGACCGCCCGGTCGGGCCATCCGCTGAGCGGCACGGCCAACGTCCCCGGCGACAAGTCGATCTCGCACCGCTCGCTGATCCTCGGCGCACTGAGCGTGGGCGAGACTCGGGTGACGGGGCTGCTCGAGGGCGAAGACGTGCTCGACACCGCCGAGGCGATGCGGGCCTTCGGGGCGCAGGTCGAGCGGGACGGGGCGGCCTGGGTGATCCATGGCGTCGGCGTCGGCGGGTTCCGCGAGCCGGAGGACGTGATCGACTGCGGCAACTCCGGGACCGGCGTGCGGCTCATCATGGGGTGCATGGCCACGAGTCCCATCACCGCGACCTTCACCGGGGACGCGAGCCTGCGCAGCCGCCCGATGGGGCGGGTGACCGATCCGCTGGGCCTTTTCGGGACGCAGGCCTTTGGGCGCAAGGGCGGGCGGCTGCCCATGACCATCGTCGGGGCCAAGGACCCGGTGCCGGTGCGCTACGAGCTGCCCGTGCCCTCCGCTCAGGTGAAGTCGGCGATCCTGCTCGCCGGGCTCAACGCGCCGGGGCAGACCGTCGTGGTGGAGCGGGAGGCCACGCGGGACCATACGGAGCGGATGCTCAGGGGCTTCGGCGCCCATGTGCAGGTCGAGGACGCGCCCGAGGGGCGCGTCATCATCCTGGACGGGGAGCCGGAGCTGAGGGCCCAGACCATCGTCGTGCCACGCGATCCTAGCAGCGCCGCCTTCCCGGTCTGCGCGGGGATCATCGTCCCCGGGTCGGAGGTGCTGGTGCCGAACATCGGGCTCAACCCGACGCGGGCGGGGCTCTTCGCGACCCTGCGGGAGATGGGGGCGGACCTCGTGTTCGAGAACATGAGGGAGGAGGGCGGGGAGCCGGTCGCGGACCTGCGGGCTCGGTTCAACGGCGCCCTCAAGGGCGTCGAGGTGCCGCCGGAGCGGGCGGCCAGCATGATCGACGAGTACCCGATCCTGTCCGTGGTCGCGGCCTTCGCGGAGGGGCCGACCGTGATGCGCGGGGTCAAGGAGCTGCGCGTCAAGGAGAGCGACCGGATCGACGCCATGGCCAAGGCTCTCCGCGCCGCGGGCGTGGAGGTCGAGGAGGGGCCGGACTGGTGGATCGTCCATGGACGTGGCGCGGACGGCGTGGAGGGGGGCGTCGTGGCCGAGACGCGGCTCGACCACCGGATCGCGATGTCCTGCCTGATCCTCGGGATGGCGGCGCGGAAGGGGATGGGCGTGGACGACGGCTCGCCCATCGCGACCTCCTTTCCGGTGTTCGAGACGCTGATGGGCGGCCTCGGGGCCAGCCTGTCCCGGGAGTGAGGACGCGATGAGCGAGGAGCCGAAGCCGGAGGGGCGCTCGATGGAGGAGCTGCTCGACAACACGCCCGAGGCGGTGGCGATGCGGCGGACGCGGGCGCTCCGGGCCGAGGCGAGGGCCAAGGTCGAGGCGGCGCGGGCGCGCGAGGAGGCGAAGCCGCCGAAGCCCGGGTCGCTGAAGCGCCGGGCGATCGTCGGGGGCGTGCTCGCGATCGCGGCGGCGGCGCGGCTGATGGCCAAGTTCGGGCGGTCCTCGCGGACGCCCTGAGGGGCGGTCAGGGCAGGGGACGCTCGCCCAGCCGCTGCGCGACCATCACGAGGTAGCCGTCGGGGTCCTGCACCAGGAACTCGCGCTGGCCGCCGAGGCGGTCGCCCCAGTCGCGCCACTTCTCGCGCAGCTCCACATAGGGCGTGACCCCCGAGGCCAGCACGGCCCGGTGCACCTGCTCCACGTCCGAGACGTAGACCTGAACGATGGCGCCGCGCCCGTAGGGGGGCTCCATCGGTCCCGTCTCCCAGTCGCCGTCGCGCTGGTAGATCATCACCTGCGCGCCCTCGGGACGGCTCAGGCAGGCGAAGTCCTGGCCCGGGCGCTCGAAGGCCACCGAGAAGCCCAGGGGGCCCGTCCAGAAGGCGAGGCTGCGGGGGAAGTCGCTGACCATCAGCTCGGTCATCAGCATGGCCCAGGGTTCGGGCGGTCGTCCGGTTCCCATCGGGGCGGGGCTCCTCTAGATGTGCCGGAGGATCGGCTTGGACGGCCGGCGGCGCAAGGGGAGCGGGATGATCTTCACGGTGGCCATCGACGGGCCGGCGGCCTCGGGCAAGGGGACCATCGCCAAGGCGCTGGCGCGTGAGCTCGGCTTCGCGCATCTCGACACCGGGCTCCTGTATCGCGCGGTCGCGGCCAAGAGCCTGGAGGGTCAGGACCCGGTGGAGGCGGCGCAGGGTCTCGATCCAGGGGGCCTCGACGGGGCGCGGCTGCGGACGGCCGCAGTGGCGCAGGAGGCGTCCCGGGTGGCGGCCATCCCGGCGGTTCGGGTGGCGCTCCTCGACGTGCAGAAAGCGTTCGCCCGGCGCGAAGGGGGCGCGGTGATGGACGGGCGCGACATCGGCACGGTGATCTGCCCGGAGGCGGAGGCGAAGCTGTTCGTCACCGCGAGCGCCGAGGCGCGGGCGGGGCGACGGTATCGCGAGCTGGTGGCGGCGGGGCAGGAGGTGACGCTGGAGGGGACGCTGGCGGAGGTGCGGGCGCGGGACGCGCGGGACGCCGGGCGCGACGTGGCGCCGTTGAGGCCCGCCGGGGACGCGGTGGTGATCGACACCTCGGGGCTGGGGATCGAGGAGGCCGTGAGCGCGGCGCTGGCGGTGGTGCGGGAGCGGCTGGGGCGCTGAGATTGCTAGGGGGCTCTGCCCCCGGTCCCCTGCGGGGACCTCCCCCGGGATATTTGTGGCTAAGGAAAGGGCAGGTCGCGCCGTGGGCTCGGTTCGCTTCGGGGCCGGCGACCAGTTCCAGTTCATCTCCAGGTATTGCGTCGTGAACCAGTCGGTGAGCTGGCGCGCGTGGGCAGCCACGGCCTCCAGGCGCGAGGGAGAGGCGATGGTGACCGCGAGGAGGGATTCGGCGCGGGTGCGGGCCCAGTCGAGCTCGGGCAGGTCGTGGGCGAGCTTGTGGGCGTGGGCGCGGAGGGCGCTCAGGTAGGCGAGGCGGGCGGCGCGGTGGTCGATCTGGGGCATGGCGGTCTCTCCCTTCGGGGGGCTTGGGGGAGAGAGTCGCAGGGCGGGGTTAACGAATGGTAAGCGGGGCGTTCGGTGGGGGGTGGGGGGACGCAACACCCAGGGCCTAAGCCGTTCCGGCCGCAGGGGAATCCGCTGAGCAGGGGTGTTGCGTCGGGGGGTGGACGCGCTAGGCTGGACGGCGCCGGGGTGGTCACGTCGGAAAGCCGGGTTCCGGGACGCCAATCGCGAGGGTGCTGCGAATGGGGGACCTCCCGCCCCCCGTCGCCCCGGCGTCGGCGGGCATCGACCTGCTGCTTGCGGGAAGCAGGGACGCTTCGGACGTCAAGGGGAGGGGTCCGCCGGCTTTCGGGGAGGCCATCCGAGCCGGGCCGCAGCGGTCGGGCCGAGCCGGCGCGGACCGAGCGCGGCTTCGGGTCTTTCATTCCCGGCCGGCCGACCCCATGTCGGTGGCGCCAAGGTGAGAGGGACTCAAGTGAAGAAGGCCGTCTTGTTGCTCATCATCGTCGGCTTCGTGGCGAGCGAACTCGTGATGATGTTCGAATAGGTCTCCGGACCGACGCAGCCCTCCGTGGGTCCTGGTCCTGCCGTTCCCCTGGAGGTGCGTTGGGCGCGACCCTGGCCTTCAAGATGGTGCGTGCGAGCGCTCACCCTAGGGCTGGCCGGGCTCGCGAGGGGCGGGTATGGGGCTGGGGTCCCGGTCCTTGGAGCCGTCCGATGTTCCGAACCCTTCCCCTTGCGCTCCTGCTTGCCCTCGCCGCCACGCCGGCGCTCGCGCATCTCGATCCGGCGGAGCATGGGTCGTTCATGGCGGGGCTGTCGCATCCGCTGCTGGGGCTCGATCATGTGCTGGCGATGGTGGGCGTCGGGCTCTGGGGCGCGGTGCTGGGGGGGCGGGCGCGGTGGGCGCTGCCGAGCTGCTTCGTGGCGTCCATGATCGGGGGGTTCGGGCTGGCGCTCATGGGCGTCGCGCTGCCGCTCGTGGAGCCGATGGTGCTGGGCTCGGTGCTGGCGCTGGGGCTGGCGGTGGGGCTGATGGTGCGGGTGCCGCTGGGCATAGCGGGGGTGCTGGCGGGGCTCTTCGGGATGATGCACGGGCACGCGCATGGGGGCGAGCTGGGGTCCGCCGGGGCGCTGGCCTTCGGGCTGGGCTTCGTGGCCTCGACGGCGGTGCTGCACGCGGTGGGGCTGTTCGTCGCCTGGGGCTATTCGATGGGGATGCGGCGCCACGGCGCCCTCGTGCGAGGGATGGGCTGGGCCACGGCGCTGGGCGGCGTCTGGATCGCCATGGGGCGGTAGGCGGGCGCGGGGGCGTCCTGCCCCCGTGGCGGCGTCGCGTGGCCTTGGCCGGGGATGATGGGGTGGAGGCCCGACCCGCGGGGCCGGGGCCGAACCGTTCCATGGCCCCGGGCGTTCCCCCCGGGTCGCGCGGAGCGGGGGGACCGGGATGCTGGGGTGGCTGGGAGGGCTCCATCGGGACGCCTGGCGGGATGCGGCGCGGCTGGGCGTGCAGGCGGGCGTGGCGGGGGCGGTGGCCTACGTGGTGGCGCGCTGGCTGGGGTTCGTGGACCCGTTCCTCGTCATCATGATGGCCGTCACCGGGATCGAGAGGTCGGTGGGCGGGACGCTCGGGCAGCTCGCGATCCGGCTGCAGTCGGCGCTGGCGGGGAGCCTGCTGGGGCTCCTGTGCCTCGCGGTCGTGCCGGGGGGCTGGGGGACGGCGGCGGCGCTGGGGCTGTCGCTCCTCGTCATCATGGGCGCCTCGGCGCTGCGGCCCAGTTGGGCGCTGGGCGTCGTGCCGGTGGTGGGGATGGCGCTGGGCGGCGACCAGGGGCCGCTGGTGGAGACGGCGACGACCACCAGCGTCGGGATCGTGGCGGGGGGCGCGATCGGGGTCGTGGTGGCGATGCTGGTCTGGCCGGACCGGGCGGAGGCGCGCTTCGAGCGGCAGTTCCGGCGGGCTCTGCGGGCGACGGCGACGCGGCTCTCGGACGCGCTGGAGGCGACGGTGGAGGAGGGGCGCGAGGCGCGGGTGGCCGAGCACGTGAGCGCCTGGGGCGAGGCGGTGTGGCTCGCGCAGGAGGCGATGGCCTCGGCGAAGTTCGTGGACCGGGAGGGGATGCGGCGGCGGATCGAGGCGCTGCGGGAGCTGCACGATTCGGTCATCATCCTGGACCGGGCAGCGGGGGCCGAGGCGGCTCCGGCGGCGGGCGAGGGGATGCGGGGCGAGGTGGAGGCGCTGCGGCGGGAGACCTGCGAGGCGCTGACCAGGATGGCGGAGGGACGGCGGGCCGAGGCGGGGATCGGCGAGATCGACTCGCTGCTCTCGCGGCTGAAGGCGGCGGTGGACGCGGGCGAGGCCGTGGCGCCGGAGCACGACGCGCAGACGGCGGTGGCCTTCGGGCTGCGGGAGGTGCGGCGGACGCTGGAGGCGCTGATCGAGGTGGAGGGGTGAGGCGCGCCCGGAGCACCGTGCGGGGCACGGTGATCAGCGCCGAACGCCCGGCTGGCAAGCCGGGCCGGCAGGGCGCGCCCGGAGCACCGTGCGGGGCACGGAATGCCCCGGCTGGCAGGCGGAGCTGGCAGGGCGACGAGGCCGCGCGGTGGGGCGGGGCTCGGCCTGCCATCCCCCATGGGATATGCCCAGGCCGTGGGCGCAGGCCGCGCGGGAGGCCGCCCGAGGGTGGGCCCGGGAGGGCGCGTCAGTCGGTGCGGTCGGCGATGTCGAGAAGGATCGTCGCCAGGGCCTCGGGCTGGTCGAGGGGGATGTCGTGGCCGCCGGGGACCTCGCGCAGGTCCCAGCCCTTCCGGTCGCGGAGGAGCTCGCCCAGGCGGCGGAAGCCCGCGATCTCGGAGGAGGCGGCGTAGACGAAGGTGCCGGGGGTGGGGGGCAGCGGCGCGGAGAGGGGGACGGGGTCGTAGAGCGCCTTGAGCGACATGGGGGTGAGGTCGTGGCCGTAGGTCCCGGCGCGGACGGGCGGGGGCTGGAGCATCCCGGAATCGGCGGCCTCGGGGTAGGTGGTGACGACGAAGGCGAGGGACTGGGTGTCGGCGGGGAGGCCGGTGTCGCGCAGCGGGACCGGGGCCTCGACGAAGACGACATGGGCGACCCTGTCGCGCTCCCGGTCCCAGGCGCCGCTGGCGGGGCGGCCGCCGTAGGAATGGGCGACGAGGATGACGGGGGGCTCTGCGGCCTCGATGGCGGCGACGACGTCGGCGACGTGGTCCTGGACGGAGACCTCGGGGCCGTTCTCGGCGAGGCGCGTGCCTTCGCCCTTCAGCTCGACGGCGGTGACGTGGTGGCCCTGCGCCTCGAGGAGGGGGACCACGGCGTCCCAGGACCAGGCGCCGCCGAAGGCGCCGGGGACGAGGATGAAGCTGTCGGCGAGGGCCGGGGCGGGGAGGAGGGCGAGGAGGGCGAGGAGACGGGTCATGGCCGGGTTCTTGCGGGGGCGGGGCTGGGATGGAAGATGGCAGGAGCGGCGGAGGAGGCAAGCATGGCGGGACGGGTGGTGGACCTCGGGGTCTGGAACCGGGCGGACCAGTTCCGCTTCTTCCGGGGGTTCCAGAGGCCGCATTACGCGATCACCTCGCGGGTGGACGTGACGCGGCTGAAGGCGGGGCGGCGCGCGGGGCTGTCGCCGTTCCGGGCCTGCGTCTGGGCGATCGGATGCGGGGTCCATGCGGTGCCGGAGCTGCGGATGAGGTTCCGGGGGGAGGTCGTGACGGAATACGACCGGGTCGAGCTGTCGATGGCGGTGCCGCTGCCGGACGGCAACTTCAACTACGCCTACGTGCCCTGGGAGCCCTCGTTCGAGGGGTTCGACCGGGTCTGCCGCGAGAGGATCGAGGCGGTGCGGGCGGGGCTGCCCTTGGCGGCGAACGACGGGTCGCGGGACGACCTCGCCTATCTGAGCTGCCTGCCCTGGCTGGACTACACGGCGCTCGACAACGCCCTGCCCCATGCCGAGGACTGCATCCCGCGCGTGTCGTGGGGGAGGTTCGTCGAGGCGGAGGGGCGGTGGTCCTGCGCCATGACGATCCAGGTGCACCACGCGCTGGTGGACGGGCGGCAGGTGGGGGACTTCTTCGAAGCCGTGCGGGATGCGCTGAAGATGGCGTAAGCGGGCCGGGGCGGCGCCTTCCCTTTGAGGCGATCCGCTCGCCGTGGTAGCATCCGGGGTGCGTGGGGCCTCGTCCCCCGACCCGGCCTGCGGCGATGCGCCTCGGCCATCCCGCCGGTCCCGTCCGGGCCGCTGCCCCGCGCGGAGCGGCAACCGGAGCCAGAGCCATGGCTGGTCCGGCCCTTTCCCGTCGAACCGACTCGCGGCCCCGGGGCCGCGTCGCCCGCCGCCCCTTGGCCGTGGCCGGGGCGCGTGGCGGCCGTCCGGGGGTCGCGGCGTCGGGTCCTGTGCGTGTCACGAAGGAGACGAGTCATGTCCCATCCGTCGTTTCGCCATGCCGTCGTCGCGGGCGCCAGCATGGCGGGCCTCCTGGCTGCGCGGGCCCTCGCGGAGCGGTTCGAGCGCGTCACCCTGATCGAGAGGGATGCCCTGCCGCGCCGGGCCGAGGCGCGACGGGGGGTGCCGCAGGCCAACCATCTCCATATCCTGCTTCCCGGCGGCCAGGCCGCGCTGGAGCGGCTGCTGCCGGGGATCGCGGCCGAGCTGGCGGCGGAGGGGGCCGTCGGGGTCCGCGTCGGGCGCGAGCTGGCCTGGCACAACGAGGGGGCCTGGCGGCTGCGGCACGATTCCGAGCTGCGCGTCCTGGCGCTGAGCCGGCCGCTGCTGGAGGCCCATGTCGCGCAGCGGGTCCGCGCCTTGCCGAACGTCGCCATCCGCGAGGGCGTCCGGCTGCAGGGCCTCGTGGTCGGGGCGGAGGGCGCGCTGGCCGGGGTGCGGGTGCAGGGCCTGGCGGAGGAGGTGCTGGAGGCGGACCTCGTGGTGGATGCCACGGGGCGGGGCAGCTCGGTGCCGGAGCGGCTGCGGCAGATGGGCCATGGCGAGGTCCCGACCGAGCGGATCCCGGTCCAGGTCAACTACGCGAGCGCGTTCTTCGCCAAGGCGCCTAGGGGGCCGGACTGGCGGGCGCTGATCGTGGGCGACCGGGCCGCCGGGCGGTTCGGCCTGATGTTCCCGGTGGAGGGGGAGCGCTGGATCGTGACGCTCGGGACGCTGTTCGAGCAGCCGGTGCCGGTGGACCGGGCGGAGATGCTGGCCTTCGCCCGGACGCTGCCGGTGCCGGACCTCCACGACGTGCTGCGCGACCTCGACCCGGTGTCGGAGGTGGTGCGCTACCGCTATCCGGGAAGCCAGCGGCGGCGCTACGACCGGACCGGGCGCCTTCCGGCGGGGCTGCTGGCGGTGGGCGACGCCTTGGCGAGCTTCAACCCGCTTTACGGACAGGGCATGACGGTGGCGGCGCTGGAGGCCGAGGCGCTGGGGCGCTGGCTGGAAGCGGCCGCGCGGGAGGGCGCGACGGCGGGGATGCAGGCGCGCTGGTTCCGCGAGGCCGGGCGGATCGCCGACGCCGCCTGGACGGGCGTCGCCGTCGAGGACTTCCGCCTGCCGGAGCTGGCCGGGCAGGCGCCCCGGTCGCTGCGGCCGCTGCAGTGGTACATGGCGCGGGTGCAGGCGGCCACCTGCCGCAGCGCCGTCGTCGCCGACGCCTTCTACCGGGTGATCGGCTTCGTCGAGCCGCCCGGCGCCCTGTTCCGGCCGCGCGTCGCGGCGGAGGTGCTGCTCGGGCGCGGGCCGAAGCCGGGGCGGAGCCCTGCGCCGGGGCGGGCGCGAACGGGCGGCTGGGGGAGGCCGACCCCGAATCCGTGACTGCGGCCAGGCGCCGGCCGTGCTAGATTGAGGCCGAGGACGGTGCGGACGCGGCGCCGGGCTCTCCGGCGATGCCTCGTCCAGGGCCTTCCAAGGCAGGAGGAGGACGTGGCCATGGCCCGCGAGACGATCGGCAACCCGCTGTCCTGGAGCGCGCAGAGGCTGGCCGGGGTCGGCCGGGGCTTCGGCGCGGCGGTGGACGGGATCGGCAGCCACGACCTGTCGCGCCCCGAGGTGCGGCGGATCGGGACCGCCGACCTGCGCTGGGCGCTGAGGAAGGGGGTTGAGGACTTCGCCGCGCTGCGGTCGGACGTGATCGTGGCGGTGGTCCTTTATCCGGTGATCGGCTTCGTGCTGGCGGTCTGGGCCTTCAACGCCGGGCAGATCCACCTGCTGTTCCCGCTGATGGCGGGCTTCACGCTGGTCGGGCCGGTGGCGGCGGTGGGGCTCTACGAGATGAGCCGGCGGCGCGAGCTGGGGCTGGAGGCGGACTGGGGCGCGGCCTTCGCCCGGCTGGCGGGACCGGTGCTGGGGCCGGTGCTGGCGCTGGGGCTCGGGCTGCTGGCGGTCTTCGTCGCATGGCTCTTCGCGGCGCACCTGATCTTTGCCGCGACGCTGGGGCCGGAGCCCTACCGGAGCCTCGGGGCCTTCCTGCGCGACACGCTGACGACGGGCCCGGGCTGGGCGATGATCGTGGCGGGGATGGGCGTGGGGGCGGTCTTCGCGGCGGTGGCGCTGTGCCTGAGCCTCGTGTCCTTCCCCCTGCTGATCGACCGGCCGGTGGGGGTGCCGGTGGCGCTGGCGACCTCCTTGGAGGTGGTGCGGCGGAACCCGGGCGCGGCGGCGCGCTGGGGGCTGCTGGTCGCCGTCGCGCTGGCGGTCGGGATGATCCCGTTCTTCGTGGGGCTGGTCGTGGTGCTGCCGGTGCTGGGCCACGCGACCTGGCACCTCTACCGCCGGGCGGTGGTGCCGGGCCGCGCCTGAAGGCCGGTCAGCGGGGGAGGCCGTAGCGGTCCGCCGCGCGGTCCCGCGACGCGCCGGCGGCGACGCGGGCCTCGGCGGCCACGTAGGCCTCCCAGTCGCGGATGTCGGGGAGGGAGGGGATGCAGACGGGCTCCCGCATCTCCAGCGCGCGCAGCGAGGCGGCGACGAGCTCGTCCGCCTGCATGACCCGCTCGGGCGGGAAGTTGGAGAGGGAGTTGCCGGCGACCGCGTGGAAGTCGGTGGCGATGACGCCGGGGATCAGGAGTTGCACCTGGATTCCCGTGCCTTGCGCCTCGACCTGCATGTTGCGCGTGAAGCCCATGACGAAGTTCTTGGAGGCGCCGTAGCCCGCGTTGCCGGGGAACTGCATGAAGACGGTGCCGGAGGCGACGTTGACGACGGCGCCGTGGCCCCGGGGCGTCATCGCGCCCATGGCGGCGTGGGAGAGGCGGGCGAGGGCCAGGACGTTGACCCGCAGCATGTGGTCCAGCGCCTCGGCGTCGAGCTGGCCCACGCGGCCGCGCGCGGCGTAGCCCGCGTTGTTCACGAGGAGGTCGATGGCGGGGTCGGCCGCGAGGCGGTCGGCGGTGGCCTGGACGCCCTCGGGCGTGGAGAGGTCGGCGGCGAGGGTCTCGACCTCGATGCCGTGCCCCTCGCGGAGCCGGGCGGCGAGCGCGTCGAGGCGGTCGGTGCGGCGGGCGACGAGGACGAGGGCGGCGCCCTGGGCTGCGAGCTGGCGGGCGAAGCTCTCGCCGATGCCGGCGGAGGCTCCGGTGACGAGGGCGCGGGTGATGGCGGGCATGGGGCGGCTCCGGGGCTGGGTCTGGCCCTTGGGGTTTGGGGCGCGGGGCGGGATCGGCAAGGGCGATGTGGCCGCAGGGTCACGCCGAGCCTTGCGGCCTTCCCCCTTGTGCGTTAGGGGGGGCGCGTCCCACATGGGATGAATCCCCCTACAGACCGGCGGACACAACCGCCAGGCCCGCAACCCTAGAAGGATAAGCATTTGGCCTCTGGCACCAGCATGGCGGAGTTCGAGGAACTCCTCAACGAAAGCTTCGAGATCGATACCCCCTCGGAGGGGACGGTCGTCAAGGGCAAGGTCATCGCCATCGAGGCGGGACAAGCCATCATCGACGTCGGCTACAAGATGGAAGGCCGCGTCGACCTCAAGGAATTCGCCCAGCCCGGCGAGCAGCCCAACGTGAACGTCGGCGACGACGTGGAGGTCTTCCTCCGCAACGTCGAGAACGCGCGTGGCGAAGCCGTCATCTCGCGCGAGATGGCCAAGCGCGAAGAGGCCTGGGACCGCCTGGAGAAGGCCTACGAGCGCGAGGAGCGCGTCGAGGGCGCCATCTTCGGCCGCGTCAAGGGCGGCTTCACCGTGGACCTGGGCGGCGCCGTGGCGTTCCTGCCGGGCTCTCAGGTGGACGTGCGTCCGGTGCGCGACGCCGGGCCGCTCATGGGCCTCAAGCAGCCGTTCCAGATCCTCAAGATGGACCGCCGCCGCGGCAACATCGTCGTGTCGCGCCGCGCCATCCTCGAGGAATCGCGCGCCGAGCAGCGCGCCGAGGTCATCGGCAACCTGTATGAGGGTCAGGTCGTCGAGGGCGTGGTCAAGAACATCACCGAGTACGGCGCCTTCGTCGACCTCGGCGGCGTCGATGGCCTGCTGCACGTGACCGACATGGCCTGGCGCCGGGTCAACCACCCGTCGGAGATCCTGTCGATCGGCGAGACCATCAAGGTCCAGGTCATCAAGATCAACAAGGAAACCCACCGCATCAGCCTGGGCATGAAGCAGCTCCAGGAAGATCCGTGGGACACCGTCGAGCGGAAGTTCCCGATCGGCTCGGTCCACCAGGGCCGCGTGACCAACATCACCGACTACGGCGCCTTCGTGGAGCTGGAGCCGGGGATCGAGGGCCTCGTGCACGTCTCGGAGATGTCCTGGACGAAGAAGAACGTGCACCCCGGCAAGATCGTCTCCACCTCGCAAGAGGTCGAGGTCATGGTGCTCGAGATCGACTCGCAGAAGCGGCGCGTGTCCCTGGGCCTCAAGCAGACCCAGCGCAACCCGTGGGAAGTCTTCGCCGAGCAGTTCCCGGAAGGGTCCGCCGTCGAGGGCGAGGTCAAGAACATCACCGAGTTCGGTCTGTTCGTCGGCCTGCCGGGCGACATCGACGGCATGGTGCACCTGTCCGACATCACCTGGGACGGCCGGGGCGAGGACGCGATCCAGCAGTTCCGCAAGGGCGACCGGGTCAAGGCCAAGGTCATCGAGGTGGACGTCGAGAAGGAGCGCATCTCGCTCTCCATCAAGGCGCTGGAGAACGACCCCTATGCGGAGACGCTGGGCGGCGTGAAGCGCGGCGACGTCATCACCGTCTCGGTCTCGAAGATCGAGGACGGCGGCATCGAGGTCGAGTACCAGGGGATGAAGTCCTTCATCCGCCGGTCCGACCTGTCGCGCGACCGGTCGGAGCAGCGCCCCGAGCGCTTCCAGCCGGGCGACAAGGTGGACGTGCGCGTGGTGTCCGTGGAGACCAAGGCCCGCAAGCTCGGCCTGTCGATCAAGGCCCGCGAGATCGCCGAGGAGAAGGAAGCCGTGGAGCAGTACGGCTCGTCCGACTCGGGCGCGTCGCTGGGGGATATCCTCGGCGCGGCGCTGCGCGGCGAGCGCTGAGGCGAGGCGCGCCCGGACGACCATCCGGTGGATGGTCGTCAGCGCCGGGCGCCCGGCCGAGAGGTCGGGCCGTGGCCTGAACATCGAGGGGGCTCCGCCGGTCGGCGGGGCCCTTCTTCGTTGGGCGGCCCGGGAGGGCGTCGCCCGGAGGCCACGCCCGGCGCGGGCCGGGATGGGCAACGCAGAGTTCCCGGCGCGGGCGCTTGCGCCCCCGGGGGACGTCGCGGCAGGCTGGGGCCGCACGCTGTCCTGCGGTCCTGGAGTGAACATGATCCCGCGTTTCCCGCCCCCCGGCCTCGTCCCGGCCCTGTGCCTCCTGGCCGCCCCCGCGCTCGCCGGCCCGGCCGAGGATTGCCGCAACCCCGACCTCGCGCGGGCGGACCGGATCGCCCCCTGCACGGCGGCCATCGGGGCGGCGGCCGACGTGGCCGACAAGGCGGACCTCCTGCTCTATCGCGGGGCCAACCTCTACAACACCGGGGACTACGCGGCGGCGGAGGCGGACTTCGCGGCGGCGCGGAAGCTCCGCCCCGACTGGGCCGATCCCTACGTGGAGCGGGGCTACATGCTCCAGTCGCAGGGCGACGACGCGGGCGCGGCCGCGGAGATGCGGGAGGGGCTGAGGGTCGAGCCCGGCTCGACCTACGCGGTCGTGGGCCTGATGAGCCTGCTGGCCGACGCGGGCCGCTGGCAGGAGTGCTTCGACACGGTGGCGCTGGCGTCGCCGGCCGCCCAGTCCGACCCGGAGGTCGTCGCGAACCGCGGGCGGTGCCGCGCCGAGCTGGGCGACCACGAGGCGGCGCTGGCCGACGACCGGGACGCCATCGCCCGGGGCTACGACGAGGCCTGGGTCCACGGCAACATGGCATGGTCGCTGATCGCGCTCGACCGGCCGGAGGAGGCGGTCGAGGAGGCGCGCCTCGCGGTGTCGCGGGAGCCGGGCTTCGTGAACGGCCACCGGAACCTGATCGAGGCGCTGGTCCAGGTGGGCCGCGTGGACGAGGCCGTCGACGACTTCCGGCTGGCCGACCTCCCCGAGCCCGCCGACCGGATGCAGGTCGCCAATACCCTGGCCTGGAGCCTGTTCCAGGCCGGGCGCGGCGACAAGGGCCTGCCCTTCGCGCAGGACGCCATGGCGGCCATGGGAGAGGCCGGCCTGCGCGACGCCGACGTGGTGGACACCTACGCGCATCTCCTCATGGTCAATGGCCGGCCGGACGATGCGGCCAAGGCCTTCATGGAGGCGGTGGCGATCGACCCCGGCTACCGCGACGGCTATGCCCGGCGCCTGGCGGGCCTGGGCTATCCGGGCGATCCGGCGCAGCTCGAGGCGTCGCTGCTCGCCTGCGCGAAGACCGGGCCCGGCTGCGGGATGTAGGGCGGGAGGACGGCGATGCCCGGCGGAGGCGGGACCGCGCGTCCGCCCGGCGGCGGCCCTCCCGGTCCGGGACCGGCGGTCGGGGGCGCGGCCCGCTCCGCTGGATGACGGCGGGGAATCGTCGGGAGGCGGGCGGAAGGGCTTTGTCGGATCGGTGTTAACCCCCTATAGTTTCCCGGCAAAGCGGGAACTCAACCCGCGATAGTCCGGCACACTTCTTGGGGGCGCCATGATCCGGTCCGAACTGATCCAGAAGATCGCGGAGGAGAATCCGCATCTCTACCAACGGGACGTGGAGAGGATCGTGAACACGATCTTCGACCGGATCGTCGAGGCCATGGCCAAGGGCAACCGGGTGGAGCTGCGCGGCTTCGGGGCCTTCTCGGTCAAGCGGCGCGACAGCCGCACGGGCCGCAACCCCCGCACCGGCGAGGCCGTGGAGGTGGACGAGAAGCACGTCCCCTTCTTCAAGACCGGCAAGCTCCTGCGGGACCGGCTGAACGGGCGGGACGGCGAGGCCTCGGCCGAGGAGCCGGAGTACATGGACGAGGAGGAGTAGCGACCTCTCGGCAGTTGCGGAGGGCGCGCGTCGGTGGCACTAGGACGCCGCACGCCCACGCCCTGGAGGGGACCCGCCGATGAGATTCCTCAAGACCGCCTTCTGGGGGCTCGTGGCCCTGGTCCTGGTGACGGTCGGGCTCGCCAACCGGGAGCTGGTGACGCTGCGCGTGCTCCCCGAGGCCCTGGGCAACTGGCTGGGCGTGAGCCCCGACCTCGACCTGCCGCTGTTCCTGGTGATCCTGATCGGCGTGGCGCTGGGGCTGGTGATCGGGCTCATCTGGGAATGGATCCGCGAGATCCCCGAGCGGGCCGAGGCGCGCTGGACGGCCCGCGAGCTCGCTCGGCTTCGGGCCGAGGTCGCGCGGGCCAGGGCCGAGGCGCTGCCCAGGGACGACGTGCTGGCGACGCTCGACCTGCCGGCGATCCCCGCGCGGCGCTGAGATGGGGCTGCGCGTCATGCTGTCCGGCCGGGCGCCGGTGCGCTTCAAGGTCTGCGGGCTGACCGCCGGGGATCAGGTCGAGGCCGCCGCCGAGGCGGGGGCGGGCTACGTGGGCTTCGTGTTCTTCCCGAGGTCGCCCCGCACCGTGGGCGTGGAGCGGGCGAGGGAGCTGGCCTGGGCCGCGCCGGTGGGGGTGGCCAAGGTCGGGCTCTTCGTGGACGCCACGGACGAGGAGTTGGGGGCGGTGATCGACCGCGTGCCTCTCGACATGGTGCAGCTTCATGGGCGCGAGGGGCCGGAGCGGGTGGCCGAGGTGCGGGCGCGCTGGGGGCTGCCGGTGATGAAGGCGGTGGGGGTCGGCGGGGCTGCCGATCTCGACCGCGCGAAGGATTACGAGGGCGCGGCGGACCAGCTCCTGCTCGACGCCAAGGCGCCGGCGGGCGCGGCGCTGCCGGGGGGGAACGGCGTGGCCTTCGACTGGGGGCTGCTCCGGGGCTTCTCGGCGCGGGTGCCCTGGATGCTGGCGGGCGGGCTCTCGCCTTCCAACGTGGCGGAGGCGGTGCGGGTGTCGGGGGCGCGGCAGGTGGACGTCTCCTCGGGCGTCGAGAGCGCGCCGGGGGTCAAGGACGCGGGCCTGATCCGTGCCTTCGCCGAGGCTCTGACGGCGTAGGGAGGCGGGGATGCGCGGGCAGGAAGATGCGCGGCGCGTGGTGCTGCACCTGGGGATGCACAAGACGGGCACCTCGAGCATCCAGGCCGCCTTGCAGGGCTACCGCGACGAGCGGATCGAGTACGCCGACCTTGGGCCCGCGAACCATTCGCTGCCCCTCCAGCGCGCCTTCCAGGACCGCAAGGCCGCGCGGGGCGGCAAGCTGCCGATCCGGCCCGACCAGCGCGAGGCGGCGCGGAAGGCCCTGGAGGCGGCCATCGGAGGGAGCCGGCGGTCGCTGATCCTCTCGGCCGAGGGGCTGTCGCATTTCGACCGGGCGAGCGTCCAGGGCGTCGTGGAGTTCCTGCGCCCGCATTTCGACCGGATCGAGACGATCCTCTATGTCCGTCCCCCCGAGAGCTACGCCCGGAGCGCCTTTCAGGAGCGGACCAAGTTCAGCGCCGCCTCCTTCGACGTGGCGCGGCTGGTGCCCCCCTACCGCGACCGGGTGGAGCGCTGGGCCGAGACGCTGGGCGAGGAGCCGACCTACGTGCTCTACGACCGCGCGACCCTGCACGAGGGCGACGTGGTGGCGGACTTCGCCTGGCGGCTGGACCTCGACCCCGCCTGGCTCGAGGCCCGCGCGCGGACGCATCCGCAGAACCGCAACGCCTCGCTCTCGGCCGAGGCGACGGCGGCGCTCTACCTGCTGCGTCGGCGGCGCGGCGGGCCGCCGGCCGCCCACGAGAAGGAGCGCGCGCGCGAGAAGCGGATGATCGGGCTGCTGCAGGGCTTCGGCCAGCGGCGCTTCGACTTCGGGCGCGAGGTGATGGACGCCGCCCTCGCGGGGCGGGCCGAGGACATCGCCTGGATCGAGGGGCGGCTGGGCCGGTCCTTCCCGCGCGAGGTGCTCAAGGACCCCGTCATCTTCGGGAGCGAGGGCGACGTCCTCGACTATGGGGAGGCGCAGGCCCCGGCGCTGGCCGCGCATCTGGAGGCGAAGGGGCTGCTCCGGTCCGGCGCGGGGCTCTCGACGGTGGAGCTCCTGGAGGCGCTGGCGCGGCAGCCGCTCCGGGCCATGGGCCTGCGGGACCGGCTGGGGCAGTGGGGACGCGCGCCGGCGACGCGGCTGCGCGCGCTCCTCGGGCGGGTCGCGGGGGCGCGGCGCTAGGGCGGCGCTTGTCGCGGCGGTCGGGGGCCTGTATCGCGGGCGCTGTCGCACGAAGGAGGCCGCCCATGCCCGAGGACCGCATCAGCCCCGCTGCTGGAGAAAGCCGCGTCAACAGCTTCATGCGGGGCCCCGACGAGGCCGGGCGCTTCGGGCAGTTCGGGGGGCGCTTCGTCTCCGAGACGCTGATGCCGCTGATCCTCGACCTCGAGGCGGAATACGAGAAGGCCAAGACGGACCCGACCTTCTGGGCCGAGATGGACGACCTCTGGAAGCACTACGTGGGCCGCCCGTCGCCGCTGTATTTCGCGCCGCGGCTGACCGAGCATCTGGGCGGGGCCAGGATCTACCTCAAGCGCGACGAGCTGAACCACACGGGCGCGCACAAGATCAACAACGTGCTGGGCCAGATCATCCTGGCGCGGCGCATGGGCAAGACCCGCATCATCGCCGAGACGGGGGCGGGCCAGCACGGCGTGGCGACGGCGACGGTCTGCGCGAAGTTCGGGCTCCAGTGCATCGTCTACATGGGCGCGCATGACGTGGAGCGGCAGGCGCCCAACGTGTTCCGGATGCGGCTGCTGGGGGCGACGGTGGTGCCGGTGACCTCCGGGAGGGGGACGCTCAAGGACGCGATGAATGACGCGCTGCGGGACTGGGTCACCAACGTGCGCGACACGTTCTACTGCATCGGCACGGTGGCGGGGCCGCACCCCTATCCGGCGATGGTGCGCGACTTCCAGTCGATCATCGGCAAGGAGGTGCGCTGGCAGCTTCAGGAGGCCGAGGGGCGGCTTCCCGATACCGTCGTGGCGGCCATCGGAGGCGGCTCGAACGCCATGGGGCTGTTCTTCCCGTTCCTCGACGACCCCTCGGTGCGGATCATCGGCGTGGAGGCCGGGGGCAAGGGCGTGGACGACCGGATGGAGCATTGCGCCTCGCTGACCGGGGGGCGGCCGGGGGTGCTGCACGGGAACAAGACCTACCTGCTGCAGGACCCGGACGGGCAGATCCTGGAGGGGTATTCGATCTCGGCGGGGCTCGATTATCCGGGGATCGGGCCGGAGCATTCGTGGCTGCACGACGTCGGCCGCGCGGAATACGTGTCGATCACCGACAAGGAGGCGCTGGAGGCGTTCCAGCTCCTCTGCGCGATGGAGGGGATCATCCCGGCGCTGGAGCCCTCGCACGCGCTGGCGCATGTCATGAAGATCGCGCCGGACCTGCCCAAGGACCACCTGATCGTGATGAACCTCTGCGGGCGGGGCGACAAGGACATCTTCACCGTGGCCAAGCATCTGGGCGTCGAGGTCCGGACCTGACCCGCTCCTGAGGGCGGCGATCCGTCGGGGGACGGGGCGTCGTGCGGCATGGCCGGGACCGATGGGGCGACGATGCGCCGTCCGCTGGGCCCGGTCGGCGTTGCCGCGTGACAGCGGCCCGTCTCGGCATGGCTGCAGGGGTGGGCCTGTCCGTCGGGGCCTGACGGACCGGCAGGGGTGGGGCCGGAGAGCCCTCGATCCCGAGCGGCCCTCGCGACTACTGGCGGGGGGCCGAAGCGGCGCCCGGGGCGAGGGCGTGCCTGGCCGGAGATGCGGGCGAATCGGCAGGGGGTGTCGCCCGGCGGGACGGGGCGGAACGGCTGGCGGCGCGGCCTTGGCGATGCGGCTCCACCTTGGTCGGCGAGGCGGATCGGACCTTGGTCCCGACCCCGGGCGCCCGGTGGGGGGCCTGTGGTCCGAAGCGGGCCTGAACCGGACTTCGGTCCGATTGCGTGGGGCAGGGGCACGGTCAAGTTGGAGCGCATAGCGGGTCCTTCGCCCGCCTTCGCAACCGGAAAAGGACAAGTTCCATGAAGCGCATCCTCCTTGCCAGCGCGGCAGCCCTGGCGCTGTCGGCCACCGCGGGCCTCGCGCAGTCCACCGCCGACCAGATCGTCGCGGGCCTCCAGGCCCAGGGCTATTCCCGCATCGAGGTGACCCAGGGTCCGACCCAGATCAAGGTCGAGGCCGTCCGGGCCAACACCCGGCTCGAATACGTCTACGACCGCTTCTCCGGCGCGATCCTGAAGCAGGAGGTCGAGGCCGTCCGCGCGGGCGACGACACCGCGCCGATCGTCGAGGTCCGGGGTGGCGACGACGACCTCCGGGGTGGCGACGACGACGGGCCGAACCACGACGTCGGCGACGACCACGGCGGGGACGACGATGACGACGGCATGGATGACCATGGCGACGACGGCCCGGACCACGATGTCGGCGACGACCACGGCGGGGATGACGACGATGACGGCTCCGACGACCGTTCGGGCCGGGGGGGCTCGGACGACGACGATCACTCGGACGACGACGATCATTCGGACGACAGGTCGGGGTCCGACGACCATCATGGGGATGACCGGTCGGGGTCGCGGCACGGCGGGTCGGATGACGATCATGACGACGATCACGGCGGGTCGCGCCACGGTGGGGACGACGACTGAGCACCTGGCCCCCGGAATGACGGCGCCCGGCCCCCGACAGGGCCGGGACGGCCGCAGCGGGTCACGCCACGACGGAGGCGAAGGAGCCCTCCCTGGCGTGACGATGTCCGGCCCCCGCTCCCTCGACGGGGGCCGGACGCGTCGGGGGTGTCTGGCCGGGACGTGGCGCGCGGCGGCTCAGTCGAGCGCGTAGGCCTGGAGGATCTCGATCGAAACGACCTCGAGGGCGCGGCGGTGGGTCGAGCCGAGGTGGAGGTTGGGCGCGCAGCCCTCCTCGTGGGCCTGGAGGAAGCGGCCGGCGCAGAGGCACCAGGCGTCGCCGGGCTGGAGGCCGGGGAAGCCGAACTCGGGGCGAGGCGTGCTCAGGTCGTTGCCGACATACTTGGAGTAGGCCAGGAACTCGGCCGTCATCACGGCGCAGACAGTGTGCGAGCCCCGGTCCTCGCGGCAGGTGTCGCAGGCGCCGTTGCGGAAGAAGCCGGTGAGGGGACGGGTCGAGCAGGGCTGGAGCTCTGTCCCCAGGACGTTTAGGGATGGGTCCATGTCCATGATGCGCCTCCGTTGGTCGGGGATATCTGGGGCCGGAAGAGGGCGCGCGGCAAGGGGGGCCGACCCTCGGCGGGCCTCTTGCGGGCCGGGGCGCGGTCGGGCGATCCGGTCCCGCCGCTCCGGCGGAGCGCGACGGCGGGCGGCGGGCCGGGGCGATGCTCCCCGTGGGCCCGGCCCAGACGCGAGGCCGACTGGGTCCGCCTCGGTTGTTGACGCAGGGGCAGGCACGCAGGCAGAATGGACCCGCGATGCCGGGAGATCGGAGATGGACCGAACCCTGCTGGCGGCCTGGGGTCGCACGTTCGTGCTGCGCCCTGTCGCGGCGCTCCTTGTCGGTGCCGGCATGGCGCCGGCGCAGGAGCTCGACGTTCCCGTCATGGTCCTGGAGGGCGACGGGCAGGCCGCCGTCTGCGCGACCAGCACCGTCTCGGGGCTCGATCCCAATGGGGACAACTTCCTCGCGGTGCGGTCCGGGCCCGGCACGCAATACCCCAAGATCGACGAGCTTCATGCCGGCGACGTCGTCCAAACCTGCGACGGCCAGGGCAACTGGGTCGGGGTCTACTACCCGGACCTGAACGGTCGGAGCGGGTGGGTGCATGGGAGCTACCTCACCCCGCTGGCGGGTTGAGGATCGGGAACATCCTGCAGGAGCCTTGACCATGGTCCGTTCGGCTGTCGCGCTCGCCCTTGGCCTCGTCCCCGCTGTCGCGTCCGCGCAGGCTCCGTGTCAGGAGATCCGCTTCGCCCCTGGCGCCTCGGAAGGCGTCGTCACGGGCGAGGTGCCGGCCGACAGCTCCCTGTGCTTCACCATCGAGGTGGGGGAGGGCCAGCACGCGGAGGTCTCGGTGGAGGATCTGGGCCCCGACGTCATGATCGTGACGGTCCCGGGTGTCAGCGAAGTCCAGGAATCCATCGACTGGACCACGCGGGCCGGGATCTACGAGATCCGCGTCATGCCTCTCTTCCGCTCTCGCGGATACAACGCGTTCCGGCTGCGCGTCGCCGTGTCCGGCGGCTGAGCGCTCCGGGCAGCGGCGGGAGACGATGACCTGAGGGCCTGCCCCCTTACCGGAAGCGATCCGCGAGCTTCTGGAGGGGGGAGCGCGAGTCCTCGGGAGGCGGCTCGGGCGCCTTGGCCTTCGGGGCGGCCTCGGGCGCGGGCTTGCCGGCGCGGGGCGGGTTCAGGCGGAGGGCGACCTTGTTCTGGAAGGTCGTCCAGTCGAGCGTGCCGAGGGCGGGGGCGGCGTCCTCCAGCCCTCGCAGGAGGTCCTCGACCCAGCCCTCGCGGTCGGCCTTGGGGAAGTCGTGGAGGACGTAGCCGGGCACGGCGTCCTTGTGGCCGGGGTGGCCGACGCCCAGCCGGACCCGGTGGTAGGCGTCGCCCACATGGGCGTGGAGCGAGCGCAGCCCGTTGTGGCCGGCGTGGCCGCCGCCGGTCTTGACCTTGAGCTTGGCGGGCGCGAGGTCGATCTCGTCGTGGAGCACGATCAGGTCGGCGAGGGGGACCTTGAGGAAGCGCATCGCCTCGCCCACCGAGCGGCCGGAGTCGTTCATGTAGGTCTGGGGCTTGAGGAGGAGGACCTTCTCGCCGCCGAGATGGCCTTCGGACGTCTGACCCTGGAAGCGCGAGCGCCAGGGGCCGAACCCGTGGGATTCGGCGATGCGGTCCACGGCCATGAAGCCGATGTTGTGGCGGTGGCGGGCGTATTGCGCGCCGGGGTTGCCGAGGCCGACGATGAGTTTCATGGGCGAGGTTCTAGTGCGGGGGCCGGGGGAAGGGAACCGGGGGTCGCCGCGCGACCATCGGGTGTCGCGGGAGTCCGGTCGGACGCGGGACCGGCGTGGGAAAGGAAGGCACGAGGAGGAGCCGGACGATGGGGCGTGGCGTGACCTGGTTGATCCTGGCGGTGGCGATCGTGGCGGAGGTGATCGCCACCACGGCGCTGTCGCGGTCGGAGAGCTTCACGAGGCTGGGGCCGGGGCTGCTCGCCGTCGTGGGCTATGCGGTGGCCTTCTGGCTCCTGTCCTTCCCGCTGCGGGTGATGCCGACGGGGGTGGTCTATGCGATCTGGTCGGGGCTCGGGATCGTGCTGATCGCCACGGTGGCCTGGGTCCGGCATGGGCAGAGGCTCGACGCGCCGGCGCTGATGGGGATGGGGCTCATCCTCGCGGGGTGCTGGTGGTGAACCTGTTCTCGACGACCGTGGGGCATTAGCGGGCCGGCGGCGGAGGATCGCCTCGAGCGGGACGAGGGTCAGGGCCGCCGTGAGGGCCAGGCCCCAGGCGAGGCTCGTGTGGCCGGCAAGGCCGAGGCCGAGGGTGCCCAGGGCGAAGGCTCCGGCCTTGAAGATCGCGAGGGCGCGGCCCCGGAGCCGGCGCGGGGAACGGGGCGCGTCGAAGGCGCCCCAGGCCAGCGCGAAGAGGGCGCCGCCGAGGAGGACCAGGGGCCAATGCAGGCGGCCCGGCGCGGCGAGGCCGGCGAGGAGCCCGGCGCCCCAGAGCGCCACGAGCTCGTCCAGGAAGGCGAGGAGGAGGTTCAGCGTCGTCATGGGGCCTCGGAGACGAAAACGGGACCCCGAGGGGTCCCGTTCGAAGCCGGAAGGCGCTCGGCCTCAGGAGGCCGGGGCGGGCTCGTCCACGTTGTCGGCGGCGCGCAGGCCCGAGGGGGCCGAGATGTTGGCGACGACGAAGTTCCGCTCGATGGTCGGCTTGGCGCCGGCGGGGAGCGGGATGTCCTGGATGTGGATCACGTCGCCCACGTCGCGGCCCGTCAGGTCCACGGTGATGTGGTCGGGGATGTCGCCGGCGGTGACCTCGAGCTCGACCTGCGGGCGGACGACGACGAGGGTGCCGCCGCGCTTGAGGCCCTGCGAGGCGCCGTGGTTCTCGAACACCACGTCGATGCGGAGGTTGATCCGCGTCGTGTCCGAGATGCGCAGGAAGTCGACGTGGGTCGGCAGGTCCTTGACGACGTGGCGCTGAACGCCGCGGCAGACGACGCGCTGATCTTCCTGTCCCTCGATCTTGAGGTTGAACATGGTCGACAGGAAGTGGCCCGCCTTGAGCCGCTTCATGAGCGCGTTGAAGTCGAGGTTGATGGGCAGGGGCTCTTGCCCGCCGCCGTAGACGATCCCAGGCACCGCGCCATCACGGCGAGCGGCGCGGGCGGCCCCCTTGCCCGTCCCCGCGCGAACCTGGGCCTGAAGGTCGATGACCTCGCCAGCCATTGGTGTTCTCCATAACAAAAGGGGCCGCCCTCCAAGGGTGCGCGGCCCGGTTGAGGCGGCCCCCTTAGCGCGAACGCGGGGGAAAGGGAAGAGGGGGGTGAGGCGCGCCCGGAAAACCATCCGGGGGATGGTTTTCAGCGCCGAACGCCCGGCTGGCAAGCCGGGCCGGCAGGGCGCGCCCGAGGTTGCCGCTGGGCAGGACCTCGGCGCGAGGACGGCCTTCGCCGGACGCCCCGGCCCCTTGCCCAGCATGTGCCGGGACGCCATGTAGGCCGGACGAGGACGACCTCGCCCGCTCATGGGATGCGACATCCGGGACGGCCCGGCCCGTTCAAGGAGGGCCGGAATGGCCTGGATCGCTTTGCTCTTCGCCGGGGGACTGTCAGGATATCTGTGAGCGAGGCCATGATGAAGGTGAGAAAGGACCTGAACCATGGCTATCGAGAAGGACGTTCTGGACCGGCTTCTGGCGGGGCGCGATCCGGGTGAGGTGTTCGCCCGGGGCGGGCTGCTGGACGATCTGAAGAAGGCGCTCTCCGAGCGCATCCTGAACGCCGAGTTGGACGCGCATCTGGATGGCGAGCGCGGCGAGGATGGGGGCGCTGCACGGCCCGCCAACCGGCGCAACGGGACGTCGCAGAAGACGGTGCTGACGGGCACCTCAAAGGTGCGCCTGGACATCCCCCGCGATCGGGCTGGCACATTCGATCCCCAGCTGATCGCCAAGTACCAACGCTGCTTCCCGGACTTCGACGACAAGATCATCTCGATGTAGGCGCGCGGCATGAGCGTGCGGGCGATCCGGGACCACCTCGAGGAGCTCTATGGCATCGAGGTCTCGCCAGACCTGATCTCGACCGTCACCAACGCCGTTCTCGACGAGGTCGCCGAGTGGCAGAACAGGCCGCTGGACGCCTGCTACCCCCGGTCTTCTTCGACGCGATCCGAGTGAAGATCCGCGACGAGGGCTTCGTTCGGAACAAGGCGGTCTACATCGCGCTCGGCATCTTACCTGACGGAGCGCGTGAGGTCCTGGGCCTGTGGATCGAGCAGACCGAGGGCGCGAAGTTCTGGCTGCGGGTGATGAACGAGCTCAAGACCCGCGGCCTGGCCGACGTGCTGATCGCGGTCACGGACGGGCTAAAGGGCTTCCCCGAGGCGATCGAAGCCGCCTTCCCGCATGCGGTCGTGCAGACCTGCCCTCGCCATGGTCTCTCGGACCAGTGGCGTTCCCATGGCTCGATGCATCTCATCCGCCACTCGCTCGAGTTCATGTCCTGGAAGGACCGCAAGGCCGTCATGCCCGAGTTGCGCGCCATCTACCGCGCTCAGGATGCAGACGCCGGTCTGGAGGCGCTAAAGGCCTTCGAAGCCGGCCCTTGGGGGCAGAGGTATCCCGCCATCGCGCGAAGCTGGCGGGCGAACTGGGATCGCGTGATCCCCTTCTTCGCCTTCCCCGAGGCCGTGCGCCGGATCGTGTACACGACGGATGAGATGGACAAGCGGTTTGTCGGGTCTTGTGCTATCCTCTCGTGGCGCGGGCGACCTCGTGGCGAAGAGCGGCGCATCGGCTGCAAGCGCCGCCAGGCCGCCTATTCCAGTCCTGCCGGCTTGAGGCGCCCGCGCACCCCGCTCGTCGGGCCGCGCGTCCTCCACCTCTCGACGAAGCGCTCGTAGTCCCGCTCCGCCTGCTGGGCGAGCTGCCGCTCCTGATCCCGCAGGTCCTTGACGTTGTAGGCGTAGGCCGGTCCGCGTCGGTTGCCCTTCTTCTGCGGAAGCCCGGCCTGGAGTTCCATTGCGCGCGTCTTGCTGGCGACGAGCGCCGGGCGCGCCCAGCGGTAGTCCTCGTCCTTGGTGAGCAGATGCCAGCAGAGCACCGTGAGCTTCCTGGCCAGGGCGACTGCGGCGATCTGGTGGCCGCGCTTGGCGCGGATGCGCACGAAGAAGGCGTGCAGCGGCCCCGGTGCCTTGGCCGCCGCCCAAGCCGCCTCGACGAGCATGGCCCTGGCATGGCTGCGGCCAGCCTTGCTGATCCGCCCATGATGCGCGGCTCCCAGACCGGACTGGCGGACACGGGGGTTCAGCCCGAAGTAGCTCACCAGCTTCTGAGGGTTCTTAAACCGGCCGATGTCGCCGATGGCCGCCACCAGGCCAGTCGCCACCGCGACGTTGACGCCGGTGATGGTCAGCAGTCGCCTCACGGCCGGATCCTCGAGCGACCCGCTCGCGATCTCCCGATCGAGGTCCTTCAGGTCCTCTTGGAGCCGGTCGAGCTCGCGCACATGCCGCTCGATGGCGGCGCGCTCGTCCTCCGGGACGGGCTGGCGCGACAGCCAGGCCCGCCCCCGGCCGTTGAACAGATCGGCATGCGGGCACCTCGGGATCAGGTGGGCGTGCAGGATGGCATGCACCTCGTTCTTGATCCGGGTCCGGTGGCGGACGACCTGGTAACGCCGCGCCGTCAAGCGTCGCAGCCGCTCGGTCTGCGGGTCCGGCGTCCAGATCTCCGGCAGGAACCCGGCGGCATAGAGGCTCGCCAGGGTGCCTGCGTCCACCTTGTCGGTCTTCACATGGGCATGGGCGATCGCCTTCACCTGAAGCGGGTTCGCGATCACCACCCGCGCCACGAAGGGCGACAGCACCCGCGACACGGCCATGCAGTTGCCGGTGGCCTCGATCACCACCTCGTCGGTCGTCAGGAGAGCCTTGCCCAGGCCCTCCAGCCCCGTCCGGGTCATATCGACCCGGCCGGCGTGCCGCAGCACGCCTCTCTCCCAGATCACCACCTCCCCGAAGGTCCGGTGGATGTCGATGCCGATCACGCGTCGCATGCTCGCCTCCATCGCAGCCCAAGTGGTGGGAGCGGTGGGGCGACACGACAACTACGGATCCGCGCTCTCAGCGCAACCGGGCGAGTCGCAGAGGCGGCCAGCTACTAACGCGAGCTCACAGCTCATCGAATGGACCGGCCTGCCCGCACCTTCGTGCTCCCGGTGCCTCCGTCCCGGATGCTCGCAGCATACACCACGACCCGAAGGTCACGGCAGGAACCTCGGCACCGAAATCCTCATACCGGTTACCAACGCCATCGAGGCGCTAAACTCCAAGCTGCGCCGCGCGGTCCGGGCACGCGGGCACTTCCCCAATGACGAGGCGGCCACCAAGCTGCTATACCTCGTGCTGAACCGGGCGGCCGAGGATTGGAAGCGACCGCCGCGCGAGTGGTTCGAAGCCAAGACCCAGTTCGCCATCGTCTTCGGCGAACGCTTCAAGGCCAGCTGAATGTACCCGGCCTCGCGCACAGACATCCTGACAGTCCCGCGCTGGTGGCAGCGGCGCCATTACCTCGAGGTCCCGCTGGAGCCGCTCGCCGATCGTCTCGCGATGACCGCGCAAGGTGTCGGCCTGCCGCTTGCGGCACTGCTCCGCCAGCCAGACGTTGAGGTCCTCCCAGGTCGCGAAGCGCGGCAGCGGCACCATGAAGTTGCGCCGTGCCCAGCCAACAATGCCTTCGACACTTCCCTTGTCGTTGCCCTTCCCGGGCCGCCCGTAGCGGTCCTGGATCACGTAGTGCGACAGGAACCCGCTGAAGAGCACCGCCCGCCGGCGTGACCCGTCCGGCAGGATACGCGCCACCAAGCAGCGGTCGTTGTCGTAGAGCACCGACAGCGGCACGCGCCCGAGGAATGCAAAGGCCTGGACGTGGCCATCCACCCACGCCTCGGCCGTCGCCGCCGGATAGGCTCGAACGTAACAGGCGTCGCTGTGCGGCAGGTCGAAGACAAAGAAGTGCGCCTTCTGCTCGACACCCCCGATCACCACCTGCACCTCACCGAAGTCCGCCTGGGCATGGCCGGGCGCATGGTGCAGCGGCACGAACATCTCCCGGCCGCGCCGCTCATGCTCGCGCAGGTAGTCCTTGATGATGGTGTAGCCGCCGGTGAAGCCGTGCTCCTCCCGAAGCCGGTCAAAGACCCGCTTGGCGGTGTGACGCTGCTTGCGAGGGCGATCCGCATCCTCCCGCAGCCACTGCTCAATGATCGCGGTGAACCCGTCCAGCTTCGGCCGCTTCACCGGCGCCGTCCGCCGGTAGCCCGGCGGCACCGAGTAGACGATCATCTTGTCGACGCTGTCGCGCGAGATCCCGAAGAGACGCGCGATCGCACGCTTGCTCAGGCCCTGCCTGAAGTAGGCCTGGCGCACCTTCCGATACAGCTCCACAGTGATAATGCCCCCGCCCTCCCTGCTGCCAGGAAGGACACATGTGGCCGACTATCGCGCCGCCCGCCGCGGGATCATCCCGCCGCTCCCGTGGCCGACTTTCTCACCGCCGTTCTCATCTGCTCCTGTGTGCGCAACAGGAACGGACCCACACCCGGGCTGTTCCCGATCACATCCCGAGAAACACCCGAGCGACCGCTTCGGCGCGCTCGCCCTCGATCTCACAGGCGACGCCGCACTCCTGCCAGTGATGTAAGCTAGAACTGGGCCCACTCGGTCGTGCAGCGCCGATGCGGCCCGCTCACCCGTCAGAACAACCAGCCGGGCTCTCCCGCAATCTGCAAGATTGGCGCCCAACCGAGTCACAGGGGCGTCCAGCGTCGACGGGAACAACGACGAGATCTAACGGTTCAGCGAGTCTGGGTTTAGTCTTGTCGAGATGGCAACACATCAGTCCACCAAGGCCGACCTCGGCCGCACGCTCGAGCGAGTGCGCCGTCACGGACCTCCACGGACGCCAAAGTTCGCCGGGCCGCGAACACTCCAGCCGAGCGGGACGGCGCCCTGTCATGGGTCAGCTCCAGTGCTGTGGACCGGCTTTAGGGTGGGTCCGATGCTGCCGTCTTCACATCTGAGATGCGCACGGAATGACCAGCCGGGACACCTTGGTTGTGACGCAGCGCGCAGTCGAAGAAATCCGGACGGGCTTCCAAACTGCCCATTGCGATCCCTCGTCGGCAAGTCATTGGCTGTCTGGGGACCCTGGTGGGGCCTGCCTTCGCTCTTCGGCCTCGGCCTCATGCCACTCGACGAAGAGGCTGTAGGCCACAGCCAGGAGCGTCGGGCCCAGGAAGATGCCGATGAACCCGAAGGCGAGCAGGCCGCCCAGGAAGCCCAGCAGGCCCAGCAGCAAGGGCAGGCTGTTCGATCGCGCCAGCAGATAAGGCCTGAGCACGTTGTCGATGGTGCTGACCAGGAACACGCCCCAGAGGACGACAAAGATGCCCCAGCCAATCGCTCCCTGGGCCAGAAGCCACAGCGCCACCGAGATCCAGACGAGCGGCGGACCGACAGGCAGGAACGAGAGAACGAACGTCAGGGAGCCCAGGAGCAGCGCCTGCGGCACCCCGGCGATCCAGAATCCTAGGGCGGCCAGCAGCCCTTGCGCCAGCGCCGTGCCAATCAGGCCGTAAACGGTGCCCTGAACGGTCTCGCCCACCACCAGAAGCAGGCGCGGCGCGCGCTCACCGGCGACCCGCTGGGCGCTTTGGCGCACGTAGGCCGCCAATATCCGCCCGTGCCGGTAGAAGAAGAAGGTGATGAACACGCTCAGCCCAAGCTCAAGGAGGCCCAAGCCAAGCACCGCCCCGCTGGCGACGGCCGCGCTGATGGCCGGCCCCCTCAGCTTTGTGAGCTCGATCACGAAGGCAGGGGCATTTAGGGCGAGACTCCCCCAGTAAGCCGCCAGGCGCTCGCCCAGGATCGGAAGCCCTGTGACCCAGGGCGGGGGTGGGGGCGGGCCTTCCGCCAGAATGCGGGTTGCGCCGGCAACCAGACCGCGGGTGCTTTCCGCCAGCGTGACCACCATCACGGCAAAGGGCGCGACCAGGACAAGGGTGACCAGCCCCGTCATCAGGGCGGCGGCCAGCGCTCGACGCCCGCCCACCACCCGCTCGCATTCCAGGTAGATGGGCCAGGTGGAGTAGCAGACGACTGCGGCCAGCAGCAGCGCCGACAGGAACGGCCATAGGACCACGGCGCACCCCAAGGCCAGCAGAAGAAGGGCGGCGATGCCGAGCGTCTGCTCGATGGGCTTGCCGAGGAACATCATGACTTAGGGACCTCGCATATCTCGGCCTGTACCCAATTGAAGGAAGCATCTGCGCGTAAGCTTTCAACCTGAGCCCGGCAGAGACCAGGTCGTGCTATCCCTCGTCCCTCGTGAGGCGGTCAAACAGCATCTGGCGCGGACTCGCCCTCCCCGTCTGAGGGTGCCAGACCATCTTATCGTGTTCCCGACTGGAGGTACGAACATGGCCCTGGCTTCCAAGTGGCGGGATCTGGCCCGCACCGCGGCCGCAGGCTGGTGGAACGACCGCGCCATGAGCCTGGGCGCGGCGATCTCGTTCTTTACGCTGTTCTCGCTGGCGCCGATGCTGCTCGCCGTCATCAGCGTGGCGGGGCTAGTCTATGGGCGCGAGGCGGCGCAGGGTGCCATCGTGGGCGAGCTGGGCGGCCTCCTGGGCGAGGAGGTTGCGACCGCCATCGAGGCGCTGATCGCCAGCGCCAGCGACTTCGGCTCCGGCGTGATCGGGACAACCATCGGTGTGGTCCTGTTCCTGATCCTGACCACCAGCGCCTTTGTGGAGATCCAGGACGACCTGAACGTCATCTGGAAGGTCCGGCCGGCCAGCACCGGGCTCGTGGGGCTGGTGCGCACGCGCCTTCTCAGCCTGTCGGTGGTGGCGGGCATCGGCTTCCTGCTTCTGGTCTCGCTGGTGATCGACGCCGGCGTTGCCGCGGTCGGGACCTATCTCGAGACCCGCGTCTCGGGTGGCCTAGTGCTCGTCCAACTCATCAACAGCACGGCGTCCTTCCTGTTCGCCACGCTTCTGTTCGCGATGATCTTCAAGGTCCTCCCCGCGGTGACCCTCACCTGGCGGGATGTCTGGACCGGGGCGGTCGTCACGGGCGTCCTGTTCACGGCCGGAAAGGTCCTGATCGGCGTCTACATCGGCCGCAGCGGGGTCGCCTCGGCCTACGGCGCCGCCGCGTCGGTCATCACCATCATGCTGTGGATCTACTACTCGTCGCTCATCCTGCTCTTCGGCGCCGAGTTCACCAAGGCCTATGCCGAGACCCACGGAAGTCGGGCCTGAGGGTGTTGGCCGGCAACGCGGACCTTGGTGTCGCAGATTAGGTGTCACCGAGACCGCCAGACCACATACAGCCGGACGCATCTGGCTGTGTTTTACGGGACGGCTATCTTCCAAGAGGTCTTGCCCGGACCCTCTGCGCCGTTCTGGGCTTCTGCCGCCTCGAGCGCCCCGCCTGAAGGCTGTGATCCCATATGGATGTCCTCACATTCGACTTCGCCTCGCACCAGTTGCTTCTGATGGTGATCGGGGCGGCGCTCCTGCTGTCCTACTGGCTGCCTCAGCTGGTGTTCCGCCGTCCGCCGTCTGCCTCGGCCGCCCTGATGATCTGCGGGTTCGGTGTGGCTGTCCTGTTTCCCGGGCTGTTCAGCCCGCTCGCCCCCCAAGCAGCGCCTGCATTCTGGGAGCTCTCGGCCGAGATCGTCGTCATCGTGGTCCTGTTCTCGACCGGGCTGCGGATCGACGACCTGGGTGGCTTTCGGCTTTGGCGCCCGACGATCGGACTGCTGGCCGTGACCATGCCGATCTCTATCGGGGCCGTGGCACTGCTGGGCTGGGGCCTGATCGGAATGACAGTTCCCGGCGCGATCCTGCTCGGGGCGGTCCTGGCACCGACCGATCCAGTCCTGGCCGGGGACGTACAGGTGGGCCCACCCCTCGAAGGGCGCGAGCACCCGGTCCGCTTCTCCCTGACCACTGAAGCCGGGCTCAACGATGGCCTCGCCTTCCCCTTCGTCTACCTGGCCCTGCACGCCGCCGCCGGCAGCCTGGGCGTCGCGGGGTGGGCCGAGTGGCTCGTTTGGGACGTCCTCTACAGGATCGGCGTCGGCGTGGCGCTCGGCGCCGGGATCGGCTGGCTCCTGGGGCAGGCTCTATTCGTCTATCCCGCCGGCAACACCCTCGCCAGGTCGGGTCCGGGGTTCTGGCACTGGCCGGCGTCCTCCTCTGCTACGGCCTCGTGGAACTTGCCGAAGGCTACGGCTTCGCGGCGGCCTTTGTCGCCGGGATGACCATGCGCCGGGTCGAGGCGAGCCACCCCTATCATCAGCGCCTGCACGTCTTCAGCGACGGCCTCGAGACCGCCATGACGGCCATCCTTCTCGTGCTCCTGGGTGGCATGATGCCGGCGCTCTGGCCCTACCTCGACTGGCGCCACGCCGTGATCGGCTTCGGGCTGATCCTCGTCATCCGCCCCCTGGCCGGGCTCCTGGGCCTTCTCGGCACGGCGCTCGAGCCACGCGAACGCGCCGTCGTGGCGTTCTATGGCGTGCGTGGCATCGGCTCGATCTACTACCTGGGCTACGCATCGACCCACGTGACCTTTATCGACCAGAACGAACTCTGGGCCTTGGTCTCATTCACCATCTTCGCCTCCACCGTTGTCCACGGGCTCACCGCTGGTGAGAGCGTGCGCCTTCTGGTGCGAGAGCCAAGGGAGTGAGCCCTCAAAGCGCGGTCAGCCCTGAGTGTCCGCCGTTCCGGGCCAAGAGACTAGAAGCGGGGAAGACGACGCTCGACCGTCTTGTGTGGGGGTCAGGCGGCCCTATCTCTGAATGAGGCGAACGCGCGATCGCGTTCAGCCACTTACCCCAAAGCACCGATCTTCTGATCCAGGTTTAGGCCCCGGTTGGGAGCGCTGCATCCAGGAGAATGGATCATGACCTCCGGCCAAGACACCGCAGAACGCCTGTGGCTCGAGCTGATATCGGGACATGCGCCGTCACCGACTACCAAGCCGGCTCAGGTTCGCCTGCCGCGAACGCCTCGCGAGAGCAAGGCCAGTGAGACCACGCGCGTGGCCCGCGCTCTGATCGACGAGACGACCGAGCTTCGGCAGGCCAACACGGCCCGGCTACGGCAGGCCAGGCTGAGCAAGGAGGCAGAGGACAGGACGCACGTGGCTCTGGCTCCCCCCAAGAAGGCGCGCCGCAAGGCCGGCTAAGCATGGGGCAGCAGGTCGTGTCGTCAGCTTTGCGCCAGGTCCAGGCGTCGGAGCAGGGGTCCTGCTGGGACGGGCCGCGCGAGGCTGACCTCTCGAAGAGCCGCGGTGCAGTCGGGCGGTGCTCATCCCGGCCACCTGCTCATCGGCTCGGCGAGGGCCGAGCGGGCGGCTTTGGCCGGGAAAGTATCTTTCGCCATACGATCCTACTAGGATGAGCCTCGCGGCCATGGCCCGGCGCTTGGAGTGGCGTCGACAGTTCGACCTCGGCCTGGCTGCTCCTCGGACATCGAAGCGGGGTAAGCGTCGTGAACCAAGTTGATGCGCTGCCACCCGACTTCTCGGTAGGTTTGGCGAACGCGGTCATCCTCGCGACGGATGCTCCCTCGCTGCTTCTCAGGGCTGATCTGACCGTGATGGTGGCCAGCCGCTCGTTCTGCCGGACCTTCGGCATCGATCCCGCTCAGACCGTGCTCCGCCCCTTGACCTCGCTGGGCGCTGGCGAGTGGAACATCCCGCAGCTCATTGCGCTCCTGCAGGCAACGGCGTCCGGGTATGCCGCCGTCGAGAGCTACGAGATGGACTTCCATCGCGAGGGCCAGCCTGTCCGTCATCTCCTGATCAATGCCCGCAAACTGAACTACCCAAGCGATGAGAGCGCCACCCTCCTGCTCTCCTGTGTGGACGTGACCGAGGCGCGCCATCGCGAGCAGCAGAAGGAGGACCTGTTGCGGGAGAAGGCGGTGCTGCTGCGGGAGCTGAACCATCGCATCGCCAACAGCCTGCAGATCATCGCCAGTGTGCTGCTGCAGGGCGCCCGGACGGTGCAGTCCGAGGAGGCTCGCCTCCATATCAACGAGGCCCATCACCGGCTGATGTCGGTAGCCGAGCTGCAACGGCAGCTCGCGCTCTCTCACCTCGAACGTGTGGTCTTGGCCGACTACCTGGCCAGTCTCTGCCGCAGCATCGGGGCGTCGATGATCCGCGACCCCTCACGGCTGACGATCGAGGTCGATGTGGACGACAGCGTCGTCACGCCGGAGGTGTCCCTGAGCTTGGGCCTGATCGTCACCGAGCTCGTGATCAATGCCCTGAAGCATGCGTTTCCTGACCAGAGGGGCGGCCGGATCGTTGTGGGCTTTGCCTCGACCGGTGAGGGCTGGGAACTGACTGTTCGGGATGACGGGGTGGGGCTGCCTGAAGGGCCCGATCAGGCGAAGGCTGGCCTCGGCTCGAACATCGTCAGGGCTCTGGTGATGCAGCTCGACGCCACCATCTCGATGGCGGCGGTCAACCCTGGGACTCTGGTCTCGGTCACACATGATGCGGCGGATGCCGCCAACGCACAGCCGACGCCCGCGGCCGTGTAAGCGCAATCCGAGCAGCACGTCCGTTGCTGCGTGGCAGACCGCCGCCCGTGAACCTGCCTCGGCCGACAACATGACGATGATCCCGGAGGCGAACGGGTTAAGCTCAGATCCAAGCCCAAGGGCAACGGCGCTTGGCTGAGGTCGGAACGGTCGCCGGCAGCAGCCTGTCCCTGCTTCCGCCGCCTCACGGTCCATCACGACCGTAGGCCCGACAGCCCCTAAGCGTTCTTGCCGCTCACCTCCTCACCCATCTGCTGGAGCTACGTCCAGCGCGGGGTTTTGTTAACCCCTTCAATCCGTGGCCCACACCTGGGGCCGCATGGTCACGATACGTCGGCACCGCTCCACCTGTGCAGCCGCCGCGGGCCCGAGTGGCCCGGCCAAGTCCGGCCGCTCGCCTCCGTCCCAGGCGTCCACGATGGCCTGACAGGCGTCCTGCCATGGAGCCGCTCCCCTGAGAACCTCCTCGACGTCGGCCGAAGCGGCCAGGGGCGCAAATCGGGACTGGGCGGCGTTCCACTCGGACCACCCCCACCACCCCACGGCCGTCAGCACGGCAGCGCAGGTCACGACATTCAAGACCTTCAGTTCCGCGAGCATAGGTCCGTCCCGCTCCGGAGTGAACAGCCCCGAAGGGGCTCGACCGCCATCTCAGCGCTTTGGATAGAGAGTCGGCAGGGGCGTGTCCGCGGCTGTGCTGCCGCCCTCTCCCTGCCACACCGCCTTGGCGTTCTCACTCTGGCCGGGCTGGATCCTGTTCAGTGCGTCGTTCTCCGCAACCCGCCGGTCCCTGTCGGCCGACCGGCGCACCTGAGCCATGGTGGCTTCGTCAAAAGTGATGTGGATGCTGGGCTTGGGGGTAGCGTTGTCCATCAGAGGATTCTCCATGATCCGCGAAGAACCTCGCGGGGGCAGTCGGGGTGGGCCAGAGCGCTGAGCCTGCGAGCGAGCCGCCCGGGGAGCGGAAGAGAAGAACCCCCGAAGCGCCCTTGGTTGCGGCCAGATCTTAACGGGCCGGATCGGGAGTAGGCTTGTCACCGGGATAGACCCAGTTCACCTCACCCTCCCGCTGGGCTTTGCGGACCTTCTCCGCTGACCAGTCTGCGCGGGCTTTGTCGAGTTCGTGCTGAGCGAGGTTGATGCTGGGCTTGGGGGTGTCGGCGTCCATGTCAGGAGCCTCCATGATCCCGCGAAGGAATACCTCGTGGGCATCACATACATGGGGATGAGCAGGGCCCATTACGAGGGCGTGGCGCTCACCACCAGCACCTGCTCAGGCTTAGGGTTCTTACATCCAGACGGGATGTTGGTGCGGACCGGGACGGAGAGGCTCTCCACGTGAGATCCTGAGAGTGCGACACGGAAAGGGACGTAGCGATCCCGGCTCCCTTCTTATGCAGAGAGGACATCCCGGCCAGCCGGGCTAGGTCCAAGCTTGCGCGCAGCCGGGCTGGAGTGGATTGCTCACGATCCGCAAGCGCAGATCAGGAACAGGCAGGAAACGGCGTGCCGCGAGCAGCCTTGAAGCCGAATGGCGACGACAGCCGGTACCGCCTGCTGCTGGAGGCCATCACCGATTACGCGATCTACATGCTGGACGCCCAGGGCCGGGTCTCGAGTTGGAACGCCGGGGCGGAGCGCTTCAAGGGCTACACCGCGTCCGAGATCTTGGGCCAGCACTTCTCCCGATTCTACACGGAAGAGGATCGGGCCAACGAATTACCCCAGCGGGTCCTCCGGACCGCCGAGAGCGAGGGTCGCTTTGAGGGCGAGGGCTGGCGGGTAAGGAAGGACGGCAGCCGCTTCTGGGCCCATGTCGCCGTCGACCCGATCCGCTCGCCCACGGGCACGCTCCTGGGCTACGCCAAGATCACCTGCGACCTGACCGAGAAGAGGGCCGCGGACGAGGCGCTACGCCAAAGCCAGGAGCAGTTCCGCCTGCTCGTCCAGGGCGTGACCGACTACGCCATCTACATGCTCGACTCCTCGGGACGGGTGGCCAGCTGGAACGCCGGCGCACGGCGCATCAAGGGCTACGAGCCCGACGAGATCGTCGGCGAGCACTTCTCCCGCTTCTACACGGAGGAGGACCGGGCCACGGACTTGCCCCGCCGGGCGCTCGAGACGGCCGAGCGCGAGGGCCGCTTCGAGCACGAGGGCTGGCGGGTCAGGAAGGACGGCAGCCGGTTCTGGGCCAGCGTTATCGTGGACCCGATCTGGGATGATGCGGGCCAGCTCATCGGCTTCGCCAAGGTGACCCGCGACATCACCGAGAAGCGCGAGGCGCAGCAGGCGCTCGAGCGGGTGCAGGAGGAGCTCCTGCAGTCCCGCAAGATGGAGGCCCTGGGCCAGCTCGCCGGCGGCATCGCGCACGACTTCAACAACCTCCTCATGGCTATCACCGGCAGCCTGGAGCTCCTGCAGAAGCGGGTGCCGGACGACCCCCGGATCACACGGCTCCTCGACAATGCGCTCCAGGGCGCTCACCGCGGCGCTGCGCTAACCACGCGCATGCTGGCCTTCTCGCGGCGCCAGCCCTTAGAGCCGCAGGAGGTCGACCTGCCGGCCCTGGTGCGGGGCTTGGGCGACCTCCTGCGGCTCTCGATGGGCGGCAACATCGCCATCGAGTCGCGAGCGCCGTTCTCGGTCCTGCCGGTGATGGTCGATCCGAACCAGCTCGAGCTGGCGCTGCTCAACGTGGCCGCGAACGCTCGGGACGCCATGCCCCAGGGCGGCACGCTGACCATCAGCATCTCCAGCGAGGAGGTGCCGTTGGACGAGCCGGCAGGGCTGAAGGCCGGCTCCTACGTGCGCCTGTCGGTGAGCGACACCGGTGAGGGTATGGACGAGACGACGCTGGCCCGGGCGGTGGACCCGTTCTTCACAACCAAGGGTCCGGGCGAGGGCACGGGACTGGGGCTGTCGACAGTTCACGGGCTGCTGGAGGACTCGGGCGGGCGGCTGGTCCTGGCGAGCAGTAAGGGCGAAGGCACCACGGTGGAGATGTGGCTCCCGGCAGCGGTGGCTTCTCACTCGGTCGAGACCGGACCGCTCACCAGCGCAACCGAAGACGCGCCCGGCCAGGCACCTCTCACAGTGCTGGCCGTGGATGACGATGAGTTGGTGCTGATGAACACCGTCATTATGCTCGAGGATCTCGGATACCAAGTCATCGAGGCCCGTAGCGGAGCCGAGGCGCTGCAACTCCTCAGCGAGACCAAGGTCGATCTGGTCATCACCGACCAGGGCATGCCTCGGATGAGCGGGACCGAGCTGGCCGCCGCGGCCCGGCAGACCCACCCGGGCCTGCCCGTGATTCTTGCGACCGGATATCTGGATCTGCCCAAGGAGGCCGAAGACCTCGGGTTGCCGAAGCTGGATAAGCCGTTTAGCCAGGATCAGCTCCAGGCCATCATCCGTGAGAAGATGAAGTGAGCCACGGGCGCGGCGACCCTAGGCCCCTGAGGTTGGAAGCGGCCACAGGATACGAGGTGACGTGCCGGGACCAGCATGGCGCGTCTGTCACCCGGGGCAGTCCCGGAAGGCCGCGCAGCGCAGCCAGGCGACCTGACACCGAGCCCCGCACCACGGTCGCGGAGCCCTGGACGGGTCAGTCGTCGAGCCGCCTTGCTTCCCCGTCCTGCAGGCCCAGAGCCCGGGCCCGGGCGAGGACGTCCAGGCCGGACTCAACAATCCTTGGGTCCCGGCCTTCGATCTGCGTCAGCAGATCACGGGCATAGCGCGCCACTCCGATCCATCTCACGAACTCTCGCCCTCGCGGGGCGTCCACATCCCTTAACGTGGTCTCGATGATGAAGCCTTCCATGCTTTCAACATGGGCCGATCAGGCAGGCCACGCAATGGAACTGCCGCGTTTCGCAGCAAAGCGCTCCAACGAGAGCACTCTGCTCAGGGACAAGGACTGGCACGGAACGTCCAGCCCTTCGCTGCCCGTCATTTCCCGCCGTGCCCTTACAATCGCCAGTTTCGGGGTTATGTTGCAGTGCAGCATCGACATGCGGCGAGTCCTCGTCGGGTGATCCTGCTTTCTCTGCTTTGAGCCGCCAGCGTCGGACCACCCGCACCTCAGTGCCGGGCTCTTGACGTGTGTCTGCGGCTCTGAGCGGCCCATAAGGACTTTACTCCCATGACCCTGCGCCAGACGATCCAGGCCGCGCCTGCGAAGACGACCGAGCTGATCACCAAGCTTGCCGCCACCTCGAACCAGGCGCTGAAGACCCGCGAGAGCCTGTTTGCGGACCTCACCGAGGAACTCACCCGCTATGTGGAGATCGAGGAGCAGCATCTCCTGCCCTTGCTCCGCAAGCATCCGGAGACCAAGGACCTTGCTGCCCAGGCTCTGAAGGGCAACAAGGACCTGCGCGCCGCTCTAGCGAAGCTGGCCGGCATGCCCAAGGACAATGACGCGTTCCTGGCCGAGCTCGCCGAGCTCAACAAGGGCTTCCAGCAGCATGTCCGGAATGAGACCAAGGACCTCCTTCCGGCGGTCCTGAAGGCGCTGAGCGACGATGAAGCCGGCGCCCTGGCCGCCAGCATGGAGGGCGCCGTCGCCGAGGCCGAGCAGGCCAAGCGCGACGCGAAGCGCGAAGAGGCGGCTCAGGCCAAGCGCCAGGCGGAAGAAGCGGAGCAGGCCGCCGAAGCCCAGCGGGCGGAGGTTCGCGCCCAGAAGGCGGCCGAGCGGGAAGAGAAGCGCGAGGAAGCAGCCCAGGCCAAGCGCCAGGCTGAAGAGGTCGAGCAGGCCGCCGAGGCTCAGCGGGCCGTGGTTCGCGCGCAGCAGGCGACCGCCCAGAGCGCGCGCGAGAGCACCGAGAAGGTGGTTGAGATAGTCGGACGTGGCGCCGCCTCCCTGCAGGACAGCGCGCGCCAGGTCACCACGAGCCTGACAGAGCGGGTGCAAGAGATCGCCTCGGAGGCGCGCGACGCCATGGCCGTCTACAATGGCTCGTCGGAGCCGTTTGCCGGGGACTTGCAGGCTATCCGGGCGTCGTCCGCCGTCTCGCGCGGTGCTGTCCTGGAAGTCGGAACGGCATGGGCGGAATGGCTCGGTCGCGCCACTCGCGCCAACGCCGAGATGTCCCAGCAGCTGATCCAGTGCCGGAGCGTGAAGCAGGCGGCGGAGCTCCAGCAGCAGTTCGTCGGCACCGTGATGCGCAACTGGATGGAAAGCAGCACCAAGATGCTCCAGATCACCCAGCGCGCCTCCCAGGACGCCCTGGCCCCGCTCGATGGCCGTCTGAGCGAAACGGCCTGACAACCCTCTTGAGTGCCCCAGTGACGCGAGGTCCGCAGCCGCAAGAGGCGGCGGCTCGACAGCCCGAGGGCATTCGGCTGGGGCGCAGCAGTCATAATGGCTGTTGCGCTCCCGCTTCTTCGAGCCCGCAAAGGAGACATCGATGACGGCCGCAAACGACGCCTGGGCCGAGCTCATGAAGGCCAGCTTTGGGCTGGTGAGGACGGGCATGCAGGTCAGCGAGATGATGGTGGCGTCCGGCAGCGTCATCGGCGCGCGGATGACCATTATGGGCCACGCCGCTCGACGTCCGACTGAGGGCAACTATGCCGAGATCACCGGCATGGTCGCCGAGAAGGTGGTAGCCGTCTCCAGGGTGAACGAGACTCTCGCCGACCAGTGGTCGGCCATGCTGCTCGACACCTTCGAGCAGGCGCGGCATTTCTGCGATCAAGCCCTCAGCGGACGTCCTTTAAGCACGGGCGACTGCTCAGCGATGTCGGAGCGCTGGGTCGCACATGGCACCCGCATGATGACCCGAACCATGCAAACGGGTGGATTGGCTCTGGCGCCCGTCCACCAACAAGCGACCGCCAACGCGCGGCGCTTGAGCTAGCGCAAGCTTTGTTTTCCTGGGCAATGACCCGCAAGGCGGGTCATTGCCCAACCTTGTTTCCCGCACCCTGCCTCGAACATCCGATTGAGGAGGCGCAGTCGTGGACCAAGGCTCAACCTCGGGAGCCGTGCCGCACCTCTCGGTGATGAGATCCACCGCCTTCTGCGCCTCGCTGGCCGCCCGGAAGATGGCCTTCTTTTCCTCGGCCAGAGCTTTCTGGCCTGCTGCCGGTTTCGTGGACACGACGATAAGATCGTGACCTTGGAACTGGAGAGTGCCGATGAGGCGGAAGTTCAGCCGCGAGTTCAAGCTCGAGGCGGTGAAGCTGGTGAGGGAGCGCGGCGTGTCGGTCGCGCAAGCCTGTCGCGACCTGGACGTGGCCGAGAGCGTGCTGCGACGCTGGATGCGGGAGCTGGCGGAGGCGCCGGCCAGTGCATTCCCTGGCCACGGGCAGATGCGCTCCGAGCAGGCCGAGATCGCGGCCCTGAAGAAGGAGGTCGCCCGGCTCAAGGCGGAGCGTGACATTCTAAAAAAGGCGGCCGCGTTCTTCGCGAGGGAGTCGACATGAAGTTCGGCTTCATCGCGAAGCACCGCCACATCTGGCCGGTCTCCTGGCTCTGCGAGACACTAGATGTGTCGCGCTCGGGCTTTCATGCCTGGCTGAGCAGGCCGGCCAGCGACCATCAGCTCTACGATGAACAGCTGTTGGAACTGATCACCCAGAGCTTCCGACGCAGTGACCGCACCTATGGAGCGCGCAGGGTCTGGCACGATGTGCTGGCCGAAGGCTTCGCTTGCGGCCTGCATCGCGTCGAACGGCTGATGAGAGTGAACGGGCTGCGAGCCAGGCCCAGGCGTCGTGGACTGCCGAAGGATGACGGCCTGCGCTCCGTCATTGCCGACAACATTCTCGACCGCGACTTCCAGGCGGACCGGCCCAACCAAAAGTGGCTGGCGGACTTTACCTACCTCTGGACGGCCGAAGGTTGGCTCTACGTGGCCGTCGTGCTGGACCTCTTCTCGCGCCGGATCGTGGGCTGGTCGATGAAGGCCGAGCGGGACGCCCAGCTCGTCATGGATGCGCTGATGATGGCGGTCTGGCGAAGAGGCAAGGCCGATGCCCTGCTTCATCATTCAGACAGTCAGAAGATGGTGGCCAGTTCCTGGGCGGTCTGACCCCAACACTGATCGACCGTTTGGTAGGCTGGCGCCGCAAGGCGTCCTGCGCGATCTGACCCACACTCTGATCGACCGCTCGTGTCTTTCCTTGGACCTGTCGGTCGCCCGGGAACGCCTTGCGGTGGGGCTTCGCCTCGCCGATGCCTGTGACCCGAGAAGGGCCTGACCGAGTTGGTCACGTGACTGTCCTGTCCATGCATCCGGTCCTGGCGAAGCCGTTCTGAGGCGGTCGTACCCGGGAGGCCTGAAATGGATGCAACGGAAAGCTCAGTATGCCGCGTCATTGGCGGCGTCGACACCCACAAGGATCTGCATGTCGCGGCGGTCGTCGACAAGGGCGACAGGGTTCTCGGGAGCCGCTGCTTTGCGACGACCCGGCAGGGCTACCGGCAGATGCTGGCCTGGATGCGGTCGTTTGGCGAACTCCAGAGAATTGGCATCGAGTCGACCGGCAGCTACGGCGCCGGCCTTCTGCGCTTCATGCAAGCTGCCGGGGTTGAGGTGCTGGAAGTCACCGCCCCGGATCGGCATGACCGTCGCCGTCGAGGGAAGAACGACGATCTCGATGCTCAGAATGCCGCGCACGCGGCCTTTGCGGGCCGGCGTACCGTGACCCCCAGAAGCCGAGACGGCATGGTGGAGTCGCTTCGCGTTCTCAAGGCTTGCAGAAAGACAGCCGTGGCGGCACGGCGCGTCGCCTTGCAGATGATCCAGAACACCATCGTCTGCGCACCGGACAGTTTGCGGGATCTGCTTCGCACCATGACGCGCATGCAACTGGTGCGAACGCTTGCGGCCTGGAGACCGGATCTTACCGCCTATCGCGATGTGGAGGCGGCCTACCGCATCGGCCTGAGATCTCTGGCTCGTCGGTACCTCGAACTGCACGACGAGATCGCCGATCTCGATGCCATGATCGGGGCCATCGTCGACGAGCTCGCCCCCGATCTCGTCGCACGCAATTCCATCGGTCATACCTGCGCGGCCCAGCTTCTCCTTACGGCTGGAGACAACCCAGAGCGCCTGCGGTCGGAGGCGAGCTTCGCAGCACTCTGCGGGGTCAGTCCGGTACCTGCCTCGTCCGGCAAGACCATCCGCCATCGGTTGAACCGCGGTGGCGACCGCGCGGCCAACAGCGCGCTGCACATCATCGCCATCGGGCGCCTTCGAACTGACCCGAAGACCAAGGCCTACGTGGCCAGGCGCATCGCCGAAGGCCATTCCAAGCTCGACGCGATCCGGGCCCTGAAGCGCTACATTGCCCGCGAGGTCTTCTCGCTCATCATCCGGCGCCAGAAAGAGATCAACCAGACCCGTATCGCTGCTTGACAAACAGAAGGGCGTCCAGGGCAGCCAATATACGAGCGAGCAGTTCCAGCGCCTCATGGCTGACCACGGCATCACCTGCTCGATGAGCCGGGCCGGCAATGTTTGGGACAACTCGGCGATGGAGAGCTTCTTCTCCTCGCTGAAGACCGAACGGACCGCCCGGAAGGTCTACCGCACCCGGAATGCAGCTCGCGCCGATGTCTTCGACTACATCGAGCGCTTCTACAACCCGACCCGCCGCCACTCGACCTTGGGCTATCTCAGCCCCGTGGAGTTCGAGCGTCAGGCGGTGCTACCCTAACTTGCTGTCCACAAAACCGGCAGCAGGCCAGGTGGTGTCGGCCCAAGCATCCGCGAGCGATCGAAAGGCGGCACCCTTGTCCACAACGTTGCCCAGGATGTCCAGGAGATCCCGCGTGGAGCGGGCGAGCCGATCCAAGGGCGTAACCAGGAGCACGTCCCCGCGCTCGAGCCGGTCGCGGAGCTTGCGGAGCTGCAGGCGCTCCCGCTTAGCTCCGGAAACTGCCTCACGGAACACCTTCTCAGCCCCGGCCGCCTTAAGCTCCTCAACCTGCGTGTCGAGGGCCTGCCCGTCGGTGCTGACGCGAGCGTAGCCGCACGTCTCGGCCACCAGATTAAGCTCACTTTCCGCACATATAATACGCACACGCTAACCCACTGACGAACAAAGGTCGAGAACTCTGTGCGTATTTCAAGATTGACGCACAGCCCGACTGCCTGCCTATTGCGACCCTTGGCCAGCAAGTCACTGGGTGTCCGGAGACCTTGGTGTGGCCTGCCTCCGATCCTCGGCTTCGGCCTCGTGCCACTCGACGAAGAGGCTGTAGGCCACAGCCAGGAGCGTCGGGCCCAGGAAGATGCCGATGAACCCGAAGGCGAGCAGGCCCCCCAGGAAGCCCAGCAGGCCCAGCAGGGGCAGGCTGTTTGATCGCGCCAGCAGATAGGGCCTGAGCACGTTGTCGATGGTGCTGACCAGGAGCGCGCCCCAGAGGATGACAAAGATGCCCCAGCCAATCGCTCCCTGGGCCAGAAGCCACAGTGCCACCGAGATCCAGACGAGCGGCGGACCGACGGGCAGGAACGAGAGAACAAACGTCAGGGACCCCAGGAGCAGCGCCTGCGGCACCCCGGCGATCCAGAACCCCAAGGCGGCCAGCAGCCCTTGCGCCAGCGCCGTGCCAATGAGGCCGTAGACGGTGCCCTGAACGGTCTCGCCCACCACCAGAAGAAGGTTGCCGCCATCGGGACCTACCTCGAGGCGCGGGTCTCGGGAGCCTTGGCGCTCGTGCAAATCGTCAACAGCACGGCGTCGTTCCTGTTCGCCACGCTGCTGTTCGCGATGATCTTCAAGGTCCTGCCGGCTGTGGCCCTCACCTGGCGGGATGTCTGGACCGGCGCGGTCGTCACCGGCGTCCTGTTCACGGCCGGAAAGGTCCTGATCGGCGTCTACATCGGTCGGAGCGGGGTCGCTTCGGCCTATGGGGCGGCCGCGTCGGTTATCACGATCATGCTGTGGATCTACTACTCGTCATTGATCCTGCTCTTCGGCGCTGAGTTCACCAAGGCCTATGCCGAGACCCACGGAAGCCGAGCCTGAAGGGGTGCTCCGGCCAGGCAAACTCCGCCGACACGCTGTCATTGCTCAACGTTTGGGCATCCATGTCACCGGCCGTGTGGATCGGCAACATGTCCATCTCACTCGGCCCTCAGCTTTGGCGGCTTCAGGACCCCGTCTTAGAGGTCGCTCCGGATGCCAGGACTCCCCTCTCGAAAGCGGCGGGGTGGAACGACCGTTTAGGCGGCAACTGGCAACGTCTCGGAATTTGCCGCAGGTTTGGGAAAGGCGGGCGCCGACAGGCCTTCGATGGCGGCGAGGACGATCTCGGGCGCCGTCTGGTGGACCATGTGCCCGGCCCCGGGAACCCGCTGTAAGGTGCTCTGCGCCAGTTCGGCGTGCAGCCTCGCTGACTGCGCCTCAATGTCGATGATGCGGTCCCCCTCGCCTGCGATGATGGCCACGGGCACCTTGAGGTCCGCATACCCGGCCGCAGTCGCGGCGCCTGGGAGCATCAGCGCAGCCTCGGCGGCACCCGCCCGGATCTGCGACGGACGGAAGACCATCTCTTTGGGGAAGCTCTTGAACGTCTCGGCAACTGGGGCGGGGCCGAACATCCTGCGCGTGGCGAGCGGCCATGTCGCCCGGGCCATGAGCGGGGAGACAGTGAAGCGGAGAATGTCGCCCAGGACGGGCAGGGAAGGCAGGGACGCGCCCACAACGTCGGCGCGAACGGAGGCGTAGTAGTAGCCGGAGACCAGCACCAGTCCACTCACCAGGTCAGGATGCCTCCGCGCGAGCGCGATAGCGACCGCGCAGCCCCAGGAGTGGCCGAGCATTGTCGCCTGGCGGACGCCCAGTCGGCGAAGGCCCACGGCGATGAGATCGGCCTGCGCTTCGGCGGTCCAGACGATGGCCCGCGGGCGCGTGGTATGGCCGAAGCCCGGCCGGTCAAAGGCGATGACACGATGGCTCCGGGCCGCCATGTCGATGAGCCCGCTCGAGACGAAGTCCTCGATCATGGTGCCGTTCCCGTGCAGGAGGACGAGCGGGCTCCCTGTCCCACGCTCGAGGCAATGGAGCGGCAAGCCGTCAATCTCAACAAACCGGCCGAGAGGGGGAGTTGTCGCGCTCGGCCTTCTTCGCCAACCGGTGGTTCACGAAGGCCGATGCGGCCAAGGTGACGAGACCCAAGGCGGCAATGCGGTAGGCGAGGGAAGGCTGGTCCGAGCTTGAGGGACCGGCAGCCGACGCCAGCATGCGGGGCGAACCCGCGGAGCGAGAGGTCATTGGGGCCATCCATGTCTGGAAGATGCACGACGGCCCGGACACTCCAGGGCGATGTTGCAACCTATTTCAACGTCCGAAGAGACGTTCCGTTCCCCGATCTGCGCCGCCTTGCAGATCAGGACCTGGCGAGTGCGCCAGGCCACTTGGAGCAGGACATATCTGGCTGGGGTTCACGGGACGGCTAGCTTGCAAGGGGTTCGGCCCGGGATCCCAGTGCCGTCTGCAGGCTCGGCCATCCTGCCTTAAGGCTATAATCTCACATGAGTGCCTTCGAATTCGACTTCGCCTCGCATCAGCTGCTCCTGATGGTGATCGGGGCGGCGCTCCTGTTGTCCTACTGGCTGCCTCAGCTGGTGTTCCGCCGTCCGCCATCCGCCTCGGCCGCCCTGATGATCTTTGGGATGGGTGTGGCTGTCCTGTTTCCCGGGCTGTTCAGCCCGCTCGCCCCCCAATCAGCGCCTGCGTTCTGGGAGGTCTCGGCTGAGATCGTCGTCATCGTGGTCCTGTTCTCGACCGGGCTGCGGATCGACGACCTGGGTGGCCTGCGGCTCTGGCACCCAACGATCGGACTGCTGGCCGTGACCATGCCGCTCACCATTGGGGCCGTGACGCTGCTGGGCTGGGGTCTGGTGGGGATGACGGTCCCGGGCGCGATCCTGCTCGGAGCGGTCCTGGCACCGACCGACCCGGTTCTGGCTGGCGACGTGCAGGTCGGCCCGCCCCTCGAAGGGCGCGAGCACCCGGTCCGCTTCTCCCTGACCACTGAAGCCGGGCTCAACGACGGCCTCGCCTTCCCCTTCGTCTACCTGGCCCTGCATGCCGCCGCCGGCAGCCTGGGCGTCGCGGGGTGGGCCGAGTGGGTCGTCTGGGACGTCCTTTACAGGATCGGCGTGGGCGCGGCACTCGGCGCCGGGATCGGCTGGCTCCTGGGCCAGGCGCTGTTCGTCTATCCGGCCGGCAACACCCTCGCCAGGTCGGGCCCCGGCGTTCTGGCGCTGGCCGGAGTCCTCTTCTGTTATGGCCTTGTCGAACTCGCCGAAGGCTACGGCTTCGTCGCTGTCTTCATTGCTGGGATGACCATGCGCCGGGTCGAAGCGGGCCATTCCTACCACCAGCGTCTGCACGCCTTCAGCGACGCCCTCGAGACGGCCATGACGGCCATCCTTCTCGTGCTCCTGGGCGGCATGCTGCCGGCACTCTGGCCCTACCTCGACGGGCGCCACGCCGTGATCGGCTTTGGACTGATCCTGGTCGTGCGCCCCATGGCCGGGCTCCTGGGGCTCCTCGGTACGGCGCTCAACCTGCGCGAACGCGCCGTCGTGGCGTGCTATGGCGTTCGCGGCATCGGCTCGATCTACTACCTGGGCTATGCCGCGACCCACGTGACCTTCATCGACCGGAACGAGCTCTGGGCCTTGGTATCCTTCACCATCTTCGCCTCCACCTTCATCCATGGACTCACCGCTGCGGAGAGCGTGCGCCTTCTGGTGCGAGAGCCAAGGGAGTGATGTCTGACAGCGTGGCCGGCCCTGAGTGCCCGCTGTTCCGGGTAAAGAGACTAGATGCGGGGAGGATGACGCTCGACTGTCTGAGGCGGACGCGCGATCGCATTCAGCCACTTACCCCAAAGCACCGATCTTCTGATCCAGGTCCAGGCCCCGGTTGGGAGACGCTGACCGATGAGACGACTGAGCTACGGCAGGCCAGGCTGAGCAAGGAGGCCGAGGACAGGACACACGCGGCTCTGGCTCCGACCAAGAAGGCGCGCCGCAAGGCCAGCTAAGCATTGGGTGGTAGTTCGTTTTGCAGCTTTGCGCCGGGTCCACGCGTCGGAGCAGGTGCCCGCCAACGACATGCCAACGATCCGGGAGGCGAACGGACTAAGCTCAGACCCGAGTCCAAGGGCGGTGGTGCTTTGCTGAGGCCGGAGCGGCCGCGGGCGGTGTCTTGTCCCTACTTCCGCCGCCAGACGGTCCGTTACGAACGCAGGACCGACATCCACCAAGCATTCCTGCCGCTCGCCTCCTCACCCATCTGCTGGAGCTACGTTCAGGGTCGGCTTTGTCAGCCCAGTCAGTCAGTGGCCCATTCATGAGGGCGCATGCTCACGATACGTCGGCACCGCTCGACCTGTGCGGCAGCGGAGGGTCCGAGCCGATCGACCAAGTCCGGCCGCTCGCCTCTGTCCCACACGTCCACGAGGGCCTGACAGGCGTCCTGCCATGGAGCCACCCCCCTGAGAACCTCTTCGACTTCGGCCGGAGCGGCCATGGGCACAAGTTGGGGCTGAGCGGCGCGCCACTCGGACCACCCCCACCATCCCACCGCCGTCAGCACCGCGGCGCAGGTCACGGCATTCAAGACCATCAGTTCCGCGAGCATACGTTCCTCCCGTTCAGGAGTGACCAATCTTCGAAGGCGTCGACAGCCGACTTAGCGCTTTGGATAGATGGTCGGCAGGGGCGTGTCTGCCGCTGTGCTGCCTCCCTCTCCCTGCCACCCCGCCTTGGCCTTCTCACTCTGGCCGGGCTGGATCTTGTTCAGAGCATCGTTCTCCGTGATCCGTCGATCCATCTCGGCAGACCGGCGCACCTGAGCCATGGTGGCTTCGTTCAGAGTGATATGGATGCTGGGCTTAGGGGTGGCGTCGTCCATGAGAGGAGTCTCCATGATCCGTCAAAGGATGCATCGTGGGAACAGCCGAGGCGGGCCAGAGAGCTGGGCCTGCGCGCTCATCGGGCCGGCCCAGAAAGTAGGCAACACGTAAGCGCCCTTGGTTACGGCCAGCTCTTAACGGGCCGGATCGGGAGGGTGCTTGTCACCGGGATAGGCCCAGTTCACTTCACCATCGCGCTGGGCTCTGCGGACCTTCTCCGCTGACCAGTCCGCGCGGGCTTTGTCGAGTTCGTGCTGAGCGAGGTTGATGCTGGGCTTGGCGGTGTCGGCGTCCATGTCAGGAGCCTCCATGATCCCGCGAAGGAATACCTCGTGGGCATGACATACATGGGGATGAGACGGGCCCATTACGAGAGCAAGACGCTCAACACCAGCGCCTGATCAGGTTTCGGGCTCTCATGGCGTTGATGATGTGACCGCCCTCCGACGGCATCGATGTGCCAGGGTGGGTCTGCGACGATCCACAGAGGGGAGCGGTCACATCATCAACGCCCCTCTGATGCTAACAAACTATCCAGCCTGAGTCCCCACTTGCGCGATAGTTGCCGCTGAGGCCTCGTTTTCCACCCTTGGAGCCATTACATGCCAGATACCCCGAGGTAGTCCCTCCGGGGATGATGGAGGACCCCGCATGGGGACCGACACGACGCCTCCCGACATCGAGCCTTCTGATCTGGATGACGAGAACGCGCGACGGCGCCAGCCCTCCGAGAGGGTCCGGAAGGCCGTGGTCAACGACAACACGAACGGGGCGCCCCGTCTCCAGCACACACCCGACCCGTCGCCCGACGGCATCGTCCTGCTCTCCCTCGTTCCGAGCTGAGGCGGTCATGCCCCTGGTCCGCTTCGTTCATCCGGGAACTGGTCCCCGGGATGGGGGCCTCGAGGAGCTGGAGATGGAGGTCATGCCGATCGTCGGCGATCGGATCGTCCTCGATTACGCGGATTACGACGACGTGGTCTACGAGGTAGTCGGGCGCGGCTTCCAGATTGCGATCAGCAAGGAAGGCGGGCAGCTCGGGGTGGCGACGGCATACGTCGAGGTGCGGCGCGTGAGCCCCTCGGTCGCCGCAGCGGACGCGATGCGCGCTTGAACCTCTGAGGCCGGCATAACGCCCGCCTCGAGATGGTGCTCGTGCCGGAGCACGTAACGTCAACCACCGGCCGCCAGGGTCGGTCATTCAGGAGTGCAGACCATGGCCAAGGGCCAGAAGCGGTCGAACAAGGAAATCAAGAAGCCCAAGCAGACGAAGGTCGCTCCTGCCGCCCCGGCCCTCTTCCAGAAGGGCCAGTCCGACACGGACGGGACAGCGAAGAAGAAGTGACAAGCTCGTCCTGCGGTCCGAATGGACCTCTCGACGTTCCCGGTTGCCGAACGGCTGCGCGGCAATCCTGACTCGCGATCCAATCTCACAAGGGAGGGGTCATGGACCCGCGCACCACACGACGGACTGTCACCTTCGTCCACCCGTTCCGCATCGCCGACTACGAGGACGAACTCCCGGCCGGCGACTATCAGGTCGTCATGGATGAGGAGCTCCTCGAGGGCCGGAGCTTTGAAGCCTACCGCCGGACGGGCACCTATCTCCTGGTCGGCAGCCAAGCGGGTGGCAGGGGCACCGCCGAGATGCGCCCGATTGATCCCCGAGATCTGGAGGCGGCTTTGGTTCGCGACCGCGCTCCACGCGACCCAGCAGAACCAGGCGAAGCGGCGCTAGCTCCGCTGGAGGTGAGATCATGACATCCCCCGAGTGGCTCAAACCAGGGATCTATGGCGCCGGGATCGGTGCGGTCGTGGCGATGGTGCTGGGGTTCTCCTGGGGAGGCTGGATGACGGGCGGCGGGGCCGAGGAGCTGGCGGCCGATCGGGCGCACGACGAGGTCATCGCGGCCTTGGTGCCCATCTGCCTCCAGATCTCGCAGGACGATCCGGAAAGGGCGAGCAAGCTGGCCACCATCACCGAGGCCACCACCTATCAGCGCCGGGACGCCGTCATGGCCGCCGGCTGGGCCACGGTGCCTGGCGCGGAGGAACCCAACCGCGATCTGGCGCAGGCCTGCATGAAGGGACTGAACCTCGACGCGGCGTAAATCGGTTGGTTCTGGCGGAGAAGGAGCAGAGATCAGACGCCCGAGCCTTCCCGCCCCCTTTCCATATAGCAGCGCAGCTCAGAGGGCGGTCATGAAAGGCCGTTGTCATGCTGGGCTGCAGGTCGGCCAAACTGACCGGATGGACCGGCGCCCCCACCGTTCGACATAGGAGTGATCATGAGACGTCTATTCTTGGCCACCTCGGCCGCATCGAGTCTGTTTGCAACGTCGGCCTTTGCGCAAGCCAGCGAGGAATCGGCGTTCGTGGCCATTGCAGGTACGAGCGTAGAACTCCCGTTGTCCTTTGTTGGCGCGCTTTGCGGATTCACGGCCGAACAGGTTGCCTCGAGGGCCAGCAGTGCGACTGAGCCGGTCTGCACCATCGACGAGAGCACGGCCACGTCGGTGGGTCTGACGGACGAGCATGGTGAGATGGTGGACATCACCCGACAAGGCTTTGCGACGCTAACCATGCCCGACGGCGCAAGCACGGTACAGCTTCCCATCGGCATCGCCGCACAGCTTTGCGAGCTCGACGCAAGCGAGCTTGCTCCTGTGACAGCGGGTGAGGACCAGGGCTCCAGTTGCGAGCTCACCCAAGAGGACGTCGACACGACCAGCTTCCCGGGGCTTCGCTTGGCCCGGAGCACGGACTGATTCTCCTCTGGCCCAGTCCCACCGCCCAGTCTTGTCCGCCTTGCACTGCGTGCTGACACAGTCGGCGTACCCGACGGGCGCGCCTGCTCTCCGGGCCACCCCTCCCCTGCGACCACTCAGGAGCGCGCTCAATCCGGGTAGATAGACGCCAGCGGGTGGGCCTGCTCTTCGGCGGGCCCGCCACCCTCGCCCTGCCACCTGGCTTGGGCTCGCTCGCCGCTGTCGGGCTGGATCCGGTTCAGACTCTCGTCCTCGGCAATCCGGTGAGCCTTGTCTGCGGCGTTGCGCGCCCGAGCCGTGTCGTAGTCGGCCGCGTACCCGGCGCGAACTTGGGCAAGTTCGTCCTGAAGCAAAATGACGTTGAGTCTGAGCTTGTCGGCGTCCATGTGAGGAGCCTTTCATGTTCCCCCAGAGGACTACTCCAGGGTCAGTTGCATATGGGGTTCACCAGCCCCGTTGCGAGCGGGACCGGGCACGTATCTCACAAGCCGCAACGCAGGCCCGAGCGGCGGAGCCGTGCCGAGAGGCGTGGGGCCGGCGGCTTCAGAAGGGCGCCCACGACCGGGACCAGAGAAGGGCGGTGGACGCCAGCCCGCTCCAGCCCTCGATCACAGGCCAGTCGAGATTGCCTGCGGGGTATCGAGACCTGGTCCTGCCTCCAGGCGCGTCCTGGGGCGGATCGAGATCCACTCCATAAGTCCACTCGACCTGGGTTTCCCCATCCTCGCCTTGGCTGAGGACCTGCGCGGCGCGGTCGTTCTGGCCCGACATGTGCGCAGCCCCAATGGCGCTCGTGAGAGCGGCCTCGCGGCTGGGATATGGGCCGTAGGTCTTGCCGTCGCGCCGGACTGTCCAGCGTCCCTCGTGGAGCACGTTGGATCTGCCCGGGCCGAGTGATACGCACCGGTCATCGATGCTGTCGAGGCGATAGAGCGCGCCAGCCTGACTGCCTACACACTTGGTACGCCTAAAGCTGAGGTTCGGCGGAGGGGGGTCCGCCGAGCTGGGCCGCAAATGAGCCTGTTTTGCTGGATCTCTAAACCGGTGCGCGCGCCTGTCCCGCCATTCGTCCCCCAGCACGACGGGTGATCGGCGGCTGACTGCCCCTGAGGAGCCCACCGCCACTCCCCAGCCTGCCTCTGGCATGTCTTTTCTCTGGCGACCTGTCCGGAACCTTCGCCGGCCAGAACCGCGTTTCCCTGACAAGCATCAGCACAGGCTGGGGCCGCCAATGGACCCGTCGCTGACCCAGATGATCGACACGCTCCGCACGGCCCGGGAGGCGCTGCGAAGTGAGATGGCGGTCTGGGTCGTGGGGAGCCCCCCAGACGAGGCCCGGCTTGAGCACCTTTTGGAGATGGCCCGGAGCTTTCGGGAACAGGCCCACTCGGTGCTTGTCATGACGGTCTACCAGGACACGCCTGAGGCGCTCCGCCAGGAGATCGACGGGCTCATCGCCGGCTTCAGCGACATCGTGGAGCAGGTTGACACGATGCTCGCGAGGAGCCGGTGGCAAAGATGAGAGACGCAGAAGCCTCGAGCGCTGACCTGGGCGGGTTCTACCCGTCCCGGGGCCTCAACGTCCCAGGGTAGGTCCATGCCAACTGCTCTCGCCAAGGCCAAGGCCATTGCTCGGGCGCTCCGCGCAGCCCGGCGTGAGGGCAAGGTATCCGAGGCCATTGTCCTGAGCCCCAGTGCGCACGAACAACTGCTCACGGCGGCCCTTTGGTACATGTGGAGCGTCCCAACACCCCACTCCATGTTCGGCATCCCGGTCGAGGTGGACCCGAATGTGGACGGCTGGACAGTGCGAACGAAGCAAGAGCATCCATTGGCAACGCCAGGTTTGTCATCGTCCTCGACAGAGGCGGGATGAACCAGGCGCGAGGTTGAGGAGACGCGCCCGATGCACCTGGTCCGACGAATACCATGCGTGGACGAGGCAGGTCGTCAGTACACCGTTGTGGTGTACGCCAGGGTCCTGCGCAGCCCGCTGCTAAGCGAGGAGGGATGGCGCACCATGCGAGGCAGCAACTGTTTCCTTTCCACTGGGGAGGACGTGCATATGGCCGATGAGAACACCTTCCAGGTCATTCAGCGAGACCTAGTCCTGAAGCGCAGTGGGCCTGACCAGTGCCCGTGAGCAAACACGATGCGCCAGGACAGCAGCTTCACCGACGAAGGGCGCGCCTTATGGGTCTGCGAATAGAGGACGCGGAGTAAGGCCGAGGCCGAGTTGGGGGCTGTTCCGAACTACAACGTTGGTTGTGCCTGTGACCGACCCAGGTCTTGCTTCAATCGCCTGGATTGGCGCAGAGGCTTTATCTGGGCTCAAGCCATTCGTCTCGCCTTGCCCCATCAAGCGCTCTCTGGAACGGGCGCGCGTGCTGGTCCGTTGCTGTCTCGAGCAACCCTGTGGAGGCCTGCCATGCTGGTTCGAGACATCATGACCCGCGACGTCCGCCTGCTTGCGCCGCACAGCACGCTCCGAGAGGCGGCGCGCCAGATGCGGGACGACAACATCGGCTCGCTGCCCGTGGCCGAGGGTGATCGCCTGGTGGGCTATGTCACCGATCGCGACCTCGTGGTGCGAGGTCTCGCGGAGGGCTTCTCGGGCGACACTTACATCCACGACGTCATGACCGACCGGGTCCTCTACTGCTTCGAGGACGACGACATCGAGGATGTGGCCCTCAACATCGCCCACAACCAAGTGCGGCGGCTGCCGGTGCTCTCGCGGGAGAAGCGCCTGGTCGGCATCGTGGCTCTGGGTGACCTCGCGACCAAGGCACCGGACCTCTCGGCCGAAGAGGCACTCGAGGGCGTGTCGAAGCTGACGCGGTAGGGATCGTGAGCCTGAACCACCCTGGCCGGTCCTTGGCTCAGGCCGCCAGCGGGATCCTGCGCCTTTTTGGCCGGCCCGTTCGCCGGGCGCAGGGCGAGCACGGCGTGGTTCTCGCGCCTTACCGCGGCTACGGCAGCCGCTCCGAGGTGTTCCTGATCGGCCGGGTGTTCCGACAGTCGCAGGCAGATCCTGCAAGGGAGCACGGTCTCCGGTCGGAGCTGCGCGACGTCGGCCGGCGGCTGAGCCGCCACTCAGTCGCCGGCGCTACCGTCACGGCTCACTTCTATGGGACCACAGTGAAGGTCGTAACAGATCCGGACGGCTACTTCCGGGTTCACCTCCGTCCGGAGGCGGCTCCCTCTCCCGACCTCACCTGGCACGCGATGGACCTGGTCCTGGAGGGGCCCACGCCAGTCGAGGCGCAGGGCCAGATCTACATCCCGCCGTCCGCAGCGCGCTTCGTGGTCATCAGCGACATCGACGACACCATCATGCTCACGGGCGTGGCCAACAAGCTCGGGATGCTCTGGCGCCTGTTCGTGGCCGACGCCCAGAGCCGGGTGGCCTTTCCGGGCGTGGCGGCGCTCTACCGCGCGCTGCATGCCGGCCACTCTGGTAATGAGAGCAATCCGATGCTCTATGTCTCCCGCGCGCCCTGGGGCATCTACGAGGTGCTCGAGGAGTTCTTCCGCCTCCACGGCATCCCTGTGGGCCCGGTGCTGTTTCTGCGCGAGTGGGGTGTCTCCTGGAAGAGCCCACTGCCGCGCAAGGCGGTGGATCACAAGCAGGAGCTCATCCGCAACATGCTGGAGCTCTACAAGGACCTGCCTTTTGTGCTGATCGGCGACAGCGGCCAGCACGACCCCGAGGTCTACCGGCAGCTCGTGAACGAGCATCCCGGCCGCGTGCGGGCCGTCTACATCCGCAACGTCTCGCGGGACCGGCATCGTATCGCCCAGATCGAGGAGCTCGCGGCCGCCGTGGTCACAGCCGGCTCGAGCCTGGTGCTCGCGGCGGACAGCGTCGCGATGGCCGAGCACGCGGAGGGCGTCGGCCTTGTGGCGCCCGGGACTGTCGGCGCTGTGGCGGACGAGCGGGTCGCGCAAGACGAGCTGGCGGCCCGGACCGAGACGCGGGAAGTGAAGCGCGGCACTCCTGAGCAGACGGCCGCCGCAGTTGAAGGAGGCCACCTGCAGGACATGTTGGCCAGCGGCCCAGAGGATGCGCCGCCCAGTGTTGTGGTGGAACCAAAGGAGCCGCGCGCTGCAGATCCGCAAGGTTTAGGGGATGAGAAGCCAGAGTTGCAGGACATTGGCGCCAGACATGAGCGGCAATAGCACTGCAGTCGACCTACCCAATGCCGCGGGACAGCGCCGTGCCCTGCTGGTGATCAACGAGAACAGCCGGCAGGGGCGAGAGATGAGCGACGCGGCAGTCGAGGTGCTCGAGCGCGGCGGTCTTCAGCTCCAGCGCGCAACCTCCGACGGACCAGGCGATCTGGTGGATACCATCCGCCAAGCGGCGGGCACGGTCGATCTCGTCGTGCTGGGCGGCGGCGACGGCACGCTCAGCTCGGCCGCGCCAGCCTTGATCGAGACCGGCTTGCCGCTGGGCATCCTCCCTTTGGGGACCGCGAACGATCTCGCCCACACGCTCGGCATCCCGCTCGACATCGGCGACGCCGCTCAGGTGATCGTCGAGGGCAAACTCCGTCGGATCGATCTGGGCGAGGTCAACGGAAAGCCGTTCTTCAACGTGGCCAGCCTGGGGCTCAGCGTCGCCATGACGCGCGAGCTGACCCACGACGTGAAGCAGCGGTGGGGCAGGCTGGGTTATGCCGTATCGACCTTCCGTGCCCTCACGCAGATGCGGCCGTTCGTGGCCGAGATCCGCGCGGGCGACGAGGTCCATAGGGTCCGAACGCTCCAGATCGCTGTCGGCAATGGCCGGTACTACGGCGCCGGCATGGCCGTCGAGAAGGACGCTGAGATCGACGACAGCTGCCTCAATCTTTACAGTCTGGAGTTTGGCCACCTCTGGAAGCTCGCGCTCGTGTATCCGGCCTTCCGCAAAGGCCGGCATGGCCTGTGGAAGGAGGTGCGGACCATGCGCTGCCGTGAGGTGGACATCCGCACAGCGCGTCCCAAGAAGATCAACACCGACGGTGAGATCACGACGGAAACGCCCGCTCAGTTCCGGGTCTTACCGAGGGCGGTTTCTGTCTTCGCACCGGCCGCGGACGAGACGCGAGCGTAGCCGATTAACCTGTCAGGATCGTAGCTGGGTCACGTCCGTCAATGAGGTGGAGATTTCGGGTGTAGCTGGGGTGGCCATGGTCACGCGGCTTCAG
>NZ_KK088637.1:0-18195 GCF_000600335.2 Rubellimicrobium mesophilum DSM 19309 | reverse complement strand
TTGGTGCTGTGCAGCTTCACCCGGTGCTGGCTGGGGAAGGTCATGTAGGCCAGCACGTCCGCTTCAGCCTGGTCCATGAGGGCACCGAGCTTGGGCCAGCGGACCCGGAGCTGGTCGGCCACGTGCCTCCAGGTCTCTGATGCGGCCTTGTGGTCGGGCTGGAGAAAGGCCTGCCGGATCGCAGCGGCCACGACCGTGTGCTGGCCCTTGGACACGTGCGCGAGCGCATTCCTCATGAAGTGGACGCGACACCTCTGCCAAGTGGCGCCGATCACCCGCTGGATGGCGGCCTTGAGGCCCTCGTGGGCGTCCGAGATGACCAGCCTCACGCCCCTGAGGCCTCGCCGGACGAGGTCCTTCAGGAACGTGGCCCAGAAGGTCTCCGCTTCGGAAGGACCGATGTGCAGGCCCACGATCTCGCGCCGGCCGTCCCGGTTGGCGGCCACGGCGATTATGGCCGCCACACTGACGATGCGGCCACCCTCGCGGACCTTGAGGTAGGTGGCATCGAGCCAGAGATAGGGCCATTCGCCTTCGAGCGGGCGCTTGAGGAAGGCGCCCACCCGCTCGTCGATCTCTTTGCACAGCTTCGAGACTTGGCTCTTGCTGATCCCGCTCAGGCCCATGGCCTGCACCAGGTCGTCGACCTTGCGCGTGGAGACCCCGGCGACCCACGCCTCCTGGATCACCGAGACCAGCGCCTTCTCGGTGGTCTTCCGCGCCTCCAGAAAGGGCGGGAAGTAGCTCCCCGTCCTGAGCTTGGGGATGCGCAGGTTGAGCGGCCCGAGACGGGTGTCGAGCGAGCGGTCGCGATAGCCGTTGCGCCAAGTCGAACGCTCGCCACTGCGCTCGTATCGTCCTGCTCCGATCAGTCCCTCCACGTCGGCCTCCATGAGGATCTGGAGAACCGTCTCGGCGAGGGAGCGGAGAAAGTTGCCATCATCGGCCTTTTGCAGCGCCTCCATCAGCGCCATCCTGTCGTCGGTCATCGGGTCCTCGTGGCTCAGGGTGAAGTCGGACAACTCCACCTTAGCCGCACATCCCGATGGCCACCCCGCCTACACCGGAAAGTCCACCACCTCCGTGGACGCTACCCGCCCTGGGGCACGGTGTGGTGGTACTTCCGGCGCTGGCGCCTCCAGGGTGTCTGGGCGCGGGTCCATCGCGCCCTGCATCGTGCGACGCGTGCAGCAAAGGGCCAGAACCCCGAGCCCGCCATCGTGATCATGGACAGCCAGTCGGTGAAGACCACGGAAAAGGGGGCATTCGCGGCTTTGATGGCCACAAGCGGGTGAAAGGGCGCAAGCGCCAGATCCTAGTCGACGCGAACGGCTTCCTTGTGGCGTGCCGCGTGGAGCCGGCGGGCATGTCCGACCGACGAGCAGCACGGTTCCTCACGGCTGGACTGGCGCCGCTCTGGCCGCGAATCCGCACCGTCATCGCGGATGCCGGCTACGAAAGTGGAACCTTGGCCCAGCACCTTTCGGAGTCTGCCAGCTGGGAGTTGCGCATCATCAAGCGCCCTCGACCAGGCTTCGAAATTGTAGGACCCAACTGGATTGTGGAGCGCACCTTCGCCTGGCTCGGCCGCCACCGCCGCCTGTCCAAAGACTACGAGTTCCGCGTCCAAAGCTCCGAGGCGCTCATCACCATCGCGGCTTGCGCCCTCATGCTGAAGCGCCTCGCCCCGAGCTAACTTCCCATACCCTCTGACTATGCCGCCTTCACTTGCGCCAGCGCTGCCACCAGCCGATCCAACTGCGCCGGCGGGTAGCGATCCGTCCGCGCGAACCCTTCGACGGTGAACGTCGGCTCCATATCGAGGAGCCGGCGCATCGCCACCGCCGCGGCGTCGGGCTCGCCGAGGTTGACATGAGCCACGGCCAGGTAGGCATAAGGCACGCTGAATGCCGGGTTGGCCTGAATCGTCAGCCGCGCGTAGGTCGCCGCCTCCTCGAAGCGCCCGGCAAAGAGCCCGGCCACCGCCAGTGCGCTGAACGGATGATACCTGAGCGGGTCGTCGAGCGGGCTTAGCCGCAGCGCCTTCCGCGCATGCGCGATCGCCCGCTCGTCACGCTCGCTGTGCGCCGCCACCATGGCGCTGAACCCGTAGGCGAGCGCCGAGTTGGCGTTGATCGCCAGCGCCCGGTCGAACACGATCAGCGCCGCGTCGTAGTCCGCGGTCAGCATGGCGCGAACAAAGGCCCCGATGCTCATCGCCTGGGGATCTCCGGCGTTGACCCCGAGCACCACGTCGGCGTGCGCCAGCGCCGCGGCGCGGTCCGCCGGGTTGAGCCCGCCGCGGAAATACCGCTGCTCGTGAAGCCAGGCGGCGTAGCCGTGGGCCGGCAGCAGCCCGGGATCGAGCTCAAGTGCAGCCCCCAGCAGGCGCAGCGCCTCGTCGGTGCCGCCGGCCTTGTTCGTCAGCACCTGCGGCACCGCCCGCAAGTAGAGATCGTAGGCGTCGAGCCGGCCAGGCGCCTTGCGCTCCGCCCGGGCGATCTCCGCCCGGCGGAGCGACGGCTCGAGCACCCCGACGATCTGCTCGGTCAACTCGTCCTGCAGCTCGAAAACGTCCTCGGACGTCCCCTCGAACCGGCCGGCCCAGATCTCCGCTGCGGTCGCGCCGTCGATCAGATGGGCGTTGATGCGCAACCGCGGGCCCGCCCGTCGCACGCTGCCGTCGAGCAGGTACCGCACTCCAAGCTCCGCCGCGATCCGCCGCACGTCCATCGGCTGGCCACGATAGGCGAACGACGAGTTGCGGGCGATGACGAACAGCCCCGGCAGCCGCGAGAGCCCGGTGATCACCTCCTCGGTCATCCCGTCGACGAAGTAGCTCTCGACCTCGTCCCCGGCCGCGAACGGCAGCACTGCGATCGAGGAGCCGCCCGGCGCTGTCGCGCGATCGTCCGGCAGGTTAAGCCGGTAGCCGCGCCGCGACACCGTCTGCAGCAGGCTGCGGTCTTCGTCGCCGAACGCCTGGCGGATGGCATGGATGCACTGCACCAAGCTGTCGTCGGTCACCGCCACCCCGAACCAGACCGCCTCGTTCAACTCGGCCTTGCTCACCAGGCGGTTGGCGTTGGCGACCAGATAGCGAAGCGTGGCGAACGACTGTGGCCGAAGCAGTGTAGTGCCACCGTCCGGCCGGCGAAGCAGATGGTTTTCGAGATCCACCTCGACGCCCTTGATGACCACTTTGCAGGGCAACGACGAGTCCATCCCGAAGCGTCACGACTGAACCGATCTCCAGCTCGAAGTCTAGCATGAACCGGAGCACGTTCGCCGACATATCGTCGAACGATCGGAAGCCGTTCGCCACCTGCGGCCGTGCGCGCCGCTAACCTCTTCGCGGGATGACTGCACGAGGTGCGAACATGAAACGCACATCTTTCTCCGGTGTCACCGTCGCAATGGCGCTCGTCGCCGGACGTCACGCGCTGGCCGAAGGTGCCGAAACGCAACAAATGTCGACGATCATTGAGTATATCGAGTTCATTACCCAAAACTCTGCGCTTGAGTATGCCGGCCAGGATCTGCCCCATGTGACGGTCCTGTCCGAACATGAACTGCAGTTGCTGTTTCGGTCATCGGAAGCTGAGGTCTCCGCGACGGGAGATGGCCGCTCCCCGGCCCTTGTCGCTGCCTTTTACGACCGTTCCGCGAACCAGATCTTCTTGGCCGATGTGTCCACAGTCGCAGGGCCTGGCCTGTTCCACGAGCTGGTCCACTTTCTCCAGGCGATCAACGACAAGGATGATATGTTCGCCTCCCATCGCGCCTGTTTGGAAGCAGAAGCCTACGAACTACAGGCCGTCTGGCAAACCGAGCAAGGGGTCGATCTTGCGTCGAAGCCTGAGTACGGGTTCCTCATGACGTTGTACGGGGCCTGCAACGATGCCGATTTTTCATGGATCAACAGCGCATATACTCACGCCCACAACTGAGCGGGCGCTGACCCACATCGAGGGCAAATCAGTGACCAGGGTCAGGACTCGATCCTGACCCGGAAACCGGGTCCAGTCTGACGGCAACGGATTAGACAGAGGACTTCCCACACACCCTCTAAAAATTCCCTCTGCCCCACCGACCGCGCGCGGTGCTACCTCTCAGCCCTCTTCGCCCCCACTATCCGGGTCCAAGGGCGTCGGCGTGTTCGCCTTCAGGACGGCCCGGACCTCCTGGGCCGCCGCGATCAGCAGGGTGCCCATCTCCCCGCTGGCGACCATTACCCAGGGCCGCGAGCTGACCTCCCAATCCTCGTCCACCCGCAGCGCGGCGTCCGAGGCGGTCGCGCTCTTGAACCAGGGCCACCAGGGCGTCATGCCGCCCTCGCCGAACGCCCGGTCCAAGGCCGGCTTCAGCGCCGGTGCCACGGGATGGCCCAAGACCCTAAGCCTGAGCCCCCAGTCGAAGCTGTCCAGCCGGCCCGTCTCAGTGGGGAACTCGAAGGAGAAGACATGGTCGGCCGCGCCGAAGTCGATCTCCACCCCAGGGTTATCCTTGCTCTGGAGCGTCGAGCGCACCACCGTCCACCCTTCCGCCCTGGCCTTGGTCTCCACGTCCGTCTCCAGCCGCCCCAGCAGCGCCGTTCGAAGCGCGGGTCCTGCCAGCAGCAGTTCCATCGCCGCCTCGACCCGCTCGGGCGAAACCGTGGCCGCCTTGATGATCTCGCCCTGTTCGGCCATGTCGCGGACCCCCTCGAACTCGCGTTGGATGGTGCGGAAGAACTCGTCGATGAAAGTCGCGACCCGGTCCGCGCGGCAAAGCACCCGGCAGGCCTCCAGCCAGGGCAGCAGGTCCAGGGCGGACCACAGATGCAGCTCGCCGGCCGCTATGCGCCGCTCCCGCTCGGCCGCGTCGATGCTCCTCTCAGACGGCAGGCCGCCTCGACGGGTCAGGTAGAGGAGCCCTCGCGGCGGACCGGCAAGTGCATCCAAATGCCCGAGGTAATCCGCGACCTGCCGCGGCTGGTCGGCGGCATCCCGAAGCTTGTTCTCGATGCCCAGTGTCCAGTCCCGTCCCTGCACGAGGATGTCGATGGACCGTCTGGTCCTTTCGTTCCGGTCGGTCGGCGCCTCTGTTCGCACCTGCGCCCCCTCCGTCGGCAGATCCGCCCAGCCGCGCCCCAGCCGCGCCAGGAACGCCCCAAGGAAGCGCCCGCCCTGCCCGTGGCTTCCCCGCGGGTCCAGAAGCCAAGCCAGCAGCTCCGACAGGTCCCGCTCGCCCAGCGGGATGAACTGGAACGGGCTGAACCCGGGCGCCAGCCGCTCGCCGTAAAGCTCGCGCGCGGCGCGGAACGCCTCGAGCCGCGCATGGACGGTGTCGAGGAGCGTGTCGATGTTCAAGGCCGCATCCATGAAGCGATGCGGCAGGCGCTAGCGACGAAGTGGGGCGAAACCAAGGCCGGCCTGCCCAAGCACCGGGCCGACCGGCGACCGCAAGGCGTCCAGATGACTCTGGACCGGCTTAGCTCTTCTAGGACCCCTGCCCTGTTTGCACATGTTCCGACGAAACCCGATAACCGGCTTGCATGCTAACTGCTTAACGGGTTTTCCTGTATTCAGCCCACATCTTCAGAAACAGGTTCGACTTCGCCCCCTTGGTGAAGCCGAACTCCCTGCCGGCAGCTTCTGAGAACTCCGCGAAGACGGAGGGAGGCACCCGGAACTGGATAGCGACCATCTGAACGGGTTCTTCGCGCTGATCCGACTGGATCACATCAGGAGCAGCCTCAGCGGGCGGTGGAGCCCCCTTCCCTTTCAGCTTGGCTAGGTCGACCATCACGCAGCCCTCTCGGCCATGGCATCAATCACGTTCTGTGCGAGCATCGCCGCCCGCTGGTTGAGGCTCTTGAACGGGGTTTCCGTTATCGCCTTCCCGATATCGGATGCCGAACCGTAAGCCGTTGAAACCGGCACATCACCCGGCAAGACGGGGTAGCCAGCCTGTTCGAGGTAGGAACGCGCCGCGGCGTTCTCCCTGTCCGATCCAGTGATCTTGAACATGGCGAAGGCAATCCGGTGAGTGGGAAGGCCCTTCTTCACCAGCGAGTGCGCGAGCACGACGCCGGGATGGAGGTCGTCGACAGTTTGGCCTGTTGGGATCACGACCAAGTCGGACGCCCGAGCGATCTCGTAGGTCTGCTCGGAGGCGTTCGGCTTGCCGTCGAGAATATAGGCGTCAAAGCGTGCCGAGTCCTCGATGGCCGATTTCACAGTGGCGAAGCTCTGGACCTGGACCTCCGGGGCGACGCCGCTCTCGGCTCTGCGCCCTGCCCAGTATGTGCATGTCTGCTGCTGGGTATCGAGGTCAGCGATCTTCGCTGACATGCCGCCCGCGACGAACTCCCGCGCCATCATGCGGGCGAGTGTCGACTTCCCGACGCCCCCCTTCTGCGAAACCATGCCGATGATGTAGGCCATCGATTCCCTCCGTGGCTTGCCGCCAACCATGCAGACCATCTTACCGGGTAAGCGGATAGCGGGAAAAGCCGATACAGTGGAACTAACCTAAAGTCTTTGCATGCAAAGATGGAAAGCGGCAAAGCGGCAACAGACTGACCCCATCCGTGCTCGCTTCAGGTGCGTAGCTCACTGGATCGAGCAGCGGCCGTCCACACAGGGTCGACTCCCGTTGGCCGCATCGCAGCATGCTTTCATGCAAAACAGTTTTCTTGCTAACCTCTAAAAAGGCAAGCCACTTTCCTGCTTACCTGGCTAACCTGAACTATGAGGTATTCGGGCACGGACGAAGCTTGGCTCGACGCGATGGAGCGTGACGGATCCCGGCTCACGCTGCCTTCTGGGTGGATCGACTTGGCCCTGTAGATGATTCCACAGGATCCTCCCACGACTGGAGAAGGGACGAGCCGACCGGCCTGCGCTCATCGGCACCGTCGGTCCGTGGCATCGAGTTCTCGGTGCAGCTCAACGACGACCCAAGCTTCTAAAAGTGAAGCCTTCGGGGACTCACGCCAAGCAGGAAACCTGCTTACATGATTGCATGTGATCGCAACTATGAAGCCTTCGGGGAGCGGCGACGAAGCCGGCCTTCGGATGGGCTAGGGGCCAAGACATGCTCAACCGTTCCCAAGATCCTTGCCCGCCTGCCGATTTTGGGCCGCTGCACTTCGGCATACGCGACCTTTAGCTCCTCGATGGACTTGCGATACCAACCGACCTTCACACGCACGACCTTCTTACCCTGCTTCACGGGAGCGACGCTCAGGCCAAACGAGGCCAACGCGTTTACTTCTGCTACGGCAGGCTTGAGGACATGCTTGTTGAACTCTCCGAAGGCAGGATATTTGTCCTCGGGGACGCCCAGCATCGAGCGGAATTCTTCCAGCGTGAACTCTGTCGAGGTCTTGTAGGCTAGGTTCACGAACTGCGAGGCATTTTCATACAACGAGATCGCGTACTTGGACGTGAAAGCCATCAGGACGGGCAGGGCGATCTTACCCCACACTGAAGACTTCTCGAGGATCTCGATCAGCATGGCATCGAACGAGTAGGTCAGGACGCCGGCTGGCCTGTCCGGCGAGTCCAGATCGTTGCCGCCCAGGAACTGAACGCGCCGCGTCTTGCCGCTCGGGAGCTGGACGACGAGCAGCGTCCGCATGAGCTGCTCGATGCCCTCCTCGATCATCTCATAGCCCTTGTGTCCCGCAGGCTTGAGCGCGTCGATCTCGACAGTGTAGCGGCGTCCTTCCTCTACGCCCTGCATATGGGCGTTGTGCCAGAGCAGGGTGATCATTCGTCTCGCGTTCAGGGTCAGGGGCTCATGACCGCGGACCTGGATCAGCTCGGCAGGTTTGATCGCCTCGTCACCCCGGGGGGTCAACTCCAGTGTCAGGATGTCGCCCATGCCGTCCTCCATGTCCGGACCGGCGTACTATGAAAAGTGAAGAAGACAAACCTCATTGTTCCCCGAAAACTTCATCTTTGGAGATTTATGCGGGCCAGTGCGCGCGCGAGCTACGGCTTCCCCGAAGCCTTCACACTGGCCCGGTATCCGTGTTTACGCGTTTGCGTGTAAGCATGCCTACAAGCTTACATGCAAAGTGGTAAGCAGGATTGGGCGTGAAGCTGCCCCGTTATAGGGTCCAATGCGATGACCGCCTCTTCGACAGGTTGATCTGGCTGGTATACCGCCAATTGGCAACGCCCTTCATAGAAGAGCTCACCCTTCAATTGCTATTCTTCGTAGATCGACTGGATCACAGTCGGGTGGGGGTTTGCTGGCTGTTAGCGTCTTCAGATTATTCATAGTTCTAAGATTCTAAGATTCAGTCAGCGTAAGTAGCTGGCGACAGGGTGTTTTCTGGTCTCAACTGTGAAGGTTCTGGGGACATCGATGAGGTTTCCGGGGCCTTCGATGAGGAATCCGGGGGAAGCTATGAGGTCTGCGGGGTTCTAGTGTGAAGTCTTCGGGCAGGTTGGAGCCAATCGTGCAGCAGGTATGCCGGCAATCCTGATCGCTGATCCACCACTACAACGGTTAACATGTATGCATGCAAAGCTGGCACCTGGGTCTTAAGCCGTACTATGAAGTTTTCGGGCAATGTTGCGACGGAAGTTCTGCTGAGCTGCAACATGACCATGTAGAACTCTATGGCAAGGATTGGCAAAATTTGGCATGGTGGTCCCAGGAGGTACTGCCATGGCCACGATGAACGTGTCACTGCCCGATCCAATGAAGGACTGGGTCGAGCAGCAGACCAAGGGCGGGCGCTACAGCAACGCCAGTGACTACGTGCGTGATCTGATCCGGCGTGATCAGGAGCGGGCGGCCAAGATCGCCGCCATGCAACGGCTGGTCACCGAGGGGCTGGAAAGCGGAACGACCGAGGACTTTGACTTCGACTCCTTCCAAGAGCGCATGCGGGAGGAGCATGCCCGAAGGAAAGCTTGAGAGGTATCGCCTCACTCTCGCAGCGCAGGCCGACCTTGCCGCGATCTGGATCTACACCGCCGAGACCTGGTCCGCGGCGCAAGCCGAGGCCTATGTGGGCGGCATCAGGAGAACGCTCGACCTCCTACTTGCCCATCCCCTTATGGCTCGTGAGCGGACCGAAATCGACCCGCCGGTCCGCATCCACCGGCACCGGGCGCACCTGATCGTCTACCGCGTCGAGGCCCCGTACCTCGTCGTTATCCGCATTAGGCACGGCCATGAAGATTGGCTTGAGGATCCGTATGGCGGGGCAGGGGAGAGCTGACGGAGTGAAGTTCAAGCGACGCACCCTCGAGCAGATCGCTGATATGATCTGCGGAAACTTCGACACCGACCAGGGGCCGAGCTTCTTCGCCTACCGCAGCAGTAGCTACCTGACCGAGTTCTTCACCGACGCCGACACGGAGTTCGTCCACGACGGATCGACCCGGAAGTGGTGGGTCTGCGATGTGCTCGAGAAGGTGCTCGATGGGCCACAGGACGATGCCTTCACCCCACCGGCAGCCTTCCAGAGGATCATCGCCACCCTGATGGACCAGGGAGACGCCCTGAACGAGGGACCTGGTCGGCCAGGCGCACTCGCCCTGCTGAATGCGGCTCTCCAGCGCGAGGGGTTTGAGGCGTTCTATGCCGAGGACAAGCGCTGCTACCTGCGCCACATCAAGACAGCCACCGTGGCGCGTCCCACGCCGAACCCCCACCGCCCGTTTTCAGCCCAGGAGCTCCAGCGGCGGGACCAACTCGCCGCCCACCTTGACCGGATCAGCGAGGACGAGCTCATCGAGGAGGTCCTGCTGCCTCTTCTCCGGCAACTCGGGTTTCATCGGATCACCGCCGCAGGCCACCGGGACAAGCAGCTCGAATACGGCAAGGACATCTGGATGCGGTACGTCCTGCCAACGCAGCACGTCCTCTACTTCGGCGCGCAGGTGAAGAAGGGGAAGCTTGATGCCGCGGGTGTGTCCCAATCGGGCAACAGCAACGTCGCCGAAATCCCCAACCAGGCGCTGATGATGCTGGGTCACGAGATCTTCGATCCGGAGACGAACCGCAAAGTCCTCGTGGATCATGCGTTCATTGTCGCCGGCGGCGAGATCACCAAGGCGGCCCGCAACTGGCTCGGTCAGAAGCTCGATGCGAGCCGGCGCAGTCAGGTCATGTTCATGGACCGCGAGGACATCCTCAGCCTCTATATCGTCACCAATCTTCCGCTGCCGAAGGCGCTGCTCCCTCCCGAGCCCTCCTTCTCCGATGACATCCCGTTCTGACAAACCCGCAGGCCAATCGGCCAGCCTGATCACCTCGGCAAGGCCGCGCGAGCCCGATCAGAAGGGCAGGGGGCACCGCAATCGGGAGCATGGGGCGGATGCCATGTTGAAGCTGCCGCCATACTATCGGCAAGATGCTGTGGTGGCGCATGGCGCCAGGGGACAAAGGTGCGGGTCAGGGTATGAACGCTGTTGAAATCGAAGAAGCCGTCTCCGCGCTCGCCGAGCGCCCGTTCGACCCGGACGAATTCCCTTTCGCCTTCCTTGAGGCTTTCGGGAACAAGGAAACCACCCTCAAGAAGCTCCGTAGTGGCACCTCGAACAAGTCCGACCTGAAAGGCGTCCTCCAGACCAACAACATCCACATCGCAGTCTGCGCGCCCGGCGAGGTGACGAGCACTCTGGGTGCGCTGAAGGCCAGCCCGGCAACGTCGCGCGCCAAGGCCAAGTTTGTCCTGGCCACCGACGGGCAGGACCTTGAGGCCGAGGACTTGGCAAGCGGCGAGACAGTGGCCTGTGCCTATCGGGACTTCCCCGACCACTTCGGTTTCTTCTTGCCGCTCGCGGGCATTACGACCGTCCGGCAGATCCGGGAGAACGCCTTCGACATTAAGGCGACCGGCCGGCTTAACCGTCTCTATATTGAGCTTCTTAAAGATAATCCCGCCTGGGGCACGGCCGCGCGCCGCCCGGACATGAACCACTTCATGGCTCGGCTGATCTTCTCCTTCTTCGCCGAAGACACCGACATCTTCAGCGGGACCAACCTGTTCACCCAGACGATCGAGACGTTCAGCGCCAAGGACTCGTCCAACACACACGAGGTGATCGGCGAGATCTTCCGCGCCATGAACACCAAGATCGAGCATCGCTCGACCGCCAACCTGCCTCGCTGGGTCAACGACTTTCCCTACGTGAATGGTGGGCTGTTCTCGGGCAGCACGGAGGTGCCGCGCTTCAGCAAGATTGCGCGGTCCTACCTCCTCCACATCGCCAATCTCGATTGGAAGAAGATCAACCCGGACATCTTCGGCTCGATGATCCAGGCGGTGGCCGACGACGAGGAGCGCGGCGCGCTCGGCATGCACTACACCAGCGTGCCCAACATCCTGAAGGTGCTGAACCCGCTCTTCCTCGACGACCTGCGCGAGAAGCTGGAGGAGGCGGGCGACAACTCCCGCAAGCTCCTCAACCTGCGCAACCGCATGGCGCGGATCCGGGTCTTCGACCCGGCCTGCGGGTCGGGCAACTTCCTCGTCATCGCCTACAAGCAGATGCGAGCCCTCGAGGCCGAGATCAACCGGCGGCGTGGAGAGACCGACCGGCGGACCGAGATCCCGCTGACGAACTTTCGTGGCATAGAGTTGCGCGACTTCCCGGCCGAGATCGCGCGCCTCGCGCTCATCATCGCCGAGTATCAGTGCGACGTCCTCTACCGCGGGCAGAAGGAGGCTCTGGCCGAGTTCCTGCCGCTGGATGCTCAAAACTGGATCACCTGTGGCAATGCGCTCAGGCTCGATTGGCTGAGCATCTGCCCGCCGACTGGAACGGCGGTGAAGCACCATGCCGAGGACCTGTTCCACACGCCGCTCGATCAGGCGCAGATCGACTTTGAGAACGAGGGCGGGGAGACATTCATCTGCGGAAATCCTCCATTCAAGGGAGCCAGGAAGCAAACCAAATCTCAGAAAGAGGACATGGAAAGGGTCTTCAAAGGTGGCCACGAATATAAAGACTGTGACTACGTTGTGGCCTGGTATATCAAAGCTTCAGAATACTCGAACGTTTGCCCTTCTGATTTCGCTTTCGTGTCAACAAACTCTATTGCACGTGGAGAACAAGTGCAGCATCTGTGGTCACGCCTATATGAGGCCGGTGACAGTATCTTCTTTTGCCATACTCAATTCAAATGGGCAAATAATGCATCAGACAATGCCGGGGTTTGGTGCGTCATCATTGGCGTCACTCGACGGCGCGGGCGCCAACGAGCGATCTTCTCTGAAGATACTAAGAGAGAAGTATTACAAATCTCTCCCTATTTGATACCCGGAGCTGAAGAGTTCATCAAGAAATCCGATTGGCCTTTAGCTTCGGATCTTCCGAAGCTTGTCTCTGGCAATATGGCCCGAGATGACGGCGGCCTCATCATGGATGAAGACGAGAAACGCTCTCTTCTTTCGGCCTACCCGCAAGCATCGAGGATCATTCGTCCATTGATAGGTACCACTGAGGTTAGGCAGGGATCTCGCCGATGGTGTCTTTGGATCGAGGACTCAGACTATGAGGAAGCCATGCAGATTCCCATTGTCCGAGACCGGATTCAACATGTCCGTACCTTCCGTGAAAGTTCGAAAGCCAAGACCACACAAGGCTATGCTCGCTGGCCGTACAAGTTTGCTCAGAAATGCCATCTGAACCAGAGATCTATAGTGGTTCCTAAGAACACCATGGACGGCATTCCCTACATAACTCCGATTTATGTGGGCGAGGAAACCGTTACAACGGATCTCGCTTTCGTCGCCTACACCGAAGAGATCTGGGTACTGTCAGTCTTGTCCTCGACATTACATCGGGTCTGGTCTGAAGCCATCTCGGGTGGGCTTGGGTCGGGTGTGAGATACTCATCTCAAATCACTTATAATTCGTTCCCGCTGCCAGCGCTAACAACTGGACAGAAGCTGAGCCTGAAGTGCTGCGCTGAAGACATCCTCTCGGCGCGCGAGGCACATTTCCCAGCTACCATCGCTGATCTCTACGACCCTGAGGGAATGCCCGCCAACCTACACGAAGCGCATGAGCGCAACGACGAGGTGCTGGAGCGCATCTACATCGGCCGGACGTTCAAGAATGACACCGAGCGGCTAGAGAAGCTGTTCGAGCTCTACACCAAGATGACGACTGGGCAGGGCACGCCCAAGAAACGCAAGGCGGAGGCAAGCGCGTGACGAGTGAAGTGAAGATGGTCCCCTCTGTCTCGGTTTCCTACGCCGGCAACGGCAGCTCGGCCAAGGCCAACGAGTTCGGCATGCGGCCCATGCAGGAGCGGGCTTATGAGAAGCGCGGTGAGCAATACCTGCTGATCAAGTCGCCTCCTGCCTCGGGCAAGAGTCGCGCGCTCATGTTCATCGCGCTCGACAAGCTGCAGAACCAGGGCCTCAAGCAGGCGATCATCGTGGTGCCCGAGAAGTCGATCGGCGCGAGCTTCAACGACGAGCCGCTCACCAAGTATGGCTTCTGGGCGGACTGGACCGTTCAACCGAAGTGGAACCTCTGCAACGCGCCTGGAGAGGACGGCGGCAAGGTGAACTCGGTCGGCGCCTTCCTCCAGAGCGAGGACAAGGTGCTGGTCTGCACTCATGCAACCTTCCGCTTCGCCGTGGAGCGGTTCGGGGTCGAGGCCTTCGATGAACGGCTGATCGCCGTAGACGAGTTCCACCACGTCTCGGCCAACCCCGACAACAAGCTCGGCTCACACCTGGGCGAGTTCATGGCCCGCGACCGGGCGCACATCGTGGCGATGACCGGCTCTTACTTCCGGGGGGATGCGGCGGCCGTGCTGGCGCCCCAGGACGAGGCGAAGTTCCAGACCGTCACCTACACCTACTACGAGCAGCTTAACGGTTATGAGCACCTGAAGAAGCTCGACATCGGCTACTTCTTCTACTCGGGCCCTTACTCCGACGACATCCTGAAGGTGCTGGACCCCCGCGAGAAGACGATCCTGCACATCCCGAACGTCAACTCGCGTGAAAGCACGAAGGACAAGATCCGGGAGGTCGAGCACATCATCGAGGAGCTGGGGGACTGGCAGGGCATCGATCCCGCCACCGGCTTCCAGCTAGTGAAGACCCCCGAGGGACGCGTCCTGCGCATCGCCGACTTGGTCGACGACGATCCCGCCAAGCGGGACCGCGTGTCCGCCGCGCTGAAGGACCCCGCCCAGAAGAACAACCGCGACCACGTTGACATCATCATCGCGCTTGGCATGGCGAAGGAGGGTTTCGACTGGATCTGGTGCGAGCACGCGCTGACGGTGGGCTACCGCTCGAGCCTCACGGAGATCGTGCAGATCATCGGCCGGGCCACCCGCGACGCGCCTGGCAAGACCCGCGCGCGCTTCACCAACCTCATCGCCGAACCGGACGCCTCCGAGCAGGCCGTCACCGAGGCCGTGAACGACACGTTGAAGGCCATCGCGGCGAGCCTCTTGATGGAGCAGGTCTTGGCGCCTCGGTTCGAGTTCAAGCCGAAGAGCACGAGCAGCGGGCCGACGCCGGGCTTTGACTATGGTGAGGGCGGCTACGATCCCAAGAAATGCAATGTCGGCTTCAACGAGGAAACCGGCAAGTTCCAGATCGAGATCAAGGGTCTCAAGGAACCCAAAAGCGAAGAGGCCGGCCGCATCTGCCAGCAAGACCTGAACGAAGTAATCGCCGCCTTCGTGCAGGACAAGACCACAGTCGAACGGGGTCTCTTCGACCCTGAGCTCGTGCCCGAGGAGCTGACCCAGGTGCGCATGGGCAAGATCATCAAGGACCGCTATCCTGATCTCGCGGAAGAGGATCAGGAAGCCGTCCGGCAGCACGCCGTGGCCGCTCTCAACCTGACCCAGAAGGCCAAGGAGGTCGCCTCGGGCGGAGGAGAGGGCGAGAAGGGCCTGAACACGGCCTTCATCCAGGGTGTCCGCCAGTTCGCCATGGACGTGCGTGAGCTCGATATCGACCTTATCGACCGGATCAACCCGTTCGGCGAGGCCTACGCCATCTTGGCCAAGACCATGAGCGAGGAAAGCCTGAAGCAGGTGCAGGCCATCATCACCGCCAAGAACGTGAAGCTCACGCCCGAGGAGGCGCGCGATCTTGCCAAGCGGGCTCTGAAGTTCAAGCAGGAACGCGGCCGCTTGCCTTTGATCACGTCTGCGGACGCCTGGGAGAAGCGCATGGCCGAGGGTGTAGCGTTCCTCGCCCGGATGAAGGCGGAGGCGGCAGCGGCACATGGCTAAGTTCACCGACGAGGACGACGCCCTCCTTGGGGAGCTTGGCGTCGAGATAGAGACGAGGCGGGAGTCGAGCCGAACGCCGCGCGAAGAGCGCATCATTGCCGGCTTCGAGGAGATCCAGCGCTTCGTCGAGGAGCATGGCCGAGCCCCGCAACACGGGGAAGACCGTGACATCTTCGAACGGCTCTATGCCGTGCGGCTCGACCGCCTGCGCGAGCAAGCCGACTGCCGGGTGCTGATCGAGCCTCTCGACCATCAGGGGCTCCTGTCGGGCGGCGAGCCAATCGCGGAAAGCGATCCTGAGGACCTCGATGACGACGAGCTTCTCGCCCAGCTCGGCGTGGACATCGGGGCGTCCTCCGACCTGACCGAGCTCCGACACGTCCGGACGGCCGCCGAGAAGCGGGAAGCGGAGGAGATCGCCCATCGGCAACGGTGCGAGGACTTCGACCGATTCAAGCCGCTCTTCCAACAGGTCCAGCAGGAGCTCGAGATCGGCTCCCGGCAGTCGCGGCCCTTCGAGCTGAAGGCCGAGATCCGTTCAGGCGCCTGGTTCATTGTGGGTGGCCAGAAGGCGTACGTCGCCGAAATGGGCGAGATGACCACGACTGAGCATGGCCGCACGGACGCGCGGCTGCGGGTCATCTTCGACAACGGCACAGAAAGCAACATGCTCATGCGCTCGCTCCAGCGGGCGCTCAACAAGGACGAAGCGGGACGACGGATCACCGACCCCGTGGCGGGTCCTCTGTTTTCGGATCATCAGGCTGAGGACGATCAAGCCAGCGGCACGATCTATGTGCTGCGGAGCAAGTCCGATCATCCGCTGGTGTCGGCGAACCGTGAGCTCGTTCACAAGATTGGTGTGACGACCCTGAGCGTCGAACAGCGCATCGCCGGGGCGCACCTCCAGCCGACCTTCCTGATGGCCGGCGTCGAGGTCGTGGCAACCTATGAGCTGTTCAACATCAACCGGACCAAGCTAGAGAACCTGATCCACCGCGTCTTTGAGCCGGCGCGTCTGGACATCGAGATCATGGACCGCTTCGGAAAGCCGGTCGTCCCTCAGGAGTGGTTCCTTGTCCCGCTCTTCGTGATCGACGAGGCCGTCGACAAGATCAGGGACGGGACCATCACTGGCTACAGCTACGACCCGCTCAAGGCTTCCTTGGTCTTGCGCTAAGGCATGACCTGAAGGTTGAGATCCGTTCAGCGCCGTTCCGGGCGGGAGAGCACTTGCCTAGGGGCCTTACGTGGTTGGCTCAGCGGCTTCCAAGGGAGCACCAAGGATGCGATGTCCGGTCCACGGCAGGCCCGATCTGATGGCGTGGCTATGCTCGTAGAGGGCGCAGAGCGTATTGGCGAGGCGCATCTGCTCGATTGTCGTGCAGCGCGCTTCGAGAAGCCGCGGCGAGCCGAAGACCAGCGCCAGGGCTTTCGCCCGTGAGATCGCCACATTCAGGCGGTTCAGGGAAAGGAGGAACTCCATCCCCCTCGGGCTGTCGTCGACCGTGGAAGCCGTCATGGAGACGAGGCAGACGGCCGCTTCCTTGCCCTGGAAGCGGTCGACCGTTCCGACTTGGATCCGATCGAGCCCAAGATGTCTCGGCTGTATGCCAGATTATTCTTCACTGTTGTCCCCTTGGGCGGTCGTCCGGCTCATAGACGGCTCGCGACGTCAGTCGTCAATGGGGCCACACTACGCCTACGTTGCAGATAGGCGAGTGCTGCTGCGGCGGATTGCTGACGTTGCGTGTCGTTTCCGTTTGGACGGGGAGCGACGTCCGCATGTCACGCAGCGGACTGGGGTCGTCAGCTGCCGTAAAGTCCTACTCGGACCCCGGAATTCGGTGTCGATCAAACGTTCGTTTGTTGGACATAAGTGGAGAGGGCCGCCTTGGTACCTCTTTTGAGGCACTTTCCTGTCAGAAAACCGTGTCAGGAAATCAGTTGTCTGATATACGCTCTCCGGCTACTATCCTGACATGCTCATCGGCTACGCGCGCGTCTCGACCGACGACCAGAACCTGGACCTGCAGCGGGACGCTCTCTCCCGGGCAGGATGTGAAAGGATCTTCGAGGAGAAGGAGAGCGGGCGCGCTGGGACCAAGCGCCCGGCCCTCGAGGCGGCGCTCGCCTTCCTCCGCCCCGAGGACCAGCTCGTGGTCTGGAAGGTGGACCGGCTGGGGCGGAGCCTGCGCGAGATGCTGGACACGGCGCACAAGCTCCAGGCGCAAGGGGTGAAGCTGCGCTCCCTGACGGAAGCCGTGGACACTGAGACACCCACGGGCCGGCTCATGTTCAACTTCCTGGGCACCATCGCCGAGTACTTCCTGGACCTGAACCGGGAGCGCACTCTGGAGGGGCTCAAGGCCGCCGCCGCCCGGGGCCGCAAAGGCGGGCGGCGCAGAAAGCTCGCCGAGGAGGATCTCGCGATGGCGCGGGCGCTCCTCAAGGACCCGAGCATCCCCGTGGCGCAGGTAGCCAAGAGGTTGGGCGTGAGTCGGGCTACGTTCTACGCCTACTTCCCTGGGGCACGGAGCCGGAGCATGGGCGGAGCGGGCCCATGAGCGAGCCCGAGCAGCTGGATCTGTGGACTTGCTCCGGTTTAGTGGAGAGCGGTTTGACGGGCGGCTTGCCTTTCGAACTGGGCGGGGCTGACGAAGCCCAGCGCCGAGTGGCGCCGGACAGGATTGTAGAAGCCATCGATGTACCGGGCCAGGGCTCTCTGCGCCTCGGCCCGGGTCTGGAAGGCCGTAGGCGACCGGCACCGAGTAGTCGTTGATCTTGTAGCGCACCAGCGCCTGGGAGCTGACCCGGCCGGTGGTCTGGTCGCAGGCGTCGAACGGCGCTGGTGGGACTGTCAGGGATCTTGTGCGCGAGGCCATGATGAAGGTGAGAAAGGACCTGAACCATGGCTATCGAGAAGGACGTTCTGGACCGGCTTCTGGCGGGGCGCGATCCGGG
>NZ_KK088636.1 GCF_000600335.2 Rubellimicrobium mesophilum DSM 19309 | reverse complement strand
GGGGTCCCCCCCGCCAGCCCCGGCCCGACAGCGGCGCGCCCGGCCCGAGCGTGGTGTGGCGGGGTGAACCCCGCCCTACGTGGGCCTCAGGGCACCTGCGTCCGCACGAGGTCGCGCAGGCGCTCGGCCGCAGGGGTCAGGCGGGCGCCGCGCAGGGTCATCAGGCCGAAGGCGGGGACCACGATGCCGAGGTCGAGGGGCAGGACGACGAGCCCGGCCTCGGGCCCGGACGCGAAGCGTCGGGCGACGGCGCTGGCGAGCGGGGCGATGGCGTTCGACTCTCGGAGGAGCGCCAGGGTCAGCAGGAAGGACGAGGTGGCGAGGCGCCCGGGCGGGGGCGGCAGGCCGAGCGACGCGAGCCGTTCGAGGACGGTGCGGCGCAGCAGCGTCCCCGGGCCGGGCAGCACCCAGTCGTAGTCGAGGAGGTCGCGGGGGGCGATCTCCCGCCGCCGGGCGAGCGCGTGGCCGGGGCGGGCGACGAGCTCGACCTGCTCCTCGCCCAGGGGCTCGAGGTCGAAGAGGGCGGCTTCGCGATTCTCGGGCAGGCGGGCGAGCGCGAAGTCGAGGCGTCCAGCGAGGAGGAGGTCGGCGAGCGGCTCGGAGGGCGCGACCTCGACCTCGGTGGTGACATTGGGGAGCGCGAGGCGCGCGGCGCGGAGCGCGGGCAGCACCCGGTCGAGCGCGGGGCCGGTGACGGCGCCGAGGCGGACATGGCCCGAGAGGCCGCGCCCAAGGTCGCCCATCTCGCGCTCGGCGCTCGTGACCTCGGCGAGCGCCCGGGCGGCGCGGCGGGCGAGCGCCTGCCCCTCCGGCGTCAGGACAATGCCGCGCCCCGAGCGGAGATGGAGCGGGCGGCCGACGAGGTCCTCGACCTCGGCGAGGAGGCGGGAGGCGGCGGGCTGCGTCACCCCGAGCCGCGCGGCGGCGAGGCCGATGGCGCCGGTCTCGCCCAGGGCGGCCATGAGGCGCAGGTGCGCGAGCTTGAGGCCCCGGCGCAGGAGCCGCCCGGAGCCGTCCAGGGAGCCGTCCATTCATACCAGCTTTGTTATGCGAGTTGCCGGATATTGCGCTTTGACGCCTACGGCAAGGCTCGCCATGGTGCGCGGGCCAAGGGGGCGGCTTTGGGGCGGCCCTCGACGCTTTGGGTGTGGCCGCCGCAACGTGCGGCCCAAAGGGAGGACAATCCATGACGACCCGTCGCGCGGCCCTGGCCGCGATCTCGTTCGCCGCGCTCGCGGCCGGTGCCTTCAACCCGGCCTGGGCGCAGGACAGCAAGGGCACAATCGGCATCGCCATGCCGACCCAGTCGTCCGCGCGCTGGATCTCGGACGGCAACTCGATGGTCGAGCAGTTCGAGGCCGCCGGCTACGACACCGTCCTGCAATACGCCGAGGACGACATCCCCACGCAGCTCTCCCAGGTCGAGAACATGATCTCGCAGGGCGTGGACGCGCTGGTGATCGCCGCCATCGACGGCACCACGCTGTCCTCGGCGCTGGAGAACGCCGCCGCCGCCGGCATCCCGGTCATCGCCTACGACCGCCTGATCCGCGACACCGAGAACGTCAGCTACTACGCCACCTTCGACAACTTCCAAGTGGGCGTGCTGCAGGCCAACAGCCTGGTCGAATGCCTCAAGTCGCGCTTCCCCGACACGAAGCCCTGGAACGTCGAGCTCTTCGGCGGCTCGCCGGACGACAACAACGCCTTCTTCTTCTACGACGGCGCCATGTCGGTCCTGCAGCCGATGATCGACGCGGGCGACATCGTGATCCCCTCGGGCCAGACCGGCATGGACGTGGTGGGCACCCTGCGCTGGGACGGCGCGGTCGCCCAGGCGCGCATGGACAACCTCCTGTCCACCAACTACGCGGACAAGCAGCTCAACGGCGCGCTGTCGCCCTATGACGGCCTGTCGATCGGCATCCTGTCGTCGGTCAAGGGCGTGGGCTACGGCGCGGCCGACCTGCCGATGCCCTGCGTCACCGGCCAGGACGCCGAGGTTCCCTCGGTCAAGTCGATCCTCGCGGACGAGCAGTACTCGACCGTGTTCAAGGACACCCGGGAGCTCGCCCGCGTGACCGTGGGCATGGTGGACGCCGTTCTCCAGGGCGGCGAGCCCGAGATCAACGACACCACGACCTACGACAACGGCGTCAAGGTCGTGCCGTCCTACCTGCTCGTCCCCGTGCCGGTGGACAAGTCGAACTACGAGGAGACCCTCGTGGGCTCGGGCTACTACACGGCCGACCAGCTCCAGTGAGCTGATACCTTCGGGGGCGCCCGTCTCGCGCGGGCGCCCCTCTTGTCCTTGGGCCGAAGGAACCCGCCATGGCCGTCCTCCTCGAGATGCGGGGCATCTCCAAGACCTTCCCCGGCGTGCGCGCCCTGGACAACGTGACCCTGGAGGTGCGCGAGGGCGAGATCCACGCGCTGGTGGGCGAGAACGGCGCCGGCAAGAGCACGCTGATGAAGGTGCTCTCGGGTGTCTATCCGCACGGGTCCTACGAGGGGCAGATCCTCTTCGCGGGGCAGGAGGCGCGGTTCCGCGGCATCCACGACAGCGAGGCGGCGGGCATCGTCATCATCCACCAGGAGCTGGCGTTGGTGCCGCTCCTCAGCATCGCCGAGAACATCTTCCTGGGCAACGAGCGGGCGCGCGGCGGCGTCATCGACTGGCGCGAGACGAACCGGCGGACGGCCGAGCTGCTGGCCAAGGTGGGGCTGCGAGAGTCGCCGACGACGCCGGTGATCGACCTGGGCGTGGGCAAGCAGCAGCTCGTGGAGATCGCCAAGGCGCTGTCGAAGAACGTGCGGCTGCTGATCCTCGACGAGCCGACGGCGGCCCTGCAGGAGAACGACTCGCAGAAGCTCCTCGACCTGCTGCTGGAACTGAAGGGGCAGGGGGTGACGTCGATCATCATCTCCCACAAGCTCAACGAGGTGCGGCGCGTGGCGGACCGGGTCACGGTGATCCGGGACGGGGCCACGGTCTCCACGCTGGATGCGCGCCAGGGCGAGGTGTCGGAGGACCGCATCGTGCGGGACATGGTGGGGCGCGACATGGCGCACCGCTACCCGGAGCGGGCGAGGAACCCCGGCGAGGTGCTGATGGAGGTCAGGGGCTGGAGCGCCCGGCATCCCGAGCACCTCGACCGCGACTTCCTGAGGAACATCAACTTCTCCGTCCGCAAGGGCGAGATCGTCGGCATCGCCGGGCTGATGGGGTCCGGGCGGACCGAGCTCGCCATGTCGATCTTCGGCCGCTCCTGGGGGCGGGACATCCGGGGGCAGGTGCGGATCGGCGGGCGGGACGTGGACGTCTCGACGGTGCCCAAGGCGCTGGAGGCGGGGCTCGCCTATGTCACGGAGGACCGCAAGGCGCTGGGGCTGATCCTCGACGAGCCCATCGTGCGGAACATCTCGCTCGCCAACCTGCGCGGCGTGTCGAAGGGCGGCGTGCTGGACGAGGCGGCGGAGCAGAAGGTCGCGTCGCGCTTCCGCAAGGCCATGAACATCCGCACGCCCAACGTCTTCCAGCGGGTCGTGAACCTGTCGGGCGGCAACCAGCAGAAAGTGCTGCTCTCGAAGCTCCTCTTCACCGAGCCGAAGGTGCTGATCCTCGACGAGCCCACGCGGGGCATCGACGTGGGCGCGAAGTTCGAGATCTACGGGATCATGAACCAGCTCGCCGCCGAGGGGCGGGGGTCGTGATGATCTCCTCGGAGATGCCGGAGCTCCTGGGGATGTGCGACCGCATCTATGTGATGGCCGAGGGGGCCTTCGTGGGCGAGCTGCCGATCGCGCAGGCGAGCCAGGAGAGGATCATGTCGCTGATCGTGCGCGAGCACGAGAAGCAGGAATCGCTTGAGATGGAGGCCGCCCATGGCTGACGTGAACGACGGCGCACGGCTGGGGCCGGGCGAGCGCGGAGTCGGCGGGACCCGCGAAGGCGAGGGCAGCCCGCGCGGGGGCCTCAGCTACCTGAGCGAGAACCTCCGCGAATACGGGATGCTGCTGGCGCTGATCGCCATCGTGGTGTTCTTCGTCGCGGTGGTGCGGGCGCAGATCGGGGTCGACTTCCTCAACCCGCAGAACATCACCAACCTGTTCCTCCAGAACAGCTACGTCATCATCATGGCGCTGGGGATGCTTCTCGTCATCGTGGCGGGGCACATCGACCTGAGCGTCGGCTCGGTCGCGGCCTTCACCGGGGCGGTGGCGGCGGTGCTGACCGTGAACCTGGACTGGCCGGTCTACGCCGTGATCCCGGCGGGGCTGGTCGTCGGCGGCCTGATCGGCGCGGCGCAGGGCTACTGGATCGCCTACTGGCGCATCCCGAGCTTCATCGTGACGCTGGCCGGGATGCTGGTGTTCCGGGGGCTGACGCTGTGGCTCCTAGGCGGGCAGAACATCGGGCCCTTCGAGAAGTCGTTCCAGGCGCTCTCCACCGGCTTCGTGCCGGACCTGCTGGCCGGCGCGGTGCCGGACATCGAGTCCCTCCAGCGGCAGCCGAATTGGACGGCGCTGGTCGTGGCCATCGTGGCGGCCCTCGTGGTGGTCGTGCTGGGTCTCCGGGCACGGAGCCGCAACATCGCGCACGGCATGGCGGCCGAGCCCAGCGGCATTTTCTGGATCCGCAACGTCATCATCGCGGCGGCGCTGGTCTTCGTGGGCTGGAAGCTCGCCGGGTTCCGGGGCATCCCCTACGTCGCGGTCTGGATGGCGGTGCTGACGATCCTCTACGTCTTCGTCACCGAGAGCACGACTCTGGGGCGCCGGGTCTACGCCATCGGGGGCAACCTCAAGGCGGCGCGGCTGTCGGGCATCAACGCCGACCGGCTGACCTTCTTCACCTTCGTCAACATGGGCGTGCTGGCGGCGCTGGCGGGCATGGTGGTGACGGCGCGCCTGAACTCGGCCACCCCCAAGGCGGGCGTGGGCTTCGAGCTCGACGTGATCGCGGCGGTGTTCATCGGCGGGGCCTCCATGACCGGCGGCTCGGGCCGCATCATCGGGGCCATCGTCGGCGCCTTCATCATGGGCGTGATGAACAACGGCATGTCGATCCTGGGGATCGGCATCGACTACCAGCAGGTCATCAAGGGGCTCGTGCTCCTCGCGGCGGTGATCTTCGACGTCTACAACAAGAGCAAGTGAGGCTGGGATGCTGCTGTCGCAGATCAGGCGCCCCGATGGGGGGATCGGCGTCGTCGCGCGCGAGGGGTCGGAGGCGGCGCTGGTGAAGGGGGCCACCTCGGTCCGCGAGCTGGCGATGGAGGCCCTGGCCCAGAACCGGACGCTGGCCGAGACGGTGGCCGCGCATGGGCTGGGCGAGGCCGTGGACCTTGTCGCGGAGGCGGAGCGGGGGACGCTGCTGGCGCCCATCGACCACCCCGATCCGGCGCACCTGCACCTGACGGGGACGGGGCTCACCCATCTGGGGAGCGCCTCGACCCGCAGCGCGATGCACGCCAAGGCGAACGCCGACGATGCCACCGACTCCATGAAGATGTTCCGCATGGGGCTGGAGGAGGGCAAGCCCGAGAGCCTGCCCGGCGTGCAGCCGGAGTGGTTCTACAAGGGCAACGGCTTCCATGTCGCGGCGCCGGGGGCTCCGCTGGTGTCGCCCGCCTTCGCGCTGGACGGCGGCGAGGAGCCGGAGATCGCGGGCATCTACGTGATCGGGCCGGACGGCGCGCCCGCGCGGGTGGGCTGGGCGCTGGCCAACGAGTTCTCGGACCACGTGACCGAGCGGATCAACTACCTGTATCTGGCGCATTCCAAACTGCGGCCCGCGAGCATCGGCCCGGAGATCCTGGTGGGCGAGCTGCCCTCCGACATCCGGGGCGAGAGCCGGATCCGCCGCAAGGGCGAGGTGATCTGGCAGAAGCCGTTCCTGTCGGGCGAGGCCAACATGAGCCACAGCTTCGCCAACTTGGAGCATCACCACTTCAAGTACCCGCTGTTCTGCCAGCCCGGCGACGTGCACGTCCACATGTTCGGGACCGCGACGCTGAGCTTCGCCGACCAGGTCCGGGCCGAGCCGGGCGACGTCTTCGAGATCGAGGCGCCGGCCTTCGGGCTGGCCCTTCGGAACCCCCTTGCCATCGACGAGGACCGGGGCGTGGCCCAGGTCCGCCAACTGTAGGAAGATCATCATGGCCTTCACCCCTGCGCCCTGGCCCCGGAAGCTGCGTTCCCAGGAGTGGTGGGGCGGGACCTCCCGCGACAACATCTACCACCGCGGCTGGATGAAGAACCAAGGCTACCCGCACGACATGTTCGACGGGCGGCCCGTCATCGGCATCCTGAACACCTGGTCCGAGCTCAACCCCTGCAACGCGCATCTCGATATCCTGGCGCAGAAGGTGAAGAACGGCATCTACGAGGCCGGGGGCTTTCCGGTGGAGGTGCCGGTGTTCTCGGTGTCGGAGAGCACGTTCCGGCCGACGGCGATGATGTTCCGCAACCTCGCGGCGATGGCCGTCGAGGAGACGATCCGGGGCCAGCCCATCGACGGGGTCGTGCTGCTGGTGGGCTGCGACAAGACCACGCCGTCGCTCATCATGGGGGCGGCGTCGTGCGACCTGCCGGCCATCGTCGTCTCGGGCGGGCCGATGCTGAACGGCCACTTCCGGGGCGAGCGGGTGGGGTCGGGCACCCATCTGTGGAAGTTCTCGGAATCCGTGAAGGCGGGGCTGATGACCCAGGAGGACTTCCTGGAGGCCGAGGCCTCGATGAGCCGCTCGGCCGGGTCCTGCAACACGATGGGGACGGCCTCGACGATGGCCTCGATGGCCGAGGCGCTGGGGATGGCGCTGTCGGGGAACGCGGCGATCCCGGCGGTGGATTCGCGCCGGCGGGTGATCGCGCAGATGTCCGGGCGGCGGATCGTGCAGATGGTCAAGGACGACCTGAAGCCCTCGGACATCCTGACGAAGCAGGCCTTCGAGAACGCCATCCGGACGAACGCGGCCATCGGGGGGAGCACCAACGCCGTCATTCACCTGCTGGCGATCGCCGGTCGTGTGGGCGTGGACCTGAGCCTCGACGATTGGGACCGCTGCGGGCGGGACGTGCCGACGATCGTGAACCTGATGCCCTCGGGCCAGTACCTGATGGAGGAGTTCTTCTACGCGGGCGGCCTGCCGGTCGTCATCAAGCGGCTGGGCGAGGCGGGGCTCCTGCACGACGATGCGCTGACGGTGTCGGGCGAGACGGCGTGGGAGCAGGTCAAGGACGTCCAGAACCACAACCCGGACGTGATCCTGCCGGTGGAGCGGGCGCTGACGCAGTCGGGCGGGATCGTGGTCGTGCGGGGGAACCTCGCGCCCAACGGGGCGGTGCTGAAGCCCTCGGCCGCGACGCCGGAGCTGATGGTGCACCGGGGCCGGGCGGTCGTGTTCGAGGACATCGACGACTACAAGGCCAAAATCAACGACGAGGCGCTCGACATCGACGAGACCTGCGTGATGGTCCTGAAGAACTGCGGGCCCAAGGGCTATCCCGGGATGGCCGAGGTCGGGAACATGGGGCTGCCGCCCAAGGTGCTGCGGAAGGGCATCACCGACATGGTCCGCATCTCGGACGCGCGGATGTCGGGGACGGCCTACGGGACGGTGGTGCTGCATACCTCGCCCGAGGCGGCGGCCGGGGGGCCGCTGGCCATCGTGCGGGACGGGGACATGATCGAGCTCGACGTGCCGAACCGGCGGCTGCATCTGGATCTCTCCGACGCGGAGATCGCGGAGCGGCTCAAGGGCTGGAGGCCGGCGGCGGCGGTGCCGGAAGGGGGCTATGCCTGGCTCCACCACCTGCACGTCACGGGGGCGGACACGGGGGCGGACCTCGACTTCCTCAAGGGCTGCCGGGGCGCGCCGGTGGGCAAGGACTCGCACTAGGGGTTGCCGGGCGGGACCCCCGTCCCAGGTGGGGCGGGGGCCTTGGGGAGACAGGACATGACGAACCGGAAAGTCTGCATCGTCGGGGTTGGCAAGATCGCCCACGACCAGCACGTGCCCGCCATCGACAAGAGCCCGGACTGGGAGCTCGCGGCCACTGTCTCCCGCGCGGGGAGCGTGGAGGGCATCCCGATCTTCCGCGACTTCGACGTGATGCTGGAGGAGCGGCCGGACATCGAGATGGTGTCGCTCTGCATGCCGCCGATGGCGCGCTACCAGTATGCGCGCAAGGCGCTGCTGGCCGGGCGGCACGTGATGATGGAGAAGCCGCCGGGGCAGACGCTGGCGGAGGTGCAGGCGCTCGTGGGGATGGCGAAGGAGAAGGGGGTGGCGCTGTTTGCCACCTGGCACAGCCGGATGGGCAAGGGCGTGGCCGGGGCCAAGGCGGCGCTGGCGGGGAAGGAAGTGACGCGCGGCCAGATCACCTGGAAGGAGGATGTCCGGCAGTGGCATCCGGGGCAGGAGTGGGTGTTCGAGCCGGGCGGGATGGGGGTCTTCGACCCGGGGATCAACGCGCTGTCGATCCTGACGGAGATCCTGCCGGAGCCTGTCCATGTGACGCGGGCGGAGCTGGACTTCCCCGAGGGGCGCTACACGGCGATCGCGGCGCGGATCGAGTTCTCGCGCGGGGTCTCGATGGACCTCGACTGGCTCCAGAAGGGCGACCCGTCCTGGGACATCGAGGTCGAGACCGCCGAGGGGACCAGGGTCGTGCTGAAGTTCGGCGGGAACGAGCTCTGGGTGGACGGGGAGAAGATGCCCGGGGCGGAGATCGAGGAATACCCGGCGCTCTATGCGCGGATGGCGGAGCTGGTGGACCAGAGGGCCATCGACGTGGACCTGTCGCCCATGACGCACGTCGCGGACGCGATGACGCTGGGCAAGAGGCTGACGGTGGAGCCGTTCAGCTTCTGACGACGCGGAGGCCGTCCGGACAGGGTCCGGGGAATCGAGGGCGGGGCAGGCAGCGGTCCAGGGGCCGAGGTCCTGCCCGAGGTTCCGGCGCCGGGCGATGCGCGACAGCCGGGAGCCGGGGACGCGGACCCCCGCCCGAGGGTCCGCGCCGGCTGGTCCGGGCCGTCAGCCTTGGCGCGTGGAAAGCCACGCCGCGGCTCGCGCCCGGAGGCCACCTCGTCCGGCGGCCAAGCCGGCACGGG
>NZ_KK088635.1 GCF_000600335.2 Rubellimicrobium mesophilum DSM 19309 | reverse complement strand
CGGGCGGCGGGGCGGCGGGCGGCTCCTGCCGGCGCAGGGCGGTCACGTCCAGGTTGGCCGGCGCGCCGGCGAGCATCCCCAGCGCCTCGGCGGCGTCGGAGGAGACCTGGAGGGCCGGTCCGGGAAGGTCGCGCTCGCGCCGGAAGAGGGCACCGATGACCTGCTGCCCGGTGGCGGTGTTGACGATGCGGACCCGCTCCGGGTCCTGGACGTCGGGATGGGCGACCCAGATGCCGCCCAGCGAGGGACGGCCGTCCCAGAGGCCGGGCTCGGTGACGTGGAAGACGTCGGGCGCGGCGACGTCGGCGGGACCCTGGGGCGGAGCCTCCGCCGAGGAGGCGGGCGCGGCGGCGCCGTCGGTCCCGAGCCCCGCGCCCTCTTCGCAGCCTGCCAGCGCTAGGGCCGCCAGGAGCGCGAGGCCCCCCCGCGTCCATCCCGCCCAGGCCAGCCCGTCCGGTTTGCCCGTCATCTTCGTCCGCCCCCAACAGCCCCATGCTGGCCGGGACCGTTGGTCGACCCCTGACCCCGTGATCGTCCTGCGGGCGAGGCGATCCCTCCGGTCCCGCCCGGCCTCGCGGGCGCGACCATAGCGGCGGGCGTCGGCCTTGGAAAGGCGAGGGGACGGCGCCCGGCGGAAATCGCCGAAGCGTGATGCGTGGCGAAGCCGGCCGGACCGGGACCCGCGCGGGCAATGCTTCGCCTGGGCCACGGAACGATGCGATGCGGGGAGGGGACGGCTTCCAAAGGCGGGCCGGAGGCCTTAGGGCTGTGCCGGACCGGAGGAGTGGCGGAGCGGTCTATCGCAGCGGTCTTGAAAACCGCCGGGGGTGCAAGCCCCCCGTGGGTTCGAATCCCACCTCCTCCGCCACTTGTTTCGACAAGAGCCATGCAGCATTGGGCCGAGACGGCCTCGAGCGCAGGCAAGGTACCATTTAGGGTACCAGCTGGTTTTGCAAGGGCTGTGATCCATTCCCACGAATCGGCCTGATCCGCGAGTCGGGTCAGTGGTGATGAGGCGGCTTCACTAACTGGCTGGATCGCGCCGCGATGTGAGCGTGTTCATGTCGGGCTAGGGCGCCCAATCGAGAGCTTCCGGACTGAGGGCGGGACGCACGCCGCACCCGCAGAGAGCGGAGGTCAATCTCGGCGATGACGACAGCCTTATTGGCACGTCCTCGGAGACCGCAGGGCGCTAGCAGCGCCCCGCGGTGTGGAACGGCTTACGACTTGCCGTTCTTCAGAAGCGGCCGGACTTCGGCATCGTGGTACTCCTTGATCACCGCCTTAAGGCGCTCGGCCAGCGGTGCAGGCTTGAGGTTCGCCGCGCGCATGTCGCTGAACGTGGCGATCAGGAGCTTGCCGAGCGCCATCACGAGCTGGCGGTGGTCCTTGTGGGTCTTGAGGGTGATGACCAGGAGACCCTTGGCCTTCTCCTCTGCCGCCCGTGCCCGCGCCTTGAGACGGCTCTTCTTCTTGGCCGCGATAGACTTGCGGCCGAGCTCGATGAGCTCCGCCTTGGTGTAGCGCTCGCCCTCGTCCTCGTCGGGCGCAGAGCCCTTCAGCGAAGCATGCCCGCTCGCCCGGTCCGCTGACCCCAGAGGGGCAATGGTCGCATTGCTGGCGCCATCGCCCTTGGGCTCAGTCTCCGACGGCGCGGAGTTGTCGCTCTTGCCCACCGGTTCAGGGGCGTCGTTCACCAGTTCGCTGAGCCGCTCGGGGTCGTTATTATTCGTCTCGTCCATAGTCGTTCACCATAGGTGCCGTGACAGGCTCCCGCCCTATCGCGGGTCGTCCTTCACGCAACGCCCGACATCATATTCCCCCTGCATTGCGTTTGGTGAGCGGTGAGCAGGCGGGTTCAACAAACCTGTGGACGGCGGCCGGGCCATCTCGCCTAAGCCGACCTCGACAGCAGTCTGGCGACGAGTGGCGGCGAGGTCCTGGTGGCACCGTCGCCATTGAGACATGGTTCGGCTCGACGACCTCCTCTCCGAGCACCGATCCGGCCAAGGCGGCCGCGGTGCTCGTGAGCGCGGCCGTCATCAGGGGTTCACCACTGCCTAGTCACAACGGACCCGCGCTCGCGCTCGGGCTGATGAGAAGCTCGTCCAATTGCCCGAACTGCTCGTCGAAGCAGCTGGTCGCGCCCGAGGCCATGGCCTCGTCGAGAGCCTCCTTCGAGGGGTAAAGGTCGCGCAGGACGAGCCGCGTCGTGCCGTTCGTCTCCTCGAAGGTCACCGTGGTCACGGCGCCCTCGTCCTCCCCTTCGTCATTGGTCCAGACCAGCCGCGAGTGCGGGGTCACCTCGAGGTACTTGCCGAAGAAGGTCCAGGTGCTTGCGGCATCCCGCCCGAACTCGAGGCGGTACTTGCCGCCCGTCCGGACGTCCATCTCGCAGGACAGCAGGGGCATGCCGCTCGACTTCGGCGCCCACCACCGCATGAACAGCTCGGGTCGGGTCCAGGCCTCAAAGACGAGGCGGGCCGGGGCATCGAAGCTCCGTCGCACGACCAGCTCGCGCTCGGAGGCCCGCTCCACATGGGTGCGGCCCCTCGTCAAAGGAGTCCCAGTCTCATCAGGTCTTGCGTCCATCGTTCCTCTCCTTTTGCTTCAGTTCCTCGACCACCTTGTCCAGCTCGTCGAAACGGGCGTCCCAAAGCTGACGGTACCGCTCGATCCAGGCCGCCTCGTCCTCCAGCCGGCGCGCGCCCAGCCGACAGGTCCGCACGCGGCCGACCTTCTGCGTGCTGACGAGCCCCGCTTCCTCCAGGACGCTGACGTGCTTCTTCATGCCCGTAAGCGTCATGTGGAACGTCCGGGCCAGATCCGTGATCGACGCGTCGGCCCGTCCCAGCTGCTCCAGGATGCCGCGCCGGGTCGCGTCCGACAGCGCGGCAAAGGAGGCGTCGAGGGCGGGCTCGAATAGTGAACCATATAGTTCAGTATAGGGGCAGATTGCCTGAGCGCAAGGGCGCTGAATGCCGAGGTGCGAAGTCAACGCTCGCTAGCCGGTCGGCCCTGACTCCGCCGACAGAATCCGCCCGGACACTGTTGGCGAAGTCAGGTCGAGGTCCTGAGTGCAGGCAAGAGAGTGGTGTGAGTGGGGGACAGCGGTCAATTGGCGACTTCCAGAGCAGCACCTTCAACGCTTGATCACTACCCGGCCCCGACTTCGCCAACAGGATCCGACCGTTCACGGACAGGCTCGGAGAGGGTGAGCGGACCTCGTCTGCCACTCCTCCTTTCTGTTCGAGAACCGCGTCAGGGAATTAACCGTCCGGCAAAGGGTAAGCACCATGGTCGAAGCTAGACAGGCTGGTATGAGTGTGCGGCGTCGGCCGAGGCGGCCCGCTAGAAGCAGCGGCGGGGCTATAGTCTCGTGTCTGGATCCCTGGCCGGAAGCTGGGGTCATCCTCAGCACCGGCAGGAATAGACAAGTAAAGGTTCAGGAGCGTTAGCGCTCCATCCTACGCGATCGTGGCTCACGCCGTCAGGGTGTCGCCCGCCAGTCGGGGCAGCCGATAAACCCCACGGATCATGTGAAGCCCCGCCCAGAGCAGCCAGACGGTCAGCAGCAGGTAGCCCGCGATGGCGCCGAGGCTGAAGACCGCGCCGTCCGCGCCCAAGGCAAGCGCCACGCCTTCGATCGCACCCCAGGCGATGGCAGCGGCTGTGAGCCCGCCCTGGGCTGCCAACGCCCGCAGGCCCTCGGCCGCGTGCAGCACCGCCATGGTGCCCAGGAAAGTGGCCGTCAGCAGCATGCCGAGGTGCTCGCCGATGGCCACGCCGGCATAGGCATGAAGCATCGCGAAGAGCTGCGCTCCCTCAGGGTCGGCCGCCAGCACCGGCACTACCATGACCCAGCGCAGCAGGCCTATAGCCTGCGTGAGCCCGGCGAGCGCGCCCAGAACTGCGGCGGCCACGGCCAGAGCCGTTTGGGTCCGTACCCGCCCTCCACCCAGGGCGAGGCCGAGGCTCACCGGGATGAACAGCATGGCGGCCAGTGCGAAGGCGTACCAGGTCAGCACCAGCGGCGCGCCTCCTTCGGTGAAGGCCGCGAGGATGCGCTCGGGCGCCTCGCGCAGGATGCCGGGGTAGTCGAAGCGGCTGGCGAGCACGGCGTAGGGCACGTTGAAGCCCAAGGCGAGCAGGATCGATCCCGCGCCGATGGCGCGAGCGGAGGCATTCGAGGTCATCGGGGCTGTCCTTCAGGTCGGGGTTGGCATTGTCACTGAACGGTGACATACGGGATATCGGATCTTCCGTCAATGCAAAATGTCACCGATCAGGGACAAAAGGAGCCGCCATGACCCGCGACCGCAACGCCACCGAGGAGCGGCTGATCGAGGCGGGGTTCCAGACCCTGGCCGAGGGCGGCTTCGCGGGCTTCGGGATCAACGGCGTGGCGCGGGCCGCCGGCTGCGACAAGAAGCTGATCTACCGCTACTTCGGCGACCTCGACGGGCTTCTCGAGGCCATGGGCGAGCGGGTGGCCCGCGACCTCGGCGCCGCCCTCGCGCCGGCGCTCGAGCCCCGGCCCGCCACCTACGCCGAGATGATCGAGCGGCTTGCCTTCGCGCTCCTCGACCACCAGTCGGCCGACCGGCGCTTCCGGCAGCTCCGGGCGGTGGAACTCATGAGCGCTGCGCCGGCGGGCGCAAGGTTCCAGGCGGCGCGCGGGCGGGTCATGCAGGCGTGGATGCGCGAGGCGCGAGGCGACCTCGTTCCGCCCGAGGGCGTAGATGCGGCCGCGCTCAACGCTGTCCTCATCGCCGCCGTGGAAGGCCTTGCCTTATCAGGGGCAACCGGGCTCGGCTCAGATGCCGGACCCCGCACAAGGGCGGCGCTGCTGCAACTCATGCGCTGCGGGTATGCCCAAGCCCCTGTGACGGACTGACCCATCGATGGCCGTGCGGCTATGAAGCCGGCGGATGCAGGGTGCCACGGCTACGATCGCGCCCGGGAACAGCCGGCAGCAGATCTGTGGTGCGCAGCGCAGTCTCGCCGACCGGGTCAATAAGAGAGGCTCTCAAGTTCTGCCTCGCGGCTCTGTCCTAGCCAACCGCCCGCGTCCGCACGAGACACCAGATCGGGTCACGAACGGCCGGACACTGTTGGCGAAGTCAGGGCGCGGTTGTGAGTGCCGTGACGAGCGTGGCGTGAGTGGGCGCCAGCAGCCATCCGGCGAGTTCCAGAGCCGCACATCAACGCTCGATAGCCACCCGGCTCCGACTTCGCCAACAGTGTCCGGCCCGTTTCTGTCCCGCCTGAGTTGGTTCAGCAACTACAAAGGCCTGTCATGGACAGAACCCTGGCCCAAAACCGCGGAGGTTTTGGGAGAGTTCTGTCCACGATCCTGGGCTATGCACGCGCGTTGGCAGGCGATCGAACCTGGACAGCCAGCGCGACACGCTGACGGAGGGCGGGGCAGGGCGCCTCTCGACACCGTTCGGTCCAAGGCATGATCGCTGAAACAGCAATCATCGATGCATGAGCATGACGCGCTCGTGCTCATGCCGATCCCCGGAGCAGGCTTTCTCCTCTTCTGCCATTCAGAGCGATGGAGGAGCCCGGAGCCAATCACCAGTTGACCCGGTGCTCCCGAGCGGGGGATCGGCCAAGCAAGCCGGTCAGTACCCGGCCGTGCGGATCAGGGGCCACTGAACCGCCGCGGAACCCCGGACAACATCGTCGATCTGATCTCTGTGAAGGCCGATGTCCTTCAGCATGTGATCATCCATGCCATTCAGGCGGGTCCAATCACCATGCCTTTGCTGAGCGTTCAGAGCCCAGCGGACCGCACGGAGGCCAAGGCCCGTCAACCAGCCGCGCGAGGAGGCGTTTGGCTGGGAGGCAGGCACGTAGGCGGCAAGATTGATGCTCGTCATGATGATAGGTCCTTTCAATAGTTGAGTTCGGGATCCTGCGTTCTGGCATCGACCCGAGGAAATGTGAGGTGAGAAATGACCTGGAAGTCTGCTTTTTTGGCGGGCCACGATCTAATCTGAAAACAAGCCAAGACCTAAGCTGGACCTTTTGCAATCCGTCTCCGGATTGGAAAAGGCTGGATGGAGGTGCCGGATCACCCCGGCACCTCCCGTGTCTGGCACGTGATTGAGCCGGCGCTCAGCCGTTGAAGCGAACCTCCTGCGTGGCCACCACTTGGCCGCCGACTTCGAGCACGGCCATGGCGTCCTGCTTCGGGTTGTCGATCAGCGGCACCCGGACGTCCGAGTTGGACCCGGCATGGACGGCCTCCGAGCCGATCAGTGCGCCCATCTTGCCCGCGTCAAGCGCGTAGATGTGGACGAAGCCGGCGCCATCGGCGGTGACGGGACCCAGCTCGACGATGCTGTCGTCATCTTGGACCTGAGGCAGGCTGAAGGTGCTGTCAGCCGCGGCGAAGGTCGTGGACCCGACCAGCGCGGCCAGGGTCAGGGCAAGGAACTTGTGCATTTAGGTTCTCTCTATGGGATCAGTATGGTTGGACGGCCGCCTAAAATCGGCGGTGACGCATTGATGCGCTTTTGACGACGTCGCAACTAGTGGGGAAAACCACACCCTGAGGATAATTAATTTCCTTATATGAATATATTGCGCTGGTGCTGCCAGTGATCCAAGGCCTGCGGGAGGCCTTTTAGGTTCCACGCCGACCAGCCGCATAGTCGTTCGGTGAACCCGGGAAACCTTGGACACCTGTGGCGAGCCGTGTTTGCCTAGCTCAGGTGCCAAGCGGATCAATCGCTTGCGCACGGCTGCCCTCAGAGGTGGCCATCGAACAGATCTCCCAAAGCACGGAGCCGGAATACCTTGCTCCAGCGCCGCCGGCGGTGCTCCTTGCCGTCGTGGAGCATGTGGCACCTCTGGCAGAGCGCGGCGAGGTTGCGGGCCCGGTTGTTGCCGGGATCGTGGTCCAGATGCGCGCTGGCCAGGACCACGCGCGTGACGGCGAGACGCGGGGCAGGGGGGATGCCGGTCAGGCCGGGCTGACCTTCCTCGATCGCCTCGGGTGGGGGCAGCTTGCGCACCCGCCGGCCACGGCCATCGCGCCACGTGCCCCGCTCGGCGTCCCACCAAGTGCCGTCGCCCAAGTGCGTGACGTCCTGCCCGTGCGGGCGGCCGCAGTGCTCGCACCGTCCTTTGGCTCGGACGAAGCGGATGACCTGCGAGAGCTCGCGCCAGTCGATGGGGTAGAACCAGCGGTGCTCGGGGGCGATCGGCATGACCGGAGTCTGAGTTACATCTTGCCGGCATGAAAGACCGAAGTGGCTCGGTCGGGTGGTGTCGAGGGCTCCGCCTGTTCCGGAAACCTCTCGATCGGCCCCAGTCCGACGGCCCGGAGAAGGTCGTTGGTGGTCCGCAGGTAATCGTCGCGGCTCTGCTCGTATTCCAGGCCCCAGAGCAGCTGGCAGACGGGACGACGACGCCTGTAGCCGTCCCGTCCGGGATGACGGGTGCGGCAGGCCATCCCGAACGCGCCACCCGTCATCCCCGTCCAGGCACAACACGATCGAGGTGGGCCAGAAGGCCCCTGCAGAGCGTCTCCCCTCGTCTCCCGCCTCGGGGACGAGGAGAGCGCCTGCCCTTCAGAGGGCTCAGGCGTTGATGCTATCCTTGAGCGCTTTGGCGACGGTGATCTTCACCACCTTATCGGCCTCCTTCTTGACCTGCTCGCCGGTGGAGGGGTTGCGGGCCATGCGCTCGGGCCGTTCGCGGCAGTAGATCTTGCCCACCCCGGGCAGGGTCACCGCACCACCCTCCGCGACCGTGCTGGTGATGATCCCGGTCAGGGCATCGAGCATGGCCCCGGCCTGCTTCTTGTCGCCCCCCGTACGCTCGGCGAGGGCGGCGACGAGCTGTGCCTTGGTCATCTGGTTAGCCATGGGTCTCTCCTGGTGTGCAGCCTCTGGGGCCATCGGAGCCCCATGCTCCACTGCCGCTTGCCCGGCCTGTCCAGAGGAACCTAGGTTTCCTCAGGAAAGCGGCTGATCGATGCGCCGCAAATGAAACACTGGTGCCTCATCTTGGCCCTGCGCTGATGACGCGAGGGCATCGGCTGGACAGGCCTTGGTCCACCAGGACGTGCGGCTTGAGATTAGCCCTTGAGCTCACCCGCTTTGGGCCGTAGCTCACCCACACGAGCACAAGCAGAAACGAGGACCGGGCACCATGGTCGAGGGCAAGGATATCAGCCGCAGAGCGCTTCTGGGCGCGGGAGCAGCCCTGTTGAGCACCGGCCTCGCTGCTCCGGCCTTCGCACAGCAGGCCAACTCCACCGAGATGGAACCCGACCTCTCGGCCTCGACCCGCCACAACATCTCCGCGTTTCGGACGCTTCACTGGCAGGACTACTTCGAGAGCACCCGGGGCGGCGTGATTGTCTGCGACACCCAGTCCCGCGCCCTCCACTACTGGAGCGAGGACCAGTCCACCTACCGCCTCTATCCTACCTCGGTGCCCGCCACCGAGGAACTGACCCGGCTGGGCCGGACCGAGGTGATCGACAAGGTCGTGAACCCCTCCTGGCGCCCGACCGCGTCCATGCGCCAGCGCAACCCCGACTGGCCCGAGTTCGTTGCGGGCGGCGACCCGATGAACCCGCTCGGGCCCTTCGCCCTATACCTGAGCTGGCCCGCCTACCGCATCCACGGCACCCACGACACCCGCAAGATCGGCCGCCGCTCCTCCAACGGCTGCATCGGCCTCTACAACGAGCATATCGAGGAGCTCTTTGCGATGGCTCAGGTGGGCACTCAGGTGATGCTGATCTGAAGGCTGGAAGCGTGGCCTCCCAAGACGCTTGAACAGCAAGACGCGGGCCAGCGCATTGTAGAGGTCGAAGTCCAAGAAGTAAGGGCTGGGCCCCTTCGCCCTCAGGCGCAGAGCCGCGAGATCGTGGAGTGGTGGACGGCGTAGCTCTTGGCGATCGCCGTGATGGTCTCGCCCGCCTCTCTGCGGCTCTTGGCCTCCTGCTGCTGGTGGGGCGTGAGCTTGTAAGCGCGCCCGAGCTTTCTTCCGGCGGCTGTGGCGCGAGCACGGCTTTCTCCGGTGCGCGCCCGGATCAACTCCCGTTCGAACTCCGCGAGGCCCCCCAGCACCGTCAGCATGAGCCGGCCATGCGGCGTGGTGGTGTCGGCCCAGCTGTCCGCGAGCGAACGGAAGGCCGCGCCCTTCTCAGCCACGGTGCCCAGGATGTTCAGAAGGTCCCGCGTGGAGCGTGCGAGCCGGTCGAGGCGGGTGACCAAGAGCACGTCCTCGGGCTCAAGCCGGTCGAGGAGCCTCTTGAGCTGCACCCGTTCCTGCTTGGCCCCGCTGACCTTCTCCTGGAACACGGCGTTGTTGCATAACTCGGTCTGAGGCCGAGCTTGGCCCTTTCCCCTTCGGTTCAGACGGCGCGCACGATCTCCGCCCTGCCCAGGGCTGAAAAGCGGTTCATCAGGGCGATGCGGGTGTGGATCTCGGCGGCTTGGCGGTCGGGGTCGCGTGAGGCGATGCGGTCCCCAAAGGCTTTGAGGCGGAGCATCTGGGCTTCGATCCGACTTCGGGCGTGATAGCCCGTCAGCCGTTTCCAGAAGGCCCGGCCGAAGTGCCTGG
>NZ_KK088634.1 GCF_000600335.2 Rubellimicrobium mesophilum DSM 19309 | reverse complement strand
GGCGGGGATCGGGGACCGGGCCTCGATCGCGCTGGTGGACGTGGATGACGGGACGGTGCTCTGGTCGCACGAGGCGGGGAAGGGGATGCCGCCCGCCTCGGTCACGAAGTCGCTGACGACGCTCTACGCGCTGGACGCCCTGGGCGGGGACCATCGCTTCGTCACCCGGCTCCTCGCGACGGCGGCGCCGGTCGCAGGGAAGGTCGACGGGGACCTGATCCTCGCGGGGGGCGGGGACCCGGTGCTGACCACGGACCGGCTGGCGGAGCTCGCCCGGGCGCTGGCGGCGGCCGGGATCCGGGAGGTGGGTGCCTTCCGCGTCTGGGGCGGGGCGCTGCCCGAGGTGCGGGAGATCTCGCCGGAGCAGCTCCCCTGGCTCGACTACAACCCGGCGATCTCGGGGCTGAACCTCAACTTCAACCGCGTCTGGTTCGGATGGGAGAAGGCCGGGGACGACTACCGGCTGCGGATGGAGGCCCTGGGGGACGACCACCGGCCGGACGTCGCCCTCGCGCGGATGACGGTCGAGGACCGGGCGCTGCCGGTCTACACCTACCGGCAGGACGGCGACGCGGATGTCTGGACCGTGGCGGGGCGGCAGCTCGGCGAGGCGGGGAGCCGATGGCTGCCGGTCAGGAACCCGGCGCTCTATGCGGGGCAGGCCTTCGTGGGGCTGGCCAACGAGCAGGGGGTCGTGCTGCCGGCGCCCTCGGCCATCAAGGCGCTGCCGGAGGGCGCGGTCGAGGTCGCGCGGATCGAGAGCGAGCCGCTGACCGAGATCATCCGGGGGATGCTGCTGCATTCCACGAACCTCACCGCCGAGGTGCTCGGGCTCTCGGCGAGCGTGGCGCGAGGGCTGTCCCCGGCGACGCCGGCGGAATCGGCGGCGGCGATGAACCGCTGGCTGCGCGAGGCGACGGGCGCGCGGGTGCATCTCGTCGATCATTCGGGGCTGGGCGGGGAGAGCCGGGTCGCGGCGCAGGAGATGGCGCTGGCGCTGGCGCATCGGGGGACGATGGAGCGGCTGCGGCCGCTGCTGAAGGACATCCAGCTCACCGATGCCTCGGGCGAGGCGCTGGCCCGGCCGCCGGCGCTGGTGCAGGCCAAGACGGGGACGCTCAACTTCGTCTCGGCGCTGGCGGGCTACGTGCGGACGCTGGCGGGGACGGACCTGGCCTTCGCCTACTTCTCGGCGGACGTGGCGGCGCGGGAGGCGTCGATGGACGGCGAGGACGAGATCCCGGCGGGGAGCCGCGAGTTCCTGGCGAAGTCGCGGAGGTTGCAGCAGGAGCTTCTGCAGCGGTGGGGGCTGTATACGGCCTGAGCGGGTCCCACAAATGAAACTAATCCCGCGGGGCCTCTGGTTTGCTCCGGAGGCCGCTGGGGCGGCGCGGAGTAGAGCCAGTCCGCCTCTTCGGCGGGCTTGAGTCTTCTGGAAGGAGGCGGGGAGGATCTCCCGTCCTGGTATGTGGCCGCTTGGCGTTCGCGCTGTTGCTGTCCCCGGCTCGGGCCGGGGCGCTCTGCATGGTGTCTCCGTGGCCCGGGGCTGGCCCGGGGTGCTTGTGGGTATCTGATGCGGATCAGGATGCCGGAGCGGGGTTAACGAGCGGTAAACGCGGCGTTCGGTGGGGGGTGGGGCGACGCAACACCCCGGGGGCAAGAGGCTGATCCGGCGATGGAAACTGGCCGGCGGGGGTGTTGCGTCGCCCTGCAGGACGCGCGCTCCCACCCACCGTCAGCCGTGCCGAATCGGGGTCGTCGTGCGCCGCTGGCGCGGTGCGTGCGAGCACGCGTCTTACGGGAGGCGGGCGTCCACCTCGATCTCGATGCGGTGGCGGGGGTCGATGAGGCCGGCCTCGATCATGGTGGCGGCGGGCGGGTGCGCCCCGAAGGCGGCGGAGAGGAGCGGCCAGCAGGGCTCGAAGTCCTCGCGGCGGGGAAGGATGTAGCGGACGCGGACGACCTGGGCGAACGTCGTTCCGGCCTTCTGGAGCGCGGCGTCGATGATGCGGAGCGCGAGGGCGCATTGATCCTCGACGCTCTCGGGGATCTCGCCGGTCGCGTGGTCGGTGCCGGTGGTGCCGGAGACGAAAACCCAGGGCGCCGCGACCACGGCGCGGCAGTAGCCGATGCGGGGTTCGTAGGCGGACGCGGTGGAGATGCGGTGGATGGGGGTGGTCACGGGGCCCTCGGCTACAGGTGGAACAGGCCCACGCGGGGGCGCGGGCCTGTCCAGATTAGCCAGGGGCGAGGGTCAGCGGAACTTGATCGTCTGGATGCCGCCGTCCTTGAACTCCACCTCGCGGAAGCCGCCGGCGGATTCGCCGGGCCCGATCAGCTCCACCGCCGTGGCGCCGACGTAGTCGATGTCCTGACCGGCCGCGAGGAGGTCGAGGGCCTTCCCGAGCTCGCCCGGGAGGATCGGCTCGCCCGGCGCGTTGGCGACGTCCATGACCTTAGCCGTCCAGTCCGCCGAGGTCGTGGAGTTGGCGGCCTGCATGGAGAGGAGCATGAGCGCGGCGGCGTCGTAGGCCTCGGCGGAGTAGGACACGCCGGGGTCCTGTCCGGCGGCCGTGAACAGCTCCGCGAAGCGCTCGGCCCCCTCGCTCTCGTTGCCGGGATACTGGCCGAAGGAGGTGGCGAGGCCCTCGCCAAGCGCGTCCACCAGGGGCTGGCCGACCATGGCATCCGACAGCGCGAAGGTGTCGAAGGCTCCGGTGTCGAGCGCGTTCCGGATGATCGCCCGGCCGCCCTGGTCGATGTAGCCGATCACGAGCAGCACGTCGGAGCCCGAGGCGGCCAGCGAGGCGACCTCGGACGAGTAGTCGGACTTGCCGTCCTCGTGCGGGATGGAGATCGAGATGGTGCCGCCAGCCGCCTCGTAGGCCTCGGCGAAGCTGTCGGCGAAGCCCTTGCCGTAGTCGTTGTTGGTGTAGGTCAGCGCCACGTCCTTGATGCCGCGATCGATCAGGATGTCTGACATGATCTGGCCGCCGCGCGCGTCCGACGGCGCGGTGCGGAAGAAGAGGCCATTGTCCTCGATGGTGGACAGCGCCGGGGAGGTGGAGGAGTAGGAGATCATGCCGAGGCCGTTCGGGACGGCCACGTTGGTGAGCACGGCCACGCTGGTGCCCGAGCAGTCGGACCCGACGATGCCGGACACGCCCTGGTTCACCAGCGCCTCGGCCGAGGCGGTCGCGGCGGCGGCGTCGGAGCAGGTGGAGTCGGCGTTCACGACCTCGACCGTGCGGCCGCCCAGGAACTTGCCGCTGTCGCTCACTTCCTTGGCCGCCATGCGGATGGCCTGGTTGGCCACTGGGGCAAGGGACTCCACGGGTCCCGTGAACCCGCCCTCGTGGCCGATGACGACCGGCTGGGCGTCCTGCGCCATGGCCGGTCCGGCCGTCAGCGCGACGACCGAGACGATGAGTGCTGCTCTCTTCATGTTCTCTCCCCACGAGGACCCGACGGACGGGGGAGAGGCTAGCGCGGGATGGCGCGGCGGGAAGAAGCGCGACGCCTGAAACGAAAAGGGCGGCCTGCAACGGACCGCCCCCTGGAGATCAGGTCGCGAAGGATCACCGCGCCGAGGCGACTTCCTTCTTCGGCCCCTGCTCCGTGTGGATCATCAGGGGCTTGCCGGCGGGGGCGACCGCCTCCTCGTTCACCACCACCTCGCGGACGCTCGACAGCGTCGGCAGGTCGAACATCGTGTCGAGGAGGATGTCCTCCATGATGCTCCGCAGGCCGCGGGCTCCGGTCTTCCGCTCGATGGCGCGCTTGGCGATGGCCTTGAGGGCGTCGTCGGTGAAGGTGAGCTTGGTGTCCTCCAGCTCGAAGAGGCGCTGGTACTGCTTGACCAGGGCATTCTTGGGCTCGGTGAGGATCTTGACCAAGGCCTCCTCGTCGAGGTCGGTCAGCGTCGCGATCACGGGGAGGCGGCCGACGAACTCGGGGATGAGGCCGAACTTCAGAAGGTCCTCGGGCTCCAGCTCCTTGAAGATCTCGCCCACCCCACGCTCGTCCACGTCGCGGACCTGGGCGTTGAAGCCCATGCCCTGCCCCTTGGCACGCTGGCCGATGATCTTTTCGAGGCCGGCGAAGGCGCCGCCGCAGATGAACAGGATGTTGGTCGTGTCCACCTGCAGGAATTCCTGCTGGGGATGCTTGCGACCGCCCTGCGGGGGGACGCTCGCCACCGTGCCTTCCATGATCTTGAGGAGGGCCTGCTGGACCCCCTCCCCGCTCACGTCGCGGGTGATGGAGGGGTTGTCGGACTTGCGGGTGATCTTGTCGACCTCGTCGATGTAGACGATGCCGCGCTGCGCCCGCTCGACGTTGTATTCCGACGCCTGCAGGAGCTTGAGGATGATGTTCTCCACGTCCTCGCCGACATAGCCGGCCTCGGTCAGCGTGGTGGCGTCGGCCATCGTGAAGGGCACGTCGAGGATGCGGGCCAGCGTCTGCGCGAGCAGCGTCTTGCCGCAGCCGGTCGGGCCGATCAGCAGGATGTTCGACTTCGCGAGTTCGATGTCCGAGGACTTGGCCGCGTGGGCGAGCCGCTTGTAGTGGTTGTGCACCGCCACCGAGAGCACGCGCTTGGCGTGGATCTGGCCGATGACGTAGTCGTCCAGCACGTCGCAGATCTCGCGCGGGGTGGGGACGCCGTCGGTCGACTTCAGGCCGGAGGTCTTGGTCTCCTCGCGGATGATGTCCATGCAAAGCTCGACGCATTCGTCGCAGATGAACACCGTCGGGCCCGCGATGAGCTTGCGAACCTCGTGCTGGCTCTTGCCGCAGAAGGAGCAGTAGAGCGTGTTCTTGCCGTCGCTGCCGGATGCGTTCGCCATTTGACTCCTCTGGCCCGGGGGGGCCTCAGCTTGCCCGTCGTAGGGCGCGTCGGGAGCGGCGCCCGGCTTGGCGCCGCCCATCGGTCAGACTAGGGCAGCCGCCCTGGGTCCACAACTCCGAAATCCCCCTGCGGGGTCCGCGAGTGGGCGGCGTGTTGCCGCGTCACGCCGCCTTGTCCTTGCTGGCCTCGGCGGGGTCGCGCGAGGTCAGGATGTCGTCGATCAGGCCCCAGGCCTTGGCCTCCTCGGGGTCCATGAAGTTGTCGCGGTCGAGCGCCTTCTCCACCGTCGCGATGTCCTGGCCGGTGTGCTTGACGTAGATCTCGTTCAGCCGCTTCTTGAGGGCCTCGGTCCGCCGGGCGTGGATCAGGATGTCGGTGGCCTGGCCCTGGTAGCCGCCGGAGGGCTGGTGGACCATGATCTCCGAGTTCGGGAGCGAGAAGCGCATCCCCTTCTCGCCCGCGGTCAGGAGGAGCGAGCCCATCGAGGCGGCCTGGCCCACGACCAGCGTCGAGACCTTGGGCCGGATGTACTGCATCGTGTCGTAGATCGAGAGGCCCGACGTCACCACCCCCCCGGGGGAGTTGATGTACATCGAGATCTCCTTCTTGGGATTCTCGGCCTCGAGGTGGAGGAGCTGGGCCACGATGAGCTGGGCCATGCCGTCATGGACGGGGCCCGAGACGAAGATCACCCGTTCCTTGAGCAGGCGCGAGAAGATGTCGTAGGCGCGCTCGCCCCGACTCGTCTGCTCGACCACCATGGGAACGAGGTCCATGTAGTGCTGTGCGGGGTCTCTCATCGGGGTGGGCCTCTCCTGGGGGACAGGTCCATATCTACGGGGGGCAAAGGAGGGCCGCAAGGGCGGGGGTCCCTAGCGTTGTCGTGAACTGCCCGTCCGGGCAGGGATGCCACCCTCAGGCGTCCTCGGTCTGGTCGTGGTGGGTGGTCACGGCGAAGGTCACGGACAAGGCGTAGAGCCGGTCGCGGACGCTGACCTCCACCGGCCCGCCGACCTGGGCGGCGAAGGCCTGGATCAGGTGCTGGCCGAGGCCCTGCTGGGCGGGGTCGTCGGGCGTGGGCGGGCCGGCGAGGCTGTTGGCGATGCGGAGCGTCGCGCGCTCGCCGTCGCGGTGGAGGGTCACGGAGAGGCTCGGCCGCCCTTCGGTGGCGCCGGCGCGGGCGAGAGCGTTCGACACCGCCTCGGCGGCGAGGAAGGCCAGCGGCACGACCTTGTCGGGGTCCAGCACCATGTCCTCGACGTCGAGCGTGGCCTCCACCCGGTCGGGGGCGCCCCGGAGCTCCTGCTCCACGATGGCCCGGAGGATGGGGGCGGCGTTCACGTCGCCCATGTCGGGGCTCGTGTAGAGGCTCCGGTAGATCGAGGCGAGCGTGAGCACCCGGTCCTGGAGGCGGCGCAGGATGGCCCGGGTGCGCGGCTCGGGCATCCGGCGCACCTGCATGGAGATGATCGAGGAGATGAGCTGGAGGTTGTTCTTCACGCGGTGATGCACCTCGCGCAGGAGCACGCCGCGCTCGCGGAACGCGTTCTCCATGCGGGCCTCGTCGTGGAGGATCGAGGTGGCCATGGTGCGGAAGGCGTCCTCGATCTCGCGCAGCTCGTGGGGGTGCTGGAGCCGGTGGGGCGGTCGATGAGGGCCCGGTCGCGGCCGAAGCGCCGCATCCGGGCACCGAGGTCGGTGACCCGCCGGATCATCAGGCTGTGGACCGACCAGAAGGCCACGACGAGGCTGGTGCCCCACATGAGGAGCGGGAACAGGAGCGGCGAGCCGCCCGGCCCCGTGAAGACCTGGCCGGCCTGCTCGGGCGTCCAGATGCCCAGCGCGAAGGCCACGCCCGGGACGAGGGGGATCACGGTGTAGACCCGATCCCGCCCCCGGCGGTCCTCGCTCTCGAAGAGCCGGGGCTCGCCGCCGGATTCGGCGATGAGGTCGCGCCGGCGGGCCAGCATGTCGCTGATCTGGTCGGCCGACTCCGTCGCTCCCCCCTGCTCGGTGAGGAGCTCGCCCGTGGCGTTGAAGGTGACGAGGCGCACGGGCCGGAGGCCGGGCGGCCCCGCCGAGCCCGAGGCGACCTGCCCGCCGGGGACCGCGATCGCGATGTAGCCCGGGAAGCCCCCCGTCTCGCCCTCCTCGGGCATGGCGGGAACGGCGACGACCATCAGGGTCTCGCCGCTCGGGACGTGGACGGAGCGCACCCGAATCTCCGGCGGGCCTGCGGGGTCGATCGGGGCGATGTCGTCCCAGAGGCCCGGCGGGGCCCCGGCCGAGGCGCAGGCCACCGGGCCCTGGACCGGCAGGAGGCCCACGTAGGCATAGAGGTCCCGGCTCTGCACGAAGCGGGACAGGTAATCCGAGCAGCTCCTGGGATCGTCGAGGAGGTCGGCCACGACGCCCAGCGCCTCGCCGGCGCCCAGCGCCCGCTCGATGGCGATCTGGACGTCCGCTGCCCCCTGCTCGGTGAGCGCGAGGAGCGAGAGCTCGGCCCGGCGCTCGCTCTCGTTCTGGAACTCGCGCGTCTGCCAGAGCGCGATCAGGCCGAGCGGCAGCAGCGCGACCGTCAGGAAGGCGGCGACGCGGGGCGCGAGCCCGTCGAGGCGCGGGCGCCACCAGGGCCGCTCGGACCCGGTCACAAGTGAGGTCCACCCTGGGAGGCGATCACCGCCAGGGTGGCTCCGTCGGTGAGCTCCAGCCGGTCGCCCTCCTGGAGCTGGAGGAGATGTGCGAGGCGCGCGCGGGCGCGGTTGGCGCGGCTCTTGACGGTGCCGACGGCCACGCCCGTCATCTCGGCCGCCTCCTCGTAGGAGTGGCCGAGGGCGCCGACCAGGGCCAGCGCCTCGCGCTGCTCGTCGGGGAGCTGCTGGAAGGCGCGGACGAAGTCGGCGTATTGCAGGCGGCCGTCATGCTCGGGCTTCTCGGCCAGCGCGCCCACGAGGGCGCCGTCGCTGTCCGAGACCTCGCGCACGGTGCGGCGGCGGGTCGAGTAGAAGGTGTTGCGGAGGATCGTGAAGAGCCAGGCGCGCAGGTTCGTGCCGGCCTCGAAACGGTCGAAGTGCGACCAGGCCTTCACCACCGTGTCCTGCACGAGGTCGTCGGCGGCGCTCGCGTTGCGCGTGAGCGAGAGGGCGAAGGCGCGCATCGCGGGAAGGTGCGAGACCAGCTCGTCCCGGGGGTCGCGCACGGGCGATTGCCCCGCTCCGGGCCCCTGGGCCGGTGTCGGGCGCGGGTCGGGACGGGAGGTCCGACCGGACAGCCTGGGCATCACGCGCCCAGCCGGTGGGGGTCGGCGTGCCTGGGCCTCTGGGGGGATTGCACCTCGCCGAGACGATCGAGAAGCACCGCGAACCTCGTGGGCAGGTCGCCCTCGACCGGCGCCCCGAAGGCGCGTCGGAGGTTGGCGGCGAAGGCCGTCCCGCGCAGTTCATCTGCCGAAAGCTCGTCCATCTTCGCCCGAAACCTTTCCCTCTTCCCTTTCGGAACCTAAATCTCAGGCCTAGGTTTTGGTTCCAACGCAACGCAAGGGACGCCCCATCACATGAGCACGAACGCCGCACCCGACCTGTCTGCCCTGATCGGGTCCGAGCTTCCCTATCTCCGCCGCTACGCCCGCGCCCTCACCGGGAGCCAGTCGAGCGGCGACGCCTATGCGCTGGCCACGCTGGAAGCGATCCTCGACGAGCCCGAGCTGTTCGAGACGGGGATGAACCCCCGGGTGGCGCTGTTCCGGGTGTTCCACACGATCTGGGACAGCTCGGGCGCGCCAGTGTCCGAGGGGGAGACAGGCCTCGCGCGGGCGGCGCAGGCGCACCTCGCGCGGCTCGCCCCCAACACGCGGGAGGCGCTGCTGCTGGCGACCATCGAGGACTTCAAGCCCGAGGAGATCGCCCTCATCATGAGCACGGACGTGGACGAGGTGATGCACTTCATCAACCGCGCCCGCGCCGACATGGAGGATTCGGTCTCGGGCCGCGTCATGATCATCGAGGACGAGGCGATCATCGCGCTCGACCTCCAGAGCATCGTGGCGGACATGGGGCACGCGATCACCGGCGTGGCGCGGACGCGGGACGCCGCCGTGGCGCTCGCGGGGATCGAGCGGCCGGACCTGATCCTCGCGGACATCCAGCTCGCCGACAAGTCGTCGGGGATCGACGCGGTGAACGACATCCTGGGCGCGGGCGGGGACATCCCGGTGATCTTCATCACCGCCTTCCCGGAGCGGCTGCTGACCGGCGAGCGGCCGGAGCCCGCCTTCCTGATCTCCAAGCCCTACCGCGAGGACCAGGTGCGGTCGGCGATCAGCCAGGCGATGTTCTTCTCCTCGACCGAGACGCTGCACGCCTGAGACGACGAAGGCCCGGGGATCGCCCGGGCCGTCCAGCCTGTCCGAGACGGCCCGGGCGATCCCCGGGCCGTTCGCGCGTCAGCTTCCGTAGACGGTGAGCTCCGGCAGGCCGGTGAGCGGGGCGCCAAGGGCCCGCATGGCCTCCAGGCTGATCTGGCTGCCCGAGCCGGGCTCGCCGCCCGAGGGGCGGAGCTCCACGTCCACGATCTCGCCGTTGTACTCGACACGGCCCTGGGTGGGAGCCGTCACGAGCGGCGTCTCGAGCCAGCGACCCGGCTCGGTGCTGCCGAGCGAGGCCACGGTGTTGCCGAGCACGCCGCTGGGGGTCGCGGAAACGGGCGTGGGAGCGGCGGGGTTGGGCTCTCCGATGGCGATGCCCTCGGCCACCGGGGGCGGCGCGAGGACGCCGCCGGGCGGCGCGGCGGGGGCGGCCACGATGGGCGCCGTGGCCACGGGCGGGGCGACGACCGGCACGGCGACCGGGGTCACGCGCGCGACCGGGGTGGCGGTCACGGCGACGGGCGCCGTCTCGGTGGGAGCGGGGCGGTCGAGGCCGGCCTCGGGGGCCTCGCAGGCGGCGAAGGGGAGGAGGGCGAGGAGGGGAAGGAAGCGTTTCATCATCATGCCGTGAGGCTAGCCATCGCCCGGCGCGGGCGCAACTCCCGCGCGTGGGGCTCTTGGTTGCGGGCGCGAGGCCGCCGGCCTATCTTATGGGGATGAACCCTCTCGTGGACCCCTTCGGCCGGACGATCCGATACCTGCGGGTCTCGGTGACGGACCGCTGCGACTTCCGCTGCGTCTACTGCATGTCCGAGGACATGACCTTCCTGCCCAAGAAGGAGATCCTGACGCTGGAGGAACTCGACCGCCTCTGCTCGGCCTTCGTGCGGCTGGGGGCTGAGAAGCTGCGGATCACCGGCGGCGAGCCGCTGGTGCGCCGGAACATCATGGCCTTCTTCGAGGCCATGGGGCGGCACCTCCAGTCCGGCGCGCTGAAGGAGCTGACGCTGACGACGAACGGGAGCCAGCTCGAGAAGCACGCCGAGGGGCTGTTCGCCGCCGGGGTGCGGCGGGTGAACGTGTCGGTCGACACGCTGGACCCGGAGCGGTTCAAGCGACTCACCCGCTGGGGGCGGCTCGACCAGGTGCTGCGCGGGATCGAGGCGGCGAAGGCGGCGGGGCTGCGGGTCAAGATCAACGCCGTCGCGCTGAAGGGCGAGACGGAGGAGGAGATGTTCGACCTCCTCGGCTGGTGCGCGGATCACGGGCACGACCTGACCTTTATCGAGGTCATGCCGATGGGCGACA
>NZ_KK088633.1 GCF_000600335.2 Rubellimicrobium mesophilum DSM 19309 | reverse complement strand
TGGCAGGGCGAGGCCCGCCAGGATCAGCGCCGCCAGCGCCGCGACGCTCGGCCGCCCGGCGGGCGCCTTGCGCCAGCGCCGCTCCAGGAACGCGGCCTCGGCCGCCACGGCGCGGGCGAGCCGTTCCTCCCCCACTCCCGACGGGTGCAGGAGCGCCTGCGCGTGCCCCAGGAGCCGGATCAGCCGCTCGGCCGAGAGCCCGGACGTCCAGCCCGGCCCCGTGCCCCGCCCGTAGCGGTCGAGCCAGTCCGCCACCCAGGCCTCCGCCCGCCCCCGCGCCGCCGCGTCCCCTATCGCCAGAAGGTCGTCGAGCCAGCCGAAGCCATGCAGCGCCAGCGACTCCGGCTCCTCGACCCCGAGCTCCCAGAGCGACCGCCCCGGGGCCTCCACCAGCTCCCGCCCGATCCTGATCCGCCCCTTCAGGAGTTGCCGCCCCCGCGCGGGATCGCCCCCGATGCGCGGCTCGGGCCAGGAGACAGGCCCGCGCGGCCGGGCCCGGGCGGCAAGGCGCGCCTGCCAGCGGTCGCCGAGGCTCCCCGCCCGCGTCCTCCATCCCGGTTCCCGCCCCAAGCCGTCCCTCCGCTCCGCTCGCGGCAGGTTAGGCCGCGCCTTGGCGGCCTGTCACCCGCCCGGCCCACAAAACCCCGGTCCGTCGCGGGTTTGTCACGCGCCCGGCTTGCGCAGCCGCGTCACGAAGAACCCGTCCATCCCGCCCAGGTCGGCCCAGTGGTCGGGCCGCGTCCTGAGCCCCGATTCCACCCGCCAGGCCGGGTCGAGCCCCGGCGCCTCGGGCGGCTCGACAGTCAGCCCCGGATGCCGTTCGCGCGCGGCCTCCACCTGCTCCTCGCCCTCCTCGGGCAGGAGCGAGCAGGTCGCGAAGACGAGCCGCCCGCCGGGTCTCAGCAGCGACAGCGCGTGGTCGATCATGGCCTCCTGCAGGTCGAGCAGCCCCGGGATCTCCGCCCCGTCCCGCGCGACGGGGAGGTCCGGGTGCCGCCGGATCGTGCCCGTCGCCGAGCAGGGCGCGTCGAGCAGGATCGCGTCCCAGCCCCCCTCGCCGAATTCCAGCGCATCCCCCTGCGCGACCCGGGCGGGCAGCCCCGTCCGCGCGAGGTTGTCCCGCAGCCGCTCCAGCCGGGGCGCCGAGATGTCGAGCGCCGTGACCTCCGCCCCCCGCGCCGCCATCTGCAGGGTCTTCCCCCCCGGAGCCGCGCAGAGGTCGAGCACCCGCTCGCCCCGCTGCGCGTCCAGCACCAGCGCCGGCAGGGCGGCGGCGGCGTCCTGCACCCAGAAGGCCCCCTCCTGGTAGCCCGGCAGCGCCGTCACCTGCACGCCCGCGTCCAGCCGCACCGTCCCCGTGGGCAGGAGCTCCCCGCCCAGGGCCTGCGCCAGCTCGCCCGGATCGCCCTTGGCCGACAGGTCCAGCGGAGCCCCCGCCAGTTGCGCGGCCTCCATGGCCTCCACCGCCGCCTCGCCCCAGGACTCCACCAGCGGCTCCCGCAGCCAGTCGGGCAGCACCGGCCCCGGCAGCCCCGCCCAGCCCTCCGGCCCCTCCTTGGCGAGCGCCCGCAGCACCGCGTTGGCGAGGCCCCGGAACCCCTCGGTCCGCTTGCCCTCGGCCACCAGCGCCACCAGCGCGTTCACCACGCCATGCGCCGCCTCGCCCCGCCCGATCTCCACCGCGCCGAGCCGCAGCGCGTTCAGCACCCCCAGCGGCGGCGCCTTCCGCAGGCGGGGCCCGAGCCACTCGTCCGCCCGCGACAGGTTCCTGAGCGTCTCCTGCGCCAGCCGCTGCGCCCGCGCCCGGCCTTCCGGGGGCAGTTGCGCCAGCATCGCGGCCGCCCGCGCGTCCGACAGGAGCATCCCCTCGCCCGTCACCGCGTTGAGGAGCCGCAGCGCCGCGCGCCGGGGCCCGAGCCCCGCCCGGTCCTCGCTGCTCTCGACCGGGAGTTTCACCCCTTTACGTGCCATGGCGCTCCTTGCCCCCCTGCGGCCGCGCGCCCTATATGCCGCCCTGTCCGGCGCCCGCAAGGCGCGCCGCCATGAGGTTTCCGTCATGCCCGACCAGCCGCTCCCCCCCGAGGCCCAGCGCGCCCTCGCCGAGGCCGAGGCCCGCCGCAAGGCCGCAAGGCCCCTCGACCTCCCCCCCGAGCAGGGCGGCCGCCAGGGGCCGGAGCCGGTGCGCTTCGGCGACTACGAGCTGAACGGGCGGGCGATCGACTTCTAGCGGTGTGGACGGAGCCCGCCCCTGGCGGGGGCAGCCCGCGCGTCCAAGCCATACCCGTGGGTCTCACCCACCCTGCGCCCATCGAGGGCCGGGCGCACGGCTCATTGCGTAGGATGGGTGGAGCCCGCCCTACATCGCCCGCCTCCGTCCGCCCCTCGCTGGCACTCGGGGCCTTGTTCGCTGAAAACCATCCCCCGCATGGTTTTCCGAGCCGCTCACAAGCCCAGCACGTCCATCATCGAGTATTCCCCCGGCGCCTTGTCCTGCCCCCAGAGCGCCGCCCGGAGCGCCCCGCGCCCGAAGATCGTCCGGTCGGTCGCGAGGTGCCGCAGCACCACCCGCTCCCCCTCGCCCGCGAAGACCACGTCGTGCTCGCCCACGATGTCCCCTCCGCGCACCGAGGCGAAGCCGATGTGCCCCCGCGCCCGCGCTCCGGTGATCCCGTCCCGCCCCCGGTCCGCGACCTCCTCCAGGGCCACCCCGCGCCCCGCCGCCGCCGCCTCGCCCAGCATCAGCGCCGTGCCCGAGGGCGCGTCCACCTTCATCCGGTGATGCGCCTCGACGACCTCGACGTCCCAGTCGTCCCCCAGCGCCTCCGCCACCTTCCGCGTCAGCGCCACCATCAGGTTCACCCCCAGGCTCATGTTCCCCGCCCGGATCACCACCGCGTGCCGAGCGGCGGCGGCGATCCTCTCCAGATGCTCCGCCTCCAGCCCCGTCGTGCCGATCACGTGCACCGCCCGCGCCTGCGCCGCGAGCCCCGCGAACTCCACCGAGGCGGCGGGCGAGGTGAAGTCCACCACCCCCTGCGCCTTCGCGAAGGCCTCCAGCGGATCGTCCGTCACCACGACCCCCACCGGCGCCCCGCCCATCGCCACGCCCACGTCCTGCCCGATCCAGGGATGCCCCGCCCGCTCCACCGCGCCCACCAGCCGCGCCCGGTCCCCCGCCTCGCCGATGAGCCGCACCAGCGTCCGCCCCATCCGCCCCGAGGCCCCCGTCACCACCAGTCCCGGCCTATCCATCGCGCGCCCTCCCTCGGTTTCGGCCCCTCCTACCGCCCGCCCCGCCCAAGGGCCAGCGCGCTTGGCATTCCCGCCCGTTGCGCCTACATGGCCCGCATGAGCCGCACTCCCATGACCTCCTCGGGCCCGTCCCAGCGCCAGCTCCGCGTGGGCGAGCTGATCCGGCGCACCCTGTCCGAGATCCTCGCCCAGGGCGACCTCCACGACCCGGACCTCGAGGGCGTCTCCATCACCGTGGGCGAGGTGCGGGCCTCCCCGGACCTCAAGAAGGCCACGGCCTTCGTCCTCCCCCTGGGCGGCGGCAACCGCGAGGGCATCCTCGCCGCGCTCCGGCGCAACAAGCCCGAGATCCGCCACCTGCTGGCGCGCGAGATGACCCTCAAGCACGTCCCCGACCTCAGGTTCGAGATCGACGAGACCTTCGACCGCATGGACGCCACCCGCAGGCTCTTCTCCGACGAGAAGGTCCGCCGCGACCTGGAAGCCTCCGAGGACCCCGAGGAGTGATCCGCGCCGTCCTGGCCTGGCTGGCGCTCGCAGCGCCCGCCCTCGCGCTCGACTGCCGAGATATCGAGTTCGAGGACACCCCCTACACGATCTGCGAGGTCGCCCCGCAGACGGAGCACCTCCGGCTCTTCCTGAACGGCCGGGACGGCAAGCCCTACGGCTCCTTCGCCGCCGTCGAGGAGGAGCACGGCCCCCTCGCCTTCGCCATGAACGCCGGGATGTACCACGACGACCGCCGCCCCGTGGGCCTCTACATCGAGGAGGGCGACGAGCTCGCCCCCCTCGTCACGCAGGCCGGCCCCGGCAACTTCGGCCTCCTCCCCAACGGCCTCCTCTGCCTGAACGACGACGGCGCCTTCGTGGTGGAGACGCTGGCCTACGCGGGCGGCGCCCGTGCCTGCGACTCCGCCACCCAGTCCGGCCCCATGCTGGTCATCGACGGCGCGCTGCACCCCCGCTTCCTCCCCGACAGCGACTCGCGCCACGTCCGCAACGGCGTCGGCACCAGCGCCGACGGGAGCCGCGCCGTCTTCGCCATCTCCGGCCGCGCCGTCACCTTCCACGAATTCGCGCGCCTCTTCCGCGACGGCCTGTCCCTGCCGAACGCCCTCTACTTCGACGGCAGCATCTCGCGCCTGCACGCGCCGTCCGTGGACCGCGATGACTGGGGCGCCCCCATGGGTCCCATCGTCGGCCTCCTCGCTTCCGACGCCGCCACGCCTTGACCCCCGCGCCCGGGCGCTTTAGGGCGCGGGCCTTTCAGCCAGGGGGGCAGGCATGGGCCGCACACGCAAGGGACGGGCGATCTCGGGCTTCCTGATCGTGGACAAGCCCCCCGGCATCACCTCGACCTCGGTCGTCAACAAGGTCCGCTGGGCGCTCGAGGCGCAGAAGGCCGGACACGCCGGCACCCTCGACCCCGCCGCCACCGGCCTCCTCGCCGTCGCCCTGGGCGAGGCGACCAAGGTCCTTCCCTACGTCACCGACGCCCTCAAGGCCTACGACTTCACCACCCGCTGGGGCCAGGAGACCACCACCGACGACGCCGAGGGCGAGGTCGCGCGCGAAGCCGATGCCCGCCCCACCGACGCAGCCATCGAAGCCGCCCTGGACCAGTTCCGCGGCGACATCCTGCAGGTCCCGCCCGCCTTCTCCGCCGTCAAGGTGGACGGCGAGCGCGCCTACGACCTCGCCCGCGACGGCGAGGTGCTGGAGCTCGCCGCCCGCCCCCTCCACGTCCGCGAGCTGACCCTGGTGGCCCGCCCCGACGCCGACCACGCCACCCTCCGCATGGTCTGCGGCAAGGGCGGCTACGTCCGCTCCATCGCCCGCGACCTCGGCCGCGCGCTCGGCTGCCTCGGCCACGTCACCCGGCTCCGCCGCATCTGGTCCGGCCCCTTCACCGTCGACGGCGCCGTCACCTGGGAGGAGATCGAGCAGGGCGCCCGCACCGGCGCCCTCGATTCCCGCCTCCTGCCGCTCGAGACCGCGCTCGTCGGCCTCCCCGAATGCCGCTGCCCCGAGCTGAGCGTGGCCAGCTTGCGCAACGGCCAGCCCGCCCCCGTCATCCCGCCCGAGGACCTCGAATGGGGCGAGGAGGCCTGGGCCAGCCGGAACGGAAAGGCCATCGCCATCGGCGTCTTCGAGGCCGGCCACCTGCGCCCCTCGCGGGTCTTCGCGGCGTAGGGCGAATGGAGCCCGCCTTCGCGGGCGCAACCCACGCCTCGGGCCGCTCCGCGTGGGTTCCACCCACCCTACGGCTTCTTCGTCAGGTCGATCCTGAACCCATGGTCCTTGGCCGCCGCCCGGTGCAGCCTCTCGCTCTCCTCGGGCGACAGATCCAGCGCGTTGGCGATCAGGTCGATCCACTCGGCCGAGGCCTTGCGCCGCCCCGTCGCCACCTGGTTGAGGTAGGGCTGCGAGGTCTCGGCCATCTTGGCGGCGCGGTACTGCGACAGGCCCCGCCCGGCGAGGATCTCGCCCAGCGCCTGCGCCGTCTCGGTGGCGGGCAGGCTGACCGGGCCGCTTGCCGCCGGGCGGGGCGCCTTGGGCTCCTTCGGCGTCCCGGCCATCAGAGCTTGGGCGTGTCGAGGATCGCCCGCCGGGGCGCGCGCGGCGCCTTCGGGTCGCCGGGCTGCGCCCCACCCCTCACCGCCTCGGCGAAGCGGTCCCCCGCGCGACGCTTCTCCTCCATCGGGATCGCCATGGAGGCGGCCCGTCCCTTGGCATAGTCGCGGGCCCGGGCGGCGCGGGCGGCAAAGACCGCCGTGGTCTCGGCAAGGCCCTCCTTGTCGTAGCTCACCACCGCGTCGTCCTTCAGCCCCATCCGCGCGCCCTGCTGGTAGGCGTCGATCCCGGCGCCCAGGAAGTTGAACTGCCAGCCCTGCGCCGCCTTGTCCTTGATGAGGAGGTTCAGCTCGATCCAGTCGTGCTCGGTCGAGCAGTTCTCCTCCCCGTCGGTCTGGAAGGTCACGACGACCTTGGGCGGTACCGCCCTCTCGGCCACCGCGACCTCGACCGCGCGGATCGTCTTGACCGCCGCGTCGATCAGCGGCGTCGAGGCGCGGGGCTGGTAGCTGGCCTCCGTCAGCGGCGCCACGTCCTTCACGGGCGCGTTGGCGCAGATCACGTCGATGGACATCGAGTCGAACTGCAGGAGCGAGAAGGAGATGTCGGCCTCCTCCGCCTGCAGCCCGGCGAGATAGGCATTGAAGCCCGCGATGGTCTGGGCCTTCACGCTCCCCATCGAGCCCGTGCGGTCCAGCAGGAAGGCGACCAGCGTCTCCCCGGTTTGCGCGTCCGTCATGTCGAAATCCTCCCCACCCGTATTGCAGATGGGATATATATTGACCGCGAGCAATAGGTTTCAAGGGCGCGGGTCACCCCTCCCGCAGGATCTCCAGGAAGGCCTCGCCGAACCGCTCCGCCGCGCGCGGCCCGATGATCCGCTCCAGCCCCGCGAGGTCGCGCGGATGCTGCGCCGCGATCCGCGCCAGCGTCGGCGCGTTCAGCGACAGCGGCTTCCCCAGCCCGTCCGGCCCCCGCGCCAGCCCGGCCTGCGCCGCCTGCAGCCGGTCGAACACCGTTCCCTCCTCGCGCCCCGCGAGCTTCTGGCGCTTGGGATGCATCTCCGGCGCGGCCTCCCCCAGGATCACCTCCAGGAAGCTGCGCCCATAGGTGTCGAGCTTCTTCGCGCCGACGCCGCTGATCTGCGCCATCTCGTCCAGCGTGCGTGGCCGCCGCTCGGCCATCTCGATCAGCGTCCGGTCGGTGAAGACCACGTAGGCCGGCACCCCCTGCGCCTGCGCGAGCCCCCGCCGATGCGCCTTGAGCGCCGACAGGAGCCCCGCATCCTCCTCGGCGACCATCGCCTTGGGCTCGTCGCGCGTCGCGCCCTTGCCCCTCGGCGGCAGCACGTCCCGCCGCATGGTGACCGCCTGCTCCCCCTTCAGCACGGGCCGCGCGAGCTCGGTCAGCCGCAGCGCCCCATGCCGCGACGGATCGGGCCGCAGCAGGTCCTGCCCCAGCATCTGCCGGACGATGGCGTCCCACTGCTTCCGGTCCCATTCCCGCCCGACGCCGAAGGTCGGCAGCCGGTCATGGCCCCAGGACCTGACCTTGTCCGTCTCCTCCCCCAGGAGGATGTCGATCAGGTGGACCTTGCCGAACCGCTCCTCGGTCCGCAGCGCCGCCGACAGCACCATCCGCGCCGGCGTCGTCGCGTCGAAGACCTCCGCCGGCCTGTCGCAGTTGTCGCAGGCCCCGCAGGCCCCCGCCGCCTCGTCGAAATATCCCAGCAGAGCCACCCGCCGGCACCCCGTCGCCTCCGCGATCCCCAGCAGCGCATTGAGCCGCCCATGGTCCGCGACCTTCCGCTCCTCCGGCGCCCCGCCCTCGTCGATCTGCGACCGCCGCAGCCGGATGTCCTCCGGCCCATAGAGCGTCAGCGCCTCGGCGGGCAGCCCGTCCCGCCCCGCGCGCCCGATCTCCTGGTAGTAGGCCTCGACACTCTTGGGCAGGTCGGCGTGCATCACCCAGCGGATGTCCGGCTTGTCCACGCCCATCCCGAAGGCGACCGTGGCCACCACGATCAGCCCGTCCTCCCGCTGGAACCGCTCCTCCGCGCGCCGCCGCGCATCGGGCTCCAGCCCCGCATGGTAGGGAATCGCCTCCATCCCCGCCTCGCGGAGCGCCTGCGCCAGAACCTCGGTCTTGGCCCGCGTCCCGCAATAGACGATCCCCGCCCGGCCCTTCCGCCGCTTCGCGTAGTCGAGCACCTGCTGGCGCGGGCCCGCCTTCAGCGCGAAGCCCAGATGGATGTTCGGCCGGTCGAAGCCCCGCAGGAAGACCTGCGGCTCCCGCCCGCCGAACAGCCGCTCGACGATCTCGTCCCGCGTCTCCTCGTCGGCGGTCGCCGTGAAGGCCGCGAGCGGCACCCCCAGCGCCTCCCGCAGGGCCCCGATCCGCAGGTAGTCCGGCCGGAAGTCGTGCCCCCACTGGCTGACGCAATGCGCCTCGTCCACCGCGATGGCGCGCGTCCCCCACCGCTTCAGCGCCGCCGCCGTCCCCGAGGACGCCAGCCGCTCCGGCGCCAGATACAGAAGCCGGATGCGCCCCTCCCGCAGCCCCGCCCGAAGCTCCTCGTTCTCCTCCTCGGTGTTCGCCGACGTGAACGCCGCCGCCTCCACCCCCGCCGCGCGCAAGCTACGCACCTGATCCCGCATCAAGGCGATCAGCGGCGAGATGACGACCGTCAGCCCCTCCCGCAGCAGCGCGGGAAGCTGGTAGCAGAGCGACTTCCCCCCGCCCGTCGGCATGACGGCGAGCACGTCCCGCCCCTCGGAGACGGCGCGCACGATCTCCTCCTGCCCCGGGCGGAAGGAGTCGAATCCCCAGACCTCCCGCAGGAGGGTGTGGCCTGCGTCACCGCTCACGAGAGCCTCAGACGAACAGGCCGACGTTGTTCCGCAGGATGATCTCGAGCGCGTAGATCGCGAGCAGCGCCACCAGCGGAGCGAGGTCCAGCCCCCCCATCGGCGGCAGCACGCTGCGGATCGGCCGGTAGATCGGCTCCAGAAGCCGGCTCAGCCCTACCCAGACCTGCTGGACGAACTGCTGGCGCGGGTTCAGCACGTTGAAGCTGAGCAGCCAGCTCATGATGAAATGCGCGAAGATGAGCAGCCGCGCCGCCCCCAGGATCAGCATGAGGATCTCGAAAAGCGACGTCATCTGCGCCCAATGCCCCGTTCGTGCCCGTTCCGTTCGCCACCTAAGGGCGCCGGGCCCCCCGCGCAATCCCCGGGGCCCACGCGACGCGCCGTCGTGGTTGACGCACCCGTCCCGCGCGGGCGAGGACGCCCCCGACGCCCGCCGGAGCGACCCGCCATGTATCCCGTCCCCCGCCTCCTCTACCAGGCCTGGCGCCAGCGCGGCGCGCCCCTCGCCCTCTTCGACACCCATGTGAGCCATCACCTCTGCTGGCCCTGGGACCTCGACATCTTCGGCGAGCTCAACAACGGCCGCGCGCTCACCCTCTACGACCTCGGCCGCATTCCCTGGAGCGCCCGCATCGGCCTCACGGCAACCTTGCGCGAGCACCGCTGGCAGGTCGCCGTCGCCGGCGCCTCGGTTCGCTACCGCCGCCGCGTCCACGCCTTCGACCGCATCCTGATGCGGACCCGCGCCCTCGGCTGGGACGCCCGCTTCTTCTACGTGGAGCAGTCGATGCGCCTCCCCTCGGGCGAGGTGGCGAGCCACGTCCTCATCCGCTCCGCGGTCAGCGACCCCGGCGGCATCGTCGCCCCCGCCCGCGTCCTCGCCGCCATGGGCCGGCCCGACCTCCCCTCGCCCGAGCTGCCCCCCTGGGTCCGGGCCTGGATCGAGGCCGAGGCCGAACGCCCCTGGCCCCCCATGCAGGACGCCTGAGCCGCCTCCCCGGACCCGCTCGCGGCGAAAGCCCGGGGCCCGCCCTCTCCATAGCCGTGGGGCGGGCCTCAGCCCATCGCGCGGGGTTCGCCGCCAGGCCGGGCGGGGAAGCCGTGGCCCATGGACGCCCCGCCAAGGGTCACGCGACCGACCGACGCCGCGTCGCGCCCTGAACCCCGCCCGACGACTTGGCGGGCCGCTCCTCGGCCCCACCACCTGATCCTCGCGGCGCCCGGGACGGCCTGTCGCCCCGGGCGCCGCCCCCGGCCTCAGACGTCGGTCCTCTGAGGCTCGGGCAGCGCGGGAGTCCCCTCCTCCTCGCGCTCGACCTCGATCCTGACGTGCTTCACCAGCGCCGCGATCACCCCGACCACCGCGAGCCACGGCGCGGCGAGCGCGACCGCCCCCCCGGCCAGCACGCCGATGGTCAGCGGCACCTCGAGCTGCGTCTCGCCGTCCCTGGCGACGATCTTGAGCGACCGCACGTTGCCTTCGCGGATCAGGTGCTTGACCTGCTCGACGAGCTGCCCGCCCCCGACCTCGATCTCCTCGCGGATGGTCCGCCTTTCGTCCTCGGCCATGATCCTCTCCATGCCGCCCGTGATGGGCGCAGGCCCTCCTACCCCGCCACGGCTCGCTGGTCCTTGCGCTGCGTCAACCAACCCGCGCGAGACGCGACGGCCCAGGGCCGACCGCCTCCACACGGCGCGCTTCGGCGCACCATCCCCGGCCCCTGCCCGAATCACCGTCGCATGGTGCGCCGAAGCGCACCCTACGGGGCCACGCAACACCCCCGTCGGCCGACTTCCCTCGCCGGATCAGCGCCTTGCCCCCGGGGTGTTGCGTCGCCCCACCCCCCACCGAACGCC
>NZ_KK088632.1 GCF_000600335.2 Rubellimicrobium mesophilum DSM 19309 | reverse complement strand
CCGCGACCGCCGTGAAGCCGGCCTGCTCGCCGGCCCGCGTGTCGGGACCGAACAGGTTCACGCTCGTGGCCGGGCCCAGGTCGATCCCCCTGCGCAGCAGCCCGGCGCGCAACCGACCAAGGCCATTCCGGGCCGCCTCGGACCCCGCGAGCATCGCGCGCAAGCCCCGGGCATCGCCGTTCGCCCGCACCCCGAGGAGACCTGCGTCCGGCCGACCCAGGGCATCGGCGGCCACGAGTTCGCAAGCTTGGCCCCCTTCGACGTTCGTGACGACGATCCGGTCGCCGGCTCCGACCCGCACCAGCAGGGCGCCGCCCCCCGGCACTTCATGGCGCTCGCGTCCCAGCGCGAGGCCAACCGTCAGGATGCGGCTCGGGCGGGGTGGGCCAGGGATGACGCTAGGGTAAGGGCTGTCGAACATGGAGCCTCCATTGCCAGGCATCTTGCCTGGACGAACATTTCATTGAGGTAGAGGCTATCGAGTGTCGGTCCTATCCAGATGCAGCAGTCCAGACAGGAAACCATCCGTCTAGAAGCCTAATGACCGGTGACGGCCATCTGACCACCTCAGGATCAGGTGATCCACCATCAGCCCCATGAAGGCGACGGCGAAGCCCAGCACAAGCCCCTTGCCCACATCGGTAGAGGACAACGCGCGCTGCATCTCCTGACCCAGATCCTGCGTCCCGATGAAGGCCGCGATGATTACCATGAACAGCGAGAACATCACCGACTGGTTCGCACCGACCATCATCGTGGGCAGGGCCAACGGCAGCTGCACATGCCTCATGATCTGACCGCGCGTCGCCCCGCTCATGCTCGACGCCTCCACGATCTCCGGAGGGACACCGAGGATGCCCTCGATCGTGTAGCGGATGATTGGGACCGTAGCGAAGACCACGACCGAGGCGACGACCGCTACGTCGTTCACGCCAAAGAGCATGACAACTGGGATCAGGTAGATGAAGCTGGGGAAGGTCTGGAACGTGTCGCACAGGAACAGCAACCGTGCCGCCCGCACCGGCCTCGCGGCGCCCCAAAGCCCGGCGGGAACGCCGATCAGCACCGCCACAAGGACCGAAACGCAAACCATGTAGACGGTGATCATCGCACGGTCCCACCAGCCGGACATGGCGATGGGCAGGAAGAAGGCCAGGCAGACGAGAGCCGAGCGCCTCCCACCGACTGCCCAGCCGATCCCGGCCAGCAGCAGGAGCACCGCCGCAAAGGGAAGCCACAGGAAGGCGTCGCGCAGCGGGATCAGCACCCAAGTGATGAGAAACCAACGCAGCCACTCGGTTACGGGCGTCATCGCCCGGATGAACACCTTCATCGAGGCGTCGACCGGACCGGCCATGCTGAGGGCCTGCTTCCGCTCAACCTCGATGAAGTAGGGATGGAGCCAAGCCAAGGCTGAGGTAAGGGCCACCAGCCCGAGCCAGATCAGAAGAAGGCGGTGCCGCTCGATCCATCGGACGCCAGGCATGTGATGCACAGGCTGCTTCATAGCCCAAGCCTTGGACAGGCGGTCCAGCATGACGGCCAGGAGGACAATCGTGATCCCAATCTCGATCGAAAGCCCGATCTTCAGCGCCTGCAGCAGTTGCAGGAGCTTCTGCCCTAGGCCGGGCATTCCGATGAACGAGGCCAGCACCACCATCGCGAGGCACTGCATCACCACCTGATTGACACCGATCAGGATGTCGGTCCGGGCTGTCGGGATACGCACGCGGGTCAGCAGCTGCCAGCGCGTCGCCCCGCTCATCTTGCCGCTCTCCACGACCTCGGGCGGTACCTTCCGCAGGCCCAGTAGGGTCATCCGGATCATCGGGGGAACCGAGAAGATGATGGTGACGATGGCCGCCGCCTTAGGGCCCACGCCGATGAAGACGACGACCGGGATCATGTAGGCGAAGTGCGGCATCGACTGCGCGATGTTAAGGATGGGATTGAGGAGCCGCTCGAACGCTTGTGACCTCCAGGCCAGCACCCCGAACCCGAGCCCCAGGGCCACCGAGAACGGAGTGGCGACGAGGATTACCGACAGAGTTTCCATCGCCCACTGCCACTGGCCCATTACGGCGATCCAGACGAAGGTCCCCCCGGCAAGCGCAGCCAGTCTCCAGCCGCCCAGCGCAAAGCCTACCATCCCTGCTGACACCGCGATCACCGACCAAGGGATCGGCCCGAGGTGCGGCCAGCGGTTCTTGCCGTAGAGGAGGTTGGCGGTCACGTCGAGGCAGGCCTCCATCACGTCCGAGAAGGCGCGGGTCAGGGTCATCAGGCCGAGATCGTCGCGCAGGAACGCGAAGGCCGCGTTGATCCAGTCGGCGAAGGGGAGGACCATCCACTCGGGCGGGCGCACCAGCCCGGAAGGAAGACTCTCCCGCAACATCACGAGGGCGGCGGCCAGGGCCACCAAGCCCCATGCGACCCGCGCCTGCCCCGCTGTCATGCTGGCTCTCCCAGGAGCAGGTCCACCGCTCGCTGACGGTCGAGTGCGCCAATAACGTGCCCCTGCGCATCTGCGACCGGAATGAAGGCGCGAGAGTCGGATACGATCAGACGCGCCAGGTCGCGAAGGGTTTGGCCGGCCGCGACGGGCTGGCCCTCCGCCCCCGTGCCCTCGGCCGGAATAGCGAGCGCCGCCGCGCGTACCACGCGTGACCTGTCAACCGCCGAGGTGAACTTGGCCACGTACTCGGTCGCCGGGGACATCACGATCCGTTCGGGCGTGTCGCATTGCTCCACCGCACCGTCTTTCATGATGGCGATGCGGTCGGCCAAGCGAAGTGCCTCGTCGAAGTCGTGGGTGATGAAGACGATGGTATTGGACAGCATGCCCTTGAGGCGCAGGAACTCGTCCTGCATCTCGCGCCGGATCAGCGGATCGAGCGCCGAAAAGGGCTCGTCAAGAAACCAGATCTCGGGCTCCACGGCAAGCGAGCGGGCAATCCCCACGCGCTGCTGTTGCCCGCCCGATAGCTCACGTGGGAAATAGCTCTCGCGCCCCTTGAGGCCGACCAACTCCAGCATCTCCATCGCGCGGGCGATGCGCGTCGACCGGTCCTGCCCGCGCATCTCAAGCGGGAAGGCCACGTTGTCGACTACTGTGCGGTGCGGCAGGAGGCCGAAGCTCTGGAATACCATCCCCATCTTGCGCCGGCGCAAGTCGATCAGCTCGGTCTCGGTCATCGCACCGATGTCGCGCCCTTCAACGATGATCGCGCCGCTCGTCACGTCGATGAGGCGCGACAAGCAACGGACCAAGGTAGACTTGCCCGACCCCGAAAGACCCATCACCACCAGCATCTCACCCCGCCCGATGGTAAGCGAGACGTCACGCACCGCCGCGATCAGGCCGCTCTGCCGCAACTCCTCGGCCGAGGGATTGCAGTTAAGGCGGGAGAGGATCCGGTCGGGTCTATCGCCAAAGACTTTCCACAAGTTGCGGCAGGCGATAACTGGCTCCGCCTCGTTCACGTGGCGATCCTTTGGAACGGTTCCCCACCCCGCCGATAGCGGGGGGAGGGTGGTGGACAGGGTCACGGGATCAGGCAACGCGTTCATTCGACCCAGGGTCTCCAGACGTCCTCGTTCGCCTCAAGCCAGGCCGTCGCGGCGTCCTCCGGCTCCATGCCGTCCACGTCCACCATCTTGGCCATCTCAGCGATCTGGGCGTTGGTGAAGTTCACCTGCTGAAGGACCGCGTACGCCGCTGGCCACTTCTCCGGCATCCCATCCCAGGCAGCGATCTTCAGGTAGCCGTTCGCCGGGTTGCCGCAGTCATAGGTCTTGTCCGGAAGCGGGCCAACGGAGGGATCGGTGTCGCAACCTGCCTCCCAGGCCGGAAACTCGACGAACTCGCCTGGCCAGACTGCCTCGGCGAAGTTCGGGGTCCAATTGAAGACGACGATCGGCTTCTGCTGCTCCTCAGCGGCTGAGATCTCGGCCCAGAGGGCCGCGGCGGAGCCCGCGTTCACCACTACGAAGTTCATGCCCAAGGCATCGACCTTTTCCTGGTCGTGCTTGAGCCAATCCACCGGGCCGCCAAGGAACCGGCCCTTGTCTCCGGTCTCGGGGGTGACGAAGAGTGCCGCACATTCATTCAGCGCCTGCCAGTCGGGCAGGCCGGGGCAAGCCTCCTTGGTCCACATCGGATACCACCAGTCTTCGCGCGTGACCGCGTCATGCGTGGCTACATCGTGGATTCCGCCCTTCTCTACCGCCGCGGTGAACGAGGCCCCGTAAGCACCCTCCCAGACCTCCGGCTCAAACGTCACGTCGCCCAGGCGGATGGCTTCGTAGACCGCTTGGCTGTCCGTAGGGACGTATTCGACCGAATCCCCCAGCGACTCGAAGATCTGTCCGATCACGTTGCTCATCACAATCTGGCTCGACCAGTTGTGGATCGGGATGATGATTGGATCGCTGGAATCCTCGGCCCATGCCGCCGCCGCGCAGAGGCCGAGCGAGGCCGTGGTAGCGAGCAGAAGTACCTTACGTTGCATGAAGCATGTTCCCTTCCGTTGGCCGCCCTTCGGGGGCGGAGATTTTCTGGAAGGTCGAGCGCCTTCCCGCGAATCAACGCTAGGGAAGACATGTGAACGCGTCAGACCCCAACGGTGAACGGGATGGAAGGACTTGTTACAGATTGTTAACGAGGAGTATAGCTAAGCCCGCCCGGGGAGGCCCCGAATGACCCAAAGTTCGGCCCATATCGTCATCATCGAAGATGAGCCTGTGACTCGTATGGCACTGGCGGGCTATCTTGAGTCCTTCGGATATCGTGTCACTGCCTGCGCTGGTTCGGAGGCAGCCGAGGTCGTCATGGCCCAGGACGGCGCGGACCTCCTGATTGTGGACATCAACCTCGCAGGCAAGGACGGGCTCGAGATTACCCGCGAGCAGCGCGCACGGTCCGAGATCGGGATCATCCTCCTGTCTGGCCGGACTGACGATGTGGACCGGATCGTGGGGCTGGAGCTTGGCGCCGACGACTACGTCTGCAAGCCCTTCAACCGACGCGAACTCCTAGCGCGTGTGAAGAACCTGCTGCGCCGCACCTCGGCCATGCGCCAACTCGCACGGCGCGTGGTGAGCTTCGCGGGCTTCAGCTTCGACCTCTCCACCCGGCACCTCGTCGCGCCCGACGGGGGCGCGATCCCGTTGACCCGCGCGGAATACGAACTCCTCCGCGCCTTCGTGCTCAACCCCGGCATAGTGCTGGACCGCGACCGCCTTCTCGCCACTATCACACACAGACAGGACGGCACGAACGCGCGAACGGTCGACGTGATGGTAAAGCGGCTCCGTGCCAAGCTACGTGACGACCCCAAGGCGCCGCGTATCCTCGGAACCTCGCATGGGGAAGGCTACGTCTTCACTGCGCCGCTCGCATGAGCGGATGACCAGCCCGGAGAGCGTTCAGCGAAGCGGTCAGGTCGCGCCGGGCAGCCTTTGCGAGGCAGGCGAGGTTCGGAAGCTCGCGGTCGAGACCAGCACAATCCTCCTCGGCCGCCTTGCGCTCGATCCGGTCGAGGCAAGCCACGAGGTCGGGCAGGCTGAAATTGCCTACCGCCCCCTTCAGCCGATGCGCATGGCGGGCCAGGAGCGCGAAGTCCCCCGCATCGCTGGCGCGTGCGAAGTCTTCGATCCCGCCGCCCAGTTGGCCGAGCATCATCTCGACGATCTGGGCCGTCCGCTCCGGCCCGAGATCCGCGAGCACCCCCCGCAACGCCGCCGCCCCGTCCCTGCCGGGTCCAAGCCGCGAGAGCGCCCCGGACAGGTCCTCGGGCGCGATCGGCTTCGGCACCATCTCGATCATCCCAGCATCGAGGCAGGCGGCGATGTCGTCCGCCTGGACATGGGCGGAAATCCCGATCACAGGGACCCCGGCACGCGCCGGGTCGGCCAGCGCGCGGATGCGCCGTGTCGCCTCGATCCCCGAGATGCCCGGCAAGTTCACGTCCATCAGTACCACGTCGAAGCAGCCCGAGCGGATGCGCTCCACGGCCTCCTCGCCGGTCTCGACCATCTCGCGCGAGTGGCCCATCGTATCGAGATAGGCGTCCAGCACGTGCCGGTTGATGTCGTGGTCCTCGACTACCAGGACCGACAGCCCGCCCTCGCTCCACCGCGCGGCGGACAGGGCCGCCGCCGGCTCGGCCGCCCCCTCGGCTGCGGCGAAGCTCGCCACCAGGGTAAAGGTCGAACCGCGCCCCGGTTGGCTGTCCAGCGAGAGCTCCCCACCGATCGCCTCGGCCAGCCGGCGCGAGATCGCGAGCCCGAGCCCCGTGCCGCCATAGGCCCGCGCCGTCTGCGCGTCCTCCTGCTCGAAAGGCTCGAAGATGCGGCCCTGGGCTTCAGGCGCGATCCCCTTGCCAGTGTCCTGTACGCGGAAGACGAGGCCAATCCTTTCTTCGGTCGCCTCAGCCCGTTCGACGGTCAGCGCCACCCCTCCCCTGTCCGTGAACTTCACGGCATTGGATAAGAAGTTAAAGAGGATCTGCCGCAACTTGCCCATATCGCCCTGGAGCGGCGGCACCGGCCCTTCGGGCAGCGCATAGGTCAGGGTCAGGCCCTTCTCCTCGGCCATGGGCGACATCAGCAGGGCGATGTCCCGCACCACTTCGGCGAGATCGAACCGCACGGTCTCCTGCCCCGGCGCGTAACTGTCGGGCTTCAGGTAGTCCAGGATGCTGTTGAGGATGCCCATCAGCCCCTTGCCCGAGGCCAGCGCCGCCTGAAGATGGGCTGACTGTCGCTCGGTGAGGCCGTCGCGGGACAGGCTCCGCAGCATGCCCAAGACCCCGTTCATCGGGGTGCGGATCTCGTGGCTCATCATCGCGAGGAATTCGGACTTCGCCCGATCCGCCGCCTCCGCCCGGCTGCGTGCCGCCTCGTGCGCAGCGACCTCGCCCCGCAGCTTCTCGGTCTGCTCATCCACGAGGCGCTGGAGTTCGTTGCGATGCGCCCTCAGCTCGGCAAGGTAGCGCTCGCGCTCCTCTTCGAGGCTGTGGTTGGCAACGGCCTGCCTACGGAACACCCCGACCGCGCCCTCCATCCGCGCGATCTCGTCGTTGCCTGAGGGCGTGATCGGCGCGCCCAGGTCGCCGTCCGCCAGTCGGATCATCGTGGCGGACAGCGCGTTTAGCCGGCGCACGACGTTACCTCGCACGTAGAACCACAGGACCACCAGCGACACGATGAGAGCGAAGGCCGCCGACCAGGCATAAAGGAGCTGCGTCGCTCGGATCGCTGCCTGGGCTTCCGATCCCGCGGCCACGGCCCGCGCTTGGATGCGGTCGGCCAGCGCCGCCGCCTCGACGTCGAGACTCGCCGCCGCCTCGCGGAGCAACGCCTGCGCCTCCTCGATCCGACCGTTCACCGCGAGGAGGCCCTCGGTTACCTCGAATAGGCCGACCGATTCCGACAGGGGCGCAGGACTGGGCGCAATCCGGCGCAGGAGCGCCAGCGCTCGCTCGGCACGGCTCGGGTCCCTGACCGTCAGGATGCGCCGCGTGGCGATCTCGATCCTCTGGTTCAGATCGACCCTCAGCAGTGCCAGCTCGCTGCCGTCCGCAACCGAGGGGAGCCGATTGAGCAGGAGCCCAATCTCGGCCGCATGGGCGCGCAGCTCGAACATCAGGCGCAGCTGGAACAGATCGACCTCGATCAGCTTGTCCAAAGCGTCCAGCCGCGCCCGCTCGTCCGAGGGACTCGTCTCCTCGATGTCGTAGAGGGACGAGATCACGGCCGAGGTGCCCGTCTCGGCGTTGGCGACCAGCGTATCCGCGATCTCCAGCAGCTCTCCCGTGGCCGCTAGCCCCTCGCGCACCTGTTCGTCCTGCTGCGCGAGGAGCCGGATGCGCTGGCGCACCAGCCGGTCCAGCCCAGTGATTGCCGCTCGCACCTCCTCCTCGGCCCGGACCAGCCCGCTGGGCGCGTCGCTGTCGGCGCCTTCATATCGTGCTAGCCGGTCGCGGAGCGCATCCACCTGCCGGAACAGGAAGGCCGCCCTTTCGGCCCGCGAGGGTTCGGTGGTGACGGCGGCCAACTCCGGCGCGACGGCAACGAGCCGGCTCGTCTCCTCGGTCACGCCACGCACCTCGGAGATGGCCGGGATGGTCTCTGTGACAGCCCTCTCTTGGTTCTGCGCCACGTCGCGCAGCTCCACCCAACCCAGCACGCCCATCGCGGCTGGGGATCCCGCGATCACGAGGAACGCCGCGAGCAGCCGCCCGCCGAGACTAGACTTGGAGAGGATCTTCCGCAAAGTGTCGCCCCTGCGGCCCCCTTGCCGCGGGAGAAGGCTACTACCGTACATGCCCCGTCTCGCAAGCCCGCTCTGCGTCGCACTGTGCATTCTCGCGACCGCCCCGCCCCGGATCGTGGCGGCCGAGGACCTGTGGCCACTTCAGGCCCGCTCCATTCCTTTCGACGACGACAGCCCCGCTGTTCCGCTTGCCTACGCCCCGCTCGACCATGCCTCGCGGCCCTGGCGGCTCTGCATCCTCTACCCGCATCTCAAGGATGCCTACTGGCTCAGCGTGAACTACGGCATGGTCGAGGAAGCGCGGCGGCTCGGCATCTCCTTCACGCTCTACGAGGCTGGGGGCTACCCAAACCTCGATCGCCAGATCGAGCAGGCGAGGCAATGCGGCGAGAGCGGCGCCGACGCCATGATCCTGGGGACCGTCTCCTTCGACGGCCTCACACCGACGGTCGAGGAGGCGGCCCGCCACATGCCCGTGATCGCGGCGGTAAACGACATCGATGACCGCGGGATCACCGCCAAGGCTAGCGTGCCTTGGCGCGAGATGGGGGCCGCCGCGGGCCGGGTGATCGCCGAGAGGCACCCGAAGGACTCAGCGCCCGTCCGCATTGCCTGGTTCCCCGGACCCGAGGGCGCAGGCTGGGTGTCCTTCGTGGAGCAGGGCTTCCGCGAGGCGCTCGCGGACAGCTCGGCCCAGATCGTGGCGACCCGTTACGGCGACACCGGGCTTGAGGAGCAGGTCCTTCTCATCGAAGAGGTACTCGACCGCACGCCCGAGATTGACTACCTCGTCGGCAGCGGCCCGATGGCCGAAGCGGCGGTGTCGATCCTGCGCGCGCGGGGTCAGTCAGACCAGATCGCGATCGTCTCGACGTACATGAGCCATGCCGTATATCGGGGCATCCGGCGCAGCCGCATCCTCGCTGCGCCGACAGATTTCCCTGTCCTACAGGGCAGGCTGGCCGTAGAAATGGCAGTGCGCGCCTTAGAGGGTAGTCTTGTGACCGTCCACGCCGGCCCGGCTATCGTGATAGTCACACAGGACAACGCCCCCGAGGTGGGACCGGCGGAATCGCTTGCTCCGGCCTCCTTCGTGCCGGTCTTTCAGGTTCAGGCCGAGTGACCACATGACGTGTTATGGTACGCGAACTGATTGGTGGACGCGCAAGTCAGCGATCGACCTTAAGCGGCTGAGCGCCACCATCGCCGTTCTGCTTTGGCAAGCCGATGCCGTTCTCCTTCATCTGCTCGCTTGCTCGGGTTAAACTCGCGGGGGCAACATGGTTCAGGCTCCGGTCTAAACGGGCTTCTCAAGAGCCCAGCCGTGCACACATGACAACGCCATTCATCAGCGCGCTAAGCCTCCAGCGCCCGCGCGAAGACGCTTGGGTCGACGTTGCCACCCGAGGCGACGGCGATCACCGCCTCGCCATCGATCTGGTCGCGACGGAACAGCGCCGCCGCGAGCGAGACAGCGCCTCCGGGCTCTAGAACGATGCGCAGGTGGCGGAAGGCCAGGGCCATGGCGCGGAGCGCCTCTTCGTCGGTCACCGCGAGGCCTGGGCCGCAATGCGCTTGGAGAAGCGGAAAGGTGAGGCGGCCGGGGGTGGGGGTCATGATCGCGTCGCAGATGGTCGTGCCACCCGGCGCGTTTAGGATGGGCTCCCCGGCCTCAATGCTGCGGGCGACGTCGTCGAAGCCCTGCGGCTCGACAGTGCGGACGCGCAGGCCGGGCGCCTCGGCGGCGAGCGCCAGGGCGATGCCGGCGGACAGGCCCCCTCCACCACAGCAGACCAGGACATCGGCTCGCCCGACCCCCTCCTCAGCGGCCTGAGCGGCGATCTCGAGCCCGGTTGTGCCCTGGCCCGCGATTACCTCCGGGTGGTCAAAGGGCGGAATAAGCGCGAGCCCTCGCTGCTCCGCGAGACGCGCCCCCAAGGCGTTGCGGTCGTCGCGGAGACGGTCGTAGAGGACGACCTCGGCGCCCCAGGCGTGGGTTCCCTCGATCTTGGCGCGCGGCGCGTCGGCGGGCATCAGCACGACGCAGGGCAGGCCGCAGTTCGCCGCCGCTCGGGCGACACCCTGCCCATGGTTGCCCGAGGACATGGCCAGGATACCAGGGCTGTCCTTGGGCAGGCTCGTGACTGCGGCCCAGCCGCCGCGCGCCTTAAAGCTTCCAGTGTGCTGGAGGCACTCGGCCTTCACCAGCACCCGCCGTCCGGCCAGCACGTCAAGGGTGGGTGCCGACAGGAGCGGCGTGCGGCGGATCGCGCCGTGGGCGCGATCGGCGGCGGCGCGGATCATGTCTATGTTCATGCCGATACCTTTGCACAAGAGGCGAGCCAGTTCCGCAGGTCCGCAAAAGATCCGGATTGGACGGGGAAGGCAACCTGACCGCGGTCCAGTACTTCGGCCATGAGGAGGTCAAGGCGGCGCATCTCCGCCACCTTAGTGGTTCATCCGGCAAGTCAGGCTGCTTTTGGCGGCAGAGCGATCCCGGGCTGGCGTCGTGGCTGGTGCCGGCGCCGCCGGCCCCAGACGAACGGATGCCGGTGATCGTTCCAGTAGACTGTTGCCCGCTCCACCGCTTGCGCGATCTCCTCCCAGCTTTCAAACCGCCGGCCCTTCAGCGCCAGGGAGCGCAGCACCTTCCACCACGGCTCGATCAGGTTGAGGTAGGCTGCGTACTTCGGCTGGAAAACCATCTCCCAGCGCGGATGCGTCAGCAGGAACAGCAGCACGTCCGTGGCGCGATGCGTGCTCAGGTTGTCGACGA
>NZ_KK088631.1 GCF_000600335.2 Rubellimicrobium mesophilum DSM 19309 | reverse complement strand
CCCGCCAGCTCGGGCTGAAGCCCTGCTTCACGCCCGTGAAGAGCCCCCAAAGCAATGGCATCTCCGAGGCCTTCGTCCGCACCCTGAAGCGCGACTACGTCCAGGTCACGCCCTTGCCGGACGCTGCCGCTGTCCTCGGATTGCTCCCAAGCTGGTTCGAGGACTACAACGCCCACCACCCGCACTCCGGGCTGAAAATGCGCTCGCCTCGCGAGTTCATCGCCGCCCAAACCGCAACCGCCTGAGTGTTCGGTCAAACGGGGGCCAGATCACCAGCATCATCGCGGCGGTCACCCGCGGGCTGAACGCCAGCATCGGCGAAGGTCTCCTCATCGAGCAGGAGCAGTTCGCCCGGGTTGCTCCGACGAGCGATACGCGCGAGGGGCTGAACGCTTGGATCGAACGGCGCACGCCGGTCTACTCGGGACGCTGGAGAGCGTGATAATCTCTATCGTGTCAGAACCTACGAGCGTCCTCGTGCTGCACTTGGCCCACTGCCTCTGTGGGGTCGGTGCTACTACCACGGATCAATCACTATCCGGGCCGGCGAGCTATCCGCCGTTGCTCGGCTCTGGTAGCACCAACTCAAGCGAGCAGGGCGGCGAAGCGCAGGCGAACGTAGTCGGCGGTCCAGCTCCCGTCCTGAGCCCGCAAAGTCAGCATCAGAAGGCGGACCGCTTCGGCCAGCACCGCCTCCCGCTCGGGCGGGGCAAGGCCACTCACGAAAGGGTTGGCGAAGGTCGCCAGCCACCCTTCCATGCCGGTGGGCAGGGGAGTGGGGCGGGGGATCAGGACCGCGAGCCGGACCTCGAAGCCCTGCTCCTCGAGACGCCTGCGCCACTCCTGGGGTGTTGGGAAGACCCAGGGAATCCGCGCGGCTCCATCCAGGCCCTGGTGGCCCAGGGCCGCCACAAGGGCGGTCACGATGGCCGCGACGTTGCCGTGCCCGCCGAACTCGCCCACGAAGCGGCCCCCGGGCCGGAGCGCGCGGCTCACCCCTCGGACGACGGCGTCGTGGTCGCGCATCCAGTGCAGCGCGGCGTTGGTGAAGACCGCGTCGAACTCCGCCTCAAAGGTCAAGGCCTGCCCGTCCATGCGCTGGGTGGGAACGCCACGGGCTCGCGCCGCCTCCAGAAGCTCGGCTGAGCTGTCCACCCCCAGCACCTCGGCCTCGCGCCCGCCGATCTCGGAGGTGAGGGTGCCGTCCCCGCAGCCCGGGTCCAGCACCCGCTCGCCCGGCTGAGGCGCCAGCAGATCGAGGACCTCACTTCCGTAGGCGGGAACGAAGGCTGCGTTCTCGGCATAGCCCTGTGCCGACCAAGTCTGGATCTCTTTGATGTCGGTCGTGGCGTCACCTGGGAGTTGAGGTGCAAAGGAAGCACCGCGCTGGCGTCATGTATCGCTCCAAGGCAAGGCTCTAGACGATTAATTGCGACCTTACCGGGTGTGCAGTGGGCGTGCACATATGGCGTCTCTAAGATGCGACCATATTTGCTAGACGATGGCGCGCTTACGCCAACCTGGGACCAGGGAGGCCAGAGCCAGGAGAGCTCTTTCGAGCTCGCCGACGCCGTGGCAGTCTGTGCGCGAAGGATGCTCGCGCCAATGACCCTGGCTCCCACCCATCTGCTTGTCCGCCAAGCTGTCCAGGCGACCTTCCGTGCCCTTGTGGCTGAACGGCCGGCAGTGGTGCGTGTGCGCCAGGGGGAGAAGCGGGTCAGCCATGGCGGATCATGGCTCGCAATTGGTCCTGGGAGCCTGGCCGTCCTACCTTCAGGCGAGCCGCTCACCATTGAGAACCAGCCGGCGCTCAGCGGCCTTTATGTGGCCAGCGCGCTCGTTTTGGGGCCTGAGACACTTCCCCCGGGCGACCCGAGTAGGCTGGCCAAGGACGATCGCGCCCTTGCCGCTTTCGATCGCGCAACCGCTGCCTGTGAGGACCCGCTCCTGCCACTTGCCCTGCGCGAGCACGCCGTGGCTGGGGTGCTCCTGTGGCTGGCCCAGGAAGGGGTCGGCGTCGGCCCGGCGCGGTCCGCAGGTCTGGCCGCACGCCTGCGGACCCTGCTGGCCGAGGACCTCGCCGCGCCTTGGACTGCGCCCGAGGCGGCGCGAGCGCTGGCCCTGAGCGAGGCCACGCTGCGCCGGCGCTTGGCGCGAGAAGGTACAAGCTTCTCAGATCTCCTCGCGGACCTACGCATGAGCCGCGCGCTGGGGCTCCTCCAGGCCACCAGCCAGCCGGTCAATCGGGTGGCGCTCGAGGTGGGCTATGACTGCCCATCGCGCTTTGCCGTCCGCTTCCGGGCTCGGTTCGGCATCACGCCCTCGATGGTGCGGGGTCGGGTTGACCGGATCGGCACTAATCTTGATCGCCGCCGCACCGCGAAGGACCATTCGGAAGGGTAAAGAAGGGCGTCCAGATTACGGAGACGCCTGCCATGACCTTCCGCCTCGCCTGCGCCACGACGGCCGCCCTTGTCCTTCTGACCAACTCGGCGCTGGCCCAGATGCGCCTCACCTCCCTGGACATGGGCGAGGGAGGCACGCTCGGGCCGGATCAGGTTATGGCGGGCTTTGGCTGCGAGGGGGGCAATCTCTCGCCCGCGCTCGTTTGGGATGGCGCACCTGAGGGCACCAAGAGCTTCGTCGTCACCGCCTACGATCCGGACGCGCCAACGGGCTCGGGTCTCTGGCACTGGTCGGTGTTCAACCTGCCGGCCACTACGACTTCATTGCCCGAGGGTGCGGGCGCGGCAGGTGGAGCGGATCTGCCTGAGGACGCCGTGCAGGCGCGCAACGACCTGAGCCAGAATGGCTACTCTGGGGCATGCCCTCCCGCAGGCGCCCCAGCGCACCGCTACGTCTTCACCGTCTTTGCTATGCCCGTGACCAAGCTGCCGCTCGACGATACTGCCTCAGCCGCCCTGGTTGGCTTCTTCGCTAACACCCAGGCGCTCGACCGAGCCATTCTGACGGCCAGCTACGGGCGGATCGAGTAGGGCCGCGACGGACGAACGTCAGCGGTCGTGGCTACCAGCCCGCCCTCCAGATCGAGAGTGCAGTACCATGAGCGACAGAGGACTAGGGACCTGTGACCAATAGCCAAAGGCCATCCCCGATCGCGATACTGGCGACTTCCGTGCCTCCGCGCGCGAAGCCGTCCTTTCTGCCGGACCCCTTCTACAGCCGGGTTGCGGGACGCGAGAAGCGCATCCTCGGCGACCTCTTCGGGCTCCGGAACTTCGGGGCGAACCTCACCCACCTTCGGCCCGGAGCCGAGTCGGCCCTCCTGCACCGACACAGCAAACAGGACGAGTTCATATATGTGCTTGAAGGCGAGCCGACGCTGGTCACCGATCGGGGCGAGGTCCTGCTCGGGCCCGGCATGTGCGCGGGCTTCCCGGCGCAGGGGATTGCCCACCAACTCGTCAACCGTACCGACCGTGAGGTGGTCTACCTTGAGATCGGCGACCGCACGCCGGGCGATGAGGGCACTTACCCGCGCGACGACCTCAAGGCCATGCTCGATCCCGAGGGGCGGTGGGTCTTCACCCACAAGGACGGTCGGCCCTACCAGCCAAGGAGTGATCCATGAGGCCGTATTCGTTCGAGACTGCCGATGTCTTCACCAGCAAGCAGTTCGGGGGCAATCCCCTGGCGGTGATCACCGACGCGCGTGGCCTCTCAACGAGGCACATGCAGTCCATCGCTGCCGAGTTCAACTTCAGCGAGACGACCTTCGTCCTTCTGCCCGAGGATCCGGCCAACACCGCACGGGTGCGCATCTTCAATCGCACGGCGGAGATGCCCTTTGCGGGCCATCCGAGCATTGGCACGGGATATGTGCTCGCGGGTCTCGGGCGGGGTAGAAACGGCCCTCTGCACCTCGAGGTACCGGCAGGCCTAGTCAGGGTAGAGATCGAGCGAGATGCGGAAGGGCGTCCCACGGGCGGAAAGATCACAGCACCGCAGCCGTTGAGCGTGGGCGGTGAGTTGCCCGTCGAAGGGATCGCATCATGTCTAGGCCTTAACCCGGACGACGTAGACACCTCCGAGCATGCGCCGTGTCTTGTCTCCGTCGGGGTCCCGTTCGTGGTGGCCAGGCTTCGCCCCGATGCCCTTGGTCGCTGCTCCCCTGATCTCTCGGCCTTCCGGGGCCTTGCAGCGGCTCACCCGTGGCTTGAGGGACGGCTCTCCTTGCACGTCTACTGCAAGTTCGAGGCAGGCCTTCGCGCTCGCATGTTCGCGCCCTTGGCCGGAACCTTCGAGGATCCCGCCACCGGGAGCGCCAACGCTCCTCTAGGCGCCCTTCTGCTGTCCCTCGGAACCGAGCCACACGCCGAGTTCGAGGTCCGCCAGGGCGAAGAAATGGGTCGGCCAAGTGTGCTGCATGTGACCGCCGAACGCAGGCCCAGCGGCCTTCATGCCACCGTGGCCGGGCGCTGCGTCACTGTCTCGCGGGGCGAGCTTCTGCTGAGCGTGTGAGTGCTTGAGAGGTGACCGCAGGTGCGCAAGGACCGACATTTCCGTCACCAACCCATAGTCATCACAGGATGATCCATGATCCGTGTACTCGTCATCGGAGGGACTGGCTTGATCGGCCCCTGGGTCCTGTCGGGCTTGCAGGAGCTTGAGCCGGCCGTGGACCTCTGGGTAATGAACCGGCGCGCGCAGGGGCCAGACAGCGTCACGGCCCTAAGCGGGGACCGGCATGATCCAGCAGCGGTCCGAGCGGCGCTGGACGTCGCACAGCCCGAGGTCCTGATCGACATGATCGCTTTCACCAGTGCCGAGGCAGAGGCCACGGTCGAGGTCCTGCGCGAGCATGGAGCGCCGACGCGGACGGTTGCCGTCTCCTCGGCCGACGTCTACGAGGCCTTCTCGCGGCTCAACCGTCTGATCGGGGGACCACCCGAGACAGAGCCGATCACCGAGGCCTCTCCGCTACGGGTGGGCGAGGGCGCGCAGGGTGCCGCCTACGACAAGCTGGCCGTCGAGCAGGTCTACGCAGCAGCCCTCGAGAACGTGGCGGTCCTGCGGCTGCCGGCGGTCTACGGCTGGCCCGACCAGAGCCGGATCGAGGCCTATGCCGGGCCCATGCTCGACGGGGTGGAGGAGATAGCCCTGCACCCCCGCCTTGCGGGCTGGCGCTTTGCACGGGTGCTCAACCGCAACGCAGGGCACGCGGTGGCGCTGGCTGCGCTGGGGGACTGGTCGGGGTTCTGCGCCTGGAACGTGGCAGAGCCGGTCTCGCCCACAGAGGCCCAGTGGGTGGCGCGGATCGGCCAAGCCGTGGGATGGCGGGGCCAAATCGTGGAAAGCGATGCAGTCGAGCCGCCGGGCTTTGACGCGGACCAGCCGATCATCCTGTCGGACGCGCGTATCCGGTCGGAGCTCGGCTACCATGAGCGGCACGATCCGGAGCAGGGCTTGCGCGACGCGGTTCGGCGCTATGCGGAGTTTCGGGCGCGGAAGAGCTAGAGATTGAGACCTGCGGTCTGCCGACCCGGTTCAGTCCCGCCGCCGAACTGCGGCCCACTGCGCCCGGCGTTCTTGCCGGAGAAGCGCCCGAAGTTCCCGGCGGTGCAAGGCGGTCGGGTCGAAGGCATCCTGGCCCTCGAACCGGCTCGCCCGTTGCCAATCGCGGAGATCGAAGAACTGAAACATGGCTAAGCTCCAATGGGTCGTGCAATGAAGCCTATATAGTCGAACCGCCCGGGATCGGCTAAGCAGCAATTCTTCGGATCTGTTAGGCAGGTTGACAGATGTCGGATCCCGACTGGCGCCATCTCCCCTCCTTGTCAGCGCTGCGGGCCTTTGAGGCCGCAGCCCGCTTCGCTAGCTTCAGCGAGGCTGCGCGGGTGCTCAACGTGACGCACGCGGCTGTTTCTCAGGCGGTGCGCGGGCTTGAGGGCGAGCTCGGCACCACGCTGCTGCGACGCGACGGACGTGGGCTGGCCCTGACCGACGACGGCGAGCGTCTGGCACGGGCGCTCCGGGATGGGTTCGGCACCATCGCGGGGAGCATCGAGGCGCTGCGAGGCGCGGAGAAGGGGAGGGGGCTGCGGGTGACCGCCACGCCGAACTTCGCCCAGTCTGTCTTGTTGCCAAGGCTGGGCTCGTTCTGGCGGCGCCATCCGGACGTGGCCGTCTCGATCAACCCCGACTACGCGGTGGTCGACCTCGCCCGGGACGGCTACGACGTGGGCATCCGAACAGGCCAGGGCCAATGGCCGGGGCTCAGGGCGGAGCCGGTCGTGCGGACGCGTTTCATCTTGGTGGGAGCCCCCGAGCTCGTGGCCCGAGACGACGACCTGACACGGCTGCCTTGGCTCCTGTCCTCGGGCGACCCGCAGGAGTCCACCTGGCTTGAGGCCGCTGGGGTCGATCCGGGCAGCCTGAAGGTAGCCGGCATCGACAATCCCATCCTGGCGGTCTCGGCGGCGCTGGCAGGCTACGGCCTTCTGTTCTCGGCCGACGTGGTCGCCACCGCCGACTTGGCGGCCGGGCGGCTCGTCGAGGTGCCTTTTCCAGGTTTGCCGGAGCTCACCTACTGGGCCGTCACCCTGCCGGGACCACGCCGCCCGGCGGTGGAGGCCTTTGTTGGATGGCTCAGGGCGCAGTTTGCCGAAAAGCCAAGCCGCAACTGAGCGGGCCGAGCACTGGCGTGCAACATCCGCCTACGCGGTCAGGACCGTGACCCTCCTTGTCCCCGCAAGAGCCAGCGACTCATGTTGAGCAGACTCACTCTCAGGAAGGGCACCGGCACACGATCCTGAGGCAGCTTGGCGAATCCAAGGCGCCCGTATCGCCTGGCGCGACTCCCGAGGCCATCGTCTCGATCAATCGGGCCCCCTCTGGCCGCCGTGAGCCAATGACCTAGCCTCCACCTGCGGCTGCTCGCTCTGTTCTCGCAGAGGTTGGATGCAGTCCAACCGACCACACGCAAGCGTGCCATAGAAACGAGCGTCCAATAGAAAGATGCCAATCTCCATGCCCCTCAGCCCAACTCTCCCGCTCAACGATGGCCACCATATGCCACGCCTGGGCTTCGGGGTCTGGCGCCTGCCGGACCAGGATGCGCCGGAGGTCGTCGGCGCCGCAATCAAGGCGGGCTACCGCCACATCGACACGGCGCAGGGCTATGACAACGAGGAGGGCGTCGGGCGCGCCGTGCGCGAGGCCGAGGTCTCCCGCGAGGAGCTCTTCATCACCTCCAAGGAGCGCACCCGCGACCAGGGCTACGACAGCACCTTCCGCTCGCTGGAGGGCAGCCTTCAGCGGCTCGGGCTCGATTACCTCGACCTGTTCCTGATCCACTGGCCCGTGCCGGAGCACGACCGCTACGCCGAGACCTGGAGGGCGCTGGTCGAGTTGCGGGCGCAGGGCCGGGTCCGCTCCATTGGGGTGTCCAACTTCCTGCCCACCCACTTCGATCGCCTCATCGGCGAGACGGGCGTGGTGCCGGCCGTGAACCAGGTGGAGCTGCATCCCCGCTACCAGCAGCGCGACCTCCGGGACTGGCACGCGGCCCATGGGATCGTGACCGAGAGCTACAGTCCGCTGGGCGGAGAGGGCGCCGCCGTGCTCCGCGACCCGGTCGTGACCGACATTGCGGCCCGTCTTGGCCGAACCCCGGCGCAGGTGGTCATCCGCTGGCACCTGCAGCAGGACTTGGTCGTCCTGCCCAAGACCGCCAACCCGGCCCGGGTGGCTGAGAACCTAGCCGTTTGGGACTTCACCCTCAGCCCGGAGGACATGACGCGCCTCCAATCTCTCGACCGGCCGGACGGCAAGACGCTGCCCCAGCCCGAGGAGATGAACACGCTGTTCTGAGCTGGCCGCTGGTGAGGTCGGAGGCCCTTCGTCTTGGCCGGGCGGACTTGGGACCACTTTCAACAGACAGCGAACCAGCCGGGGCCGGTGGCCGGAGGGCGGCTCGAGACCTAGAGCAGCGCCACTGCCAGCACCCATATGGCCATGAACATGACTACGATGGAGCCTGCCGAGTAAAAGCTGGCCCGCACCTCGTGGTTCTGGGCCGTAGCATAGGCCCAAGTGTGGGCGAGCCGCGCCAGCACAAAGAACGAGAAGAGCAGCACCGCCAGCCAGAAGGGCGGCTCCGTGGTGACGAAGATCAGGCCCGCTGCGAGGAATGCGGGGATGCTCTCAAGGTCGTTGCGGTGCATGCGGCGCGAGCGCTCCACGTCGGGGTGCGGGGCGAGTTGGTCCGGCCGAGGGTTCTTGTTGAAGGGTGTCTGGCGGAGGTCCTCGGGGCTCATGAGGCCTGCGTCAAACCTCGTCATAAGCACCACTGTCATCCAACCCTGGCCCATGATCTTGAGGACCATGAGCGCCGCCGCGACGGCGTAGGCCACAAAGACTGGGTTCTCCAACGTAAGAAGAGAGGTCATGGAGGCGCGCTCCCGTGGGCTATTCCGCCAGCTGAGCTTACCACATTGGCTTGCTGGCCATGAGCAGCCCTACAGCAGCAAGCATTCTGATCGCTCCGCCGACGTACCACGCCTGCAGTTCTCTCAGATTTTGCGTCAACATGATCGGGGCCTCTGCCTCACTACCGCCCCTCTGCGACCTCAGCCGTGATATCTCTCCGGCGATTGGCTTCGGAGCCTGCCTAGTAGTTTGGACAGAAGAGGCGTTGCTATTGGATAGCAGGTGCCTGTCTCTTTCGAGAGCGCGGGAGGCATCGTAGGTGAGCGGGATCAGGCCGGCTTTCGGCTGCTTCATCGAAGGATCCTGACATGAACCGCCTCAGCCTTGCCCTGACGGTTCCTCTTGCCGTCGCGGGCGTGCCAGTTGCAGCATCGGACGTCAGCTACTCGCTCACGAATGCCAGCTCGCTGATCATTGTGGAGTTCTACGCCTCGCCCGCCGATGAGGGTAACTGGGGCGAGGACCTGCTGGCTGCGGGCGTGCTGCCACCGGGCGAGACCGGCACGCTAACCATCGCCGGTGGCTCGGAGCAGTGCAGCACTGATCTCCGTTTCGTAATGGAGGACGGGCAGGAGTTCGTGGAAACGGTGGACATCTGCGGAACGCCCAGCTTCACCTTGGAGAACTGACGCGAGCCAGTCCGATCGATGCTATCGGCTATCGGTTGTCGTTCGAAGTTGCGCTCCCCGCGTTCCTGCGCCACGACGGTTCTAGGACTGCGTGCATATGAGGGCAGGAGTATGAGCACGAGGTCGGATCACTGTGCCTGCACCTGATCGTCCGTTCCAAGACTCACGCGCTTTGTGGGATACCGAGGCCGAGCGTTTCGACGAGGAAGCCGATCACGGTCTGCGGGACCCTCAGGTCCGTTCGGCTTGGGCCGCCCTGTTGGCCGAGGTGTTGGGTACTCATCCGTTGCGGGTGGCTGACCTTGGCTGCGGCACCGGGTCTCTGAGCCTGTTGCTCCACGACCTAGGGCATCAGGTGACGGGCCTCGATCTGTCCCCACGCATGTTGAACAACGCGCGCGAGAAAGCAGGCCGGGCTGTGACATTCCTCGAGGGGGACGCCTCTCGACCCAATTTGCCTCGCGACAGCTTCGACGCGGTGGTCTGCCGCCATGTGCTCTGGGCTCTGCCGGACCCGCGGAAGGCTCTGTCGAACTGGGCCAAACTTCTGGTCCCAGGAGGCTCAGTGCTCCTGATCGAGGGACGGTGGCACACGGGAGCAGGTCTCTCGGCCGAGGAGGTGCGGCGTGCCGTGCCGCCATCACTCCGCTGGACCGCCACGCGAAGCCTCTCGGACCACCACGCGCTCTGGGGCGGGCCGGTCTCTGACGAGCGGTTCCTTTTCACGGCGCGGCGGCGGTAGGGGCTGGTCTTGCGGTGAGGTGAGGATCCGCACGGTGATCCTGAGGGCCGGGACGTGTCCAGACCTGTCCCGCGTCGACGAAGCCAAGGCGGCGTCATTACTTGAGCGGCGCTTGGTCGCCGTCAGGGTCTTCTCGACGGAGGCTCTCATCCAGAGCACGGCCACGCCATGACGTGGCTCGACGGAACGAGTCCCAGGGCCTCGTCATCGGCCGACTGCCCGTACTTGTCGGCCGGTGGCCAGGGACGGGTGCGCCAGTGCGGCTCGAAGACAAAGCTCGACCTGGTCCGTCCGGGCAGCAGTGCGCCGTTTCCGGCTCCCTTGGCGTAGTCGTAGTAGGACTTGACGATCTCCTCGCGCGAGACCTGCTGGGCCGCCGGGTGCGCCAGGCACGCCTCGCGCCAGCGCCGGACGCGCTCAAAGCCGCCGTCCGCTGGCAGCTCGAAGCCCTCGTAGTAGTCGAGGAACCAGAACCGCATGAAGAGCGAGGTGAACACCGTCTCGGCCAGCCCGAAGTCATCGAAGAGAAAGGTGCCCTCCGGGTTGTGCTCGCGCAGGAAGCTGTCGATCTGTGCATAGAGCCCGAGCAGCCTGTCGCAATGGGCTGGCCGGGCCGCCCGGTCCTGGTTCATGACAAACGTGTAGCCCGCGTTCGTGAGCGGTCCCTCCAATAGCATCAGCAGGCGCTCGACCGCGTGCTCGAAGGGGTCCTCGCGCCGGACCCGCGGGCCCGGGATCGTCTCGTCGAGGAAGTCCAGGATGACGAGGCTTTCCTTCAGGATGCGCCCGTCCGGCATCTCCAGGATGGGCAGCGCCGTGGTGCCGCGGGTCTTGCGCAGAAGCGCCGGATTGCGGGGCTTGGTGATGTCCACCACCCGGAACTCGACGGCGTCTCGTTGCCCCTTCAACTCCAGCAGGATCTCAAGGCGCTGCGAGAAGGGGCAGACCGGGATGTGGTAAACGACAGGTCGCTTGGTCATAGGAAAGGGATCCGCGAAAAAGGGCTTCCGGAGGGGAACTCAGCCTCCGTATCCGGGCACTAACATGACCGGCCGGCAGCAGATAATCGAACGTTGATATCCTGCTTATGTAAGCGGTGTCTGGACCGCACCTTTCGTTTGGGCATGTGAGGGGCGAGGCTGACGGTCTCTGATATGGGATCGTTTCGTGTCTGGACTTGAACCTACGCTTGGGCCGATGCGCGTGCCGCGTCGCATCGAGGTGATCAACGGGGCTGGCGGG
>NZ_KK088630.1 GCF_000600335.2 Rubellimicrobium mesophilum DSM 19309 | reverse complement strand
CCCCGCCTCGCCCGAGATCCTCGAAGGCCGTCTCATCGCGCAACGCAAGGTGCTGGCTGAGATCCTGGTCCGTCTGGGCCGGCAGGACCCCACGCTCCTTGACGCATTGGAGGAGCGCAGTGTCTTTCGCGACCACGAGGAGGATCCCGGTGTCGTGGAGCCCTCCCCAGAGTTCGCCATCGAGGCGGCCGTTGCTGACGAGTTCCGCCTGATCGTTGAGGCCGTACGCCGCCAGATGGGCCAGCTTCGAGGTTAGCCTTAAGGAGGAGCTAGACCTCCGGTTGACTACCGAGAGGTCGAACTGGGCCGTGCGGCCTCGTTGCGCCGCATCTGAACGTCCTTAGCGGACTATCATTGTGCACCGAACAACGTGGCACAGACCGGCCACCGCCATCACCGCCGGCCAAGGCGCACACTGATAATAACGAGCGTCGCCTAGGCAAGAATGGTGAGCGTCGCCATGGCGCAGATCTCGCGGGTCACGGCGTGTCGCAGCATGGCCCAGATCTGCATCGGCAACCTGTTCTAACATCGACGACTCAGTTCAGCAGGGTTGCAATGCATCCAAGGCAACCGACTCGAATCCCCTCCTGGCCCGTCATTCAAAGATCAAGGCCGCCAAGTCCCCTTCTGGGGCAAGCTCGATGGCCCCCTTCGGGACAACTGCGGCATGCTGAGGATGAAAGATGGTCGTCATCCCGGCCTGCAAGCCTGCCATCGCCCCCGGGACGCTGTCCTCGACCACAAGGCATTCGTGAGGGGCCACGTCCAGCTGCCGCGCCGCGGAAAGATAACCTTCGGGATCCGGCTTTCCGTATGTGACGTCGTTACGGCTGAGGATCACACGGAAGAGCTGCGCGAGCCCTGCAGCAGTTAAGGCCAGATCGACCTCGCGCCGGGTGGAGTTCGACACCACAGCCATTGGGACGCCCATGTCGGCCAGCCGTCGCAGGGCGGTGAAGGTCGTGGAACGTGGCTTGAGCCCAGGCAGGAGGCCTTCGTAGTGGCTCCACTTGAGATCACGCCAGGCGGCGCGCTCGAGGGGCAGGCCCGCGCGCTCCACGAGGGCCGCATGGACCCCCTCCTCGCTGACGCCCAGCAGACCGTCGTCGTAGCCCGGTGGCGGGCGCAGTCCCAAGCTGTCCAGCGCCGCGGCCGTCGCCAGGACGTGCAGGGGCTCGCTGTCGACCAGCGTCCCATCGAGATCCCATAGCACAGCGCGAAAGCTCGGGACGGGCGCCGGATCGGCGGTCTTCGTCCTTGGACTGTTCAAAGGAACCCCTCCTGAGCTAGCGCAGGATTGCGATGGCTATCGGTCAAGACGCCGGCCGGCGGCAGCGAAGACATGCACCGCGGCCGGATCGAGCGCGACCGAAAGGCGATCCCCGACCGAGATGCCGGACGCGCCATGGGTCTTGATCGTCAGGCGCTGCCCGTCCGAAAGCTGCACCTCGATCAGGTCCTCGTGCTCCAACTGTTCGATCAACCCCACCCCATTCGCCCCATGGACCTGGAACACGTGCTTGGCGAGATCCAGCCCGACCATGCTGACTTCGCTCATCGACGCCTCCCAACGGTGGTTCAGGAACCCACCTTGGCAGATCGAGGCCGTCTGCAGCATCCGAGCCCATCGGAAGCAGCATTGCTCATTAGTCCGGCCTGAACAACGGCGAAGCGTCTGATCTGGTGGTGGAAAGCTGAGGTTTCGGTCGATTTAACGTGCAGGGTTTCATAGGATTCGGCCCGGAACCCTGCAATTTCGGCCCCTCGATGAAGCACCGCCCGCGCCCTCCCGAGCAGGACGATCTTCTCCGTCCGCGGCTCGTCGATCTGATCGACATGCGCCATGAGCTGGTGAAGCTAGCGAGCCTCATCGACTGGGAGTTCTTCGAGCGGGAGTGGGCCGGGTTCTTTCCGTCCTCGACGGGTCGGCCGGCCACCTCGCCGCGACTAGTGGCGGGGCTTCTTTACCTCCAGCATGCGTTCCGGCTTTCCGATGAGGCCGTGATCGCGCGTTGGGTGGAGAACCCGTATTACCAGCACTTCACCGGAGAGACCTTCTTCCAGCACCGCGCGCCGATCGACCCGACTTCACTGACCCGCTGGCGCAAGCGCATCGGCGAGGAGGGCGCCGAGTGGCTGCTGACCAAGACCATCGAGGCCGGCCGCGCCTCGGGCGCGGTGTCCGAGCGGAGCCTCGAGCAGGTCGCGGTGGATACGACGGTGATGGAGAAGGCCATCGCCTACCCGACCGACTCGCGGCTCGTGGAGCGGGCGCGGGCGCAGTTGGTGGACCTTGCCCGGGAGGCCGGGATCGAGCTGCGGCAGAGCTACGCCCGTCTTGCGCCGCGGCTGGCGGCTCAGGTCGGCCGCTACGCTCACGCGAGGCAGTTCAAGCGCATGCGCAAGGCTCTGAGGAGGCTCAAGGGCTACGCCGGCCGCGTTCTGCGCGACCTGCGCCGGCAGCTGGATGAGATCCCTGCGGGGTCGCTGCGGGAACGGGTGCTCGACAAGCTGGTCCTTGTCTCACGTCTGCTGCACCAGACGCCGAAAACCACCGGCAAGATCTACGCCCTCCATGAGCCGGAGGTGGACTGCATCTCCAAAGGCAAGGCCAGAGTGCGTTACGAGTTCGGCTGCAAAGTCAGCGTGGCCACCACGCTGGACGGCGGCTTCGTCGTCGGTATGCGGTCGCTGTCAGGCAACCCCTATGACGGCCACACCCTGGCCGAGGCGCTGGAGCAGGTCGAGATCCTCACCGACCAAAGACCCCGCCTGGCCGTCGTCGATCGCGGATACCGCGGCCACAGTGTTGCGACGACCCGTGTCCTGATCAGCGGCACCCGTCGCGGATTGACGCCAGCCCTGGCGAAGACGCTCCGACGCCGCAGTGCCATCGAGCCGGAGATCGGCCATATGAAAACCGACGGCCGGCTCGCCCGCTGCGGCCTCAAGGGCACCATGGGCGACGCGGTCTTCGCCGTCCTCTGCGGCTGCGGCCATAACCTTCGCAAGATCCTCGCCCACCTCCGGGCTTGGCTTGCCCAGATCATCGCCCTGATCCTGGAGCTCGTCCAGGCGCAGAACCGCCAGTCCGACTACACGACCGCCTGATCAGGTTGTTCAGGGTGAACTCATTACAGAATAGCACTTTTCCGTTCGCTGTTAGAAAGTTCTGTCCCGTCAACGAGCAGGTGCGATGCGCATTTCGGTTGCGGGGTCAAAGAGAACAACGCCGGCTTCATCGAGCGTGATTGACAGGTCCTGTCCAGCTTGGACAGCTGCTGTCGGAGGCAAACTTGCCATCACCTGATCTGCCCCCAATCGCAAGAGTGTCAACTTCTCGGGTCCTGTTAACTCCACCACATCGACTCGAGCTACAAGAGCACTCGGATCATTGGAGCTTGCAAGGGCGACTTCTTCAGGCCGGATACCTAGGACCACTGAGCGACCTTGCGCTAGGTGGGTGTATCCAGGCGGCAAGAATATAGAAGCTTCACCTCCAGTCGTCACAAACTTGCCGGCATCAATACGACCATGAAGCAAGTTCATGCCGGGAGAACCAATAAAGTTCGCAACGAAAAGGCTGGCTGGGCGGCGGTATACCTCCTCAGGAGTTCCCAATTGCTCCAGTTGTCCGCCGTTCAAAACAGCAATCCGTGTCGCGAGCGTCATTGCCTCGATCTGATCGTGCGTGACGTAGACCATCGTTTTGCCAAGCGACTGGTGGAGGCGCTTGATTTCCGTCCGCGTCTCCATACGCAATTTCGCGTCAAGGTTGGACAGAGGCTCGTCAAACAAGAACACAGCCGGATTGCGGACAAGGGCCCGGCCGATCGCCACACGTTGACGCTGGCCGCCGGATAAGGCGGCAGGTCGACGGTCGAGCAGAGCGGAGATTTGCAGCGTTTCGGCCACGCTGGCTACCGCCGCAGCACGCTGAGTTTTCGGAATGCCGCGCATTTCGAGACCGAAGCCGATGTTCCGTGCCACGGTCAGGTTCGGGTAGAGTGCGTACGACTGAAACACCATCGCAATGTCACGATCCTTGGGATGTACGCCAAGGACCGAGCGTCCGCCTATTCGGATATCTCCAGATGTGGGTTCAAGGAGGCCCGCAATGATGTTCAGAATCGTCGACTTGCCGCAGCCGGAAGGGCCAAGGAGGACCAGGAACTCCCCCTCGTCCAGTGCTAGGTCGATCCCTTTGAGTGTCTGGACCGATCCGTAGAACTTGGTGAGGTTCACCAGAGAGAGGCCGCTCATCCGACGCGCTCCCGCAGGCCTGCCGGACGCTCATAGCGCCTGGGGCTGGTGGAGATCACGCGGCTCGCGAGGATCACACCCGTCTCTAACGCTTTAGGAAGTGTCGCGCCTTCGGCAATGGCCAAGAGGTAGCCTGCGTTGAATATATCGCCGGCTCCGATTGTGTCGACGACGAGGACTTCGGGAGCGACTGTGTGGTGGACTGTTCCACCCTGCCAAGCGTAAGCGCCTTTGGGACCTGCCTTCACGACGACAGTCGCGCCGTCGGGTAATAGGTCTGCCAGGGTGGGTAACGCCGTCTCAATGCCATCAGCTCCAGCCAGCGCCATGGCCTCAACCTCGTTGATGAGGAGATGACGCGTCGCTCCAACCCAAGTCCGGGCCCGAGACAGTTCTGCGGCGGTCCATCCCGCCACCGGCCACCCTGGGTCCAGCGCGATCTCGACACCTCGATCAGCGGCCCAAGTGAACAAAGCCGAATAGTCCGCCGCGAGCTTGTCCATGAGGAAGCTTCCAGACAGGAGCAAGAGCCCTCCATCCAGCTGCTCGAGCTGCGGCCGCGCCTCGTGCCAGCCGAGTTCAGGCAGATGACCTCGGGTGGTAAAGAACGTCCTCTCGTCGCCCGGATGGGTCAAGCCCACGGAGACGGTTGTGTAACAGGGGGAGATTACCCACGCTCCGGAGTGCGGGCGAAAGGCGTTGATCAGCCACAGGCCGAAGGCATCGTCCCCAACATTCGACGCAATGGTGAAGGGCACTTCCATCCCGGCCCAAGCCAGTGCCGTGTTGCCAGCCGCCCCGCCAGGGCGAAGCTCGTCATGAGCCACGAGGACCTCGGTCCCTGGCCTGGGCCAAGGCGTGGTTGGTCCCATGATGAGGTCGACGTTGACATTGCCGAGGGTGGCCAGCGGGCGCATGCCTTACTCCGTCCGGGTAATCTTCGAGGACCGGCGCGGGGTGCCCACATCGGCCACCCGGTCAGCGGCGTAGCCCAACATGAGCGCCTGCATCGCCGGGAGTGTCGCCAGAACAGCCGCCGCCCCCTGAGCGCGTGGTAGCGTCACTGTGGTCACGCCCGGGATCCCCTGCCCGGTCCCCGAGGCATCGATCAGCACTACCCTTGCTTCCGCCTCCGCAGCCGAGCGCGCCATCCCCATGACGAGCTCCGCACCCGGCTCGTCACCCCCAAACAGAACAACGCCCAACTCAGGGCCCATGATCTCCATCGGACCGTGGCGCAACTGGCCTCCTTCCAGCGAGAAGGCGGGGCTCTGGGATAGCTCACACAGACCCAAGGCACAGGCCTCGGCAACCCCTTGCAAACGTCGCCCCGAGGTGACGACAGTCCGCACACCGGAGAGGGCGGTGACGGCGGCGGAGACATCGGGCTCGGGCCAGGCGCGCAGAACAGCAAGCCCGGGCGCGAGATCAGTCCCGAGACGCGCCAGCACGGCGAGGTGCAAAGCGATGGTGAGCGTCAGGCTGCGGGTGGCGGCGAAGGCGACCTCGGCGCCTCCGGCAGCCACGAGGCAGGGCACAGCCTGGCCCAAGGTCGAGCTGCCATTCAAGGTCATACCGAAGACGTCACCGGCCCGGGCCGTCCGGAGCCAACGCAGGATCTCCGCGCTCTCGCCCGACTGGCTGGCCAGGATGACCGTTTTCCCGTCCAGAGGCAGGCCCTGCGTGAGCTGCTCGGAGATTGGGAGGGCCAAAGCGTCGACCCCCAACTCGCGGTAGAGGGGCTCGACCGCTCGGCCTGCGGAATGGGATGCCCCATTCCGAGAAGTACGAGGCGCCCTGTGCGGCGAATGCTGGCCGCAAGATCATCGGCCACGGGCCCGACCTGCTCGTACGAGGCCAGCGCATCGGCTGCCTGTCGAGCCATCTCGGCCTCAATAGCGCGCCGGCCCGCGGGCTTTGTCTCAATATTCATGATAGTCATCCTTTTACTCCGCCGCTCGTCAGGCCGGCGACGATTGCCCGCTGCATGACAAGCCCAATCAAGAGAGGTGGTAGCGCGGCCAGCACGCCGGCCGCCGCGATCTGCCCGTAGTCCGCGACCCGTCCACCGGCGACGTCGGCAATGGCCACCGTGATCGTCTTGGCTCGCTGGTCGGAGGTAAAGAGCAGAGCATAGAAGAACTCGTCCCAGGCCAGAAGCAGAGCAAAGAGCGCTGCCGTCGCCAGCGTGGGGGCTGCGAGCGGCAGGATCAGGATGCGCAGGATCTGGTCTAGCCGTGCGCCGTCGAGCTTGGCCGAGGCCTCAATATCACGGGGGATGGCATCGAAGCCGGACTTCAGGAGCCAGGCCGTGAAAGGAGCCAGCATCGACAGATAGATAATCCCGAGCCCCACCGTCGAATTGAGTAGACCGAACCGCGCCAGCCCGAGGTAGAGCGGGACCGCCAGTGCCACGGGAGGGAGCATGTAGGTCAGGATCAGCGCATAGAGTGACCATTCCAGTCGCGGATTGCGCGACACGGCCCACGCGGCCGGCACGGCCACGACGAGCGCCGCACCGACCGCCAGGCCTGCCACCGTCAGGCTGTTGCGCAGCGCAGCGAGGAAGGCCTGCCCCATGCTGTTTGGCTCCCACGTCAGCAGCATGCGGTATCGTGACAGGTCCACGGTCTCAGGCCACCAGCGTAGCGGCTTGGCGGTCAGGTCCGCGGCCGGCGAGATGCTCATCACGAAGAGCCACAGGATCGGCAGCAGAAGCAGCACAGCCAAGGCTAGAGCCGCGGCGTAGATCAAGACACTCGCAAGAAGGCTGCGGCGCTCCATGTCAGGCCCTCAGTGCTGAGCGACGCATGATCGAGACATAGGCGCCGGCAAGGACCATGATCACGAGCGTCACCGTCAGGGCCAACGATGCGCCGGACCCGGCACGCTGAAATGAAAAGGCTTCCTGGTACACCAGGATCGACATAGTGCGGGTCGAGTTGGCTGGGCCGCCCCGCGTCATGACCCAGATGATGTCAAAAACCTTGAACGCCTCGATGGTGCGCAGAACCAAGGCGATCATCAAGGGGCCCGCGAGATAGGGCCAGATCACGAAGCGGAAGCGTGCCAAGGGCCCTGCCCCGTCCACAATCGCGGCCGCTTGGGTGTCGCGCGGCACAGACTGAAGGGCGGCGAGGCAGATCAATCCAACGATCGGGAAGTTCTTCCAGACATCCGCCACTACCATGGCCATCATCGCCGAGTCCGGCCTGCCAAGCCAACTCTGGTAGCTGTCAATGATCCCTAACTGCAGAAGCGCGGAGTTCAGGGCGCCGTATTCCGGGTTGTAAATCAAGCGCCAGAGGATAGCGTTGACCACCGTCGGAAGTGCCCAGGGCAAGATCATCATGGCCCGCAGGAGAGTTCGGCCTCGGAACTCCTGGTTCAACAGAAGGCCCACTAGCACACCCAGAACCAGCTCTAGGCTGACAGAGACAAGCGTGAACCAGGCGGTGTTGTAGAAGGCTGCGCGCACCCCACGGTCGCTCATCGCCGACAAGTAGTTTTGGGCCCCGACAAAGTTGCCCGAAGAGGCCACCAAACCGGCGTCCGTGAACGACAACCCAACCGTGTAGGCCAAGGGCCAGCTCACGACAGCTAAGATGACAACCAACAATGGCAGCATCAGCGCCCAGGAACCGAGCGACGCGCGAGGGAAGGTCACAGGGGATGCTCCGGCGTGCGGGGATCAAGGAGCTAGTTGAGGAGGGCCGCTATCGCAGCCCCCCGAGACGCTTTAGTCAGAGACCGCTGGAGGCAGCAGCGTTGGCCAAGGCGTCGGCCGGGCTGCTCACTCCCAGCAGAGCTTCTTGGATGGCAACTTGCAGAAGCGTCGACAGTTCGTTGTAAGCGGGCGTGGTCGGGCGCGGATACATGACGGCGAGGGCTTTAGAGGCCGCGGCGATCAGTTCTTCCCGCCCTTCCGTCACAGCCGGGTCTTCATACGACGAGGACCAAATGGGCAGGCTCAGCTCGGCATAGTCGTTCTGGATGGGCTGCGACGTAATGTAGGCCACAAAGTCCCAGGCCTCGTCGGGGTGCTGAGAGGTCGCCGTGACACCTAGGCCCATGGAGCCGTTCATGGCCGACAGCTCCGATACGCCATCAACACCCGGCGCCGGGGCCACGCCGACCTGACCCTTGACCGCGCTGTCGTCGCCGGCGTTGGCCAAGTTGTACATGTAGGTCCAGTTCAGCGCGAAGGCCGCTTCGCCGTTGGAGAAGACCCGGCGCACGTCCTCCTCAAGGTACTCCACCGAGTTCGGGTTGCTGATCCCTTCCTCGAGCGTCTGGACCATATACTCGAGAGCCTGGAGCCCACCGTCCGTGGTAAAGGCCGGCTTGCCTTGGTCATCAAGGAACTTGCCGCCGAAGGCGCTCAGCAAGGTCGTGTAGTCACAAATGACCGCCTCAGCCTGAGCCCAGGACCAGACGATAGGGAATTCAACAATGCCCGCGTCTTTGATGGCCTTGGCCTGCTCACTAAGCTCGGACCAGGTTCGCGGCGGGGCCTCGATACCGGCCTGCTCCAACATGGAACGGTTATAAAACAGATATTTGGTGTCGAGGATCCACGGCATACCATACCGCGCGCCATTGTACTCGACTGTACTCCAAGCGCCGGGCAGAACACCGGACTCCATCTCGGGCGTGATGCGGTCCGACACATCGAGGAGAATGTTGTTGGTGGCATACTCCGCAGGCCAGATCACGTCGAATAGCACGGCGTCGTAGCCACCACCCGAACCTTGAGCCAGCAGCGTCTTGTCCCGGAGCCCCTCATAGGGAACGAACTCAAGGTTCACGGTCACGTCTGGGTGCTCGGCCATGTAGGCCTCGGTCATGGCCCGAACGTCTGCCTCGCTGTAGGCGGCCTGCGACATGAACAGCGCATTCAGTGCCGTCTCTGCCTCGGCGGCGGCGGCGACCCAGGCAAGGGCGCCCGCGAGCGCCGTCGTGGTCAGATGTCTCATCGCGTTCTCCCTGCGGCCTTGTCGGCCTTCTTTACTGGCTGCAGCCTTGTTGTATGTTGGAATAAATCCAGCATGTGGACAATATGGGCATGAGCCAGAACCCCGGTCAAGCAGCGATCGAGCGATCGCGGTCAAGGATACGGGCCGGCACCAACATCGGAAATGTGAATGAACACAATCGTCGCGTGATCATGCAGCAGCTGCGGGTAAACCGGACGATGTCACGAGCCCAGATCGCCCGCGCGACGGGCCTAGTCCCTCAGACCATCAGCAACATCGTCGAGGACCTGGAGCGCGAGGGTTTGGTCGTAGCAGCCGAGCCAGTTCGGTCGGGACGAGGACAGCCCGCGACTCCTTACTCCCTATCGGCTCATGGAGCGTTTGCATTCGGTATGCAGATCGATCCGCACCGTGTCCGGGCGGTCGCGGTCAACCTGTTGGGCGAAATGATCGAGGGAGCTGAGCAGTCCCTGAGGCCGGGCGGACTACAGGCCAACTTTCCGATCATACTCAGCGTCTTCCACCGAGTAGCCTCCGCCCCAGCCAGTCTGGTGGCACCTTCTCCACGAATCCTCGGGCTCGGCGTGGCCATGCCAGCGCCAACCGGCGTCCATACCCTGAGCGGCGATCCATGGATCCAAGCGCTGAGCGAACACCACCCGATCGTTAGGGACCTCCAAAAGGCGACAGGCTTGGAGGTGAGCCTTCACCACGACGCCAGTGCCGCCGCAGTGGCCGAGCGCCTCAACGGCTGTGCCGTGGGCATGGACGATTTCGTCCTTATATTTGTGGGCTATGGCCTAGGGGCGGGCATTTATGTCGGCGGTGGCCTGCTTCGTGGACAGCATCGGCTCGCGGGTGAGTTGGGTCTAGTCACGGTGCATGACGGAACGAGCTTAGTTCCGCTCGAGACCCTCACCTCGCTTGGTCCCTTGTATGTTCGTCTCGGGTTAGCACCCAACGAGCCGGATCTCTACGAACGGTTGGATCTGGCTATCCGGAGCGGCAACACTGACGTTGGGGACTGGGCGGCACGGTCTGCCTTGCATTTGACTTGGACCATCGACGCAGTCGAATGCCTTCTCGATCCGGAGGGCGTCGTCCTTGCCGGGCAGATGCCAGAAGCCCTGATGTCCCTCCTGTATTCGAATGTCCTCAATCGGCGCTCTACAGATAACCCTTCCCGAACATCGCCCCCTCTCCGTCTTCTGCGCGGGAGTTCTGATCCGTTTTCTGTGGCTATAGGAGCTGCCGCAGATCCGATTGCGCGCGCCTTTGACCCTGACATCCCCGTTATGGCCAAAACCCAAGTATAACTTGGTAGCTCTGGGTGCCTCCGTAGCCTTTGGCGCCAATCGTATGATCCCGGACAGTCTGGAACCCGTCCGATTGGTCAAGAAGGATTGGAGCTGTCTGCCCCTGACCATATCGCAAAGTCCGTGCAGGCCCCGACGCTTGCTCTCCTGCTCACAGCCAGCGCGGATCTGGTGTAGGCCGCGAGCGCTGCCACCTGGCGCTCGCCAGCGACCTCTCGCGAGAAGGGATCGAGTGCCGGCAAGGAACCCAGCGCCTGATCGCATCGATCCGAGCTCGGATCAAGTTGACGAAACCGCCGACGGGAGCAAGGGCGCGCACTGGAGGTCTCTGTCATCCGGAGTGAGCACGAACAGCCATTGGTGACCGCCCAACCGTCCATCATTCGTGCTGTCGATAAGCAGGTAAGCGCTGTTTTCAGGCCACGGCCGTGAGGGCGGATGGGCTGGGATAGGCCCAGGGCAGGAGTTCATCGAGGCGGCTGTTCGGGTGGCCCTCGACGATGCGGGTGATCACGTCGGCCAGGTAGGCGTGCGGCTCGACGCCATTGAGTTTGCACGTCTCGATGAGCGAGGCCAGCACGGCCCAATGCTCCGCCCCGCCATCCGAGCCGGCGAACAGCGCGTTCTTGCGACTGAGGGCCAGCGGGCGGATGGCCCGC
>NZ_KK088629.1 GCF_000600335.2 Rubellimicrobium mesophilum DSM 19309 | reverse complement strand
GACGCACCATGCCTTTCCGGACCGGGCGAACGGGTTCTGCTACCTCAACGATCCGGTCTTCGCGGTGCTCGGCTTGCGGCGGCACGGGGCGCGGCGGGTGGCCTATGTGGACATCGACGCGCATCACTGCGACGGGGTGGAGCACGCGTTCCGGGACGACCCCGAGGTGCTGCTGGTCTCGACGCATGAGGAGGGGCGCTGGCCCCGGACGGGGGCGATCACGGAGTGGGGGGCGGGGAACGTGTTCAACCTGCCGGTGCCGAGGGGCTTCCACGACGACGACATGGCGCGCGTGCGGGAGGGGGTGATCCTGCCCGCCGTGGCGGCGTTCCGGCCGGATGCCATCGTGATGCAGTCGGGCTCGGACGGGGTGCTGGAGGACCCCCAGTCGCGGCTGGCGCTGTCCAACAACGCCCATGCGGGGGTGCTGGAGGGGCTGCGGCCGCTCGCGCCCCGGCTGATGGTCCTAGGCGGGGGCGGCTACAACCCCTGGGCCGTGGGGCGGTGCTGGACGCGGCTTTGGGGGGCGCTGACGCGGCAGGAGGTGCCGGAGCGACTGCCGGCGGAGGCCGAGGCGGTGCTGCGGGGGCTGCGCTGGCAGCGGCGAGGCGGGGGGAGCTGGGTGACCCCGCCCGAGGAGTGGGTGACGACGCTGGCCGACCCCTGGCGCGGCGGAGGACCGACCGAGGGCGTGGCGGAGCGGGTGGAATTCCTGGCGGCGCGGCTGCGGGCCTGGGCGTAGGGTGGGTGAAACCCACGCGTTGGTCCAGTCCGTCTCTTGAAGCCTATTCACGCGGCGCCCGCGTGGGTTTCACCCACCCTACAGCCCTGACACCCGGCGGGCGGCGGCGCGGCCGAACCACTCGGCCAGCAGGATCGCGACGGCCGAGACGGCGATCGAGATCACGACGAGCCGGATCGCGGCGGGCTCTCCGCCCGGGACCTGGAGGAGGACGTGGATCGCGGACGGAAGGGTCTGCGTCTCGCCCGGGATGGCGGAGACGAAGGTGATGGTGGCCCCGAACTCGCCCATGGCACGGGCGAAGCCCAGGGCGGCGCCGGCGAGCACCCCGGGGAGGCTGAGGGGCAGGGTGACGGTGAGGAAGACGAGGATGGGGCGGGCGCCGAGGTCGGCGGCGGATTCCTCGGTGTGGCGCGGCACGGCCTCCATCGAGAGGCGGATCGGGCGCACGAAGAGCGGGAAGGCCATCACGGCGGCGGCGAGCGCGGCGCCGGTCCAGCGGAAGGCGAGGACGATGCCGCAGCAGTCCTGGAGGAGGGAGCCCACCGGGCCGCGCGTGCCGAAGGTCCGCAGGAGGAGGTAGCCGGTCACCACGGGGGGCAGCACCAGCGGCAGGTGGACAAGTAGGTTGAGGAGGCCGTGCCCGGGGAAGCGCCAGCGCGCCAGGGCGTAGGCGGTGAGGAGCGCGGCCGGCAGGCTGGCCAGCGTCGCGGCGACGGAGACGCGGAGGGAGAGGAGGAGGGCGGTCGCCTCCTCCGGGCCGAGCCAGTGCCCCACCTAGTTTCCGAGCGGCTGGAAGCCGAGACGCTCGAACACCGCCGTCGCCTCGGGCGAGGAGAGTTGGTCGAGGAACTGCGCGGCCGTCGCATTGTCGCGCCCGGCGACCAGGGCGGCGGGGTAGGTGATGGGGGCGTGGGAGCCCTCGGGGAAGGTGCCGACGACCGAGACCTCGTCCGACGCCTCGTCGTCGGCGATGGCGTCGGAGCCGTAGACGATGCCGTAGGGGGCCTCGCCGGAGGCCACGAGCGCGAGGGCGGCGCGGACGTTCTCGGTCTGGGCGACCGAGGGCTCCACGGCGTCCCAGAGGCCGAGGTTGGTCAGCGCTTCCTTGCCGTATTGGCCGGCGGGGACGGAGTCGACGAGCGCCATGGCGAGCTTGCCGCCGTCGAGGAGGGCGGGGAGGTCGAGACTAGGCCCGATCTCCACGGGGGCCGCGCCCGCGCCGTGGGCCACGAGGACCAGCGTGTTGCCGAGGAGGTCGCGGCGGCTCTCGGCGACGATCAGGTCCTTGGAGGCGAGGTCGTCCATCCATTCCTCCGATGCCGAGAGGAAGAGGTCGGCGGGCGCGCCCTCCTCGATCTGCTGGGCGAGTTGGGAGCTGCCGGCGTAGGAGGCGACCACCTCGTTGCCGGTGGCCCCGCCCCACTGCGCCGCGATCTCGTCGAGCGCGGTCTTGAGCGAGACGGCGGCGAAGACTGTGACCTGCTCCGCCCGGGCGGAGGAGGCGAGGAGGGCAAGGCCGACGGCGAGGGATCGGGCGAGCATGGCGGCTCCGGGCATCGTTATGTCCCTTCGGATATATCGGCCCCGACCTCGCGGTCCAGCGTTATTTCCGTCCGGACATATCGGCCCGGTCGCGGATCGCGGCGATGTAGGCGGCGCCGTCCTTCAGGACGAGGTCTTCGAGCGCGCGGTAGGAGGCCAGGACGGCCTCGCCCTCCTTGGTCAGGCGCGCGCCGCCCCCGCCCTCGCCGCCGCGCGAGAGCTCGACCAGCGGGGCGCGGAAGGCCTTGTTGGCCTCGGACACGAGCGACCAGGCGCGGCGGTAGCTCATGCCCATGCCCTGCGCTGCGGCGGTGACGGAGCCGGTCTCGCGGATGCGGGTGAGGAGCTCGGCCTTGCCGGGGCCGAAGCGGACCCCCTCGCCCAGGGGGATGCGGAGGTGGATGGGGAGGTCCTCGGCGTTCATGGGCTGAGCATCGGGCGGGACACGGGGGCAGGCAAGGGCAACCGGAGCATTTTCCGGGGATGCGACGTCTAGCGCAGGGCCCGGCCCTTGAGGATCGCGCCCTCGCCGAAGCGGGCGCGGATGGCGTCGGCGGCGCGCTCGGCCTTGGCGCGGCGGGCGGCCTGGGGGTCGAGGAGGTCGCCCTCGCGGTCGGCGAGGCGGGCGTCGGTGATCTCGCTCAGGCCGACGCCGAGGAGGCGGAAGGGGCCGGGCTCCTCGACCGCGTCGAGAAGGCCGCGGGCGGTGCGGTAGAGGGGGTCGGCCAGTTGGGTGGGCTCGCGCAGCGAGACTCGGCGGGTGAGGAGCTGGTGGTCCGCGCGCTTGAGCTTGAGCGTGACGACGCGGCCGGCGAGGTCCTTGGCCTTGGCGCGGGAGGCGACCTTCTCGGACAGGCGCCAGACATGGCCGTCGAGGAGGTCGCGGTCGGCGGTGTCCTCGTGGAAGGTGGTCTCGTTGGAGATGCTTTTCAGGTCGCGGTCGGCGTGCACCCCGCGCCTGTCCTCGCCGCGCGAGAGGTGCCAGAGGCGTTCGCCCATGCTCCCGAAGCGGGCGTGGAGGTCTCGGCGGTCCCAGCGGAGGAGGTCGCCGATCAGGCGGATGCCGACGCGTTCCAATGAGTCCTGCCCGGCGGGGCCGATGCCCCAGATGAGGCGGACGGGCTGGGTGGCGAGGAAACTTTGCGTCTCGGCCCGCCCGATCACGGAGAAGCCGCGCGGCTTGTCGAGGTCGGAGGCGACCTTGGCCAGGAACTTGTTGTGCGAGAGGCCGATGGAGCCGGTGAGGCCCAATTCGGTCTGCATCCGGCGGGTGAGGCGGGCGAGGAGGACGGCGGGCGGGGCGCCGTGGAGGCGCTCGGTGCCCGAGAGGTCGAGGAAGGCCTCGTCGAGGGAGAGGGGCTCGATGCGGGGGGTCAGCTCCTCCATCATGGCGCGGATGGCGCGGGACGCCTCGACGTAGGCGGAGAAGCGGGGCTTCACGACGACGGCCTCGGGGCAGAGGCGCAGGGCCTCGAACATCGGCATGGCGGAGCGGACGCCCTTGATGCGGGCGAGGTAGCAGGCCGTGGAGACGACGCCGCGCTTGCCGCCGCCGACGATCACGGGGACATCCCGCAGCGAAGGGTCGTCGCGCTTCTCGACGGAGGCGAAGAAGGCGTCGCAGTCCATGTGGGCGATGGAGAGGGCGAACAGCTCCGGGTGGGCCGTGACGCGGGGCGACCGGCAGGCGGGGCAGCGGCGGTCCCCTCCATCGAATCGGTGCAGGCAGTCGCGGCATAGGGCAGGCATGGCGGCAGGATAGCGTGAACGAGTGGGAGGGGCGATGCGGGACTGGGTGGGCGCCAAGGGCGCGGTGCTGCTGGGGGACGACCTGCTGACCACCTTGCGGGACGACTTCCCGCACATCCCGTTCCCCGGCTGCTGGGACTTCGTCGGCGGCGGGCGCGAGGGGGAGGAGACCCCGCGCGAGACGTTGATCCGCGAGGCGCGGGAGGAGGTGGGGCTGGACCTCTCCTGGGCGGAGTGGCTCTGGGAGAGCCCGTTCCCGGCCATGATCGACCCTAGCCGGACGAGCTGGTTCTTCGTGCTGCGGCTGCCGCCCTGGGAGGCGCGGCGCATCGTCATGGCCGACGAGGGGCAGGGCTGGATGCTGGTCCGGCCCGAGCGGTTCCTGTCGATGCCCAAGGCCGTGCCCTCGCTGCAAGATCGCCTGAAAGTATGGTTGGACGGACTAGGAGAGGCCGCGCGGGGGACGTAGCGTAAGCGCGGCAACGGCATCGGACCACATCCATGAACAACCAAGGCATCGGCCTCTCGGGCGGGACCATCGTCCTGATCCTCCTCGCGCTCCTCATCATCGTCGCGGTCTTCCGAGGCATCCGCGTGGTGCCGCAGTCCGAGAAGTTCGTCGTCGAGCGCTTCGGGCGGCTCCGGTCCGTCCTGAGCCCCGGCCTCAACATCATCGTGCCCTTCCTCGACCGGGTGGCGCACAAGGTGTCTGTGCTGGAGCGGCAGCTTCCGACCTCGCGGCAGGACGCGATAACCTCGGACAACGTCTTGGTGGCGGTGGACACGAGCGTCTTCTACCGGATCACCGAGCCCGAGAAGACGGTCTACCGCATCAAGGACGTGGACGCGGCGATCACCACCACGGTCGCGGGGATCGTGCGGTCCGAGATCGGGCGCATGGAGCTCGACCAGGTGCAGTCGAACCGCTCGCAGCTCATCAACGCCGTCAAGACGCATCTGGCGGACCAGGTGGACGACTGGGGGATCGAGGTCACGCGGGCCGAGATCCTGGACGTGAACCTCGACGAGGCGACGCGGTCGGCGATGCTCCAGCAGCTCAACGCCGAGCGGGCGCGGCGGGCGCACGTCATGGAGGCCGAGGGTCGCAAGCGCGCGGTGGAGCTGCAGGCGGACGCCGACCTCTATGCGGCCGAGCAGGTCGCCAAGGCGCGGAGGCTCCAGGCCGACGCGGAGGCCTATGCGACCTCGGTGGTGGCCGAGGCCATCGGCAAGAACGGGCTGGAGGCCGCGCAGTATCAGGTCGCGCTGAAGCAGGTCGAGGCGCTGACGGCGCTGGGGCAGGGGACCGGCAAGCAGACCATCGTGGTGCCGGCGGCGGCGCTGGAGAGCTTCGGGAACGCCTTCCAGATGCTGCTCAAGGGGCGCAACGCCTGATGTGGTGGCTGCTCTGGTGGGTCTGGGTCGCGGTGGCGATCGTGCTGGGCGTGCTGGAGGTGCTGGCGCCCGTCTTCGTGTTCCTGGGCTTCTCGGCCGGGGCCATGGGGACGGCGCTCCTCGTCGGCCTGGGGCTCGACACCGGGATCGGCGGCACGCTCCTGATCTTCGCGGTCCTGTCGGCGGCGGCCTATGCGGTGCTGCGGATGTGGCTGGGCACCCACAAGGGGAGCGCCCGCATCGTCGAGCGCGACATCAACGAGAACTGAAGCGGCGCGCCCCCTTGCGGGGACGCGCCGCTCGCTCCGCGGGCCACGGTCGCGGAGCCGGGCCTCCTCCACGCGCGTCAGTGAAGCCGCGCCTGGGGTCGGCCCGAGTCGGATTGGCGAAGGGCGTGACGGGTGAGGGCCTCCTCGATCCACTCCTGCGGGGCGGTCGCGGGCGCCTCGACCCGGCAGGGGATAGCGGAAGGTCCGGCCGTCGCGCTCCACGTCCACCCGCGCCTCGAAGGCGCCCTGGGTGGCGTCGTAGCGCATCGAGACCAGCCTGGTGTGCATGGGGACCCTCCTGCTCGTTCTTGTGAGGAAGAACGACAGGGGCGGCGGAAAAGTTGCGATAGGCCCTGCAGATTTCCGCCGGAACCGGATCGGCGGGAATGCGTTCGGGCGGCCCGCGTTCAGGGGAGCTCGGCCAGGATCGCGCGGGCGCTCGCGCGCGGGTCCTCGGCTTGCCAGACGGGGCGGCCCACGACGATGTGGTCGGCCCCGGCGCGGATGGCGGCGGCCGGGGTCTCGATCCGCTTCTGGTCGCCCTTGGCGGCGCCCGTGGGTCGGACGCCGGGGGTGACGATGAGCTTGCCCGAGGCCTCCGGAAGGACGCGGATCATGGCGGCCTCGCGCGGGGAGGCGATGACGCCGTGGGCGCCGGCGGCCATGGCGCGGGCGGCGCGCTCGGTGGTGATCTCGGCGAGGTCGCCGGGTTGGATCATCGCCTCGTCGAGGTCGGCGCGGTCGAGCGAGGTGAGGATCGTCACGGCGAGGATGCGGAGGTCCGTGCCGCTGGCGCCCTGGACGGCGGCACGGACGACCTGCGGGTCGCCGTGGACGGTCAGGAAGTCGAGGTCGAAGCGGGCGAGGCCGCGCACCGCCGCCTCGACCGTCGCGCCGATGTCGAAGAGCTTCATGTCGAGGAAGATGCGCTTGCCGTGCTCGTCCTTGAGCTCTCGGGCGAGGGCGAGGCCGCCGCCGGTCAGCATCCCCAGGCCGATCTTGTAGAAGGAGACGGTGTCGCCCAGCGCCTCGGCCAGCGACAGGCCCGAGAGGGCGTCGGGGAGGTCGAGGGCGACGATGAGGCGGTCGTCGGACATGGGCGCTCTCCTTGCGGTTCCGGCGTGCTTGGGAGCGCGGGGCGCGGCTGTCAAGCGAGCGGATTCCGGGGGCCGATCCTCTTGCGCCGCGTGGGGGCGTGACCCACATCAACGACGAGGCCCGGGGGGTCGTGCCGCAATAGGCGGGCGACCCCGGAACGGGCGCTTGGGAAAGGAGAATTTACCCATGAACTTGGAGAAGTTCACGGAGCGGTCGCGCGGGTTCCTCCAGGCCGCGCAGACCATCGCGGCGCGGGAGAGCCATCAGCGCATCCTGCCGGAACACCTGCTGAAGGCGCTGATGGACGACGACCAGGGGCTCGCGGCCAACCTGATCGACCGGTCGGGCGGAGCGTCGGCGCGGGTGCGCGAGGCGGTGGATGCCGCCGTGGCGCGGGTGCCGAAGGTCACGGGCGACGCCGGGCAGGCCTACATCGACACGGCCCTCGTGCGCGTGCTGGACGAGGCCGAGAAGGTCGCGACCAAGGCAGGCGACAGCTTCGTCCCCGTCGAGCGGATGCTCATGGCGCTGGCCATGGTGAAGTCCAAGGCGCAGGAGGCGCTGTCGGCCGGGGCCGTTACGGCCCAGGGGCTGAACGCCGCGATCAACGACGTGCGGAAGGGCCGGACCGCCGACACGGCCTCCGCCGAGGAGGGCTACGACGCCCTCAAGAAGTATGCGCGCGACCTGACCGAGGCGGCGCGGGATGGCAAGATCGACCCGATCATCGGGCGCGACGAGGAAATCCGCCGCTCGATGCAGGTGCTGTCGCGCCGGACCAAGAACAACCCGGTGCTGATCGGCGAGCCGGGCGTGGGCAAGACCGCCATCGCGGAAGGCCTTGCGCTGCGGATCGTGAACGGGGACGTGCCGGAGAGCCTCAAGAACAAGAAGCTCCTGGCGCTCGACATGGGCGCGCTGATCGCGGGCGCGAAGTACCGCGGCGAGTTCGAGGAGCGTCTGAAGGCCATCCTCAAGGAGATCGAGGCGGCGGCCGGCGAGGTCATCCTCTTCATCGACGAGATGCACACGCTGGTCGGCGCGGGGAAGGCCGACGGCGCGATGGACGCGGCGAACCTCATCAAGCCGGCGCTGGCGCGCGGGGAACTCCACTGCATCGGCGCGACGACGCTGGACGAGTACCGCAAGCACGTCGAGAAGGACGCGGCGCTGGCGCGGCGGTTCCAGCCGATCCTGGTCGAGGAGCCGACGGTCGAGGATACGATCAGCATCCTGCGCGGCATCAAGGAGAAGTACGAGCTGCACCACGGCGTGCGGATCAGCGACTCCGCGCTGGTCGCGGCGGCGACGCTGTCGCACCGCTACATCACCGACAGGTTCCTGCCGGACAAGGCGATCGACCTTGTCGATGAGGCGGCGTCGCGGCTGCGGATGGAGATCGACTCCAAGCCCGAGGAGCTGGACCAGCTCGACCGACAGCTCCTGCAGCTCCAGATCGAGGCCGAGGCCCTGAAGAAGGAGGACGACGCCGCGTCGCAGGACCGGCTCGCCCGCCTTGAGAAGGAGATGGCGGAGCTTCAGGAGCGATCCGCCGCGATGACCGCCAAGTGGCAGGCGGAGCGCGACAAGCTCGACCGCTCGCGCACGATCAAGGAGCGGCTGGAGGAGGCGCGGGCGCAGCTCGACAAGGCCAAGCGGGAAGGCAACCTCGCCGAGGCCGGGCGGCTGGCCTATGGCGAGATCCCGCAGCTCGAGAAGGAGCTGTCCGAGGCCGAGGCGCAGGGCGACGGGCTCATGGTCGAGGAGGCCGTGCGGCCGGAGCAGATCGCCGAGGTGGTCGAGCGCTGGACGGGCATCCCCACGAGCCGGATGCTGGAAGGCGAGCGCGAGAAGCTCCTCCGCATGGAGGAGGCGCTGGGCAAGCGCGTCGTCGGGCAGGAGTCGGCCGTGGCGGCCATCTCGCGCGCCGTGCGGCGGGCCCGGGCGGGGCTCAACGACGAGAACCGGCCGCTGGGCAGCTTCCTGTTCCTCGGCCCGACCGGCGTCGGCAAGACCGAGCTCACGAAGGCGGTGGCCGAGTTCCTGTTCGACGACGACACGGCGATGGTCCGCATCGACATGTCGGAGTTCATGGAGAAGCATTCGGTCGCCCGCCTGATCGGAGCGCCTCCGGGCTACGTGGGCTATGACGAGGGCGGCGTGCTGACCGAGGCCGTGCGGCGGCGCCCCTATCAGGTCGTGCTCTTCGACGAGGTGGAGAAGGCGCATCCGGACGTGTTCAACGTGCTCTTGCAGGTTCTCGATGACGGCGTGCTGACCGACGGGCAGGGCCGGACCGTGGACTTCAAGCAGACGCTGATCGTGCTGACCTCGAACCTCGGGGCCTATGCGCTGAGCCAGCTTCCCGAGGGGGCCGATGCGTCGGCCGCCAAGCGCGAGGTGATGGACGCGGTCCGGGCGCATTTCCGGCCCGAGTTCCTGAACCGTCTCGACGAGATGATCATCTTCGACCGGCTCGACCGGACGGACATGACCGGCATCGTGGAGATCCAGCTCCGCAGGCTCGAGCAGCGGCTGGCGCAGCGGAAGATCGCGCTGGAGCTCGACGCGGCCGCGAAGCAGTGGCTGGCCGACGAGGGCTACGACCCGGTCTTCGGCGCGCGGCCCCTGAAGCGGGTGATCCAGCGGGCGCTGCAGGACCAGCTCGCCGAGATGATCCTGGCGGGCGAGGTCAAGGACGAGGACACGGTGCCGGTGACGGTGGGCCCGGAGGGGCTGATCGTCGGGACCCGCGTGGCCGGAACGCAGCGTGAGCGGCCGGTCGAAGCCGTGGTCCACTGAGCGTCCATGCCTGAGGTGACGAGCCCCCGGCGGAGCGATCCGCCGGGGTTTTCCTGCGCCCTGGGCCTGAAACAATCGCCAACGGCAACGTGACGCACCGTTAGGTGCAACCCTGGCAGAGTTTCCTACGTGTCTTGCGAGATGCGAGGGAGGATGCCATGGCGCGCCGCTGGACGAACGACCTGACCTGGGCGGACGTGACGCCCAAGAGCCTTTACCTCAACCGCCGCCAGATCATGGCAGGGGCGGGCGCCCTGGGGGCGGCCTCGGTCGCTGGCCCGGCGCTGGCGCAGCCTCTCGAACCGAACACGTTCGAGGAGATCACGACCTACAACAACTTCTACGAGTTCGGCTACGACAAGTCGGACCCGTCCCGCTACGCCGACGCCATGCAGGTCGAGCCCTGGTCCATCAAGGTGGACGGCCTCGTGGACAACCCGGGCGACTACACGGTCGCACAGCTCCTGGAGGGGCTGACGCCCGAGGAGCGCATCTACCGGCACCGCTGCGTCGAGGGCTGGTCCATGGTGATCCCCTGGACGGGCGTGGAACTCGCCGACGTGCTCGGCAAGCTCGGCGTTCAGGAGGGCGCGAAGTTCGTGGCCTTCGAGACCACCGTCCAGCCCGAGAACATGCCGGGTGTGCAGGCAGGCGTGCTCGACTTTCCGTATGTCGAGGGACTGCGGCTCGACGAGGCCATGCATCCGCTCGCGATCCTGGCGACGGGCCTCTACCGCGAGCCGATGCCCAAGCAGAACGGCGCGCCGATCCGTCTCGTGACGCCGTGGAAGTACGGGTTCAAGTCGATCAAGTCGCTGGTGCGCATCTCCCTCGTCGAGGAGCAGCCGCCCGCGACCTGGAACCAGACCAACCCGCACGAATACGGCTTCTACTCCAATGTGAACCCGAGCGTGGACCATCCGCGCTGGAGCCAGGCCACCGAGCGGCGGATCGGCGGAGGGCTTTTCTCCTCGCGGCAGGATACGCTGATGTTCAACGGCTACGACGAGGTGGCGCCGCTCTACGAGGGGATGGACCTGGTGGAGAACTTCTGACGTGGCGGCTCCGGGGGCGTTGGCGCAGCGGGTGAACGGCTGGGCGCGGCGAGTGCCGGCCTGGCCGCTCTACGCCTTCGGCGGGCTCTACATGGCGTGGCTCTTCTGGCAGGCGCTGAACGGCGTGTCGGTCGAGCCCATCGACTGGCTGGAGCGGGCCTACGGGATCACCGCGCTCAAGTTCCTGGTCGCGACGCTGGCCGTGACGCCGCTGCGGAAGTTCGCGGGGGTGAACCTGCTCAAGTTCCGGCGGGCGCTGGGGCTCCTCGTGTTCTTCTTCGTGCTGGCCCACTTCCTCGTCTGGGCGATCCTCGACGTGCAGGCGCTGGGCGCGGTCTGGGCGGACATCGTCAAGCGGCCCTACATCACCATCGGCATGGGAGCGTTCCTCCTGCTGATCCCGCTGGCGCTGACCTCGAACAACGCGAGCGTCCGGCGGCTCGGCGGCGCCGGATGGCGCAAGCTGCACTGGCTGACCTACCCGGTCGCGGTGCTGGGGGCGCTCCACTACATCTGGCTGGCGCGCGGCTTCGCGATCGAGCCGCTGGTCTACATGGCGATCCTGCTGGGGCTTCTCGCCACGCGGCTCCCGGCCCGCCGGGTCGCCGCGGCCTGACTCGGCTCACGAAGGCCCGCCGGCGTTCACGCGACCGCGAGCGATCCGGCGCCAGGACGAGCTTAGGTTAGCTAAGTTGCAGTGTCATAAGGGTTTTACCGGACGGACAAAAACTTCCACATTTCTTGCGATGACCCCTTGCGGTCCCCCCGGGCCCATCCGTAAATACCCGCTCACCGACGACGCAGACAGCGACGCCGGGACGCGAAACGGACCTGACGGTGACGACGCGGACAATCTCGAAAGGTCCTGACGGCCGGCGCCGCAAGTTGGTGCAGAAGGTCAGGTCGTCTCGCGGGGTTGGGCTCTTTGACATTTTGATGCATTGAAGGGATATGCGGGCGGTTCTGGTTTGGTCGGTCTGATCGACGGAACGGAGCTTTGCATATCGGGACCTCTAGGCTTCGGCCGATGATGGGGTTTGTCAGCTTCACTGTTTTGGTGGGACTTTGGTTGTTCTGTCTGCCTTTCGGGGTGGGTGGGGGACTGGAGCGCATCAAGCAGGGACTGCGCTGGTTCTTTGGGCTTTGCGGCCTGGCCTGCTC
>NZ_KK088628.1 GCF_000600335.2 Rubellimicrobium mesophilum DSM 19309 | reverse complement strand
CCCGGATCGCGCCCCGCCAGAAGCCGGTCCAGAACGTCCTTCTCGATAGCCATGGTTCAGGTCCTTTCTCACCTTCATCATGGCCTCGCTCACAGATATCCTGACAGTCCCCCGGAGGCCGTCGCTCGGGATGAGGAGCCAGTGTCGGATTTCGACCTGATCGAGCCCAGAGATGGCTGAACCGGCTCGGGCCTCCCGGCAGCATGCGCAGCCTGCAAGCCGGCAGCATGCGCAGCCTGCAAGCTTTCAATGGCATCCAAGAGAACTGGGGCCTGAGCCTCGATGGACATGAGCAAGCTCCTTGTCTCCGCCGAGTTCTGGGCTGCGGCCACGCCACTGCTGGCGCGTGAACCGCCCAAGCGCCGGAGCGGCGGACTTTGGTGTGACGACCGCGTGGCCTTCGCCGGCATCGTCTCCGCGCCGTGCCAGGACGTCGTTAGGAAGATGCCGCCGCTCGGATCAAGCTGCTCCTTCACGATCTGCTCGCGCCGGCTGCCCGAGTGGCAGGGCACCGGCGTTCGGACCCAGCAGCATCTGGTGCTCCTCGATCGCCGGGCTGACTGCCAGCAGCTCGACCGGAGCCGTTCCAACCTGGACAGCGGCCCGTGCCGGCGACGAGCGGCGAGGGTTGAGGCACCTCCCAGGAGCGCCGAATGGCGACACCCCCCTACTCGTTTCAACCGGCAAGTCCGCTGTCCCGCTCGCAGATGCCTTCTAGTTAGCGGGATGACGCTGACCTGTGGCCTCTCGGCGCATGGCCTTGCGTTCCACCCGCGCACGAATGGCAGGCAGGGAGGTCACTGGCGTTGCCGCAAAGAGCGTACGGGTATACTCATGCTGCGGATCGGCAAAGACCGCATCGCGCGAACCGCGCTCCACGACCTCGCCGCGTAGCATGACCATCACCTCGTCAGCGATGTGTCGCACCACCGACAGGTCGTGGCTGATGAAGACGTAGGTCAGCCTGAACTCCTTCTGGAGATCGGCCAAGAGGTTGAGCACCTGCGCCTGAACCGACAGGTCAAGAGCCGAGACAGGCTCATCGAGGACCAGGATCGCCGGATTGACCATGAGCGCGCGTGCGATGGCGATCCGCTGCCGTTGCCCGCCCGAGAACATGTGGGGATAGCGATCGAAATGCTCCGGCAGAAGGCCGACCTTCTCGAGCATGCCCCGCGCACGGTCGCGTCGCTCGGCCGCAGGCAGGTCGGTGTTCAGTTCCAGCGGCTCCATCAGGACATTGCCGATCTTCTGGCGCGGATTGAGCGAACCATGCGGGTTCTGGAACACGATCTGCACGCGGGAGCGCAGGTCGCGCGGCGGTCGGCCGCCCGAGATTTCGACCGGCTTGCCCTCGATCAGCAGGGTGCCGGACGTCGGTGGGTCGATCAGGGTGATGATCCGGGCCAGCGTCGACTTGCCGCAGCCGCTTTCGCCGACGATGGCCAGGGTCTTGCCGCGAGGTACCGCGAAATCGACCCCGCGGACGGCGTGCACCACCTTTGTGCCGCGAAGGAACCCGCCACTCACATGGTAGTCGCGGGTGATGCCCCGCCCTTCAAGAACGATGTCGCCCCGCGACGTCGCCGGATGCCGGACGGAGGCGCCGCCGACCGCTCGCCGACCGGCGTCGTCAGCCTTCGCCGACGGAGGCTCCGCGCCACCGGGCCCGACACCCTGCTGCCGCTCCACCCCGGGCCCGACCCCGCGCGGATCGGAGGTGCCGAGACCTTCGCCGGGACGATCCTCTCGGCCGCTCATGAGACGCCCCCGGCCATCTGCTCCATGTAGTCCTTGACTGTTGACAACCGGCGGCCCGTCGCGTTTTCCGGCAGCGCCGAAAGCAGCGCCTTGGTGTAGGGGCTTTGCGGCGCCTCGAAGAGGTTCAGCACCGGCGCTTCCTCCATCTTGCGGCCCTGGTACTGCACGACGACGCGGTCCGCCGTCTCCGCGACCACGCCCATGTCGTGCGTGATCAGGATGAGAGCCATGCCGTTCTCCTCCTGAAGGCGGAGCAGAAGGTCGAGGATCTGCTTCTGAATCGTCACGTCGAGGGCGGTCGTCGGCTCGTCCGCGATCAGGAGGGTCGGGTTGCAGGCGATTGCCATCGCGATCATGACCCGCTGGCATTGCCCGCCCGACAACTGATGCGGGTAGCTGCGGAGCCGATCCGCCGGCTCGGGCAACCCGACCGCCGTCAGCAACTCGACCGCCCGCGCCCGCGCCGCCCGGCCCGTCATCCCGAGGTGGAGCCGGAGGACCTCCTCGATCTGGAAACCGACGGTATAGCAGGGGTTCAGGCTCGCCATCGGCTCCTGAAAGATCATCGTGATCTCGCGGCCGATGATCGCCCGACGCTCTGCATCGCTGATCGACAGCATGTCGCGGGGGCCGAAGCGCATCACGTCGGCCGTGACGGTGGCCGTGTCCGGCAGCAGGCCCATTACCGCCAGCATGGCGACGGATTTGCCGGAGCCGCTTTCCCCGACGATGGCGAGCACCTCGCCCCGGTCCACCGTCAGGTCGATGCCCCGGACGGCCTGGAACGGCCCCGTGGACGTGTCGAAGCTCACGGACAGGTCTCGGATCTCGAGAACGGGGGCCATGCCTCAGCTCCGCTTCAGCTTGGGGTCGAGGGCGTCGCGAAGCCCATCGCCCATCAGGTTGATCGCGAGCACCGTGATCAGGATAGCGAGGCCCGGGAACGTCACGACCCACCAGGCGCGCAGAATGAATTCACGCGCCTCGGCGAGCATCGTGCCCCATTCGGGCGTCGGCGGCTGCGCCCCCATCCCCAGGAAGCCCAGCGCCGCTGCGTCCAGGATGGCGTTGGAGAATGACAAGGTGCCCTGCACGATCAGCGGCGCGAGGCAGTTGGGCAGGATAGTGCGGAACATGAGGCGCAGGCGCCCTGCCCCGGCCACCTGGGCCGCCACGACGTATTCCCGGTTCCTCTCGGCCATCACGGCCGCCCGGGTGAGGCGCGCGAAGTGAGGCTGGAGCACCAAGGCGATGGCGATCATCGCGTTCAGCAGTCCCGGCCCCAGGACCGCCACGAGAACCAGCGCGAGGAGCAGCGAGGGAAAGGCCAGGATCACGTCCATGACGCGCATGATCACGGCATCCACCCAGCCGCCGAAGAATCCCGCCACGAGGCCGATCACTATGCCACCCACCAGCGCGATGGTCACCACCACCGCCCCGATGAACAGCGAATAGCGCGAGCCGTAGATCAGGCGCGAGAGGATGTCGCGACCGATGGCGTCCGTGCCGAGGAGGAATCGCGTGCTGCCACCCTCCTGCCAGGATGGGGGCACCAGAAACGCATCCCGGTACTGCATCGACGGGCTGTGCGGCGCCAGCAGGGGCGCGGCCAGGGCCACGACGATCAGCGCGATCGTGACCCAGAGCCCGATGACCGCCCCGCGGTTCTGGCGGAAGTAGAACCAGAGCTCCCCTAGCATCTGCCGGCGGGTGCCGGCCGGCGGCTTGGAGGCGAGGTCAGGCGTCGCGGTCATCCCCGCTCCTCCTTGGGATGGTCAGACATGGCGGATCCGCGGGTTGATCAGGCCGTAGAGCAGGTCGACGATCAGGTTCACCGCCATCACCACCGCGGCGATCAGCAGGAGCCCGCCTTGCACGGCCGGGTAGTCGCGCCGGAAGATCGAGTCGACCATCCACTTGCCGATGCCCGGCCAGGAGAAGATCGTCTCCGTCAGGATGGCGCCTGCCATCAGCACGCCTATCTGCAGGCCGATCGTGGTGACCACCGGGATCATCGCATTCCGGAGGGCATGCACCCCCACGACCCGCCGCCAGGGCAGGCCCTTCGCCCGGGCCGTGCGGACGTAGTCCTCGCCCATGACTTCCAGCATGGCCGACCGTGTCTGCCGTGCGATCACGGCGAGAGGGATGGTCGCCAGCACGATCGTGGGCAGGATCAGGTGCGCCACGGCAGACCCGAACGCCCCGTCCTGTCCCGACAGCAGGCTGTCGATGAGCATGAAGCCCGTCACTTCGGGAAAGTAGTAGAGCAGCGAGATGCGACCCGAGACCGGGGTCCACGCCAGGATCCCCGAGAACAGGATTATGAGCAGGAGCCCCCACCAGAAGATGGGCATCGAATACCCGATGAGAGCGGCACCCATGCTGATCTGGTCGAACCATGACCCGCGCTTGACGGCGGCCAGCACCCCTGCGGGGATGCCGATCAGGGTCGCCAGGAGGATCGCGCAGATCGCCAGCTCGACCGTGGCGGGAAACAGGGTCAGGAACTCGTGGAGGACCGGGCTCTTGGTCACCAGCGACTCCCCGAGGTCGCCCTGGAAGAGCCGGCCGAGAAAGTCCAGGTACTGCCGCCAGATCGGCTGGTCGTAGCCGAGCTGCTCCAGCAACTGCTGATACCGCTCCGGCGATATTCCCCGCTCTCCGGCCATCAGCAGGACGGGATCCCCTGGCAGCACGCGAACGAAGCCGAAGGCGACGATGGTCACGCCAAGGAAGGTTGGCACGAGGTAGAGCAGCTTGCCGAGGATGAATCGGATCATGTTTCGAAGTCCATCGGGCGCGGCGGTGATCCGCCGCGCCCCTGTTCAAGGGTGGTGCCTTATTCGGCGATGTCCACGCCGTCGAACTGGTGCGATCCGAGCGGGCTCATGATGTAGCCCTGCACCTTGTTCGACATCGGCATGAACACCGTCGAATGCGCGATGGTGGCCCAAGGCGCCTCCTGCTTGAAGATCACCTGCGCCTGCCGGTAGAGCTCCGCGCGCCCGTCCTGGTCCGACGTGGTCTTGGCCTGGTTGATGAGGTCCGTGAACTCCTCGTTGCACCACTGCGCGCGGTTGGCTTCGCCGACCCCGGCACAGCTGAGAAGCACCCCGAGGAAGTTGTCGGGATCGCCGTTGTCGCCGGTCCAGCCCAGGATCACCGCGCCGTCGCGGTCGGTCGCCGACGAACGCTCGAGGTACTCGCCCCATTCGTACGAGACGATTTCCACGTCGACGCCGACCTTCGCGAAGTCTTCCTGGATCAGCTCGGCCGTCCGGCGGGCGTTCGGCATGTAGGGCCGCTGCACCGGCATCGCCCAGACCTTCATCGAAAGGTCCGAGACCCCGGCCTCCTCGAGCATCTTCCGCGCGGCATCTGGGTCGTATGGGTCGTCCTGAACCTCGTCGTTGTAGCTCCACATCGTGGGCGGGATCGGGTTCTTGGCCACCTCGCCCGTGCCCTGGAACACCGCGTCGATGATGGCCTGCTTGTTGATCGCCATGTTGAGCGCCCGGCGGACCTGCGGGTTGTCGAAGGGCGGCATCTGCGTGTTGTAGGCCATGTAGGCGACGTTGAGCCCCGGCTGCTCCATCAGCGTGAGGTTCCCGTCGGCGCGGATCGCCTCGATGTCCGCCGGGGCCGGATAGGGCATGATCTGGCATTCGCCCGCCTGCAGCTTCTGCAGGCGCACGGCCGGGTCCGTGGTGATGGCGAAGACGAGATCGTCGATGGGCTGCTGGCCATTCCAGTAGGTCGGGTTGGAATGGTAGCGGATCACGGCGTCCTGCTGGTAGGCCACGAACTGGAACGGCCCGGTCCCGACCGGCTGCTGGTTGAGGTCCGCCATCCGGCCCTCGGCCTCGAGCTGGTCGGCGTACTCCTTGGACATGATCGAGGCGAAGTCCATGGCGAGGTTCGCGAGGAAGGGAGCCTCGGGCCGCGTCAGGTGGAATCTCACCGTCAGGTCGTCCACCTTCTCGATGTTCTCGATGAGCGAGCCCATGTCCATCGAGTTGAAGTACTCGTAGCTGATCCCCGCGGTGTACTGATGCCACGGATTCGCCTCGTCCCGCTGCCGCTCGAACGAGAAGATCACGTCGTCGGCGTTCAACTCGCGCGTGGGGGTGAACCACTCCGTGGTGTGGAACGTGACGCCCGGGCGCAGGTGGAAGGTGTACTGAAGCCCGTCCTCGCTGACCTCCCAGCTTTCGGCCAGGCCAGGGATGACGTTGGTCGTGCCCTTCTCGAACTCGACGAGGCGGTTGTAGACCGGGCGGGAGGAAGCGTCGAACGTGGTGCCCGCCGTGTACGGCGCCGGATCGAACCCTTCGGGGGAGCCCTCGGAACAGTAGACCAGCGTCTTGGCCTCCGCCCCAACAGCGGCAAGGCAGAGCGCCGCAGACATCAGCAACTTCGAGTAGGTTGTCATGTCGAACTTCCTTTGAGCCAAATAACTCACTCCGGCCATTCAAGGCATTGCTTCGCCGGATAGCAATCGTTCCGGGGCGGAGGTGCCGCAGAATCGCGCCCCAAGGCGGGAGAACATAACGTCACGTTCGAGCTGATCGTGCCCAGAGCGTCCCGTTCGGTCGCGCGGAGGCCCGCCGACCTCGCCGGCACCCCTGTTCGAGTCGGAGGAACGGACGGCCACGGATCTGCCCGAGGATGGACTTGGTCGAGGTCGAACAATACCCACGGCGCCTTGGGGGGTGGATGCGCGGCCCCGGAACGCCCCGGATCGGCGAGGGCCGGCCCGGGCGGCGATCGCCAGCCTGAAGGCCCAAACCACCATGACGGAGCAGGCAGTCGGCACACCCACCTCATCCCAAGTCGGCGGCCGGCATCGAGGAGAAGGCTATCAGAGCGAGATCCCGCAGCGCCGCGGCTGGCAAGCCGGACGCAAGGCGTTCGACAACCGGGGTCTCCCTTGAGGCTCGACGACCCCACGACTCGAAGGGATTCGGGACGTCCCTGGCTAAACCCTTTCAATACAGCACGTTGTGGAGCACGATGTGGACAGGCGAGCCGTCTTCGAGCTGTGCGCTGCCCCGCGCAAGTAGCCAGCCATCCGAACGCTCGAGACGCGCGACGATCCGAGTGCTCGGCGATGCCGCCGAGGTGGCGGGCGGCGAGAGGGTGAATTCGACCGACGTCGCGCCGCCATCGCTGCTGACGCGAGCTTCCGCTGCGTGATCTCGCCCGCCGTCGTGCGCCGCAGGATCATCCACATAGATCCGGATCTCCCCTTTCGGGATGGCCTGGCCGCCCTCGAACCCGACGGTGCCGGCGATGTCCGCAGGTTGCGCGGATGCTGGACCCAGGATCACGGCAACGGCCGCGGTTCCGGCGGCCAAGAGGATCGTTCGGCGATCAGCCAGACCTTTCATCGAGCTTCTCCTTCGTCAGGCGGCAGACGCCGATCTCGAGGGTCATCGTCTCCGGAGGGAATGGGAGGGCGCCCGAAAGCATCCCTCCCGACCCGCATCAGACGATGTAGAAGTCCTCCGCGGTAAGCCTGAGCCCCGGATCCAGGCGCGCGAACCGGATCGCGTCGGTCTGACCGGCGCCATCGGCGTCATAGGACAAGGTGCCGCCGTCGGTGTCGTAGATGATGCGGTCGCTCGCGTCCTGAGCGGTACCCGTCGAGCTCTTGTGGAAGGCACCGAAGGAGAGGACGCCCTCGCCAACCAGGCCCTCGAAGATCCGACTGTCGAGCAGGATGACGTCGTCGGCGACGCCGAAGTCCGTTATCCGGTCGACGTTACCTCCCACCAAGCGCCGTGGAGAAGCGGAAGGAGTCCTCACCCCTGCCGCCGACCAACGTGTCCGCCGCAAGCCCGCCGTCCAGCAGGTCGCTTCCGCGGCTCCCGACGAGCCGATCGGCCCCCGACGCACCGGGCTGGGGCGGGGCGGCCGGCAGTTCGAGCGACACGTTCAACTCGTACGTGGAGCCCGACGGCACGGACTCCGACCAGCCATCGTCCGGAGCCGTGGGAGACCAGCTCCCTTCCAGGATGTAGTAGGTCCCGGTTTCCTGGACCACGAAGATCGTGCTCGAGTCCCGGGTGGTCGTCGAGCCGGGATCGCCGCCACCGTCGTCGTTCTGGGTGACGATGTTGCCATCGCTGTCCAGCAGCCTGACCCAACTGTCATGGATGTCGGGATCGGCGATGCCGTCGATGTCGATCGTGAGGACCGTCCCGGCCGCGAGATCGATCCGGTAGTATCCGCCTTGGCCGTTGCCGGTGGCGTTGACCGTCGTATGGAGCCGGGTCGTCGAATCGAAGATGTCCGGGTCTTCCGTCAGGGAGAAGTTGTCCGAGATGTCGAACGCCGTCGCGATCGAGTTGTTCATCGCATCCGTACCGAGAGTCGCATAGCCGGTGCCCATGCCAGGCTGCGGCGGGGCGTCGCCGGCATAGGCGAAATCCCCGAGCAGCGTGTCATCGCCACCGCGGCCGATGATCGTGTCGGCACCGCCCTGTCCGGTCAGAACGTTGGCCGCGTCGTTGCCGACCAGCCGATCGTCGAAGCCCGAGCCGGAGAGATTCTCGATGGAGATGAAGGTGTCCTTGCCGGTCTGGCCGCGAGCCAGCCCGAGGCTGACTCCCTTGGCCGCATCGGAGTAGTCCGCCGTGTCGTGGCCGGCCCCGCCCTTCAGGATGTCGACCCCTCTCCCACCTGTCAGCGTGTCGTCGCCCGAGCCTCCGGACAGCTTGTTGGCCTGATGGTCGCCGATGAGGCGGTCGTCGAAGGACGATCCCACGACGTTCTCGAGCCCGGCAAGGATGTCGTGCCGGATGACCGTGCCACGTCCCACGATCTGCACCGGGCCGTCGGCATCGCCGCCGCGAGCCGAACCGCCGGCGAGATCGACCGTCACGCCGCCGGAGCTGCCCGCGTAGACGACCGTATCGGTGCCGGCGCCGCCATTCAGGTAATCCTGGCCGGCGCCGCCGATGATCCGGTCGTTGCCCCGTTCGCCATACAGGATGTCGCCGTCGTTGCCGCCGTCGAGAATGTCGTCGCCGTCCCGGCCGTTGAAGTAGTCACCGCCGCCCTGGCCCCAGAAATGGTTGGCCTCGGACGTGCCGATGAAACGGTCGATGCGATCGTCGGAACCGATCAGGTTCTCAATGCCGTAGAAGGTGTCGCCCGAGCCGGTGCCGCCGCTGGCGACATTCGTCTCGAGGTTGACCAGCAACTGGAACGGGCTCTCCACGCTGTAGTCCACGGTGTCGACGCCCGCGCCTCCTCTGAACACATCGACACCGGCCTGCCCCCTCAGCACGTCATCGCCCACGCCGCCATCGAGGAGATCGTCGCCGGCACCGCCAACGATGGTGTCGTTGCCGCGACCGCCATAGAGCGCGTCATTCCCGTCGTCGCTCTCGGTCTGATCCTCCAGGTCCTCGACATCGATGGTGTTGTTGATGTCTCGGCTGGCCAGGGAGTCGCGACCGCCGACAATGAGGTCGTCCCCATCCAAGCCAAAGATCGTGTCGCCGCCGGCGCCTCCGTCGAGCGTGTCATCGCCTTCGTCGCCGTAGATGATGCTGGCCAACGTGCCCCCGGCACCGGGCTGGCTTGCATCGCCGCCATCGTCCGGCTCGCCGGTCGACCCGCCGGCGTAGACGATGGTCTCGACATTCGCGATGTCCCCGACATCCAGTCCGTCCGTAACCACGACGACCGTGTCCGTCCCGCCGTCCGCGTTCTCGCGCACCACGTCGTCGAGGGAGTCGACGAAGTAGACATCGTTGCCGCCGTTGCCGGCCATCCGGTCGGCGCCTTGGCCGCCGTCGAGGACGTTGTCCCCGTCGTTGCCGATCAGGACGTCGTCATGCCGGCTGCCGACGCCGTTCTCGATGTAGTACTGGGTCGGGTCGGCGTTGTGCCCGGCGAAGATCGCCACGTTGTTGGTGTGGCCGTTGACGCTGGAGAAATGTCCCGCGCGCAGGTCCAGGAGCGTGCCGGCCGTCGAGCCGGAGAAGTCGACCGTGTCGGTCCCGCCGGTGTCATGGATCACGAAGCCGATGTCATGCTGCGGGCCCGAGGAGCTGAGTTCATGGCCGTAGACCGCGCCATTGAAGCCGTAGGTGTCGTCGCCCGTGTTCAGGTCGATCGTCTGGTAGGTCCGCACCCCGTTCTCGTCGACGGTCGAGAAGAAGCGACGGATCACGGCCTCGATGTCGGCGATCAGCGGTGTCGTCGCGGACCAGCGGCTGGCTTCGCCGACGTCGATCCCGTCGAAATAGGACATGACCGTGTATTGCTGGCGGTCGTAGATCCAGGTCGCATTGTTCAGGTAGTTGATCTGGACGCCCCCAGGCCCGCTGTAATTGTAGAGGCCGGGATGGTTCAGGCCGAACTCGTGCCCGAATTCGTGGATGTAGGAGTCGAACACGTAGCCGCCGATGTCCGTCTTGTCCGGCTCGGTATCGTGAAAGCGCTGACCGATGCTGACGTAGCGATCGCTCGAATAGGCACTGCCGTCGTCCAGCTCGCCCAACTCGGGGCTCACGACCTCTATCCAGTCGACATCGCTGTCGAAGGGGGCATCGTCGACGACCTCGAACTGCAGGGAGGTGACGGTGGACCACGCCTGCAGGGCGCCTATGGCGGCGGCCTTGTATTCCGGATGATCGTTGAGCTCGCTGACATTGATCCGCAGTGGCTCCGCTGCGATCTCCGGCGTCAGGCTGCGGTCAAGCGCTCCGAGGTAGTCGAGGAAGGCCTCATAGTCTTCGCTCTTGCCGAAGGGGTTGTCCGGCGTCTGGTCATTCACCCACCACTGGTTGGTGTCATGCGTTGGAATCGGCACCTTCGGCCTCCCTATGTGAACGCCTTTTGCGAAAGGTTGCATGGTTTCAGTGCCGCGGCCCGCCCACCCGCATCGATTGTCATGCTTCGGAGACATACAACCCGCATGAGTAACTAGGCGGCGCACCAGATCTGTCCAAGAAAGTTTACTTAGCTATTTCAATAAGATGCTGGAGCATCGGCTTCGCCTGCGGATTCTAGCTTAGTGGTCCGACCGAGAGAGACGGAGACTCTCGACAGGTCCCGACCGCTCGATCGCACCTGACCGGACCTCGTGCGGCTCCTCCCGCGGCTGCTGGGATCCGGGCCGAGCGGGATGACCCGGACATGAAGCGAAGCAGATGCCGGGCCAAGCACACCACTGGAGTGCTGCGGAAGCACAACTCGAGCGCGAGCATGGCGGGGGTCTGCTATTGGCAAGGGAGGTCGTCGGCGACGCTCCATGAGCAGAACGCCAAGTCCGAACCCGTGGAGACGTCCGAGACCAAGTGGCTGGATGCCCGAGGGGAGAGAACGCCAGCTCAAGCACCCGCTGGCCAACGCCATGCTGAACAAGGCGAAGCCAAGAGATCCGATGGCCAGAGGTGATGCCGGCCGCCACCACGGCACACATCGTCCCCAATGGCGTAGGAGGTCCAGGGCCTGAGCAAGCGGCGGGCATGGGCCGTCCTCGGCCTGGATCGCCGCTCCGTCTTGCACCGAAGCCAGCGACCTGACGGCTCGGCTCCCCATCCGGCTACGCGAGCTGACGACCAGCGACGCTGGTACGACAACCGGCGGCTGCACATCTTGCGGCGTCAGGGCGTCCACGCTGGGAACCCCAAGGAGGCGCTACGGCTCTTCCGCAGAGAGGCGCTGGCGCTGGGTAGGCGCGAGTTCTGCCGCCGGCTGCGGCACCTCTTCTCCGGCCTGACGGCCTGCGGCGTTTGGGTGCCGGGCTACGCCAAGGCGGACGCCAACGCTTCGGCTGAGCGGTCGTGCACAACAAAGGCCGCAGCGGCTTCGACACCCGGTCGACGATCAGCCAAGTCGACATCGAGGCGCGCCTCCTCCGCGCCCTGTCCGAGAATCCCCTTGTTCTGACCCTGCTAGGCGCCCTCTGCGAGGGCTTCACCGCCGAGACGAGCCGGCTCCGCGCCGCGCCCGACGCAGCTCGCACATCCAAGCAAGCGGAGACCGAGCCGGTAAAGCGCGGTCATGGCGAGCCATCTGCGCTGGGGTGCCTGCCGCACAGACGAAGGACGAGACGCTCCCCCGCGACGCCCACCGGCCGGAGCTCCAACGCGAGCTGACTCCAGCCCCTCCCCCGAGCCTATCCGTTTCCAGGCCACGCGGACCGCCACGCGGTGATGCGGGACGGCTGCATCGCCGAGTTGGGCAGCCACGCCGAACTGGCGGCGAGAGGCGGCCTCTACTCACGGCTCGCCACGGCCTGAGCGGCTCCGGGGGCGGCCGCGGCCAGTCCAGGCCGGGGGGACGCG
>NZ_KK088627.1 GCF_000600335.2 Rubellimicrobium mesophilum DSM 19309 | reverse complement strand
CCCGCCAGCTCGGGCTGAAGCCCTGCTTCACGCCCGTGAAGAGCCCCCAAAGCAATGGCATCTCCGAGGCCTTCGTCCGCACCCTGAAGCGCGACTACGTCCAGGTCACGCCCTTGCCGGACGCTGCCGCTGTCCTCGGATTGCTCCCAAGCTGGTTCGAGGACTACAACGCCCACCACCCGCACTCCGGGCTGAAAATGCGCTCGCCTCGCGAGTTCATCGCCGCCCAAACCGCAACCGCCTGAGTGTTCGGTCAAACGGGGGCCAGATCATAGGCCGGCCACTCGGGCTGGCCCTGCCCGTTCGGGTTCCCGGCCTTCACGAACGCCCCCCAGTAGGCCCGCATCTCCTGCGCGAGCTGCCGCTCATCGTCGCCGAAGACGTTCGCGTTGAAGGCGGCGTTGCCCCGGTTCGGGATCAGGTAGGGCAGCTCGGTGGCGTGCCCTGCCCCCCAGACATAGCCCGGGATCTCGAACCAGCCGCTCCCGTCCGTGTGCGCCCATTCGTAGGCGAAGGTCGGGACCTGCGGCGCCAGGACCTCGGTGATGCGGTTGGTCTTACAGGGGCTGAGGCTGCCTTCGGCGGGCAGGAGGTTCTGAATCATCACGTCGGCCACGAGGTAGGTGCCCGTGTAGCGCGTCGCGTCCTCCGGCCAAGGATAAACTGTGAGGACTGCGTCGGCGTTCTCCTTAAAGTTCTCCCGGACATAGGACTCGTAGCCCACCTGGTCCCAGACGGGCACGGAGGTCGTGGCCCAGTCGGTGAGCAGGCTGCGCATCTCATCCCGCGTGGCCCCGATCAGGACGGGCACCTTGCGGAACTCTCCCGACTGCAGCGCCTGGTAGGGCTCCCGGGGCAGGAACTCGGTGTTGGAGACGATCTGCCAAGCCACCTCGGGGGAGTCGATCAGGCTGGCCACCGAAGCCTCGCGCAGGCAGGCCGCCGCGTCCTCGCCCGTGCAGCCCAGGGCCTCTGCGATGGAGGTGCCGATCCGTTCGGCCTCGGGCAGCGGCGTGGCGTTGCAGAGCGTGCTCATCATAATGGCCCGCGTGAACAGGCCCTCGGAGGAGGGCGCCGTCATGTGGACGCAAACCGAGCCGCCGCCCGCCGACTCGCCCGCGATGGTGACCTGTCCGGGGTCGCCCCCGAAGGCCGCGATGTTCTGCTGCACCCATTTGAGCGCGGCCTGCTGGTCCATGAAGCCGTAGTTGCCCGACTGCCCATCCTCGGCGGTGAGGGCCGGATGGGCGAGGTTGCCCAGGTTGCCCAGGCGATAGTTCATCGTCACGCCGATGATGCCGTTCTCGCGGACCATGGCGTCGAGGTTCTCGTTGTTGCCGCTGCCCGTGCGCCAGCCTCCACCATGGATGAAGACGAGGACCGGGAGCTTGGCGTCGGCCGCTGTGCCCTCGGGGCGCTGCACGTTCAGGAAGAGGCAGTCCTCGTCCTCGATGCGGGGCGAGTCGAGGCCGAATGCCTGCGGGCAGGCCGCTCCGTACTCCGCCGCTGGCCGGATCCCGTCCCAGGCCTCGGGCGGCGCCGGCGGGCGCCAGCGCAGGTCGCCCACGGGAGGCGCTGCGTAAGGGATGCCGAAGAAGTTCTCGACACCGTCAGTGACCATGCCCTGGACCTGACCCGAGGCCGTCGAGTTGACCGGCGTCGATGAGACCCCTTGGGTCGTCTCGGGGCTGGTCGCGGCCGCACTCGCCTGCGCATGCGCGGTGGTGGCGGCAACCGAGATCATCAGGGTGGCCAATGCACCCAAGTGAATGATGCTCATGTTTTCCTCCCAAAGGGACTTGGCCCTCGACTAAAAATGACCTCGACGCTCCTCGCGGGCCTGTTCCTGGTGTTCGCTGCATCCCTGCGCAGGAGACGCACGTCTGGCCGGGAGAGGACTGTAGCCCACTGCATGCTCTCCTCCACCATCGCCCTCCAACGGACAGCAAACGGCGCAGGCTCCTCCGGTTCGCATCGTGGGTCGCCGGGAGCTTGAACTCGCGTGGTCCGGCTTTGGGCACCGGCGTGATTGAGAACCACTCAGCGCGACAAGGGCGCCCTCGCGGACTGGCTGGGCTGGCCTTAGACTTTGACGGAAACCGACGAGCCCTGGGCGAGGCGCAGTTCCGGCTCGTCGAGGAGCGGACGCTCCCGGCCCTGGGCTTAATGGCCCTCATGCACCAGGTGAGAGCCGGGTCAGGCGGAATGCCTTTGGACCAAAACATCCGTGTCGGGGCCGAGTCCGGCCGCAGATACGGCCCGGCGCCGAGCTTTCCTCAGGTTGAGGATCAGGTGGCCAACTGGGACCACAAGCAGGAATAGGGCGCCTCGCGAGAGGCGCCCCTTCCACGATCATTGCAACCGCTGCTGCGCAAGCTCGAAGCGGTCGGCGTTCATTACCTTGGTCCAGGCCGCGACGAAGTCCCTGGCGAACTTCTCCAGGGAGTCGCTGCAGGCATAGACCTCCGCGAAGGCGCGGAGCTGCGAGTGCGAGCCGAAGATCAGGTCGACGCGCGTGCCGGTCCATCTCGGCTCGCCCGTTATCCGGTCGCGACCTTCGTAGACCCCGTTCGACCCTTCGACCGGCTGCCAGGCGGTCCTCATGTCGAGGAGGTTGAGGAAGAAGTCGTTCGTCAGCGTCCCCGGGCGGTGAGTGAAGACGCCGTGCGGCGAGCCGCCCGCGTTGGCGCCCAGGACCCGCAGCCCGCCGACGAGGACGGTCATCTCCGGCCCGGTGAGCCGCAGCAGGGCCGCCCTGTCCACCAGGGCCTCCTCGGCGGCCATGAAGTGCCGCTTCGTGCTGTGCTCGAAGTTGCGGAAGCCGTCGGACCTCGGCTCCAGCGGCGCGAAGGAGACGACGTCGGTCTGCTCCTGCGAGGCATCCATGCGTCCGGGCGTGAAGGGCACCGTCACGTCCAGTCCGGCGTCCCGGGCCGCCTTCTCAACCGCCGCGCCGCCGGCGAGGACGATCAGGTCGGCGAGCGAGACCTTCTTGCCGCCGCTGGCGGAGGCGTTGAAGTCCTGCTGGATCGCCTCAAGGGTCCGCAGCACCGTGGCGAGCTGGGCCGGATCGTTCGCCTCCCAGTCCTTCTGGGGCGCGAGGCGGATGCGCGCGCCGTTCGCGCCGCCGCGCTTGTCGGAGCCCCGGTAGGTCGAGGCGGAGGCCCAGGCCGCCGAGACGAGCTGCGGGACCGAGAGGCCGGACGCCAGCACCTTGGCCTTGAAGGCCGCGACGTCCCCCTCGTTCACCACCGGATGGTCGAGCGGCGGGATCGGGTCCTGCCAGATCAGCACCTCCTGCGGGACGAGCGGCCCGAGGTAGCGCACGCGCGGACCCATGTCGCGGTGGGTGAGCTTGAACCAGGCGCGAGCGAAGGCGTCGGCGAACTGGTCCGGGTTCTGGTGGAACCGCCGCGAGATCTTCTCGTACTCCGGGTCGAAGCGCATCGAAAGGTCGGTCGTGAGCATCGTGGGCACGCGCTTCCTCGACGGGTCGAAGGGGTCCGGGACCGAGGCCTCGGCGCCCTTGGCCTGCCACTGCCACGCGCCCGCCGGGCTCTTGGTTAGCTCCCATTCGAAGTTGAACAGGTTGTCGAAGTAGTAGTTGCTCCAGCGGGTCGGCGTCTGCGACCAGATCACCTCCGGGCCGCCGGTGATGGTGTCGGGGCCAAAGCCCCGGCCGTGCGTGCTCTTCCAGCCGAGACCCTGGTCCTCCAGCGCGCCGGCCTCGGGCTCCGGGCCCATGAAGGAGGGGTCGCCCGCGCCGTGGGTCTTGCCGAAGGTGTGGCCGCCCGCGATGAGCGCCACCGTCTCCTCGTCGTTCATGGCCATGCGGAAGAACGTCTCGCGGATGTCCCGGGCCGCCGCGACCGGGTCGGGCTTGCCGTTCGGCCCCTCCGGGTTGACGTAGATGAGTCCCATCTGCACCGCGCCGAGAGGCTCGGAGAGCTGGCGCTCGCCCGAGTAGCGTTCGTCGCCGAGCCAGGTGCCCTCGGGACCCCAGTAGAGCTCCTCGGGCTCCCAGACGTCCGCGCGGCCACCGGCGAAGCCGAAGGTCCGGAAGCCCATCGACTCCAGGGCGACGTTGCCCGCCAGGATCATCAGGTCGGCCCAGGAGAGCTTCTGGCCGTACTTCTGCTTGATCGGCCAGAGCAGGCGCCGCGCCTTGTCGAGGTTCGCGTTGTCCGGCCAGGAGTTGAGCGGCGCGAAGCGCTGCTGGCCCTGGCCTGCGCCGCCGCGGCCATCGGTGATGCGGTAGGTGCCCGCGCTGTGCCAGGCCATGCGGATCATCAGCCCGCCGTAGTGGCCCCAGTCCGCCGGCCACCACTCCTGCGAGTCGGTCATCAGGGCGTTCAGGTCCGCGATCACCGCGTTCAGGTCGAGCGACTTGAACTCCTCGGCGTAGTCGAACCCCTTGCCCATCGGGTCGGACAAAGGCGAGTTCCGATGCAGCATCTCGAGGTCGAGGGCTTCGGGCCACCAGTTCCGGTTCCTGTGGCCGCGGCCCCCTCCGGACACCGGGCACTGGCCCGCGTTCTCGCTGGTCTTGTCGGTCTTTGCGTCCATGGTGTCCTCGTGGGGCCAGGCGGGCTTGTGAGGCTTCAGACTGTATCTGGCGCTACGCTGCTGCGCAAACGTTGGCCCGCAAGGTTGGCGGCCTGCTCTGGCCGCTTAGCGATGGGAGGCGCCGCGGCCAAGCATGTCGGCGTCTGTACCTGTAACAGCAGAACGACATAGCTGGAGTGGGGCAGGGGTCTTGTTGCTCTCCGGTTGCGGGCCTGATGCAAAGGCGGAGAAGCAGTTTGGGGCATCTGAGCGGCTGCGCCGACTGAGGTCGGAATGGGGCTCGCGAAGCAGTACTTCGGACACCAAGACCGGCCCACTCGGGCGGACCTTGTGCCACTAAAACCCGCTCAGTAGCCTCAACGTCATGCTGAGTGGCGGAGGTGGGTGTGCTCCGCGTGGCGCCGGGCCTGCGCCACATCACCCGCCATGGCGTAGCTCGCCGCCAGCCAGATCTCGTGGTGAGCGCTTCGCTGCGTGATCCGGCTCAGGAGCCGGGCCGCCTCCTCGTGGCGGTCGAGGTGAAGCAGGCCCATGGCATGAACGAGGTCGTAGTACTCGGGCCAGAGGGGGTTGATGTCCTTGGCGCGATCGAGCCAGTCCAGGCACTCCTGAGGACGACCTCGGCTCAACAGGACCGAGGCCAGGTGATGCAGCGCATCCGCATCGCAGGGGTTCAGCGCCACCGCCCGGCGCGCCGCTTCCTCGGCCGGCTCGAACTCGGCTAGACAGGTGTGGAATAGCGACAGGAGGCCCTGGCAGCGGGAGTCCTCGGGCGAGAGCTGGACGCCGCGAAGACCCTCGTTGCGGGCATGCTCCTTCACCTCCAGGGGAGCCTGGAAGAAGTCGTAGGCTGTGATCTCGACCAGGCCGAGGTAGCTGTGGGCGACCCCGAGCGTTGGGTCTGCCTCGATGGCGGCCGTGAAGTGGGCGTGTGCCTCCTCGCAAGGGCCGGACCTGACGCTTCGCATCAGGGCCCGCCCGCGGGACAGATGATCGAAGGCGGAGAGCTCCGCCGGGCTGCGACGCAAGCTCTCGCGCCGACTGGCCTCCTCCACAGTCAGGGAGAGGCGCTGCGCGATGCGACGCGGGACTAGGTCCTGGAGCGTGAGCCAGCCCGTGCCGTCGAGGACGAAGCTCTCGCCCCAGATTGCCACGTCCGAACGGACATCGTTCAGGCTCAGGGCGAGCACCAGCCGGTCCTGGTCGAGACGGGCCGAGCCGTCGACCAGGTAGTCGGCCCGGAGTTTGGCGCCGATCTCCGGCAGCTGCATGTTCGGGTCGGCGGCCGCGGCGAAGGCCGAGTGCCGGGCCACCACGGTCAGGTTCTGGAAGCGAGCGAGCCCCGCGGTGATCTCCTCGACCAGTCCTTCCAGCATCGGGCCAAACCGGGGGTCGCCGGTGCGGTTGGCCCAAGGCAGGAGCGCGATGCGAGGCGGAGCTTGCAATGCGGCACGAGGTGGGCCCTCCACGTGCCTCGTGGGGCAGAGCATGAAGCCGCGCCGAGCTACGGTGCGCAGAAGCCGACCCTCATCATCCTTCAGGGCTTTCCGGATGTCGTAGACGGCCTGGGTGAGGGACGCGTCGGTGACGATCACATCCGGCCAGACCGCGTCAAGGAGCTCGGCCCGGGGCACCACCCGGTCCGCCTGCCGGGCGAGCTCGCACAGGAGACGGAAGGGCTTTGAGCGGAGGCCCAGGACCTCGCCGTCGCGGGTCAGGGTTCCTCGGACCATGTCCAGGATGGCCTCTCCGAGGACAATCGACTGCGGCTCGTTCGGCATGACGCGATCCCGCCCGCTCTGATCCGACGCTGTGGTCGGCTGGCCGGACCTGTCAAGCAGGCTCGCATGGCTGTCGTCCTGGGAGTATCTTGGCCGTCATGAGTCTGCGTCAGACCATCCGGTTCTGCACCTCGGCGGACGGCACCCGGATCGCCACGGCCTCCTGCGGCTCGGGGCCGGTGATCCTCCGGGCGGCCCACTGGCTCAGCCACGTGGACTACGATCTCGAAAGCCCGATCTGGCGCCCCTGGCTCGAAGCCTTCTCCGAGCGGTCTCGCTTCGTCCGCTACGACCCCCGCGGCTGCGGCCTGTCGGACCGCTTCGTCGCGGACCTCTCGGTGGCGGCCTGGGATCAGGACCTCGAGGCGGTGATGGCGACCATCGAGGAGCCGCAGGTGGTCCTACTGGGTCTCTCCCAAGGCGGGGCCCTGGCCATCAACTACGCCTTGCGCCACCCGGAGCGGGTCTCGCATCTGGTGCTCCTCAACGCCTATGCACAGGGTGCCTGGACGCGCGCCAAAACCGAGGCCGAGCGGCTGGAGGCCGAGACGCTGGTCAACTTCGTCCGCATCGGCTGGGGGCGGGAGAACCCGGCCTTCTGCCAGTTCTTCACCAACCTCTTCATTCCCGACGGCACGCCCGAGCAGCATCGGTGGTGGGGCGACCTCGAGCGGATCACGGCCAGCGCGGAGGTGGCGGCGGAGCTTCTGTGGCAGGCGCACCGGATCGACGTGCTCGACTGCGCCGCGACGCTGCGGGTGCCCACGCTGATCCTGCACTGCCGCGACGATATGCGCGTCCCCTTCGACGAGGGCCGCAAGCTGGCGGCTGCGATCCCCGGCGCGCGCTTCGTGCCGCTGGACAGCAGCAACCACGTGCTCTTGCCCGTCGAGCCCGCCTGGGCCGTCTTCCATGCGGCGCTCGCGCAGTTCATCGGGGCGGCCGCGCCTGCTGGGCCCCGCGCCCTGCGTGAGGCGGGCCTCACGCCCGCCGAGAAGGCGGTGCTGCGTCTCGTCGCGGAGGGGCTCGACAACCAGGCCATCGCCGATCGGCTCGGCAAGCGCGAGAAGACGGTCCGGAATCAGGTGTCCGTCATCCTCGACAAGCTCGGCGTCCACAGCCGTGCGCAGGCGATCGTGAGGACGCTGGCCGAGTAGCCCTGGACGGGACGTCCGTCCCATGGAGCGCAACCGCCTCGAAGCCAGGATGGGACAGGGGCCTCATGCGCCGCCCGTATCCATCGGCGATCCTGCTGTCCATGGGCGGCGCTCGCCGCTCGGTGGCAAGGAGAAGCGCCATGACACAGATGGACCAGATCCTGGATCAAGGCCGGCTCGAAGCCCTCGTGGGACGCGTGCTGGGTGACCTCGGCGGTGCGATGAGCGTGCCCCTCGTAAGGATGGGCGACGCCCTGGGCCTCTACGCCGCCCTGAAGGAGATCGGACCGGCAACCGTGGAGGACCTCGCCCAGGCGACGGGCTGCCACGCTCGCTACGTGCGCGAGTGGCTCTCGGCGCAGGCCGCTTCGGGCTACATCACCAGCGAGGGTGATCGCTTCCGGCTGACGCCGGAGCAGGCCTTCGTCTTCGCCGAGCCGGACAGCCCGGTCGCCCTGATCGGCGCCTTCGACACGGCCGCCGCCATGGTCGAGAACCAGGCCAAGGTGCAGGCCGCCTTCAAGACCGGACAGGGCGTCGCCTGGGGGGATCAGGCCGGGTGCCTCTTCTGCGCGGTGGCCCGGCTGTTCCGGCCGGGCTACGTCAACGCTCTAGTGCAGGAATGGCTGCCCGCGCTCGATGGGGTTGTCGACCGGCTGGAGGCGGGAGCGAAAGTGGCCGACGTGGGCTGCGGGCACGGTCTCTCGACGATCCTGATGGCGCAGGCCTTCCCCAGTTCGGAGTTCATCGGCATCGACTTTCATCTGGGCTCGATCGCCGCGGCCACAGCCCATGCCCAGGCGCACGAGGTCAAGAATGTCCGCTTCGAGGTCGGACGGGCGCAGGACTTCCCCCACCGGAACCTCGATCTCGTCACCTGCTTCGATTGCCTGCACGACATGGGCGACCCGGAAGCGGCGGCCGCACACATTCGCCAGGCGCTGAAGCCGGACGGCACCTGGATGGTGGTCGAGCCCGCCGCGGGCGACAGACTCGAAGAGAACCTCAATCCGGTCGGTCGGCTCTACTACTCGGCCTCGACGATGATCTGCGTGCCGACCTCGCTTGCGCAGGAAACCGGGCTCGCGCTGGGCGCGCAGGCGGGCCGGGAGCGGCTCAAAGAGGTGATCCGGTCGGGCGGCTTCACGCGCGTCCGTGAGGCGGCCCGCACGCCGCTCAACATGGTTCTCGAGGCCACCTGATCCGCGGGCTGGGGAGCCTTCTCGACCTCCATGCCGAGGCGCCGGTCACAGAGGACGCGGCCGGCGCAGGTCAGCCCGCCACCCCGCTCACGTCCAGGGCCAGAGTGCCGAGGCCTCCGATCGCGATCAGGGCCGCCACGAGCCGACCACGTCCGGCCTGGCTTGGCAGTGTCTGGACGGCGCGCCAGTAAAGCCAAGCCCCCAGCGCCACGAGGGCGGCCTCGACCACCGCGCTCGCCACAGGAGAGCGCCAGAGGCCCAGCCCGAGCCGGGGCAGGTCGCCCCAGTTGGCGGGCAGCCACGGCATGTCGGCGCGGTGGACCACGAGGTCGAGCAGCCAGTGCGAGAAGCTCACCGCACCCAGGATCCAGCCCGCCCGCTTGCCCCAGCGCCGTGCCGCAAGCCAGCCGAAGAGCGCCGAGAGCAGGAGCGCCCCCAGGAGGGAGTGGGTGTAGTCGGCGTGGATGATGGCGTGACCGTAGCCGGCCGCCTCGCCCTCCGGCACCGTGATAGTCTCCGCCCCAAGAAGGAACAGGGGCACAAACAGGATATCGAGCCAGACCGTCGCCAGCATCAGCGCCCAGAGCGGCACCTGCGGTTCGCGGCCCTTCACCGCCGCGGCTAGGCCGAAGTGCCCGGCGATCATTGCCGCCTCTCCTGTCCGGCACGTCGACCCCAGGGAAGCCGGGCATCAAGGACGCCCAGCACCACGATGAAGTAGAGCGATCCGACAATGAAGGCCATGGCACCTCCGGGACGGGCAGTAGGTCGCGCACCTCCATCAGCGATGAGGCGCTCAGGAACGCAACAGTTCTGTTGGGTGCTCGACGAAGTGCGCCGGACCACGTCCCCCAGAGCCACACCATGGCTCCCGGTCAGGAGTTCCGGCTTGTTCCCGGCAGGGCGGACGGCTGCTGCGCGAGGTGCTCCATGAGCACGCGCACGCGCCGTGGCATCGAGCGCCCCGAGGGGTAGACGAATGAGGCGAGCTTCGGGGCGGGGTCGTGGGCCTCAAGCAGGCGCGCCAGGCTGCCCGCCTTCAGACCTCGAGCCACCGCGAACAGCGGCAGATGGGCCACCCCCGCCCCGGCTTCGGCCATCGCGGCGAGGTGATGCATGTCGTCGGACGCCACCCCGACGCGTGGCTCGAGCGTGCGCTCGGCCCCTTCCTCCCGAAAGCGCCAAGGCTCGACCCGCCCGTCCGGGCGCAACCAGCCGAGGCACCGATGTGCGTTCAGGTCGAGAGGTGTCTCTGGGGCGGGATGGCCCGTGAGGTAGCCGGGCGCGGCCACCGTCACGAACTGCCCGTAGCCCAGGGGCCGAGCGGCCAGGCTGGAGTCCGGCAGCGGCCCCACCACGACGGCCAGGTCGAGGCCCCGCTCCACCACGTCCGAGAGCCGCATCGTGGTGACGATCTCGACTTGGAGCCTAGGATGGGCCTCGAGGAGAGAGGCCAGCCGTGGCGCCACGAGGTAGGTCCCGAAGAGCGAAGGAAGTCCAAGACGGACGGTGCCCGCCACCTCGCCTGTTCCGGCCGTGACCTCCTCGGCGGCCTCCGCCAGAAGCCGGAAAGCGCGGGCGCAGCGCTCGTGGAAGGCCGTGCCCTCCTCCGTGAGGTGAAGCGCCCGGGTGGTGCGCGTGAGGAGCCGCACGCCCAGCGCCGCCTCCAGCCGAGAGACGGCCTTGCTCACGGCCGAGGGGCTCATGTCGTGAAGGGCCGCGGCCGCGGTGAAGCTGCCAGTGTCCGCCACCGACACGAAGACGCGGGCGTCGGCCTCGGCCATGGGCAATTCATGCACCCGGTTCACAGATGTTGTTCCCCTGGACCGCTTACTCGCGGGCTCATTTGGCGCGACACACCGCCCCGTCACAAGCGCCACCGCAAACGCAAAGCGCCGAGGCAGACGACCATTCACACATCCGCGTTGGAGATCGACATGGCAAAGGGGGCGTTGTTCGTGAGCTGGGGCGAACTCATTCCGGGGCGGGAGGAGACGGGCTCCAACGTCCTGCAAGACGCGATGGCGTATCTGGGCCGCATGCAGGCCGAGGGCCGGATCGAGGGCGCCGAGGCGGTGATCCTGGAGCCGGTGGGCGGCACCGCGCTGGGCTTCGTGCTAGTCCGGGGCGAGCGCGACACCCTGGCGGCTCTGCGGGTCTCGCCGGAATTCCTGCGCATCGTGGTCGGCATCCAGCTCGTCCACCGCAACGTGGCCGTGGTCTGGGGCCACACCGGCGCCGAGATGGGCCAGCTCCTGGGGATCTGGGCCGAGCGCGAGGCGGAGTTGCTGGGGGAGCACGTCTAATTGCCGATGATTGATCTTCCGGTTAGCTCCTTCGGATGAGCTGGCCTCAGCCTAGAGGGGTCCTAGTGTCCTTGCTCGCGCAGACCTCCTTCACGCACCTCCTGAGCCAGCGATGCGCCGGGTCGGCCTCCATGCGGGGGTGCCAGAGCAAGGACAGGCTCCATTCCGGGACAGGGATGGGGAGTGCGAAGGTAAGAAGGCCCTCGCGCAGCGTGGGCGTGAGACCTTCCGGCACTTCGGCGATCAGGTCCGAGCCACGGGCGAGCGCCAGGGCCGCCGAGAAGCTGCCCACCGCCGTCGCGATCTCACGCCTGAGCCCCAGCGCCTCGAGCGTAGCGTCGATGCGCCCGCCGTCGAAGCCGCGCCGCGTGATGGCGATGTGCCGCCCTGCAGCGTAGCGCTCGGGCGTGACCTCGCCCTCAGCCAGCGGGTGCCCCGGACGCACCACGCCCACGAAGCGGTCGTGGAACAAGGCCTGCGCCCGCACCTCCGGCCCGATGGCCTCGTCGACCACCCCGGTCTCAAGGTCGACCGTCGCTTCGCGCAGCGGGGTGCTGTCCTTGTCGGCCTTGAGCACGAACTGGAGCCGCACCCCCGGCGCCTCGGCCCCGATCCGCGCGAGGAGATCGGCCCCGAAGGTTTCCACGAAGCCGTCGGTGGTCCTGAGCGTGAAGCGCCGCTCGAGGCGGGACAGGTTCAGCAGTTCGACGGGGCGAAGCGCCCTTCCGCCTCCTCGACGAGAATACCGACACGATCCCGCAGCTCGACCGCGCGCGGCGTGGGCACCAGCCCCCGTCCGGCCCGGACGAGGAGTGGATCGCCCGTGGCTTCCCTCAGGCGCGCGAGGGCCCGGCTCATGGCCGAGGGGCTGAGCCGCAGACGCCGCGCGGCTCCGGCCACGCTCCCTTCCGAGAGCAGCGCATCGAGGGTCACGAGGAGGTTGAGGTCGGGCCGGGCCATGCCGGGATCCTACCACAGCCGTTCGGACGGGACATGGCGTCCCATGCACTGAGTCAGTGCAGATGCCGCGCCTTCCGCCATGTCCGGCGCGGGACTACCCCGAGGGGCGACGCAACTACGGACTTGGAGCCCCGGGCTCTGTTGAGCAATTCGGCGTAAGAGCGAGCTGCCCCTGACCCCCGTCGGCTTTATGCAACGCGCTTGGTCTCGGGGGTGCCGAGGGCGGTGAAGCGGTTGAGAAGGGCGGCACGGATCTGAAGCTCGGCGGTTTGGCGGCTGGGGG
>NZ_KK088626.1 GCF_000600335.2 Rubellimicrobium mesophilum DSM 19309 | reverse complement strand
GGGCCCCCGCCACGTCCTCGCGGCTCGCGGCGTCGCCCGCGACGTAAAGGCCGGGGACGCCGGTCCCGCAGTCGTGGGTCGTCACCTGGATGCCCCCCGTTCCGCGCACGGTGCCCTCGGGCTTCATCTCCACGCGGAAGAGGTCCGTGAAGGGATCGATCCCGCGCCGGACATAGGGCTGCATGACGTTGGGCTGCCCCTGGCGGAGCCAGTCCTTCAGCGCCTCCTGCGCGAGGTCGAGCCGGGCGTAGACCGGCCCGGCGATCAGCGCCTTGGCGAGGTCCCTCTCGGAGCCGCCGCCGATGCCGTTGACCAGCGGATCGCCCTTGCCGTCGAGCACGGGCGTGCCGTCCTCGCGGTGGAAGGACGCCCAGCGGAAGGGGAGGCCCTTGTTGAGCGAGGTGCCATGGGGCGCGAGCGTGTACTTGCCGGTGAACTCCATCCCTGACAGCGCCGCCCCGGCCTCGGCCGCCATCAGAAGGCCGTCGCCGGTGAGGCCCGAGGCGCCCATGGTCCGTTCGAAGAAGGCGCAGCCGCCGGTGGCGAGCACCACGCCCCCCGCCTGGACGCGCCAATCCGCGCCCGTGCGGCGGTCGATGCCGGCGGCCCCGGTCACGGCGTCACCGTCCGAGAGAAATTCCAGCGCGGGATGGTGGTCGAGGACGCGGACGCCGGCCTTGAGCACCCGGCTCCGCATGAAGCGCATGTAGTCGGGGCCGCGCAGGTTGGCGATGTAGAGGCTGCCGTCCTCCTCGCGCGGGAAGGGGTAGCCCCATTCCGCGAGCCGCAGGAGGCCGCGATAGGACTGGTCCACCGTCCGCAGCATCCAGGTCCGGTCCGCCACGCCGCCCGTGCGGGTCCAGCGCCGCTCCACGGCGTCGCGGCGGTCCTCGCCCGGAGGGACGCACCAGGTTCCGGTGTTCGACGGCGCGGTGGCGCCGGAGGTGCCGAACCAGCCCTTGTCGGCCAGCACCACGCTGGCGCCGGCCTCGGAGGCGGCGATGGCGGCCCAGGCGCCGGCCGGGCCGCCGCCGATCACCAGCACGTCGGCCTGTAGGTCGAGCGGGGTCGCCGCCGGAGTCGGGGGACTCGTCGTCATCGTGTTCATCCGTTCGGGAGGGGGTCCGGCGCCGGGAGTCGGGGGCCGCCCGGGGTCAGGCGGGCGCGGTCATTCGGCCGCGACGGCCGCCTGAGTCTCGGGGCGCCACTTGATGTTGCAGCCGATGGAGGGGACCTGCCGATCGATGGGCGGCTCGCCGGCCAGGAGCGCGTCCACGGCCGCCTGCAGGCTCTCGCCCGTGGGTGTCACGCCGTTGTTGGGCCGGAAGCCATCGAACTGGCCGTGGTAGACGAGGTGCTGCGCGGCGTCGAAGAGGAAGAGGTCCGGCGTGCAGGCCGCCCCGTAGGCGCGGGCGACCTCCTGCGTCTCGTCCTTCACGTAGGGGAAGTCATAGCCGAAGGCCGTGGCTTCGAGGCCCAGGCGCTCGAGCGTCTCCTCGGAGTGGGCCTCGGCGTCGTTCGCGTTGATCGCGATCACCCGCAGCCCCCGCGGCGCGTTGCGGCGCGCGAAGTCGGCGAAGGCCTCGCGGATGCCGACCACGAAGGGGCAGCGGTTGGAGATGAAGGCGACGAGGAGGGCGGGCGCCCCGGCGTGGTCGCCGGGACCGTGCAGCCGCCCCGAGGCGTCCGGCAGTTGGAAGTCGGGGGCTTGGAAGCCAAGCTCGACGGGATTCGACTCGGTTCTGGGCATCGGGCTCCTCGTCCGGTTGGAAGTCTCGCTCTTCGCGCCGCGACGCCGCGTCTGGCTCTCCAGCAAGCGCAAATCACGACTTGATGAGTAGAGATTATGGGGTGACCACTGACGGTGTAAAGGAAAGCAAACGGTCGATTTGCCCCCATGTCGGGGAACAACCTTCTCCGGGACGACAGGGGCGCAGGTCTTTCCTGCCCCAAGGGCCACGGGACCGGCAACCCACGTGGAACGGACGACCCCGAGGCCCGCCGCTGTCGATGAGCGGGCCGGTCCGACAGCCGGAGCGAGCAGGCTGGCCGATCGCAGGTCCGGCCGGGTCCCGGTCCGCGTCGCGAAGGTTGATCCTGGTCAAGGCACGAACCGGAGGAGTCCGGCAGGATGCCGTTCGAGGGGATGGCAGGACCGGACCGCGACATGGCCGAGACACCCACGATCTTCCGCGCACGTGCGCTGACCAAGACCTACCGTTCGGGCGAGGTCGAGGTGCAGGCGTTGCGCCGCGTGGACTTCGAGGCCCGGGCGGGCGAGTTCGTCGTCATCCTGGGGCCCTCGGGCTCGGGCAAGTCCACCTTCCTCAACATCGTCGGCGGGCTCGACCGACCGACCTCGGGAGAGGTCTGGTTCATGGACCAGGAGCTCACGCGGCTGAACGACGCCGGGCTGACCCGCTACCGGCGCGACCACGTAGGCTTCGTGTTCCAGTTCTACAACCTCGTCCCCTCGCTCACCGCGCGCGAGAACGTCCGCCTCGTGACCGAGATCGCGCGCCGGCCCATGAAGGCCGAGGAGGCGCTCGCCATGGTGGGGCTCTCGGAGCGGATGGACCACTTCCCCGCCCAGCTCTCGGGCGGGGAGCAGCAGCGGGTGGCTATCGCCCGCGCCATCGCCAAGAACCCGGAGGTGCTGCTCTGCGACGAGCCCACGGGGGCGCTCGACTCGGCGACGGGGGGTGCGGGTGCTGGAGGCGTTGACGGCGGTCAACTCGACGATGGGGGCGACCACGCTGGTCATCACGCACAACGCGGCCATCCAGGGCCTCGCGCATCGGGTCGTGCGCTTCGCCAACGGCGCCATCGCCGGCGAGGAGGTCAACGAGCACCGCAAGGCTCCGGCCGAGGTGAGCTGGTGATGCGCCTCGCCCCCTCCAGGTGAAGCTCCTGCGCGACCTGCGCCGCCTCTGGGCGCAGGCGCTGGCCATCGCGCTCGTGATGGCGGCGGGCGTGGCGACGCTGGTTCTGGGCGTCGGCGCGGTCGACTCGCTCGAACGCACGCGGGACGCCTATTACGAGGCGAACCGCTTCGCCGACGTCTTCGCTACCGCGACGCGCGCGCCGCGGACGCTGCTGCCGCGCATCGAGTCGATCGACGGGGTGCTGGAGGCCGAGGGACGGATCAGGCGCATCGCGCTTCTCGACATGCCCGGAATGGCCGAGCCAGGGAGCCTCCTGCTCGTGTCCCTGCCCGGCGCGGACGGTCTCAACCGGCTCCACCTGCGGGAGGGGCGCCTGCCCGATCCGCGTCACGCCGACGAAGCGGTCGTCTCGCAGGGGTTCGCGGCGTCGCACGCGCTTGGGCCGGGCTCGCGGATGGGCGTCCTGATGAACGGACGGATGCGTGAGCTCCGCGTCACCGGGGTCGCGATCTCGCCGGAGTTCGTCTATGCGCTGGGGCCCGGCGACATGATGCCCGACCCGCGCCGGTTCGGGATCGCCTGGCTGCCCGACGAGAGCCTGGCCGCCGCCTACGACTTCCGGGGCGCCTTCGACGACGTGGCGCTGAATCTCGCGCCCGGCGCGTCGCCGGCGACCGTAATGGAGAGGCTCGACGCGATCCTGGCACCCTACGGCGGCACCGGGGCCACCGGTCGCAAGGACCAGGTGTCCCACGCCTTCCTCGATGCCGAGCTCACGCAACTCCGGGGCATGAGCCGGGTGCTGCCGCCCATCTTCCTCCTCGTGGCGGCGTTCCTGGTCAACATGACGCTCGGCCGTCTCGTGACCCTGGAGCGGGAGCAGATCGGGCTCCTCAAGGCGCTGGGCTACGGGCCCTGGGCGATCGCGCGGCACTACGTGGGGTTCGTCCTCGCCATCGCGGCGGTGGGGATCCTCCTCGGCTGGGTCGCGGGGGCCTGGATGGGGGTCGGCCTCGCGCGGCTCTACGTCCGGTTCTTCGACTTTCCCAACCTGGTCTTCAGCCGCAATCCCGAACCCTATGCCATCGCGGCTCTGGTCACGGTCGGCGCGGCGGTCGCGGGGGCGATCGACGCCGTCCGCCGGGTCGCCTGGCTTCCGCCCGCGGTGGCCATGTCGCCCCCGGCCCCGGTGCGCTACCGTCGGCTCTGGGGCGGCGCGGCCGAGCGGCTGCTCCGCATCCGCCAGTCCACCGTCATGATCGCGCGCCACCTGCTGCGCTGGCCGCTCCGAACGGCCAGCGGCGTCCTCGGCATGAGCCTCGCCGTCGCGGTCCTCGTGGGGTCGCTCTGGAGCACCGGCTCGATCGAGAAGATGATCGACCTCACCTTCGACCGGGCCGAGCGGCAGGACGCGATGCTGACCTTCGCCGAACCACGGCCTATGGCGGCGCTCTTCGACATCCGACGGATGCCCGGCGTGCTGCGGGCCGAGCCGGTCCGCATCGCCTCCGTCCGGCTGTCGCATGGCCCCCGCGAGCGTCAAGTGGCGCTGATCGGCTCGCGCTCCGGCGACGACCTGTCGCGGCTCCTCGACATACGAGAGCGGCCGATGGCGCCGCCGGATGCGGGCGTCGTGCTGTCGGAGGCGCTGGCGGACCTCCTCGGGGTCGAGCCGGGCGACCGGGTGCGAGTGGACGTGCTGGAAGGCGACCGGAGAAGCTTCGAGATGCCGGTGAGCGGGGTGAGCCTCGGCTATCTCGGCCTCTCCGCGGCCATCGCGCTGCCGACGCTGAACGGGCTCCTCGGGGAAGGACCGCGGATCACGGGCACCCGGGTGCAGCTCGACCCGGCGCGGGCCGACGATTTCTTCGCGGCGGTGAAGGCCACGCCGCAGGCGGGCTTCGTCATGCTGCTCGACCGGACCCTCCGCCGCTTCCGGGAGACCATGGCCCAGAACATCACGATCCAGATCACCGTCTACCTGACGCTGGCGGCCATCATCGCGTTCGGCGTGGTCTACAACTTCGCGCGCATCTCGCTCTCCGAGCAGGGACGGGAACTCGCCTCGCTCCGCGTCCTGGGCTTCACCAGGGGAGAGGTGGCGGCGATCCTCTATGGGGAGATCGCGGCGGTGGTGCTTGTCGCGCAGCCCCTGGGCTGGCTGATCGGCACCGGCTTCGCGATGGCGGTGGTCCGGGCCTTCAGCTCCGAACTCTACCGCGTGCCACTGGTCATCAACTCCGGGGTCTACGCGGTGGCGAGCCTCGTCGCGCTGGCCGCCGCGCTGGCCTCGGCGCTCCTGGTCCGGGGGCGCATCGACCGGCTCGACCTCATCGAAGTGCTGAAAACGAGGGAATGACCATGATCCGACGTCTCGTCTGGGCCGCCCTTGCGCTTGCGCTGATCGCCGGCTTCGCCTGGGCGCTCTGGCCTCGCCCCGTCGAGGTGGAGACCGCCGAGGTCGGCCGGCAGGACATCGTGGTCACGGTCGACGAGGAGGGCCGGAGCCGCATCCGCGAAGTCTTCGCCGTCTCGGCGCCGATCGCCGGGCGGATGGCGCGGCTGGACCTGCATCCGGGCGACCCCGTGACGGTGGGCGAGACGGTGGTGGCGCGGCTCCGGCCTGCGGCGCCACCGCTGCTTGACGTCCGCGCCCGCCGGGTCGCGGAGGCCGCGCGGGATGCGGCCCAAGCGGCGCTGGGCCTCGCGCGGGCGGAGCTGGAGCGTGCCAGGGCGCAGGCCGACTACGCGGCGTCCGAGCTCCGGCGCGCCGGAGCCCTGGCCGACCGTGGAACCCTGGCCACGCGGACGCTGGAGCAGGCCCGGCTCGACGCCGCCGCCTCGGCGGCGCTGGAGAGCGCCAACGCCAACGTGATGATGCGGCAGCGCGAGCTCGAGAGCGCCCGCGCCGCCCTCATCGAGGGGGACGAGGCGTCCGGCGACGGACCTTGCTGCGTGGAGGTGTCCGCCCCCACAACAGGATGCATCCTGCGCGTCCTGGCCGAGAGCGAGCAGGTGGTGGCCGCCGGGACGCCCCTCCTGGAGATCGGAGACCCCTCGGATCTGGAGATCGTGGTGGACCTCCTGTCCTCGGATGCGGTGCGCGTGACGGAGGGGAGGCCCGCCACCCTCGATGGGTGGGGCGGGGCGACGCTCGCCGCGCATGTGGCGAGGGTCGACCCCTCGGCGGAGACGAAGGTTTCTGCGCTCGGCATCGAGGAGCAGCGGGTCACGGCGGTGCTGGCGCTCGACGGTCCTGCGGCGGCCCAAGCGGGCCTGGGCGATGGCTATGGCGTCACCACGCATATCGAGGTCTGGCGAGGGGAGGATCTTCCGGCGGTGCCGGTGGGCGCGCTGTTCCGAAACGGGGAGGACTGGGCGGTGTTCCGGGTCGAGGAGGGTCGCGCCTGGCTCACGCCCATCGGGCTGGGCGAGCGCAACGCGGACTGGGCCGAGGTCCGAACGGGGCTGGAACCCGGGGCTTCGGTCATCCTCCATCCGGGGGACCGCATCGCGGACGGCGTCCGGGTGGCCCCACGGGCGGTGCCACGTGACTGACCCCCTTCGCTCCACCGTGCTTCCGAACGACGCGCCGGACGAACGCGTCGGGGCGGAGCTCGACGCTCCCGAGCTCCGCGTCCGGGCTGGCCGAGCCGATGTGTCCCGCCTGATCCTGCTGATGCTGGCGGCGGGCGGGCTGGCAGTGGGACTCGCGCTGCGAGTGTGGGGGATGAGCAATGGGGCGGCGCTCGCCTGGTCCGGGGCGACGCTCATCGTGCTGGGCGCGCTCCTCGTGCAAATCGTAGGCAGCCTGCGACGGGGCGATCTCGGGCTCGACATCGTGGCGGCCCTGTCGATGTCGGCGGCGCTCCTTCTGGGAGAGACGCTGGCGGCGGCGGTCGTGGCGCTGATGTATGCGGGCGGGCAGCATCTGGAGCGCTTCGCCGAGGGCTGCGCGCGTCGGGAGATGATGGCCCTCCTGGCCCAAGCGCCGCGCAAGGCGCTGCGCTATGGCGAGGGCGCGCTCGAGGAGGTGCCCGTTGCGGCGATCGGGCCCGGCGATCGGCTGCTGGTGCAGCGTGGGGCCGTGGTGCCAGTGGACGGGAAGGTCGCGATGGGCGAGGCGCTGCTCGACGAAGCGGCGCTCACGGGCGAGGCGCTTCCCGTACGCCATCCGACGGGGGACGAGGTGATGAGCGGCGCCCTGAACGCCGGGGATCCCTTCGACCTGAATGCGCTGCGGCCAGCGGGCGAGAGCACCTTCGCGGGGATCGTCCGGCTGGTCGAGGAGGCGCAGGAGGCCCGGGCGCCGATGGTGCGGCTCGCCGACCGGTATGCCGTGGGCTTCCTCTTCCTGACGGTGCTGCTGGCCGGCGCCGCCTGGGGCTTCAGCGGCGATCCCGTCCGCGCCGTGGCGGTGCTGGTGGTAGCGACCCCCTGCCCGCTCATCCTCACCGTTCCCGTGGCCCTGGTCGCAGGCCTGTCGCGGGCGGCACGGCTGGGCGTCCTCGTCAAGGGCGGCGGCTCCCTCGAGGCGCTGGCGCGGGTGGAGGTCCTCGTGATCGACAAGACCGGCACCCTGACCGAGGGGCGACCTCGGCTGGCGAGGACGGTGGCCGCCCCGGGCTTCGGGGAGGAGGAGGTTCTGCGGCTCGCCGCGTCGCTCGACCAGGCGTCGCAGCATCCCGTGGCCCGAGCCGTGGTGGCCGAGGCACGGGCGCGCGGGCTTGCCCTCGCCACGCCCCGGTGCGTCACGGAGATGGCCGGCGAGGGCATGGAGGCGATCATCGAGGGGCGCAAGGTCCGCATCGGGAGTCGCGCCTATGTCGGCCTGGGGATGGAGGAGGCCGATCCGCCGTCCGCCTCCGGCGCGGCCAGCGTGCTGGTGCGGGTCGATGGGCTTCCCGCGGGGGAACTGGTGCTGACCGACGCGGCCCGCCCCGAAGCGCGGGAGGTGCTGGTCGCGCTGCGCGCCGAGGGCCTCCGGCGGATCGTGCTCGCCACGGGAGACCGCGAGGAGGTGGCCCAAGCCGTCGCAGGGGGCCTGGGGCTCGATGCCATGCACGCGGGCCTGACGCCGGAGGCGAAGCTGCGGGTCGTGCGCGAGGAGCGGCTCCGGGGGCCGGTGCTGATGCTGGGCGACGGGGTGAACGACGCGCCGGCCCTTGCCGCCGCCGACCTAGGCGTCGCCATGGGAGCGCGGGGCTCGGCGGCCTCGGCCGAGGCGGCGGGGATCGTGATCCTGCCCGACCGGCTCGACCCCTTGCTCGCTGGGCGCCGGATCGCCCGACGCGCCCTGCGCATCGCGCGCCAGAGCGTCGCGGCGGGGCTCGGCCTGTCGGTCCTGGGCATGGTCGCGGCGGCCTTCGGGCTCCTTGCGCCGGTGGAGGGGGCCCTTCTCCAGGAGGTCATCGACGTGGCCGTGATCCTCAACGCCCTTCGTGTCCTGCGTCCTGGGAGCGTGGATTCCGGTTCGGCCCTCCGAGCGACCGGGGACCTGCCGGGGCTGACGGTCCCCGCGCCCGGGACCGCCCCTTGATCGTGGCTTGACCTCCACGCCCCATGGCCCAAGCGGGTCTCGGCGCTCACCTGCCTGGAGCAGGGCTGCCCACCCGCCGGCCGGACGGCAAGTCCCGGCTCCTCGACGGGGTTGCCCTCCCCTGCGACGCATCGGGTCCCTGGCCTGCGGGAGGACCGCGCCCTACCTGCTGTCGATCGAGGCCTTCTAGTCGCGTGTGCCGCGTTGCAGGACCGCCGGCATCGCCGCGACCGATCTGGGCTCTCGGATGGGTTCGGACGGCGTCCGTTGGACTGTTCGCGCGGGGCGTTCCGGAAAACACGCGGATCACGCCTTCGTCAGGGAAGGGATCGGACGCGACGGAGCCTCGGGCTGCTCCCGTTCAAGAGGCACGTCCGGCGGCAAAGAGCAGGATCATCGACAAACAGGACATCAGACATGAAGACGACCTTCGTGATGGCCGGCCTCCTGGCCGGGCTCGTGGGCACGGCTGTGCTTGCGCAGACCGCGACCGCGCCGGATGCGGCCACGGCCAGGCAGGCCACAGCGCCGACCGCGACTTCGCCGGATGGCGGGCGCGGCGACGGACTCGGCCGGAGCTTCGGTCCCTTCGACCTCCTGACGGCGGACACCGATGGCGACGGCGCGGTGACGCAGGAGGAGGTCACGGCGCAGCGGCAGGCCCGCTTCGAGGCGGATGGCAACGATGGGCTCTCGGCCAAGGAGCTGCTGGCCATGGAGGATGCGATGCGCGAGGAGGCCCGCGCGGCCGCTGCGGCGCAACGCGTGGCACAGGCCGACGACGATGGCGACGGTCTCCTGCAGGTGGCGGAGATCGAGGCCCGCACGCCGCAGATCGCGCCGCTCTTCGACCGGCTCGACACCGACGGCGACGGGGCCATCTCGCAGGCCGAGCTCGACGCCGGCTTCGGCCGGGGCGGCCATCGATACGGCGGCCCTGGCCTGCGCGGCGAGCGGGCCGACGGGGCCCTGGGCGGCCTTTTCGGCGGCCAGCAGGGTTGAGCCAATGGGATCGGCCTGAATGGGTCCAGTCCCTTCCCCGAGGTCGAGGGCGTTCACCCCTAGGCGCCTGAGGAGGAGAGGCGGATCGTCCCGCAAGCGGGTGATCGCGGGGATGTGAAGGACACCAAGTCCGGGGTCCCGCGCGCGTGCTGGCCCTGCGAGCTTGGGTCCTGCCACCCTTGCCATCGACTTGGGCCGGCCCGGCGCTCCACCCCGGGCTGTCGGCGCTGGCCTTCCCCTGCGACGGAATACTAAGTCTGGTCCGTTCGAGCCGATGCTGCCTTTGCGCGCTGCCGGACATGAAAGCCACAGGAGCCCCTCGATGCCCCCCCGATTCGCCTTCGGCGCCCTGAAGCGAGCCTTCCCGTCGGAGTCCGCCCTGAGGCTCGCCGCTGTCTGCCTCCTGCTTGGCGCGGGTAGTGCCGTCGCTCAGGGCATCGGCCTAGGCGGAGGGGGACGGTCCGCCGGCGGCATGGGAGGCCAGCCGCAGGGGCCCGCCGAGGTGGGGGTCGTGACGCTCGCGACCGAGGATATCCCCTATGCCCTGACGCTCCCCGGGCGGGCCGTGGCCTACGAGGAGACCGACATCCGCCCGCGCGTGAGCGGCGTCATCGAGGAGGTGGCCTACCAGCCCGGCCAGCCGGTCGAGGCGGGGGACCTCCTGTTCCGGATCGAGGACGACAGCTATGCCGCCGCCGTCGCCGCCGCCGAGGCCACGGTAGCCGGGGCCGAGGCGAGCCTCGCCACCGCGCAGGCCACGGTGGAACGCTACCGGAGCCTCGAGGGCCAGGCGGTGACGCGGGCCGACCTGGAGACGGCCGAGGCGGCCTTCTCGCAGGCGCAGGCCTCGCTCGCCTCGGCGCAGGCGGGGCTCACCTCGGCAGAGCTCGACCTCTCGCGGACCGAGATCCACAGCCCCATCGCCGGGGTCCCCAGCGTGCCGCAGGTCTCGACGGGCGAGCTGGTGACCGCGAACCAGGCGGAGGCGCTGGCCGTGGTGACGCGGCTCGACCCGATCTACGTGGACGTGACCGAATCGAGCGCCCGCATGATGCGGGTGCGGGACCGCATCGACGAGGGGAGCCTCGCGCCCGGGGACGCGGTCGGCTTCCGGCTGGTGCAGGAGACCGGGGAGGTGCTGGAGGGCCAGGGCACGCTGGTGACGCCGGGGACCAGCGTCTCGACCACCACCGGGACGGTGGACTTCCGCATCCGGTTCGACAACCCCGACCGGCAGGTGCTGCCGGGACAGTTCCTGCGGGTCGAGGTGACCCTGGGGACCAGCGAGGGCATCGTCGTCCCGCAGCGCGCCACCAGCCGTGCCGCGAACGGGGACCTCACGGCCTATGTCGTCCGCGACGGCGTGGCGCGGCAGGTGACGCTGACGACCACCGGCACTCACGCGAACGGCTGGATCGTGACCGACGGCGTCGAGCCCGGCGACCTGCTGGTCGTGGACGGGCTCAGCAGCCTGCGCGATGGGGCGGAGGTGACGACCGTGCCCGTCGAGATCGACGAGCAGGGCGTCGTGCACGACCTCGCGCCAGAAGCGGAGCCCGCCGAGGGCCAGGCCAGCTCGGACGCGACGCCGGCGGCCGGGACCGGCGGGACGGACCAGCAGGCTGCCGCCCGCTCCGCCACCTCGCAGGAGTGACCGGGATGCCGCGCTTCTTCATCCACCGGCCGGTCTTCGCCTGGGTGCTGGCCATCGTGACGATGCTGGCCGGGGCCTATGCGCTGACCACGCTGGCCGTGTCGCAGTATCCCGACATCTCGCCCACGACGGTGCGGATCTCGGCCTCCTACTCCGGCGCCACCGCCGAAGCGGTCGAGGGCTCGGTGACGCGGGTGATCGAGGACGGCCTGACGGGGCTCGAGGGACTCCTATACATGGTGTCCTCGTCCAACGAGGGCTCCTCCAGCGTCACGCTCACCTTCGATGAGGCCGTGGATGGGGCCGAGGCGCAGAACGAGGTGCAGGCCCGCGTCCAGCAGGTCGAGGGGCGGCTTCCGGACGCGGTGCAGCGGAACGGCGTGACCGTCTCGCGCTCCTCGTCCTCGATCCTGATGGTGGGGGCGCTGGTCTCGACCGACGGGCGCTACGACACGCTTCGCCTAGGCGACATCCTGAGCACCACCGTCACCGGGGCCGTGCAGCGGACGACGGGCGTGGGCAGCATCAACGTCTTCGGCTCGGGCTACGCCATGCGGATCTGGCTCGATCCGCTGAAGCTCGTGCAGTACCAGCTCACGCCCGCCGACGTGGTCTCGGCGGTCGAGGCGCAGAACACCACCGTCTCGGTGGGCTCTCTCGGCACGCAGCCGGTGGTGCCAGGGCAGCAGTTCACCGCCACGATCACGGCGCAGAGCCAGCTTTCGACCGTCGAAGAGTTCGAAGGCATTCAGGTCAAGTCCGGCGACGACACCGGCACCGTCTACCTGGGCGACGTGGCCCGCGTGGAGATCGGCCAGGAGCGCTACGGCGGCGACTCGCGGCTGAACGGTCTGCCAGCGGCGGGCTTCGGGGTGAACCTCGCCACCGGGGCGAACGCGGTGGACACGGCGGAGGCGGTGCGGGCGACGCTCGACGGCCTCAGGGGCGCGCTGCCCGAGGGCGTGGAGATCCGCATCGCCTACGACACCTCGCCCTTCGTGGAGCTGTCCATCGAGCAGGTGGAGCACACCCTGGTCGAGGCCATCGGCCTCGTGTTCCTCGTCATCCTCGTGTTCCTGCAGAACTGGCGGGCGACGCTGATCCCGATCATTGCGGTGCCCGTGGTGCTGCTCGGCACCTTCGCGGTGCTGGCGGCGCTGGGCTACTCGATCAACACGCTGACCATGTTCGCCATGGTGCTGGCCATCGGCCTTTTGGTGGACGACGCCATCGTGGTGGTCGAGAACACCGAGCGGGTCATGGAGCAGGACGGCCTGCCGCCCGTCGAGGCCACCGAGCGGAGCATGGGCCAGATCACCGGGGCGCTGATCGGCATCGCGCTGGTGCTGTCGGCGGTGTTCCTGCCGATGGCCTTCTTCCCGGGCTCGACGGGCGTAATCTACCGGCAATTCTCGGTCACGATCATCTCGGCGATGGTGCTGTCGGCCGCCGTGGCGCTGATCCTGACCCCGGCGCTCTGCGCCTCGATGCTGAAGGCGCGGGGGCACGGGGGCAGCGTCCTGCCCGCGCGGCTCTTCAACCGGGGCTTCGAGGCGACGACGCGGGGATACGGCAGGGCCGTGCGGGGGATCGTCCGCTGGCCCCTCTTGGCGCTGCTGGTCCTCGGCGGGATCGGCTTCGGCGCGTGGCAGGTCTACGGGCGCATCGACAGCTCCTTCCTGCCCTCCGAGGATCAGGGCGTGCTGATGACGCAGATCAACCTGTCCGAGGGGTCCACGACCGCGCAGACCGCCGCCGTGGTGAAGGAGGTCGAGGACTACCTCAACTCGGAGGAGTCCGAGGCGGTGGAGTCCACCTTCGCGGCCCTGGGCTTCGGCTTCCGGGGGAACGGGCAGAACAACGCCATGCTCTTCGTGAAGCTCAAGGACTTCGAGGAGCGCGACGACCCGGAGCTCTCGGCCTCGGCGGTGGCGCAGCGGGCCAACGCGCGTTTCGCGGGGCACCGGGCGGGGCGGATCACCGTGGTGCAGCCGCCGGCGATCCAGGGGCTGGGCAACCAGCGCGGCTTCTCGATGTACCTCGTGGACCAGACTGGCGCAGGGACCGAGGCGCTGCGGGGCGCGGCCGAGCAACTCATCGCGCTGGCCGAGGGCGACGAGCGGGTCCAGAACGTGGACGTGAGCGGGACCGAGGACCGCAGCGCGCTCCGCATCGACATCGACCAGCAGAAGGCCGAGAGCTTCGGCCTCTCGGTCCCGCAGGTGAACGCCATGCTGTCGGTGATCTTCGCGGGCGAGAGCGTGAACGACTTCGTGCTGGGTTCCTCCCTCCGCCCCGTCATCGTGCAAGGCGAGGCCGCGTCGCGGATGCAGCCCGAGGACATCGAGGGGTGGTACGCGCGGAACGCGAGCGGAGAGATGGTGCCCTTCGCCTCGTTCCTGACGACTGAGTGGGCGCCGGTGCCGCCGCGCCTGTCGCGCATCGACGGGCGGCCGGCGCTGTCGGTCTCGGGCTCGGAGGCCGAGGGCCACAGCTCGGGCGAGGCGATGGACGCGATGGAGGAGCTGGTCGCCCAGGTCCCGGGCGGCTGGGGCGTGGCCTGGACGGACCTGAGCTACCAGGAGCGGCAGTCGGGGAACCAGGCGCCCTACCTCTACGCGCTGTCGGTGCTCGTGGTGTTCCTCTGCCTCGCGGCGCTCTACGAGAGCTGGGCGATCCCCTTCTCGGTGATCCTGTCGGTGCCGGTGGGGGTGATGGGGGCGCTGCTGGCGGCCTGGATCTTCGGGCAGTCGAACGACGTCTACTTCAAGGTGGGCCTGCTCGCGACCATCGGGCTGGCCGCGAAGAACGCGATCCTGATCGTGGAGTTCGCCCGCGACCTCGAACGACAGGGGCGCACTGCGCGGCAGGCGGCGGTCGAGGCGGCGCGGCTGCGGCTCAGGCCGATCCTGATGACCTCGATCGCCTTTGCCTTGGGGGTGCTGCCCCTGGCCACCGCGACGGGGGCCGGGGCGGGGGCGCAGAAGGCCATCGGCATCGGCGTCCTGGGCGGGACGCTGGCCGCGACCTTCGTCGGCATCTTCCTGGTGCCCGCGCTTTATGTGCTGGTGAGCCGAATCGCGCGGCGCCGCAGGGGGCCCTCGACGGCGGTGCCGGTGGGGGAGGAGGCAGCGGAGCCGCTGGTGCAGGCGGCGGAATGAGGGCGGGCCAGGGGTCGAGCGCCCTTCGAACCGGGGGCCGGCCACCTGGGGCCCGAACAGGCGATGGGGTTGGGTTCTGGCCTCCCACCGAGGCCCCGCTGGGGTCAGCGCATCGCGATGCGGATCAGGGCGGCCGCCGCGTATCACCCTCTGACGAGAGGTGGCGTCCCACGGACCTGGAGTGCCCTTTACGATCAGGCTGTACCTGCAACCGGATTCGTGCGGGCGACAGGCTTATCGACGCTTCACCTGGAGTCGCCGCGCTCGGACCCGGCCAAAGGAAAGGCATTGCGGGAGGCCTCGAATTAGGCGTTTCCGCCGCTGGCGGAGGGTCACTTACGTCGGTCGGCAGGCAGGCCACCCGGTCCACCATGGGACGAGCATCACTCCCTGTGATCCAGGAAGGCCGATATCCAACCCGGTCACCGGCGTTCAGTGCCGCGATGTCGACCGGAATCAGGGCAGGTCGCCGTTCTCCTTGAGCGCCGCGACCACCCGCTCGGCCATGCCCGTGCATCGAGCTCCATCGAAGGGGAACGCCGTCTCGAACCCGCCCCGCAGCCGCGCCTCGAGGGTCGCGCGCAGGAGGCGGCGGGCCCGGTAAAGCCGCGTCTTCACGGTGATCGGGTTGAGGGCGAGGTCGCGCGCGATGGCGAGGACGCTCATTCCCTCGGATTCGCGCAGAAGGAACACAAGGCGCAACTCCGGCGGCAGCTCGCCGACCGCCGCTTCGATCAGCCTGCGGAGCTGGGACCGGCCCAGCGCCGCCTCGGGCCCCTCGGTCCCTCCCCCCGGAAAGGTCAGGACCTGCCCACCGTCCATCCTATCCTCGGCCACGGTGTCGTACTCCTCTGTCGGCCGGGTCCGGCGCCGGCGCATCATGGCGGCGTTGAGGACGATGCGCGTGACCCAGGTCGAGAAGCGAGCTTCTCCCCGGAACTCGCCCAAGCGGGTGAAGGCGATGAGGTAGGCCTCCTGGAGCACCTCCTCGGCCTCCGCATCGCTGTCCAGAACACCGCGAGCCACCCGGAAGAGCCGGGGGTTGAGGCGCCGGATCAGCTCGCGCACCGCCGCCTCGTCCCGGGTCCGCGCCTGGGCGAGCAGCAACTCCTCCTGGGTCTCCCGCAGGTCCTCCGTCCGTCCGAGCGACTTCGGGATCACGTGGGCTCCTCCTCGTCGATGCGTCCCGCCGCCAGGATGGCCTCGACCGTTGGGAAGGCCATGAGCGCCATGTCGGGCAGGTCGCCCGGGTCGGCGGAGGCCTCCTCCCAGCCGGGGTCGCCCGGTTGGCCCACCACGATGCGCCCCACCATGCCCGCCATCTCGTGCGGCTGGCAGTAGTAATCGTACACCCCCGGCCGCTCCAGCGTCACCTCGAAGCTCTCGTCCGGCAGGAGGAGCCCACTGTCCCATGGCGTCGCCCCCTCGGGGATGCGGAGGGGCCGGCCGTAGAGGTCCGGGTGATAGGCCGTGGTGGTGTGGCTGTTGCCCGGGTCGCGGTTCGTCCAGCGCAGGGTGGTGCCCGGAGCGACCGCGAGGCCTTGAGGCGCGAACCAGACCCGTTCGCCCCGGGCCGAGCCGCGCATGCCGAGGACCTCGGTGCCGGCCGCCCGGACGAGGCGCGGAGCCGCGAGGGCGGCGAGGCCGCCGCCCCCCCGCGCCAGCAGGTGCCGACGGGTCCACATCACTGCGCCAGCCGGCTCTTGGCGTCGGCGTCGTGGTAGAGCACCACATGGGCGTGCGGCTGCTCGACGCCTGGGTGGCCGGCATTGTAGTAGATGTCCACGCTCGTGACCTCGGGGGCACCCACGGGCAGGTCGTCGTAGGCCGTGCCTCCCTGCAGGTCGGCGAGCGGGGTCATGTAGACCGTGGCCGAGAGCTTGCCGTCGTGGTCGTAGGCCAGGAACGGCCCGGCAGGCAGCGTCGCGGGATCGACGTAGAGCGTGCCCAGCCCCGGCAGGAACTCGGGCAGGTCCACAAGCTTGCTAACCTCCTGGTAGGGCGCGGGCGGCGGCGCCTGGGTGGGCACGGTGGCCTCCTGGGCCAGCGCAGCGGTCGCCGCGACCAAGGAGGCGGCGATGATGATCTGCTTGAGCATGGGAAACTCCCTTCAGGTGACGGGCCAGACTTCGGCCTCGCCCCCCTTGGATGCCATCGGAGGGGGAAAGGTTCGCACTCCCAGCTAGTTTTCTGGAGGGCTGGCCTTCGATGGGAACTCCTGCTGCCAAGTGACCGACCAGTGCACGATGATCTGCCGGGCCGGTGACTGACCGCCGAGGGTACGAAGACTGGGCAAGCGGCGCGGGGGGCTTGGGCAGGCGGCAGATCTCGAGGCCCGGGCGAGGGTCCGATTGGGGTGCTCTTGGGAAGGCGTGCGCGAGGGCAAGCTCTAGGTCGGAACACTGAAGCTCTGCCCGAGTTCGGGCTGCGTCGATACAACGAGACCCGGCTATGGACCCACCAGAACAGGTCCGCTCTGGCCGGCATGCCGGGCCATGGCCTTGCCACCGGCCGGAGGCAGCAGGGGCTGTCGCCTTCTTCATAGCGGCGGCGATGCGCAGGAGACCCGATCGGTGGTCGGTGTGTGGGTCGGCCCGCTTTGCCTTTGACTTCGGTCGTATCAAAGGCTAGTGGCGACGCTTGGCCTCGACGTTCCGGGGTGGCGGGCACCGGACAGCCCAGCCGCGACAGTGGGACATAGTGGCCCCCATCGGGTGCGAGCACCCCCTCTCTGGCGACGACCATGACCCATCCCGATCCGGCCGCGCCCCTGGCCGCGGCGCTGGCCGCCAAGGGCTATGCCAGCCTGACCCCCGTTCAGGAGGCCGTTCTGGCCCCCGAGGCCGCGGGGTGCGACCTCCTCGTCTCGGCCCAGACCGGGTCGGGCAAGACCGTGGCCTTCGGCCTCGCCGTCGCGCCCGAGATTCTGGGCGTGGCCGAACGCCTATCGCCCGCCGAGGCGCCCCTGGCGCTCGCCATCGCGCCCACGCGCGAGCTGGCCCTGCAGGTCGCGCGCGAGCTGGCTTGGCTCTACGGCGAGGCCGGTGCGCAGGTCGCCACCTGCGTCGGCGGCATGGACATCCGCCGGGAGCGCCTGGCGCTGGAGCGTGGCCCCCATATCGTCGTCGGCACCCCCGGCCGCCTGCGCGACCATATCGAGCGCGGCAGCCTCGATCTCTCGGCCCTCCGCGCGGCGGTGCTGGACGAGGCCGACGAGATGCTGGACCTCGGCTTCCGCGAGGACCTGGAGTTCATCCTTCGCGCCGCGCCCGAGGATCGCCGCACGCTGATGCTCTCGGCTACCGTGCCCAAGGCGATCGAGGAGCTGGCCAAGGACTTCCAGAAGGACGCGCTGCGCCTCCAGACCGTCGGCGAGGCCCGGCAGCACGCCGACATCGAGTATCGCGCCTTCAGCGTGACCGCGCGGGACCGCGAGCCCGCGATCTTCAACCTCCTTCGCTTCCACGAGGCGCGCACGGCCATCATCTTCTGCAAGACGCGGGCCAACGTGAGCCACCTGCTGGCGCGGATGGGCAATCGCGGCTTCCAGGTGGTGGCGCTGTCGGGCGAGCTGAGCCAGGCGGAGCGCACCCACGCGCTGCAGGCGCTCCGCGACGGACGGGCGCGGGTCTGCATCGCCACCGACGTGGCCGCGCGCGGCATCGACCTTCCCGGCCTCGAACTGGTGATCCACGCGGACCTGCCGACGAACTCGGAGACGCTGCTGCACCGCTCGGGCCGGACCGGGCGGGCCGGGGCCAAGGGCGTCTCGGCGCTGATCGTGACGCCTGCGGACTACAAGAAGGCCCAGCGCCTGCTCCAGGGCGCCCGGGTCACGGCCGAATGGGGCAAGGCGCCCTCGGCCGAGGAGGTCAAGGACAAGGACGACGCCCGCATCCTCGACCATGCCGCCCTGGCCTCCGCGCCGGAGGAGGAAACTGCCCTCGTGGCCGCGCTTCTCGACCGGCACGGGCCAGACCGCGTGGCCGCCGCCTTCGTGCGGCTTTGGCGCGAGGGCCGGTCCGCGCCGGAGGAGCTGTCGGACGCCGGCGCTCCCACCCGTCCGGCGCCCCGCGAGCGCGGGTCCTTCGGAGACTCGGCCTGGTTCTCCCTGCCGGTGGGTCGGTCGGGCCGGGCCGAGGCGCGCTGGCTCCTGCCCAAGATCTGCGAGGCGGGCGGCATCACCAAGGACGCGATCGGCGCGATCCGGGTGCAGCAGGACGAGACCTTCGTGCAGATCGCGGCGGCCCTGGCCTCGCGCTTTCCGGAGGGCATAGAGATCGTCCCCGGCATCGTCCTGCGACGCCTCCCCGGCGAGCCGGTGCTGGAGCGTCCCGAGCGGACCTACCGGCGGACGGGCGGTTCGCCCCCTGGCCGCCGGCCGTCGCGCGGCGCCGAGACCGAGGCTCGCCCCCCCAAGGTGCCGCAATCCGTGGCCATCATGGACGCTCCCGCCATTGACAGCGGTCCTCCTGCGCAACGGCACGAGGCAGGCAATCCGGTGGGCCGCGAGCATCCGTCCAAGAAGGTGGCCCCATGGACTACCGGCGCCACGACGCGCGACATGGACGACAGGAGTCCGGTGAAGCCAGTCAAGACTTCCGCGAAGCGTCCCAGTCCCAAGCCGAACCCAGACCGCGCTGGGAACAAGCGCCCCGTCAGGGCGAAGAAGCCTCAACGCTGATCGGCGCCGGCCGGCCGCCTTTCCGGTGCCGCCGCACCGGATGACCGGGCGCTTGCACCCTGCCTGACGAGGAATGCCACGCTCTCCTCGCCTCCCCATGCAGCGGTGCGGCTCGTCCCGCAGGGTGCTCGGCTCTGCGGCTGTCCGGGCATCACGCGGTCTCCGGCGAACGCTTGCCAGGATGTGGCCATCACCCCAGGTCGGATATCGAACTCGATCTTTCGCCTGGAGCGCCATGTCCACCAGCATCCGCCTCGGCACGGCCGGCTGGAACGTCCCAAAGGAGCACGCGACCGCCTTTCCGATGACGGGGAGTCACCTGGAGCGCTATGCGCAGGTGTTCAGTGCGGTGGAAATCAACTCGTCCTTCTATCGTCCGCATCGCCGCGTCACCTACGAGCGTTGGGCGGCTTCGGTGCCGGAAACGTTCAGGTTCGCCGTCAAGGTCCCTGGGATCATCACTCATCAGAGGCGCCTCAAGGGGGCTGGCGAGCCTCTGGAGCGCTTCTTGTCGGAGGTCAGCGGGTTGGGATGGAAGCTGGGTCCCCTCCTGTTGCAGCTCCCGCCCAGCCTCGCCTTCGAGCCGGAGGTGGCGGGCCTGTTCATGCAGGATCTGAGGCAGCGCGTGACGGGCCACGTCGCCTGCGAGCCGCGCCACCGGTCCTGGTTCACGCCCCAGGTCGAGAGCTTGCTCGAGGGGCTCCGGATCGGACGCGTGGCTGCGGATCCTGCTCCTGCTCCGAACGGCGACCGGACGGGCGGCTGGAGCGGCTTGGCCTACGTCCGTCTTCACGGGTCGCCACGGGTCTACTACTCGTCCTATAGCGACGAGGCGATCCACGCCATCATGACCCAACTTGGCCTTCGCGCGGCCGAGGGCGGCGAATGCTGGTGCGTCTTCGACAACACCGCAGCCTTTGCCGCGACCGGCAATGCGCTGACCGCACGGCGGCGGCTGCGATGATCGCCGGTAGACGACAGCGAGGTAGTCGAGGGCGGTCTTCTCCTGGCGCGTGGCGACGCGACGGCCCCCAACCTTGCAGCACCGTCCTTCCTCCCGAGCAGGACCGCGAGGTCCCGCCGCGACAGGCCGCGCAAGGGGGACTGGCAGACCCAAGAGCGTGGAACCGGACCAGGTGGCCTTCCGGCCTATACTGCCCCGTCAGGGCCGGACGTTCCCACGAGATGCTTCAGCTCCACTGGCGTCCCGGCACGAGGCACGTCCGCATTGGTTGGCGGAATCGCCTGGGCGTCGGAGCCGGTCGCGAAGATGAAGGTGACATCCTGGGCCCGCGGCACATCGGCCATGGGGCAGACCATCTCGTCCTGAAGGCTGATGTCGAAGACGGCCAGACAAGGGGCGGGTTCCATCCGCAGGAACTCTAGCGCGTCCGCGACCGTGCCCAGCGGTCCCGTCACGTCGGCCTCTTGTCGCTCCAGTTCCCCGCGTAGGTCCTCGGCCAGAAGGAGCTCGTCCTCGGTCAGGAAGACACGATGGTCCCGGACGCCGAGGGACGAGGTCATGGACTCAGGCATCGGTGCCCTCGTCCGTGGAGGAGGTCTCGCCCCGGGTGAGCGAGACGGGCAGCACGATGGTGCAGCGCACGCCCTCGGGCGTCAGCTCATAGGTCGTCTCGGCCTTGAGCTGGTAAGGCAGGGCCCTGACGATCAGTTCGCGGCCATAGCCGCTCCGGCGCAACGGGGTCACCTTGCCATCCATCTCTCCGACGCCGTCGGGCAGCGCGACGGCCACGCCGCTCTCACGCCAGTCGACGCGCAGCCGCCGCTCGCCATCCTTGCCGTCCACCACGCTCCAGGTCACGCTCAGCCGCCCGTTCGGCTGCGACAGCGCTCCATACTTGATGGCGTTGGTCGCGAGCTCATGGAGCCCCAGCGCCAGGATCTGCACCATGCTGGAGCGGAGCCGGATGCCCTTGGGCCCACTGAGCCGGACCTGATCGCCCTTGCCCTCCGCATCCACCGCGCCATGGGCGGACAGCTCGGCCTGGAGAAGCTGGTCGAAGGTGATGCGGCTGCCCTCCTCAAGGCGGGACAGAAGCCCGTTCACGCGGGCCAAGGCGTTGAGCCGGTCGCGGAATCGGCTCCCGAAGTCCTCGAGCGAGCCGCTGCTGGCGAGCGTCTTGTCGGCCAGCGAGCGCACCACGCCCATGAGATTCCTCGTGCGGTGCTGAAGCTCGGCCACGAGCACGCGCTGACGGTCCCGCAGCTCCACCTCGTCGGTCACGTCGCGGCCGATGCCGGCAATGCGATGGGCGCGCCCCTCGTCGTCCAGGAGCGGGAAGTCGGTGTCATGAATCCAGCGGACCTGCCCGTCCGACCGCAGGATCCGGAAGTCGTGGAGCACGTGCTCGCCCTCGCGCACGCGGCGCAGGTTGGCGAGCGTCCTCTCCCGATCCTCGGGCACGATGAGCTCCGCCCAGCGCCGCACATGGTTGCCGGCCAGGATGTGCTCGAGCTTGGAACCGTAGATCTCCTCGAAGGCGGGGCTGACGTATTCGAAGGCGAGCGTCTCGGCGTCGCGGACCCAGAGGACGTCCGCCGAGGCGTCTCCGAACTGTCGGAAGCGCGCCTCGCTCTCGTGCAGGGCTTGCTCCGTGGCCCGCCGTTCGGTCATGTCCTGGCCGACCTTGAGGAAGCCGGTGACCGTTCCGTCCGGCCCAACGAGCGGACGCACGACGCCGTCGATGAACACCCGCGAGCTGTTCCTGCACAAATGCCAACGCACGTCGGGCGCCTGGCCCTTCTCGCGTGCCTCACGCCGCTCCGCATCGGGCACGCCCGCCGCCCGGTCCTCCGGCGTGAAGGTGATGTCCACGGGCTGGCCGATGACCTCCTCGGCCGTCCAGCCGAAGACCTGCCGTGCGCCCGAGGGCCAGGCCACGATCCGCCCCTCGACGTCGGTGGTGAAGATGGCATAGTCCCGTGCCGCCTCGACGATGGTGCGGAAGCGCTCCTCGCTCCCACGTAGCGCGGCTTCGGCACGGGCGCGCTCCACCGCCGCCCAGGTCCTCTCGGCCGTCTCCTCGACGAGCGCCGCATCCGCTGCGGTCCAGCGGCGGGGCTCCGCGCTCACCACGCACATGGCGCAGACCAAGGCGCCGTCCTTGATCAGCGGGGTGTTCAGGAAGGCCCGAAGCCCCAGCGCTCGATAGGCCGGAAGGTCGGCCGGGTCGACCCTGGGCTCGGTCTCGACGTCATCGAAGACGACGGCCTTGCCAGCCCGCAGGAGACCGAGCGTGGCGCCATAGGAAGCGAAGGCGTGCTCGCCGACGACGCTTGGGACCTCGCCGCGGCGGAACTCCTGCTCGACGGTCGCCACCTGACGCGCCTCGTCGAGTTCGACGTAGTAGGCGCGGTCCACGTCCAGGCGTTCCCCCAGGATGCGAGCGGCGGCTCCCTGAAGGACCACCGGGTCGGCCAACGGCCTGAGCGCGTCCGATAGCTTCAACAGGAAGGCCTTGCGCTCCTCGCTCGCGCGCAGCGCGTCCTCGGCCGCCTTGAGCGCGGTGACGTCCTGGAAGATCGCCGCGACCTGGCGGCTCTCCGGGTCCTCCGGGTAGGGCTTGTAGACCTCGAAGTCATACCAGCGCCCCTCCGGGGCAGCGAACCGCCGGCCCCGCGCGGGCTCGCCCGTCCGGGCGACGCCGCCCACGATGTCGAACCAGTATCGTTCGTGGCGAGAGCCTTGCTCGGAGAGGAGCTTGCCGGTGGGATCGGTGCCGATGAGGCGCTTGGCGGCCTCGTTCACCTCGAGATGGCGCATGTCATGGGCGCGGTCGTCCTTGTCGAAGAGGATCTCCAGGAGGGAGTAGCCGGCACCCATGTGCTGCAGGACAGCCTGGTGCCGCATCTGGGCCTTCCGCAGCCGCTCCTCGGCCTCTCGGCGTGCGGTGACATCGACGAAGGTGACGACCACGCCGGCGATGAAGTTGTCGGTGGTGCGGTAGGGCAGGACGCGGACCATGTAGTGCGCGCCTGCGACGGGGTCGCCCACCTCCCGCTCGACAGGGGCCAGGGTCCTGAGCACGCGGCGGGCATCGGCCTCGATCTCGTCGTAGTGGACGCGGGCCTTGATGTGGGCGATCGGCCGGCCTTCGTCGGACTCGACGAGGTGAAAGAGGTCCGTGCTGGCCGGGGTGAAGTTCGTCACCCTCAGATTGTTGTCGAGGAACAGCGTGGCGATCTGCGTGCTTTCGAGGAAGTTCTTGAGATCGCTGTTCGCGCGGCCAAGCTCCTGGACACGGTGCGCGAGTTCGCCGTTGACGGTGATGAGCTCCTCGTTGACCGACTGGAGCTCCTCCTTGGACGTCTCGAGCTCCTCGTTGGCGCTCTGCAGCTCCTCGTTGAGCGACTGGTATTCCTCGTTGGAGGACTTCAGCTCCTCGTTGGTGCTCTCGAGCTCCTCGATGGTCGCCTGCAGGCGGTCGCGGGAGAGCTGCAGCTCCTCCTCAAGGTGGAGCACATGCTCGCTCGGGTTGCCGGCCGCGCCGGAGCTCCTGGGCTCCTGGGCCTCGGAGCGGGGGGTGGCCTCCCGGAAGAGCACCACGAAGCCCGGCGTCGTCCCCGGGGCGCGCTGGAGCGGCTCCACCACGAGATCGGCCCCGAGGCCTTGCCCGTTGATGCTGAACTCCAGCCCGTTCACCTCCACGGGGTGGCCCTCCTCGGCGGCACGGCCGAGCGCCGTGCGCAGCTCCGCCCGAAGGACCGGATGGACGAGGCTGAGGATGTTGAGCGATGCGGCACCGCCCGCTGGTGCGAGGTAGCGCCCCATGGGTCCGGAGAAGTGCAGCACCGTATAGGCGGCGTCCAGGATGACATAGGCCGGCGCGTAGCGCTCCACGATCCGCTCGGCCCAGCGGGTGAGGTCGGCGGCATCGGGCGCGACGCGAGCCGAGCTGCCCGAGGCGTCAGCCAGATTCGCCCGGGACAGCCATCGCCGGTCCACCGAGGTGAAGGGGAACTCGGGCAGGGTCCGCCTCTCCGTGTCGAGTTGGCGGAAGATGCGCGAGCGGGGCTCGGCGGCCTGGAACAGGTCGTTGTGACGCGAGGCGTTCTCGGAGTTGCCGAGGAACAGGAAGCCGCCTGGTCGCAGCGCGAAGTGGAAGAGCGGGATCACCCGCTCCTGGAGATCGGCATCGAGGTAGATGAGCAGGTTGCGGCACGAGATCAGGTCCAGTCGCGAGAAGGGCGCGTCCTTGATGAGGCTGTGCTGGGAGAAGATGCACATCTCCCGCAGCTCCTTGACGATGTGATAGGTGTCGCCCTCCTTCACGAACCAGCGCCCGAGCCGCTCCGGGCTCATCTGATCCGCGATCCGCCCGGTGTAGCGCCCGGCCCGCGCCGCCGCGAGCGCCCGGCCGTCGAGGTCGGAGGCGAAGATCTGGATTTGCGGCGGGTCCTCGATCCGCGCCCGGTGCTCGGCCAGCAGGATGGCCAGGGAGTAGGCTTCCTCGCCTGTGGAGCAGCCCGCCACCCAGACGCGCAGAGCGTCGTGCCCAGCCTTGTCCTCGAAGAGGCGGGGCACGACCTCATGCTCGAGGAGTTCCCACTCGCGCTTGTCGCGGAAGAAGTCGGTGACCCCGATCAGCAGGTCGTTGAAGAGGCTCTGCGCCTCCTCGGGCTGATTCCGTAGCGTCTCGATGTAGGTCCCAAGGTCTTCGAGCAGCAGCGCCTGCATCCGTCGCTGCACACGGCGCAGGAAGGTGCCGGGCTTGTAGCCGTGGAAATCGTGGCCGGTCCTCTGACGCAGGAGGTCGGCGATGGCCGCGAGCGCCTCGCGTACCTCGGTCGCGTCGAGGGACAGGGTCGCGGTCCCGGGCCGAGGTGCCTCGGCGATCTCGTCGATCAGGGACAGGAGATGGGAAGCGAGGGCATCGACCGGCAGAACGGCGTCGGCCAAGGCAGCGGGGCTGTCGCTGGCATCGAGGTGGCCCTCCTTGGCCTCCGGCGTCGCCTCGGCCAGCACCACGGCCCCGGCCTCCTTCATCTCCTGCGCCCCGAGAGTGCCATCCCCGTCGGTGCCGTCCAGCGCCACCATGATGCTGCGCTCGCCTTGGGCGCGGGCGAGCGAGACGAGGAAGCTGTCGATCAGCCCCTGCAAGCCCGGGATCTGCTCCGTCGGCCGTACCTGGACATGGCCGTCCTCCAGCGTCGCGATCCCACCCAGCGGAGCGAGATGGAGACGGCCGGCCTGGAGCGGCGTGCCGTCCGCGAGCTCGACCAGCTCGTGCCCGCCTGCTTGAGCCGCTTCCCTGAACTGCTCCTCGTCCAGCGCCTCGCGGTGCTGGAGCACCACGACCAAGGCGGCCTCCTCGACCGGAGGGAGGCGGCGCAGCAGCGTCTCGAGCGAGGAGATCTTCGCCGCCGCCCCCGTGATGGTCACGACGACCGGCGCGGTCTCATCGCGGTTCTGGTTCGCATCATGGGACATGGTCATCCGTCCTGAGCCGCGCTTCGAGGGCACGCCCTTCCTCCAGCTTTAGGCACCTGGGGACCGCTGCACCACCGAGGAATGCGACGCCCCGGGCGCGAGGCTACTTTGCCTCCTCCTGCCCGCCCTCGTCGCCCGAGGGCTCCGCCCGTCCCATGGACATCAGCACCGCCCGGCGGAGCGTGTCGGCATAGTGGCGGTATTCCTCCGCCCGCTCCTGATACATCTCGGCCACTGCGCGACGGCCCGTCTTGCGCCCGTCCTCGGCCATGCGCGAGACCAGCTCGGCCCGCTCCTCGATGATGCGGAGCGCCACCCGGAGGGCCTCGTCCACGGCGTTCTCCTGCTCGTAGGCCAGCACCTCGGCGGTCTTGGCGTGCCCCACCTGGCAGCGGAAGCGCAGGGGCCCGGGCTCGCGGACCTGGGACATGACCCCCCCACAGTCGGGGCAGATGAGCGCGGCAGGATCCGCGAAGCGGCGCAGGACGCCGCTATCCACCCGCTCGCCCGCCGCGATGTCCACCTCGAGCCGGATCTCGGGCGGGATCGGGACGCGCGGGCCCGCGGGCTCTCGCACGAGGTCGGAGAGCACGTCGCCGATCCGGCCGCTCGCCGCGACCAGATCCGCGGTGACGGCCTGGAGCGCCGCAAGCGGCATCGCGTCGGCGATGGCATCCTGGGGATCCTGCACGAGGGCCAGTCCTCCGCAACGCTTGATGGCCGAGAGCCCGGCCGCGCCGTCGTTGAGGAGCCCGCTCAGCAGCACACCCACCACGCGGGACCCGTAGGATACGGCTGCCGAGCGGAAGAGCGGGTCGATGGCTGGGCGCGCCATGTTCTCTCGCGGGCCACGCCCAAGCCGGATATGGCCGTCCACGAGCAGCAGATGCCGATCGGGCACGCCGAGGTAGATGTGCCCAAGCTCGATGGGCATCCCGTCCGCGGCGGGCCGGACCGGCAGGCGCCCTGCCGCCTGCGCCACCGTGGTCAGGATGCCAAGGCTGCGCGCCGGGATGTGCAGCACGATGAAGACCGCCGCCGGGAGATCGGTGGGCAGGGCGCCCAGGATGGTCTTCAAGGGCGCCGTGGCCCCCGAGGAGCCGCCGATCACGATGATGTCGCGGGTGTCCATGGCAGTTCCTCCACCCCGCAGCGGGCCATGAAGGAACCTTGCGCGGCCCGGCTTGTTCCAAGACGGCACGGCCCCGTTTCCGCGCGAGGTCCATGCTGAACATGCCTGACACGGCGGACCACGGCCGTGCTGGATCCTGCGACCGAACGGGGCCACCTCGGTCATGCCGAGGGCCGGGTTGCCGGGCAGACCCATCTTGTCGGGCACCCGCGCCGGGTCGGGCGGGACACGACGGCACGCGGTTTCTCCAACGATGCTTGGTTGAGCAATGCTACCGATGGGGAGCAGATCGAACCTGACTGGGCTAGGTCGGACGGCCGTTGACGATCTGCGTTCTCCCCGGGCCGAGCCTGAGTAAAGGCCAAGTCCGTTCCGCACCTCCAATATGCGGACGGGATGCGAACCAATCTACCTGCACCAGGGCCGCTCCAACGCCCTGATTTCCTCGTCCCTTCGGCTCGCTCCCCTCAGAGGCGAGCAACACCTTCATTGGAGGCCGGCTTCCATCGGTGGCTCGGCCCAGCGCTCGTCAAGGCTTCGGATGAGCTCTCCTTGCAAGGCGCTGGCACCAGTCCGTAGCCCGAAGGTTGGCAATCACCTACATACCGGAATGACCCGGCTCGAAGACGCGGATGCATTTGGCCGTTTTCCAAGCTCCCTATTGGCCCAGCAACTTGAACACAGCCCGAATCCCGTAAGGCTCGGCTCGATAGGCTGGCAGCGACCCGATCGCCGCTGTTGCTCCCGTTGCGGGTCCAGTTCATCGCGCGCGACAACGCGACGACCATGCTGCTCGGCGGCAGGACCCCCCCGCCGGTCGGCTCGCGAGCCGCTTCTCGACCCCAAGTATCCGGCACTTGAGCCGTCAAAGCCTGCTGCCAATCGGCGCGGCCAGCAGGGAGAGGCCCACACCTTTCGAAGGCTACTTGGTCCTTCGCCCGTGGTTCCACGTTCCTTGCCGCGTCCACTGGGGCCATGTCGGACGCCCATTTCGCCGCATAGCGGGAGAGCCCCCAAAGCCCTGCTCCGACGTGGCCGTCGGTGAACAAAGCCGGACGACCACGGACGATGTAGCCATGCGCTCGTCATGAACCGAAGGCGCCGGCCGTCATCAAACCTTGCAAGGAAGCGAGCAATGTCGCAGAGGCGTCCCGGCCACGCCCCGGCAACCCCGCTCCTCGAATCTCCTAGGCAGGGAACGGGGCTACCCGCTGCCAGTCTCATCCACCCGCGAGCGCGTCCCGGAAGAACGCCTCCGGCCCATCCACTTCCACGAGCCTGCGGCCCTGGATCTGCCAGAACCGGGTACCCACGCCGCGCACGAAGGCGCGGTCGTGCGAGACGAGGAGGCCGCTGACCTCCTGGGCGCAAAGCTCCTCCTCCAAGGCCTCCTGCCCATCGATGTCGAGGTGGTTCGTGGGCTCGTCGAGCAGGTAGAGATTGGGACGCGTGAGGCGCAGCGCCAGCATGGCGAGCCGCGCCTTCTGCCCGCCCGAGAGCGCCGAGAGATGGACCCCCTGCAGGTCGACCCCGATCCCGGCCCCGGCCAGCAGCGCCCGCGCCCTCTGGTCGCCTACGTCGAAGCGTTCCGTCACCGCAGCCCAGGGCGTCGCGAAGGCGTTGAGCTGGCCCAGCCCCTGGTCCGACCAGCCCTCGACCACCGTGGGCGCGACGCTCAGGCCTGGCACGTCGCCCTGCACCGCCCGGTGGACGAGCGCCATGAGCCGGGACTTGCCGCTGCCGTTGCGGCCCAGGAGCACGACGCGATCGCCCCTGTTGATCCAGAGCTTGCCCGTCCGGAACAGGAGCTGCCCGTCCGGCGTGGCGACGGCCACGTCGTCGAGGGCGACCAGCGCCTTGGACGGCGTGGTCCCGTTCGCAAGGCGGATCGTCCCGGCCGAGCGTTCCTGATGCGCGGGTCGTGCTGCCTCCTCAAGCCGGTCGGCTCTCTCCCGAAGCTGCTTGGTCTTGACCACGAGGAGGTCGGAGCCCGAGTTGATGCCGATGTTCCTGAGCTTGGCCGCCTGCCGCCGCAACTGAGCCGCCTGCCTCATATCGTTCTCGAAACGTCGCTCCAGGGCCTCGTCGGCCTCGGCCAGAGCAGCCCGGGCGCGTGTGTAAGGCAGGGTGAAGATCTGCGACCGTGTCTCGCGAAGGAACAGCGTCCTGGCCGTCACGGCGTCGAGGAAGGCGCGATCATGACTTGCCACCACGACGGCCGTGCCCCGCGCCACCGTCGCGAGCCAGGTCTGGAGGAACCCGATCCGCCCGAGGTCAAGGTGGTTCGTGGGCTCGTCCATCAGGAGGACGTCGGGCTCGATTACCCAGGCGCGGGCCAGGAGCGCCGTCCGCTGCCAGCCACCGCTGAGGGCGCCGAGGGGCCGGTCGCGCAGGTCCTCGGGCACTTCCAGGTCGTCCAGCACGATGTCCACGCGCCAGTCTTCGCCGTCCTGCCGCTCCGGAGGGAGGGCGCGCAGCACCGCCTCGCGCAGCGGCAGGGCGAGGGCGTCGGCAGGCACGTCCTGCTGCGCCTGCCCGACCTGCAGGCCGCGGGCGCGCGTCACCTCGCCGGAGGTCGGCTCGTGGGTTCCGGCAAGGCAGCGCAGGAGCGTGGACTTGCCCCGGCCGTTCGCGGCGGCGAGGCCGAGGCGGTCGCCCTTGGCGAGGGAGAAGGTGAGGTCGGAGAAGAGCGGCGCACCCAGGGTGACGCCGAGGTCCTTGCAGGCGATGAGGGTCATGTCGTGTCTCGGATCGGTGAGTCGGGGCCGCCGGCAAGGCGCCAGCCGCCAGATGGGCCGACCGAGAGAGGCGTGACGATGTCTCCCGGATCAGCCCTGCGAACGGTGCCGCAGGGCAGGATCAGGTCCGGGGTTGCGCTCGTGGAACGACGTCGGGCTCACGACGGCCTCTGGGGCAAAGGATGACCTGATGGGTGAGCCTAGGGATCGCGAGGCCCCGGTCAAGCCTTTCCGGGGGTCAGGACACCAGGGGTGCGACCGCCTGCTGGCGTCCGAGCCGGGTGCGCCGGACCAAGACCCACTCGACGATGGCGATGTTGATGGCCCAGCCGGCGCCCATGAGGACGTCGCGGGTGGTCGTGGAGTTTGGCATCTCGATGAGGAGGGTCCAGGGCAGGTGCGTCAGGACCTGCGTGCCTGCGCCCATGCCGAGGCCGTAGGCGCGCATCATCCAGGCCCGGTGGCGGGTGATGTCGCCGCGCCGGATGGCGGCGATGCCGAGGGTCAGGGAGGCCGTCATCCCCGTGCCGACCGCGATGCGGACGAGGTAGAGCGTGAGGCCCCGGTCCATGGGCGGCGGCGTGTAGGCCTGCGTCATCCAGAGACCGCTCAGCGCGGCGAGGAGGCCGGCGAGGACCAGCACCCGCCCCGCGATGCGGTGCCAGCGGGGATGGCTGCGACGAAGGCCGTCGGAGAACTGGAAGGCGCCGAGCAGGGCGTAGGTGGTGACCGAGACGATGTGCAGGACCACTGGGACGGGCGCGGTCACGAAGCGGGCGTTGGAGGGCGTGACCTCGGGCTGGCCGGCGAGCTCGGCAAGGCGGGCGCCGCCGGCGATCACGGGGACGAGCGCGAGCAGGATGAGGCCGGCCAGGACGAGCCACGCGGGCTTGAAGGACATGGGCATGACGGTCTCTTTCAAGAGGGTTGCGGGGGTCACGAGGAAGGCTGGGGCTGGCCTCGGGCGCGCCAGGCGAGGGCGAGGGCGGCGACGGTGAGGGCCGCCGCGACGGCGAAGGTGACCTGGGTGCCGCTGGCGACGGCCGCCGGGCCGGAGAGGTCGGGGGCGCCCGCGCCGGAGGCTGCGGCGAAGACGGCGCCCATGGCGGAGGCTCCGGTGACGAGGCCGAGGTTCCGGGATAGGTTCAGCAGGCCCGACACCAGGCCGCGACGGTCGGTGGGGACGTCCCTCAGGACGGCCGTGGTGTTGGCGGCCTGGAACAGGGCGTAGCCGGAGGTGACGACGACCAGCGGCCCCGCGTAGCCGGGGATGCCGAACGCGGCCCCGAGCAGGGCCAGGAGCCCGCAGCCCGCCAGCATCAGGACCAGTCCGGCGAGCGTCATGGGTGATGCGCCGAAGCGGTCGACGAGGCGGCCCGCCGGCACCCCCGTCAGGGCTGCGACGACCGGGCCGGCGGACATGACCAGCCCGACGCGGGCCGCATCGAGCCCGAGCGCGCCCGAAAGGAAGAACGGGCCGACGACCAGCGTGGCCATGACCACCGTCGCGACCAGGGCGCTGGTGGCGAAGCCCGCGCGGAGGCTGGGGTCCTGGAACAGGTCAAGGCGGATCAGGGGGAAGGGCGACCGGCTCTGGACCCGGGCGAAGAGGCCGAGGGCCAGCAGGGCGGCCCCGAGGAGCCCCGCGTTGAGCGGGCCGGGGTGGCCGCGCCCCAGGGTCATGGCCAGCGCGTAGGCGGCGAGGCTGGCCGCGAGCAGGAGCGTGCCCCAGGCGTCGAAGCGGGGGCGCTCCGAGGACGGGATCGGCCGGTCCGGCGGCAGGGCGTGCGCGGCGAGGGCCATGGCGAGGACGCCCAGGGGCAGGTTGAGGAGGAAGATCGCGCGCCAGCCAAAGGCCGCGATGATGAGTCCGCCCAGCGAGGGGCCGAGCGCGGTGCCGACGGCCGACATGGTGCCGAGGAGGCCCATGGCGCGGCCCGTCCGGTCCCTGGGGACGGACTGGCCCACGAAGGCCAGGGTCAGCGCCATCATCGCGGCGCCGCCGAGGCCCTGCGCCGCCCGCGCGGCGATCAGCAGCCCAAGCGACGGCGCGAGGCCGCAGAGGACGGAGGCGACCGTGAACAGGGCGAGCCCGGCCAGCAGCAGCCGCCGGCGGCCCAGGATGTCGCCCAGCCGGCCCACGCCGACGATCAGCGCGGTGACGGCGAGGAGGTAGGCCAGCACGACCCACTGGACCTGCTGGAAGGAGGCGTGGAACGCCTCGGCCAGGGTCGGCAGGGCGACGTTGGCGATGCTGGTGCCGAGCGAGGACAGGAGCATCGAGAGGGAAAGGGCCGCCAGGGTCCAGCGCATCGAGAGCGGCGGGGCGGGGCGGCTGGCGAGGGAAGCGTCGACGGAGGCTGTCATGACCGCCTCCGCTCAGGCTGCGACCAGGTGCGCGAGGGTCGCGGCGACCGGGACAGCCAGGGCCGAGAGGTAAGTTTGGCGGAGGCTCGGAGCGTGGCGAAGCCTTCGGCTGATCCGGCGTAGCAGAGGGACCTGAGGCCGGACAGGATGTCGGCTAATCTTAGAGGAGCAAGGCAGGTGGGGATCATGGGACAGTTCCGGATGCGCGGTTGCGGTGCCCTCGGGGTAGCCCCGCACCCGATGTGGCGGAAGGCGCGGCATATGCACAGAGTTCGTGCATGGGGCGCCATGGCTCCCCCGATGTGCTAGGATGCGGCCATGGCTCGACCCGACCTCAACCTCCTCGTCACCCTCGACGTGCTCCTCTCGGAAGGGACCGTGGCCGGCGCCGCGCGGCGGCTGCGGCTCAGCCCCTCGGCCATGAGCCGGGCCTTGGCGCGGCTGCGGGAGGCGACGGGCGATCCGCTCCTCGTCCGAGCGGGGCGGGGCCTCGTGCCGACGCCCCGCGCGGTCGAGCTGCGGGAGCGGGTCGGCGCCCTCGTCCAGGGGGCGGAGGCGGCGCTGCGACCGGTGGAGCTCCTGGACGTTACCCGACTCGAGCGCACCTTCACGCTGCGGACCAGCGACGGCTTCGTCGAGACCTTCGGGGCGGACCTCCTTGCGCGCGTGGGGGCCAAGGCACCGGAGGTGCGACTCCGCTTCGTGCTCAAGGCCGACAAGGACAGCACGCCCCTGCGCGAAGGGACGGTCGATCTGGAGACCGGCGTGGTGGACGCGGCCATCGGGCCGGAGGTGCGGGCGCAGGCGCTCTTCCGCGACCGCTTCGTGGGCGCGGTGCGGCCGGGGCATCCGCTCGCCGTGGGCACGGTCACGCCCGAGAGCTACGCGGCTGGGCGACACGTCGCGATCGCCCGGCGCGGCTTCGACGGCGGGCGCATCGACGCGGCGCTGGAGGCGCTAGGCCTGACGCGGGAGATCACGACGGCGGTGGGCAGCTTCTCGGCGGCGCTGGCGCTGGCGCGCGGGTCGGACCTGATCGCGGGGGTGCCGGAGCGGCTGACGTCCACGCTGCGCGAGGGCCTCGTGAGCTTCGCCCTGCCCGTCTCCGTCCCGGAGTTCACCGTCTCGATGCTCTGGCACCCACGCATGGACGCCGACCCGGCGCATCGCTGGCTGCGGGGACGCGTGAAGGAGATCTGCTCGGGATAGGGCACGCTCCTCCGGCGCCACGCCGAAGGGCTGCAAGGGCATCACCTCCGGCTTGGCTCCTCGGGCTCCGCCAGGGACGCCGGAGGAACGGCCGCCGACCGCTCCGCCCGGTCGCGGTGCAGCGCGGCGCGGCCCAGGAGCATCATCGTCACCGGGGTCGTGACCATCACGAAGAACCCGATCAGCAGGTCGTGGACCACCGGCCTTTGCTCGAGGGTGCTGAACAGGATCACCGAGGCCAGCACGAGGCTCAGCGTGCCCCAGCTCGTGGCCAGCGCGGGCGCGTGCAGACGATCGTAGAAGCTGCGAAGCCGCGCGAGGCCCAGCGCCCCGAGGAGCGTGAGTCCGCTGCCCAGCAGGATCAGCAGCGCCGCCGGGATCGCGGCCCAGAGGGGCACGGCGTCGAGATGGCTCATTCGATCACCTCGCCGCGGATGAGGAACTTGGCCAGCGCCACGGTGGACACGAAGCCCATGACGCCGATCACCATGGCCGCCTCGAAGAAGAACAGGCTCCCCGAGCGCATCCCGGTGACGAGGAACAGAAGCATCGCCGTCACGTAGAGCGTGTCAAGGCCGAGGATGCGGTCCTGCGCGCGGGGGCCGCGCAGGATCCGGCCCCCGGCGAGGAGGGCCGCGATGGCCAGGGCCACCTGCGCAACATCGAGGGCGAGGGTCAGGATCATTCCGCTCATCCGAAGATCTCCAGGAGACGGGCCTCGTAGCGGTTCTGGATCAGGTCGCGCCAGCCGGCCTCGTCCACCAGGTCGAAGACGTGGAGGAGGAGGACGCCGGTGTCGGCATCGTACTCGACCCAGGCCGTCCCGGGCGTGGCCGTGACGATGATCGCCAGCACGGCCAAGGCCGAGGGGTGGCGCAGGCGCAGCGGCACGCGCAGGAAGCCCGAGCGCCGGGCGCCGCGCCCCTCGGACAGCACGAGCCGGGCGACGGCGACGTTGGAGCGCAGGATGTCCCAGGCGACGATGCCCATAAGCACGGGGATGGCGGACCAGCGGCGCAGCCGGGGCCTCTCGGGTTCGAGCGCGCCCATGGCCCAGCCGGCGACGACGGCGATGCCCGTGCCGAGCAGGAGGTGCCCGAGCGAGAACCGCGTGAGGATCAGCCACATCAGGACCAGGCCGACCACGAGGAGCGGATAGGGGACGAGGCGGCTCATTCCGTGGCCTCCGCCCCATCGGTGACGCGAGGCGCGAGGCTCACCCCCGTGGTGTAGACCGGCGGGCTGTGCAGCGCGCGGGAGGTCGCGTCCATGTAGCCAAGCACGTCCTCGGACCGGACGGTCATCGCCGCGGCGAGCAGGAGAAGCGCCGCCGGCGGCCCGACCTCAAGCGCCCATATCTTCTGGGCGGCGAGGTCGCTGGTCCAGAAGACCTGCACTCCGACCCGCACGAGGCCGATCAGCGTGGCGAGGCCCGAGAGGAGCAGCAGTGCCAGGAAGGTCCAAGCCCAGTCCTGCGGCACCGAGAGGCCGCCGCCGGACAGGAGGCCGGAGAGGATGGCGAGCTTGCCGACGAAGCCCGCGAGCGGCGGCATCCCCGCGAGGACCAGGAGGCAGCCGCCGAAGCCCACGGCCAGCGTGGCGAGCGAGCCTGGGATGGCTAGCCCCGTCGCGGCGTCCTCATCCTCCAGCGGGTCGGCGATGCCGTAGGCGTCGGCCGTCAGCGCCAGCATGGCCGCGATGTCGCCATCCTCGCGGCTCAGGGGCTCGATGAGGAGGAACAGGGCGCTGGAGGCGAGCGTCGAGGCCACGAGGTAGTAGAGCCCGCCAGCCAGCATGGCGTTGCCGCCCCCCGCGAGGGTGAAGCCGATCACTGCCAGCACCGTGCCGGACGAGACCAGGACGAGGTGACCGGCCATGCGCCCCAGCGCCTGCGTGCCCAGGACGCCTAGGAGGCCGAAGAGCATCGTCAGCATCCCGCCCGCGATCAGCACCTCGGCGCCGACGCCCAGCGAGGGGCCCGCGCCGGGGCCGAACATCAGCATGGAGAGGCGCAGCACGGCGTAGACCCCGACCTTGGTCATCACCGCGAAGATCGCCGCGACCGGCGGCGCCCCGGCGGAATAGGCCGTGGGCAGCCAGAAGGAGAGCGGCCACATCCCCGCCTTGACGAGGAAGGCCAGCGCCAGGATCGCCGCGCCCGCGTGGAGGAGCGGACGGTCGGCCTCGGACAGGGTGGGGATCAGCCCGGCCAGGTGCGCCATGTTCAGGGTGCCGGTGACGCCGTAGATCAGGCTGACCCCGATCAGGAACATCAGCGAGGCGGTCAGGTTGACCGCGATGTAGTGAAGCCCCGCTCCGACCCGGAACGCACCCGAGCCGTGCAGGAGGAGGCCGTAGGAGGCCGCCAGCAGCACCTCGAAGAAGACGAAGAGGTTGAACAGGTCGCCGGTCAGGAAGGCCCCGTTCAGTCCCATCAGCAGGAACTGGAAGAGCGCGTGGAAATGCGTCCCCTGCCTCTGCCAGCCGGCGAGCGAATAGGTCAGCGCCGGGAGCGCGAGGACCGCCAGGAGGAGCAGCATCATCGCCGAGAGCCGGTCGAGCACCAGCACGATGCCGAAGGGGCTCGCCCAGTCGCCGAGGAGGTAGAAGCCCATGGCGCCCCCCTCGGCGGCGGGGCTCTGCGAGGCGCGGCCGAGGAGGCCCAGGGCGACGAGGAGGAGGGCGATGGCGGAGCCGAAGCTCAGGATCAGCCGGGCCTTGCGCTGCCGGTCGTCGCCGTAGAGCAGCATCAGGGCCCCGGCGAAGAAGGGGATCAGGATGGGCGCGATGACGAGGTGCTCGGGCGCGGGGGTCACGGGGCGCGCTCCTGACCGTCGACGTGGTCGCTGCCGGTGAAGCCGCGCGCGGCGATCATCACCACCAGGAACAGCGCCGTGGTGGCGAAGCTGATGACGATGGCGGTGAGCACCAGCGCCTGCGGGATCGGGTCGGCGTAGGCGTCGGGGTTCACGAAGCCCCGCTTGGGCATGATCGCCGGGGCGCCGACGGTCAGCCGCCCCATGGCGAAGATGAAGAGGTTCACCGCGTAGGACAGCAGGCAGAGGCCCACGATCACCTGGAAGCTGCGGGGCCGCATCAGCAGCCAGGCGCCCGAGGCGGCCAGGACCCCGATGGCGGCGGAGAGCACAATCTCCATCAGGCCGCCTCCTCGTGCTGCCGCTCGGCCTCCTCGGCCCGGGCGCGGGCGGAGCGGAGCGACTGGTGGGCGATGGCGATGAGCATGAGCACCGTGGCGCCGACCACGACCCCGAAGACGCCCAGGTCGAAGATCATCGCGGTGGCCGCCGGCACCTCTCCGATTAGGGGGAGGTCCACGTATTGCGCATGGGCCGTCAGGAACGGATAGCCGAAGACCCAGGAGCCCAGACCCGTCCCCCCGGCGACCAGGAGGCCGAAGCCCATCCAGAACGCGGGCAGGACCGTCAGCCGCGACTCGACCCAGCGGACATGGGCGGCGAGATACTGGAGGAGGAAGGCGATGGCCAGCGTCACCCCGGCCGAGAAGCCCCCGCCGGGCAGGTCGTGGCCGCGCAGGAACAGGTAGGCGGAGAGCACGATCAGCACCGGGAACATCCACTGCATGATGACCGAGGGGACGAGCATGTAGTCGCGCAGCGCCCGGGCCGTGGGAGTTGCCTGCTGCTCGGGTCGACCGGCGCTCTCGTCGGCGGGGCGGAAGCGGCGGAGCAGCGCGAAGACCGTCAGCGCCACGATGACGAGGACGGTGATCTCGCCGAAGGTGTCGAAGGCGCGGAAGTCGACGAGGATGACGTTCACGACGTTGGTGCCGCCGCCCTCGGAGTAGGCGTGGCGCAGGAACCAGTCGCCCACGGTCGAGAGCTGGGGCCGCGTCATCACCGTGAAGGCCAGGAGGGACATCGCCGTTCCGAAGGCCACGGCGATCACGAGGTCGCGGCCCCGCCGGCCGCGGGCCGCGAGGAGCCGGTCGCCCGAGATCTCCTCGCGCCGGCGGGGCATCCAGCGCAGGCCGAGCAGCAGCAGGACCGTGGTGACCACCTCGACAAGGAGCTGCGTCACCGCGAGGTCGGGGGCCGAGAACCAGGCGAAGGTCAGGCAGGTCACGAGCCCCGCGACCCCCAGCAGCACGAGCGCGGCGAAGCGGTGATACTTGGCCTGCCAGGCGGCGCCGACCGCGCAGGCGCCGCCCACCACCCACATCAGGAGGAAGCCGGCATTGGGCGCGGTCGGGCCGAGCCTGGGCTCGATCCCGACCCGACCCCAGGTCATGTAGGCCGTGCCCGCGATCGCCAGCAGCACGATGAGCCGGAGCTGCGGCTGGAGCCGATCCGGCGCCACCACCCGCAGCAGCCGGCGTGGGCCGGTCCAGGTCGCCGCCAGCATGAAGCGCTCGTAGAGGCGCTGGGCCTGCAGGCGGTGGATCAGCGGCGGCCCCTCGGGCCCCTGGGCGATGCGGTCCGCGAAGCCGAGGTAGAGCGCGGCCCCGAGGACCAGCGCGACGAAGCTCATGACGAGCGGCGTGTTGAGTCCGTGCCAGACCGCCACGCTGTAATACGGCAGGTCCGCCCCGAGGACCGAGCGGGCGGCCATGTTCAGCGTCGGCCCCAGCGTCAGGCCGGGGACGACGCCGACCACGAGGCAGGCCATCACTAGGAGCTCGACCGGCCAGCGCAGCCAGCGCACGGGCTCGTGCGGGGTCTGGGGCAGGTCCACGGGCGGCGGGCCGAAGAACACGGTGGCGATGAAGCGCAGCGAGTAGGCGACCGTGAAGACGCTGGCGAAGGTGGCGATGTAGGGCAGCGCGTCGTCGAGCCAGGTGCCGTTGTGCCAGTCCACCGCCTCGGCGAAGAACATCTCCTTGGACAGGAAGCCGTTGAGGAGCGGCACCCCCGCCATCGACGCCGCTGCCACGATGGCCAGCGTGCCCGTCACCGGCATCAGCCGGATGAGCCCGCTCAGGCGGCGCATGTCGCGGGTCCCGCTCTCGTGGTCGATGATGCCGGCGGCCATGAAGAGCGAGGCCTTGAAGACCGCGTGATTCACGATGTGGAAGATCCCGGCGAGGATGGCGGCGCGGCTGCCGATCCCGGCCAGGGCGGTGATGAGGCCCAGGTTGCTGATCGTGGAATAGGCGAGGAGGCCCTTCAGGTCGTGGCGGAAGAGCGCGACCATCGCCCCGAAGGTCAGCGAGGCCATGCCGATGCCGGTGACGGCGAAGAACCAGGCCTCGGTCCCCCCGAGCGCGGGCGAGAAGCGCACGAGCAGGAAGACCCCGGCCTTCACCATCGTGGCCGAGTGCAGGAAGGCCGACACGGGTGTGGGGGCCGCCATGGCGTTGGGCAGCCAGAAGTGAAACGGGACCTGCGCGGACTTGGTGAAGGCGCCGATCAGGAACAGCGCCAGCGTGGCCCCGTAGAGGGGATGCGTCCGGATCGCGGCGCCGGAGGCCAGGATGACGTCGAGGTCGTAGCTGCCCGCGATCCGGCCCAGGAGCAGCATCGCCGCGAGGAGGCAGAGCCCGCCGGCGGCGGTGATGACCAACGCCATGCGGGCGCCGTCCCGGGCGGCGGGGCTCTGGTGCCAGTAGCCGATCAGCAGGAAGGAGACGAGGCTGGTGAGTTCCCAGAATACCACCAGCATGAGGACGTTGCCCGAGGTCAGCATCCCGACCATCGCCCCGGTGAAGGCCAGGATGCAGGCGTGGAATCGCGGGGCCGGATCGGATTTGGCTAAGTAGTAGCGGGCGTAGAGCACCACGAGGACGCCGATCCCGAGGACCAGCGTCACGAAGAGCCAGGCGAAGCCGTCGAGGCGGAAGTCGAGGTCGAGTCCCAGCGAGGGCACCCAGGACAACTTGGCGCGCAGCACCTGGCCGTCGGCGACCGGACGGTGGAGCGCGGCGAGGATCAGGAGGCCCGCCGAGAGCACCAGGCCAGAGAGCCAGGCCGTGCCGGTACGGGCACCCGAGGGCAGGGTCGCCGCGACCAGCGATCCGGCGAAGGGCAGCAGGACAAGAAGGAGGATCAGGTTCGGCTCGATCATGCTCGGGTCGGACGTCTCCCTTGTGTGGCGCTCCCCGACGTGCCGCCGGCGGTCCCTTGCGGAGACCGGCGAGGCCCGGGGCTGCCACCCGGGCCGGGATCCGGCCGCTGTCCGGCCGTCTGCATCGAACTAAGGGGCGGAGGGGCGTCAGATCAAGTCGGAGCCGCATGGCTGACTTGGCGGAATGGCGGCCGGTCTCCCGACATTCCGGCGCGCAGAGCCGGCGGATGGGAGCAGTGAGGCTCGATCGGTCTCCGACGCTCCGCCACCGAGGGCGTCAAAGGGGGAAGCGGCCGCACGGCAGGCGAGCGCCTCAGGACGTCGTGGAGATCGCGGAAGCGACCGACCGCTCGTTCAGCCGGCTCGGGCCAGGCGCTCCGATGGCAGGCCGGGCAATGGCGGCGACCTACTCGGCTCCAGGCGCAGTCGGCGAGGGCGATGGTCCATTCAGGCGCTGGTCACGACCTTCGGCAGCCGAAGGTCCCGGCCACGGGGTGGCCTTGCGGGCTGCTCGGGCAGGCGATGGGGCTCGTCCAGAGCGACCGGGTGGCCGCCCTCGGCCGACGAACCCAGGGGGCCGATGTCAGGCTGGCTCGGTGTCGTGCGAATCGGGCCGACATCCATGCTCGTCCTTTCCTCCGTGGGTGCGGGCGCCATGTCAGGGCCGACCTCGATCCGGGGTCCCCATGCGCCTGCGGTGTCGCCTATGGCCGGATTCTCGAACGGCTCGATGGGCGGACGGATCATGGCGCCTCCCGAACCACATGGCCCCGTCCCGAGCAGGCGTCGGTGGCCTGCACGGCCTCCCGCCCGTTCTCGAAGACGAGGCGAAGGTCATAGGTGCACCCGGGACGTCGCTCGGGGATGACGAAAGTCCCCGTCTCGCCACGAGGGAGCACCCTGGCGACGAGAAGGTCCTCGTCCCACGTACCCTTGCCCGCCGGGGAGGCATATATCTCCATGATCGTCAGGTTGCTTCGATTGGCGACCTGCAGGAAGGTCTCGGCGGCCATCGCCGGGGCCGCCGCGACCGCAAGGAGGCCGAGTCCGAGCCGGGCCGCCCTCATGCCGGGTCCCCCTCGGGACGTGCGGAGCGCCCCGCCAGGGCCCGGGCGAGCCGGCGCATGTCGACCGGCTTCTCGACGCGGGGCACGTCGGCATAGGCGCGTGGGATCGTCCAGGCGAGACGGTTGGTGGCGAGGACGAACGGGATGCCACATTTCCTGAGGACCTCCGCGACCGGATAGGCGACCTCGTCGTCCAGGAACACGTCGAGAATGGCCGCATCCGGGCCGGGTTCGGACCGCAGAAGATCCAGCGCCTCGGCCACGGTGGCCACAGGCCCCAGCACCTCGACACCTTCGTTTTCAAGTTCACGCCGCAGTTCATCGGCAAGGATCATGTCATTCTCGAGCACGAGGACGCGGCGGCCCCTTTGAAAGCGGCTCATGTCGTCGTTCCGCGCCGTGGCTGGACCGCCCGGCAGGGGCCGCGCGGCGGTCGCGTCAAGGTCCTGATGGTTCATCCGGATCGTCATAAGTCGTCTCCCTGTGGAGTTTCGATGGGCACGGGCGGCCCGTCGTACGGCAGCCAATCAGTCCCGAGCGGGCTGGACCTCAAGGACGACGCGGCTCCCGGGACTCGCGCCATCCCCGGTTCACCGCCCGGAAGAGGCCAGCGGGGTGGAGCCGCCGCCGCTCGGGGTCCCAGAGCCGCGCGGGGAGCCGCACGGGCCGCGCCGGCTCCGTCCGGCGGAACAGGGAACCGGCGCTCTGGCTGGCCCACTCGCCGCAGGTGTCGAGATCCTGGCTGAAGGCGAGCCAGCCCCGGACCACGCGGACGCGGTGCTTGCGGATCACGGGGACGACCAGGTGATCCACGGCAAGCTCCTGGGTGTCCGAGAGCCCGTAGACCCGGCTCACGAGCGGCGCCTGCTCCTCGAAGGCGCGCGACAGGTCGCTGCGCCAGTGATACTGGAAGCCTGCGCAGAACACCTGGAGCACCTCGAAGCCCGCCGCCTCCTGCCCGACGAAGGTCAGCAGGTTCCGGTCGGCCTCCATGATGCGGAACTTCAGGAGGGGCACGTTCGGCTCCGGCCTCGCGTGGTACGAGGCGACACGGCGGGACTTCTCGATGCGAAGGGAGGCCAACTCCTCCGAGGTCATGCCGCCGAGGCGCTCCAGCAGGCGAAGCGTCTCGGGAAGAAGGGGGGTGCCCGCGTCGTCCTGGGGGCCGGTCGAGTGGTAGAGATCGGTCATTCTATACAGCATCTCCGACAGGTTGCCTTCCGTCCTGAAGCAGCAGGGGGCGGGCTTGCGTCCGCGGGCCGGCAAGGGTGACATCGCGCGTCCGCCCCAGAGGAAAGAAGGGCAGGCCAGGAGCGGCATCTGGCCCGCCGAGTGCCGGTGCGGGACAGATCGAGGGAACGAGAGCACCGGGATTCGAGGCCGTCAGCGGGCCAGCCCGGGCGCGGCCGCCCGGGCCGCAGCGCCCGAGAGACCGTGGTGCCGGAGCTGGACGGACGCCCTCCTGGCCGTCCGAGGCCGCGATCCGCGAGGAGCCGGCCGAGCCCGGGCCAGCCCCTCGCGGCGGCGCCGATCCGCCTGGGCTCCTGCGTCACGAGCCCCCTCCTGGCGGTCGGTGTCGGTCGTTCTGTCATGCCATTGCTACCTTGCGAACCTCGCCGGGCATCGGCGTCGGAGCCAACCTAGGTGACGGGGGGCTTCCGGATTCGCGGTGTCTCTTTCAGGTTCGTGACAGACTGTGTCGGGGAGGCGGGCTCGCGACACAGTCTGTCATCCCTTTTCCCTGACCTTGCCGGAGCGGTCTGCTAAGACGGGGCCGGGCCAGCGTGCCCGCACCGACGATACAGGGCCGCAGGAGGAGCATGGCCGCCCCCGCCCAGCACATCCTCGTCGTGGACGACGACCCGGAGATCGCCGACCTCGTAGGCCGATTGATCGGGGCCGAGGGCTACCTGGTCAGCCGCGCCGCCGACGTCCGGGCCGGGCGGCGGGCCCTCGACGCCGGGCCGGTGGACCTGATCGTCCTCGACCTCATGCTGCCGGGAAAGGACGGCCTGACCTTCTGCCGCGAGCTGCGGGCCGAGGGGATGACCACGCCCATCATCATGCTCACCGCCAAGGGCGACGACTTCGACCGGGTGCTCGGGCTCGAGATGGGCGCCGACGACTACCTGCCGAAGCCCTTCCACGGGCGCGAGCTCCTCGCCCGCATCAAGGCCGTGCTCCGGCGCAGCGACGGGCCGGCCCGGCGCCCGGCGGACACGCCGCCCCGCTTCATCTCCTTCGAGGGCTGGCGGCTCGACACCGCCAAGCGCGAGCTGGTCGACTCGGACGGGGTCGTGGTCCTCCTCAGCAGCGCCGAGTTCGAGCTGCTGATGGCCTTCGTCACTTGGCCGCAGATGATCCTCTCGCGCGAGAAGCTCCTCGACGCGACGCGCGGGCGCTCGGCGGTGATCTCGGACCGGAGCATCGACATCCAGGTGAGCCGCCTGCGCCGCAAGCTGGGCGACGACCCCAAGAGCCCGCGCCTCATCAAGACGGTCTGGGGCGACGGCTACCTCTTCACGCCGGACGTGACCTGATGGCCTTCCGCAGCATGCGCTTCCAGACGGCGGCGATCATCGTCGTGAGCTTCCTGCTGTCCCACGCGGCGGGGCTGCTCTTCTACAGCCTCGACCGCCAAGAGGCGCTCGCCATGACGGAGGCCATCGACCGGGCCGAGCGGGCCGCCGGCATCAGCCGCCTCCTGCACGATCTGCCGGATAGCTGGCGCAATCCTCTTGTGCGCTCCTCCGACAGCCGCGCCTTCCGGGTCTGGGTCTCGCAGGAGCCCGCCGTGGTCGTGCCGGAGCCCACACAGGCCGAGCTGGACGTCGCCGCATATCTCCGAACGCAGGTGCCGCGGATCTCCGAGAGCGGCCTGCGCGTCCGCTTCATCGAGGAAACGGGCTACCGGGTGATCCCGCCGCCCTTCGATCCGGCGAGCCGGGCCGGCTCGCCGCCCTGGGCCGTGAACGTGCCCTTCGAGGCGCCCAACGTGGCGATCTCGATCCGGCAAGGCCCGGACGAGTGGATCAACTTCCTGGGCCTGATCAACCGGTCCCGCTCCCTGCCCGAGGGGCTGTTCTACGCCAACCTCATCTCGGCCGTCATCGGGATCGCGCTGGTGGCATTCTGGCTCGTCAGCCGGGTGACCTCTCCTCTCGGGCGCTTGGCGGATGCGGCGGAGAGCCTGGGCCGGAACCTGTACGCGAAGCCGCTGGCGGTCACAGGTCCCAAGGAGGTTGCCGTTGCGGCGGCCGCCTTCAACAGCATGCAGAACCGGCTGGTGAAGCTGATCCAGGGGCGGACCGAGCTTCTTGCCGCGATCTCGCACGACCTGCGCACCCCGCTCACGCAGATCCGACTTCGTCTGGAGATGATGCCGGCTTCGGAGGAACGTGAGAAGAACCTCCGCGCCCTGGACGACGTGGACGCGATCATCGGAACCTTCCTCACCTTCGCCCGGGCTTCACACGAGGCCGAGGACAAGAGCCGGATCGATCTCGGCGCCCTCGTCGGGAGCATCTGCGACGACTTGGCCGACTCTGGCGCCGCCATCGAATGCGACGTCCCCTCGGGCCTCGTCGTCGCGTGCAAGCGGCTGGCCATCAAGCGGGCGGTGACCAATCTCGTGGAGAACGCCATCAAGTACGGCCACGAGGCGCGGGTGAGCGTGGCTCAGGCCGGCGGCCGGGCCGTCATCTCGGTGGAGGACCGGGGGCCTGGCATTCCGGAGGAGAAGCTGGAGGCGGTATTCGCCCCGTTCTACCGTGGCGACAGGCCCGCTCCTCCGACTCCGGTGGCACGGGCCTGGGCCTCAGCATCGCCCAGGCCATCGCCGAGGACCACAGCGGCGAGATCCGCCTGTCCAACCGCACCGGAGGCGGGCTGAGGGCCGAGATCGTCCTGCCGCTCTGACCTGTGTGCTGGGCGGTCGCTGCCGCCTTGACACAGGTTTCGTGACCAGCGAGGCTGAAACCGGTTTCACCGATGGAATGCCCCCTTGCGGTTCGACCTCAGCGTCCTCGTTCCCCACCTCGGCTTCCTCGCCTCGGGGGCGATGCTCACGGCGGCGGTCTGCGGGCTCGCGCTGGTGGGAAGCGTCGTGCTGGGCATGGCCGTCGCCATCGCCCGGACCTCCTCCGGCGGCTGGGCGCGACGGGCCGCCTACGCCTATGTCGACCTGTTCCGCAACGTCCCGTTCATCGTGCAGCTCTTCTTCTTCTACTACGGCCTGCCCGAGATCGGCATCTACATCGACGCCTTCACGACGGGCGTCATCGCGCTCTCCATCGCCGGGGGTGCCTATGCCTCGGACGCCATCCGTGCCGGCATCCTTGCCATCGACAACGGCATCCTCGAGGCCGCCGAGGTGAGCGGGCTGTCGAAGCGCGTCACCTTCACGAGGATCGTGCTCCCCATCGCGCTGCGGACCTCGGTCAGGCCGCTCGGGTCGGTGCTGATCAACATGATCCTCACCTCCTCGATCCTGTCGACCATCACCCTGAACGAGCTGACCGGACAGGCCAAGATCGTGGCCTCGGACACCTTCCGGCCCTTCGAGGTCTATTTCGTGCTTCTCGTCGTCTACGCGGCGCTGACCTACCTCGTCTCCATCGGCATCGCGCTGCTGCACCGCCGCCTCAACCGCGACCTGATGGGGCAGGTGAGCTGATGCGCTTCACGCAGTTCACCCCCTACGACCTCGTGCTGCTCGCGCAGGGGCTGGGCGTCACGGTCGGGCTCTTCCTGCTCACCTCGCTGATCGGCCTCCTAGCCGGCACGGTCCTCGGCGTCGTCCGCTATTACCGGGTGCCGGGGCTGACGCAGGCCGTCACCTTCGTGACCGAGCTCCTCAAGAACTCGCCTGTGCTGGTGCAGCTCTTCCTCGTGTTCTTCGGCTTCCCAGCCTTCTTCCACCTGAACGTCGGGCCGGTGCAGGCGGCGGTCATCACGCTCTCGGCCAACACCGCCGCCTTCGTCTACGTCATCGCCGTCTCGGCCATCGAGTCCATCGGCCGCGATCAGGTCGAGGCGGCACGCGTCTTCGGCCTGAGCCGCTGGCAGGTGCTCCGCCACGTCATCGCGCCGCAGGCCGCGGCCTTCTCCATCGGGCCGCTCACCGCACTCCTGGTCAACCAGTTGCAGGTGACGTCGCTGATCTCGGTGATCGGGGTCATGGACCTCGCCAAGATCGGCGCCACGCTCAACCTCCGGACCCTCAAGCCTTTCATCGTCTGGAGCGTGGTGGGCCTTCTCTATTATCTCGCCGCCAAGCTCGTCGCGGGCGTGGGCGCGCGCATCGAACACCGTCTGCGGGCGCACAGCGCCTTCCGGGGCCTCTGAATGCTGAACGTCGAGAACGTCCGAAAGACCTTTGGCGCCGTCACCGTGCTGGACGGCGTCAACCTGACCGTGAAACCGGGCGAGGTCGTCTCCGTCCTCGGCTCCTCGGGCTCGGGCAAGTCCACGCTGATCCGCTGCATCAACGGGCTCGAACGGCTCGACGGAGGCCGGATCACCGTGGACGGCTTCGACGTGTCCAGGCCCAAGGAGCTCGCGGAGGCGCGCAAGCGGTCGGGCACGGTGTTCCAGCTCTTCAACCTCTACCCGCACATGACGGCGCTGCGGAACATCACGCTCGCCCCCATCGAGGTGTTGAAGCGCCCGAAGGCCGAGGCGGAGGCCGAGGGCCGGGCGCTGCTGGCCTCGGTCGGCCTCGAAGACCGCGCGGACGCCTATCCGGCCCAGCTCTCGGGCGGGCAACGCCAGCGCGTCGGCATCTGCCGGGCCTTGGCGATGAAACCCAGTTACCTGCTGCTCGACGAGGTGACGAGCGCCCTCGACCCGGAGATGACGGCCGAGGTGCTGAACATCCTCGCCAAGCTCGCCGGGAACGGCACCACCATGGTCTTCGTCACCCACGAGATCGAGTTCGCGCGGCAGATCTCCGACCGCATCGTCTTCCTCGAGAAGGGCGTGCTGCTGGTGGACCTGCCGACTCGGGACTTCTTCGCGCAGGACGGCGGGCTGGCGCAGCCGCGCGTCGCGCAATTCCTCTCCAAGATGCGGAAAGACTGACCCCCCATGCTGTTCATCGCCAATGCGGAAGGCTGGCCCGGCGTGCCGACCACGGTGCGGATGCTGCGGGAGGGCGCCGACAGCCTAACCGCCCTGGTCGCCGGCATCGGCGAGGTCGAGGCCGAGGTCCGGGTCCGCAGCGTCGGCCGCGGCGGCTGGCCCAACATGCTGGGCGAGATGGAATGCGACGCCGCCGTGATGGACGGCACCACGCGGGAGGTCGGCGCGGTCGGCGCGGTCCCCCATACGCTCCACGTGGCGCGGCTCGCGCACGAGGTCATGAAGCGGCTGCCCCATGTGATGCTGACGGGGGAGGGCGCGCGCCGCTTCGCCTCGGAGATCGGCCTCCCCGTCGAGGACGTGCTGCTGCCCGATAGCCGGCGCGTCTGGTGGGAGAGGCTGGAGAGGGAGCTCTCGCCCGAGGAGCGGGGGCGGTTCCCCGACATCCCCCTCGCGCCGCTCCTGCGGGCCATCACCGACCCGGAGCGGGTGCGCGACACCACCGTGTACCTCAGCGCCGATCCCGCGCGCGGCATCCACGCCGCGACCTCGACCTCGGGCTGGGCCTGGAAGTATCCGGGCCGGCTGGGCGACAGCCCGATCCCCGGCGCGGGCTACTACGCCGACAGCCGCCACGGCGCGACCGCCTGCACCCATACCGGCGAGATGACCATGCGCTGCTCCACCGCGCGCAGCATCGTCCTCGCCCTGAAGCTGGGCCATCCGCTCGACGACGCCGTCGCCATGGCGGTCGAGGATCTGGCTGGGCTGAAGGACGGCTTCCTCGGCGGGGTCGTCATCCATGCGGTCGATGCCCGGGGCGACCACCGCGTCGTCAACTTCCGCTGCCCGGGCGAGATCCGCTACTGGCTATGGGACGACACCATGGCCGAACCCGAACTCAGGGCCGCGCAGACGGCATGAGCCAACAGAGAGGAGTTTCCTAATGAAGCGCATCCTGTCCACCCTGGCCGCCCTGGCGGTCGTCGCCAGCTCGGCGGTCCCGGCCCTGGCCGACAAGCTCCAGGACATCCGCGACGCCGGCGTCGTCCGTATCGGCGTGTCGCTGGGCGGCGAGCCCATCGGCTTCCGCGACGAGCAGAACAACCCCGTTGGCTACGACGTGGACGTGGCCACCCGGCTCGCCGAGAAGCTGGGCGTGCCGGTCGAGTTCACCGATGTCTCGGGCGACGCGCGCATCTCCATGCTGGTTTCGGGCCAGCTCGACATCGTGGTCGCCAACACCTCGGCCACGCTGGAGCGCGCCAAGAGCGTGGACTTCACCATCCCCTACAACCGCGCCGGCCTCCGCGTGATCGTGCAGGCCGACTCCGGCATCCAGAGCCTCGAGGACCTCGCGGGCAAGTCGGTCGTGGTCGGCCGGGGCACCACCGGCGAGGCCTTCATCAAGGAGGCCGTACCGGACGCCGAGCTGGTCTACGTCGACCAGTTCGCGCCCGACGGCGTGCTCCAGCTCCAGCAGGGGCGGGTCGACGCGGCCATCGAGGATTCCTCGCTCCTCGACTACCTCGCCACGCAGAACCCCTCGCTGGTGACGCTGCCGGGGCTCTACTCGAACGATCCGATCAGCATCGCCGTCGCCAAGGGCGACCCGGAGTTCGTCCGCTGGCTCGACATGTTCGTCTCGGATTACATCCAGTCGGGCGCCTACGAGGCCAACTACAAGAAGTGGTGGGGCGAGACCGCCAACCCGCCCGAGCTGAATCCGCTCTGGTGAGCCCCTGCGCCCCGGGCCGCCCGACGGCCCGGAGCCCTACCCGGTGGAGCGCGCGACGAAGCGCGTCGGCACGAGGACCGGCGCCCCATCGGGCGCGAAGCCGTCCGGATCGGCGAGGAAACGCATCATCTCGCGCACATAGGCGGTCTTGTCGTAGCCGATCGAGGAGATCGGGTAGGCGCTGAAGTCCAGCAGCGAGATGTTGTCGAAGCCGTAGAGCCGGAAGCGCGCCGGCCGCCCCTCGGGGAAATCGGTCCGCCGCGCGTCCAGCACGCCCATCGCCGCCGCGTCCGAGGTGCAGAAGACCGCGTCGGGCGCGCCGGCGCCGGCCAGCCGATCGCCGGCCTGCCGGCCGCTCTCATAGGAATAGTCGCCCTGGATGACCTGCCCCAGCCCGATCCCCCGCCGCGCGAGCGCACGATGGTAGAAGCCGATCCGCTCCTGCTCCACCAGCGAGGAGGTGCGCCCCGTCACCAGCGCGGCCGTCCGCACCCCCTTCCCCGCCGCGTCCGCCACGGCCGCCTCGATGCCCAGCGCCTCGTCGGGGATGACCGCGGGCGAAAGCCGGTCGTGGTGGCCGTTCAGCATCAGCACGCGATCGGAGTGGAACATCCGCCGCGCCGTCCCGGCATCCGCGAAGTCCGAGAACACCAGAGCCGCATCGACGTGGTAGGCCACGCCGCGCCGCAGGAACTCCTCGACCTTGCCACCCGAGCCGATGCGGATCAGGATGACCTGCTTGCCGATGGCCTGCGTCTCGGCCAGCAGCAGGTCGAAGAGGTCGAGGTCCGACAGGTCGTGGATGTGGTTCACCAGCACCGCCACCAGGTTCACCGTCTTGGTGGTGAGGCTGCGCGCCAGCGGGTTGATGCGGTAGCCGAGCTGCTCGGCCGCCGCCAGCACCCGCTCGCGGTTGGCGGCGGAGACGGGACGCTTCTCCGAGGACAGCGCCCGCGAGGCCGTGGCGCGCGAGACGCCGGCCAGCCGCGCAACATCGTCGATGGTCGGCACCCGCAGGCGCCCCGTGGCTTCGGTCATGCCGACTCTCTCGCCTGTTCCGGAGCGACTTGCCAGCCATGAACGACGCCGCGCCGCCCGGCCGCTCGCGCCCGGCCATCACCTGCTTCGACATCGGCGGCTCGGCCATCAAGGGCGGCGTCGCCCGCGACCCGGCCGCCATCGCGCCGCTCGGCCATGTGCCGACGCCGCTCCATGACTTCGACGACTTCGTGGCCGCCCTCTCCACGCTGGCGGGACGGGCGCCGGCCGAAGGGCCCGTCGCCATCTCGACCACCGGCGTCGTCGATCCGGCCACCGGCGTCATCACCTGCGCCAACATCCCCTGCATCGACGGCCGGGCGCTGGCCGCCGACCTCGCCGCGCGCCTTGGCCGCCCTGTCCTCATCGCCAACGATGCCGACTGCTTCGCGCTGGCCGAGGCCGGCCTGGGGGTCGGGCAAGGGCACCGCATCGTCTTCGGCGCCATCCTCGGCACCGGAGTCGGTGGCGGCCTCGTCATCGACGGGCGGATCGTCAGCGGCGCCGGAGGATTCGCGGGCGAGTGGGGCCACGGCCCGGTCGCCGCGACGCGCGTCGGCGACCCGCCGGTCGAGATTCCGCGTTTCCCCTGTGGCTGCGGGCTCTCCGGCTGCGTCGACACGGTCGGCGGCGCGCGCGGCATGGAGCGGCTGCACCATCACCTGCACGGCGCGGCCCTCCCCAGCACGGCCATCGTCGCGGCCTGGCTCGCCGGCGACGCCGCCGCCGAGCGCACCATCGAGGTGCAGGTCAATCTCCTGGCGAGCCCGCTGGCGCTCGTCCTCAACGTGGTCGGTGCGGACATCGTGCCCGTCGGAGGCGGCCTCGGTCGGGTGCCCGAGCTCGTGGCCCGGCTCGACGGCGAGGTTCGCCGCCGCATCCTGCGCCGCGCCGACCGCCCGGTCGTCGTGCCAGGGCGCATCGCCGGCGAGGCCGGGCTCGTCGGCGCTGCCCTCCTCGCCCTCTCGCCCGGAGGCCTGGAATGAGGCCGCTGCTGGAGGTCTGTGTCTCGGATCCGGAGAGCCTCGAGGCCGCCATCGTCGGCGGCGCCGAGCGCATCGAGCTCTGCTCCGCCCTGGAGCTGGGTGGCCTCACCCCATCCCCCGGCCTGATGCGGCTGGCCGCCGAGGCTCCGGTGCCGGTCCACGTCCTCGTGAGGCCGCGCGGCGGCGACTTCGTCTACGCGCCCCCCGACGTCGACGCCATGCTGGCCGACATCGACGAGGTCCGGCGCTGCGGCCTCGCCGGGGTCGTCCTGGGCGCGTCGCGCCGGGACGGCCGTCTGGACGAGGACCTGCTCGCCCGGCTGTCGGAGGCCGCCGGGTCCCTGAGACGCACGCTGCACCGCGCCATCGACCTGGTCCCGGATTTCGTCCGGGCGACCGAGGCGGCCATCGACCTCGGTTTCGAGCGCGTCCTCAGCTCGGGTGGGCAACGGACGGCGCCCGACGGCGTCGAGGGTCTGCGGACGATCCACCGGGCGGCGCGGGGCCGCCTCTCCGTCATGGCGGGCTCGGGCCTCACTCCGGGCAATGTTCGCGCACTGCTCGACGCGGTCCCCGTCGACGAAGTGCACAGCTCATGCGCCTCGCTCCATCCCGGAGCGGAGGCGGGAGCGATCCGCCTCGGATTTGCCGAGGCGAGCCGCCGGCGCACCGATGCGGCTGTCGTGGCGGCGTTCCGGACGGTCCTCGCAGGTCCCTGATCCGGGGCGGAGCAGGAAGGGGCCATGCCCTTACGATCCTACGCCTGTCGAACGAGGCGGGCGCGCTGGTCCTTGGCCGCTCGGCTCCCATGGAAGCGCCCAGGCGCGAGGAGCCTCTTGGGCCGGCGTTGCGGATGGCCGGATCTCGGCCTCCCCTCAGCCCGTCCGGCGGCCGGGACGGCGGAGGCCGGCTCCGGGGCCTAGGCCGGGAAGAGGTGAGCCTCCTCGGGGCGGAAGGCCAGGGTGACCTCGGCGCCGACGGGGTAGACGGCGTCGCGGGCCAGCGCGGCAATCACTCGGCTCCGGTCCGCGAGGGTCGATTCCACGATGGTCTCGGCCCCGAGGCGCTCGGTGAGGGCAACGCGGCCGTGCAGGCGCCCGGCGTTGGGTGGAGTGCCCGCGCCGTCTCCGACGACAGGCGTGAGGTACTGCGGCCGGACGCCGAGCCGCGCCCGCGTGCCGGGCGCGTAGCTGCCCACCTTGGGGCGCACTTCCACGGGCTCGAGCGCGGCGTTGGAGACCACCACGCGGTCGCCCTGCACGCCGCGCACCTCGACGTCGAGGAAGTTCATCGACGGACTGCCGATGAAGCCCGCGACGAAGACGTTGGCGGGGTTGTGGTACAGCTCCATGGGCGAGCCGACCTGCATGACCTCGCCCGCCCGCAGCACCACGATCTTGTCGGCCAGCGTCATCGCCTCGACCTGGTCGTGGGTGACGTAGATCATCGTCGCCCCGAGCTGCTGGTGGAGCTTGCCGATCTCCAGCCGCATGTCCATCCGCAGCGCGGCGTCGAGGTTCGAGAGCGGCTCGTCGAAGAGGAACACGGAGGGCTCGCGCACGATCGCCCGGCCGATGGCCACCCGCTGCCGCTGCCCGCCCGAGAGCTGGGAGGGCCGGCGGTCCAGGAGATGCTCCATCTGCAGGATGCGTGCGGCCTCGGCGACCTTGGCGGCCTTCTCCTCCTTCGAGGCGCCGGCGATGGTCAGGCCGAAGGCGACGTTCTCGCGCACGGTCATGTGCGGGAAGATGGCGTAGCTCTGGAACACCATGGCCACGCCCCGCTCCTTGGGCGGCAGCTCGTTGACCACGCGGCCGCCGATCCGGAGCTCCCCCGAGGTGATGTCCTCCAGGCCCGCGATCATGCGCAGCAGCGTGGACTTGCCGCAGCCCGAAGGGCCGACGAAGACGCAGAACTCGCCGTCGGCGATGTCGATGTCCACGCCCTTGATGATCTCGGTGGGGCCGTAGCTCTTGCGCACCTGCCTGAGGCTGATCTCGGCCATGTCACGTCTCCGCGGGATGGGGTTGGGGGACGACGCGGAGCAGGCCGTCGGGCCCCAGCTCCACGGGCTCCGGGTCCATGATGAACCCGCCGAAGCTCTCCTTACCGCCATCCGCGAAGCCGAGGATGCGCATCCCCTCGGCGGTCTCGACGATGCGCGCGGCGTAGCGGCGGCAGGGGTCGTCCATGTCGAGGAGGGGGAGCGGCGCGACGCCCCAGGTGCCCCGAGGGCCGTCCCCGATCAGGTAATGCGTGCCGGTCCTGGGCGTGCCCAGCATCTGCTTGGCGGCCTCGCCCCAGTGCTGCGCCGCCGTGCAGAAGAGGCAGAACCAGCGGCCGCCCCGCTCGAAGACCTGCGGGACCTCGAGCTGGCCGAAGGCGCCCACGAAGACGGGAGGCTGGAGGGTCCAGGTCATGAGGTCGGGCGAGGTGGCGAAGCCGATGGCGCCGCCGCCGTTCGCCTCAGGGACGCCGGGCGAGCGGGCGGTGAAGTACATGAGCCAGCCCGGTCCCTCGGGGTCGCGCATCACCCAGGGGTCGCGCATCGCCCGGTCGTGCCAGAAGCCGACCATGTGCTCGGTCTCGTAGCGGTCGGCGTTCGGCCCGGTCAGGTCCAGCGCGAGACCGTCACCCACGCGGGCCCAGCGATGCAGGTCGGTCGAGGTCGCGTGGCCGATCCGCTGGTAGAGCCCCCGCTCGGAGCGTGAGGTGCCGGTGTAGAACAGGTGCCAGAGCCCGTCGTCGCCCCGCACCACCGAGCCCGTCCACGTCGTGTAGTCGTCCCAGGCAGGCCCCTCGGCGGGCCGGAAGGTGGTGCCCTCGTGGTCCCAGGTCACCAGGTCCGCGCTCGTCGCGTGGCCCTGCGTCACGTTGAAGTGGCGCAGGTCGGGATCGCCCAGAGAGCGGTCCGCCTGGAGGAAGTAGCCGTGCCAACGCTCGCCGTCGTGGATGTACCACGAGTCCCAGAGCCACTTGCCGTCGATTGCGATCACCATTCGAGGTTAACTCCGTCAGCCCTTCACGCCGGTCGAGGCGATCGACGCGATGAAGGCGCGTTGCAGGTAGAGGTAAAAGGCCAGCACCGGGACGGTGATGAGGCTGAGATAGGCCATGATCTCGCCCCAGGCGCGGTTGAGTTGGAAGAAGTACTGGAGGCCGACCATCACCGGGCGCCGCCCCTCCTCCTGCACCACCATGAGCGGCCAGAGGTACTGGTTGTACATGACGAGGAACTTAAGGATGGCGGCGGTGGCCAGGATCGGGCCCGACAGCGGCATGACGATCCGGCGGTAGATCTGCCAGTTGGAGGCGCCCTCGACGCGGGCGGCCTCGATCAGGTCGCCGGGCAGATCCTTGAAGTACTGCACGAAGAGGAAGATCGTGAGCCCGTCCGCGATGAAGGGGACGATCTGCACGCGGTAGGTGTTGAGCCAACCAAGGGTGAGCCCCTCCGCGCCGATCCAGGGAAGCTTGGAGACGACGAGGAGCAGCGGGATGGCGATGGTCTCGAAGGGGACGATCAGCGTGGCCAGAATGACCGAGAGCACCAGGTCCCGCCCCGTCCAGCGCAGGAAGACGAAGGCGAAGCCCGCGAGCGAGCAGACGAAGAGCGACAGGGCCACCGTCACGCCGGTGACGAAGACCGAGTTGAGGATGAAGGTCCCCACCGGCGCCCGGTCGAAGGCGGCGTAGTAGTTCCGGAGGCTGAGGTCCCCCACCGGGAGGAAGGCCCGGAGCGAGGCGGTGTCCCTCAGGAGCTGGTCGTCGGGCTTGAGGCTGGAGACCAGCATGAACACCAGCGGGAAGGCGAAGATCACCGCGACCAGCGTCAGCACCGCGTAGCGCGCGAAAAGCCGGAGGCCCCGGTTGGACGGATCGATGGCGGCCATGTCAGCGACGCTCCCTCGTGAGCCAGCGTTGCAGGAGGCTGATGGACAGGACGAGCACGAAGAGGAACACGGAGATCGTGGCGCCGCTCGAGATGTCCTGCTTGCCGTAGCCGCGCTGGACCGCCTGGAAGACGATGGTCTGCGTGCTGTCGAGCGGGCCCCCCTTGGTCATCACGTCGATCTGCGCGAAGAGCGCGAATGCCTGCATGGTGATGACGATCAGGATCAGGACGGCGGTGTTCCGGAGGCCCGGCCAGGTGATGTAGCGGAAGGTCTGCCAGCGGGACGCGCCCTCGATGGCCCCGGCTTCGTAGAGCGTGGGCGAGATGGTCTGGAGGCCCGAGAGCCAGATGACCATGTGGAAGCCCACGGCCTGCCAGATCGACATCCCGATGATGGCGCCGAGCGCGGTGCGCGGGTTTCCCAGCCAGTCGGGCCCGTCGAAGGCCCCGAAGGTGAGGCCCGAGAGCAGGTTGTTGAGGAGCCCGTCCTCGGCGTAGATGAACCGCCACAGGAGCGAGACCACGACGATCGAGACCACCACGGGCATGAAGTAGACGGTGCGGAAGATGTTGATGCCCCGGAGCCTCTGGTTGATGAGCAGCGCGAGCACGAGGGCGAGCCCCGCCTGCACCGGCGCCACCACCGCCACGAAGATCAGCGTGTTGACGATCGCCTTCATGAAGACGACGTCGCTGGCGAGGACGTAGGTCCGCCCGTTTCCCCAGTCGAAGGAGAACCACTCGCTCTTGCCCTGGAGATGGGGATAGTCGGGGTTGTTCCGGGTGTAGCTCCGCAGGCGCGGGTATTCGGGGGCGCCGTTCTCGTCGGTGACGACCTGGCCGGCCTCGTCGCGCTCGGGCTCGAGGTGGAGGACGCCCAGGCCGAGGAGCGACTGGTAGTTGGACAGGCCCACCCATTCGGTCGGATTGGGCGAGACGAGGCGCTGGTTCGTGAACGACAGCACGAAGGCCAACACGAAGGGCAGGATCACGAACAGGGCGATGAGGCCGAACCCCGGCAGGGCCATGAGCCAGCCCGCCCGGTTCGAGAAGGAAAGACGCGAGGCCATGGGACGCTCCGGTCGCTGGGGGCGGACGAGGTGGACCCTGGCCTGTCGCCAGGGCCCGGGATCCCCGGGCCGGTTCCGGGAGAGAGGAGGCCCGGCCCGGGAGCCTTGTCACTGCGCTTGGGCGTAGCCGTTGTTGGCCTGGATGTCGGCGTCGATCTCGTCCACCGCCGAGTCCAGCGTGTCCGCCACGTCGGCGCCGTTGGCGATGTCCATCATGGCCTTGAGGAACACCTTGGACGCGACCGGATAGCCCGGCGTGACGGGGCGCAGGCGCGCCTGGTCGGCCGAGAGGTCGTAGAAGACGGCCATCGGCCCGCTCTCCTTGTAGTTCTGCGTCATCGCCGCCGCCGTGGTCGTGGGCGGGATCAGCCCGATCCCGTCCGAGAACTGGGCGAGATACTTGTCCTGCAGCGCGAACTCGATGAAGGCCGCGCCACCCTCGGGATGCTCGGTCGTGCCCGAGACCGCGAATTGCCAGGAGGCCCCGCCGATGTAGTTGCCGTTCCCGAAGTCGGGCGCGGGCAGGAACACCACGTCGTCGTAGGCCTCGAGGAAGGGCAGCGCGAGCCAGTTGCCGTTCCACGAGAAGGCATACTTTCCCTCTTGGAAGCCCGAGGCGTGGTCGGCCGGGTCCTGCGACGGCCCCGGGGCGTAGCCGTTGGCGAACATCCCCTGCCACCACTCGCCGAACTTGAGCCCGGCGTCGCCGTTCAGCACGCCTTCGGCGGTCTGCGGATCGGCCTGCACGTCGACCAGGTCCCCCCCGAAGGACCACAGGAAGGGCAGGAAGGCGTAGGGATACCACTCGCCCTGGTCGGACATGCCGAGGTCGATGGCGTAGTCGTACTTGCCCGAGGCCTTGGCCGCCTCCATGGCGCCCATGAACTCCTCCAGGGTCCAGGGCTCCTCGAGCGTGGGCGTCCTCAGGCCCAGCTCGTCCAGCGTGGACTGGCGCGTGACCAGAGCGACCGCCGCGTCCCAAAGGCCGACGGAGTAGAGCTGATCGTTCCAAGTGCCCTTGGGGCCGGGCAGGAAGCTCTCGATCTTGGCCGGGTCGATGGGCAGCGGCTGGAGGTAGCCCGCCCAGGCCCAGTTGGGCATGATCGGGCCGTCCACGTCCAGGATGTCCGGCAGGTCGCCCGCCAGCGCCGCCGCGACGACGGCGTCGTTGTAGGCCGCCTGCGGGAAGCTCTCGATGGTGACGTGCCAGTCGGACTGGCTCGCGTTGAAGTCCGAGATGATCTGGTTGATGATCTCGCTTTCGACCTGGTTGCCTGCCCCATGATACCACATGGTGAGCTCGGTCTGCGCCAGGGCGCCCGAGGCCCAGATCAAGGCAAGGGCCGTGGCGGTCGTCAGTCGGGTCATGGTTCGCTCCTCCCGTTGAAGCTGATGTGTCGAGGGTTCGCGGCGGGCCGGTCGGTGACCGACGCGCGCCAGAGCACCGGCCCCGAGACCAGGGTCGGTGTCGGCTCATCCCGGCCTTGGCCGGAGATGCAGGCCAGGAGCCGCTCGGCCGCCCGCTGGCCCATGTCCCGGTAGGGCAGCTCCACCGTCGTGAGCGGCGGATAGAGCGTCTCCGCGATGATCCGGTGATTGTCGTAGCCCGCCACGGACATGTCCTCCGGGACCCGGACCCCGCGCGAGCGCAGGATGCCGTAGACGCGCATCGCCATGGCGTCGTTGCCGCAGCAGAGCACCGTGGGCGGGTCCGGCAGCTCGAGCAGGCGGTCGATGGCCTCCACGAGGATGCGCGAGTCCTCCTCGCCATCGGACAGGTAGGCGACCTGCACGAGGCGCGGGTCGAAGGGCAGCCCGGCCTCCGCGAGGGCGTCGCGGTAGCCTAGGCTGCGCAAGGACGTGGCCACCATGTCCTCGCGCAGCGTCAGGTAGGCGATCCGGCGATGCCCGGCGGCGGCGATGCGCGCCACGAGGTCGTGCTGCCCCCGGCGGTCGTCGGGCAGGACGGCCGGCGTGCCGGCGTCGTCGAAGCAGTTGGCCAGCACCAGCGGCGTCGATCCGGCGACCGGTGGCAACCGCACCCGCTGATGGTAGTCGGCGACGTAGATCAGCCCTTCGGCCCGATGCTCCAGGAAGGTGCGGACCAGACGCGGGATGCGGTCGGCGCGGCCGCCCGTGTCGGCCACCATGAGCGTCATGTCCTGGTCGGCCATGACGCGCTGGATGCCCTGGACGATGAGAAGATCCGGCAGGCCCGCAGGGTGCGTGGGCTCCTGCGCGGCCGTGATCGCCCCGGTGATGAGACCGACGAGCCCGGAGCGGTTGGACCGCATCATCCGCGCCGCGTTGGACGGGACGTAGCCCAGTTGGGCGATGGCCTCCTGGACCGCCTGCCGCGTCCGCGGCCCGACAGGCCCGTCCTCGTTCAGCACGCGGCTGACGGTCTTGGCCGATACGTTGGCCAGCCGGGCTACGTCATAGATCGTTGCCATGCCTCCACCCCGGATAGCGGCCCGACTTTCGCCCACCTATGTCATCGGTGACATGACACCGATGACATAAGCAAAGCGTCACGTCAAGAGGGCTTTGAAGTCCGACGCTGGGCCACTTCGACCTCGATCGTGCGGCCCAATGACGACTGCATGGCCTTTCGGGTCATGTCGGTCCTGCGGCAGGAGTTCGGCCTGCGCGTGCCGGAGGAGGTAGCGGCCATGGGTTGCGGCGAGCGGCGGCCTGGGCCGCGTGGGTGGGCCCAAGCCGCAAGTCTCCCTCTCCACGGATGATGGCTCGCCATCTGCCTAAAGCTTCGCGGTCGTGCGGGATCGAGGCCAGACCTACCTGACAGCTTCGGCCGGAGTCATCCGGCGAAGCCCCGGCACGTCACCGATCAGCATCGCCGTCGTCACGGGACCGTCCCAGGCTCAGGACCTTTAGCCGCTCTGGCCTCTCAGCGGCTTAGCCGATTCATGCTCGTCGGCTTTGGGAGGCGGCATGGGCAGGCAATTCTGGTTGACGGACAAGCAGGTGGAGCGGCTCCGGCCGCACGTTCCGAAGGCTCGGGGCAAGCCCGGAGGCGACGACCGGCGGGCGCTGAGCGGCATCCTTCACGTCCTGCGCAGCGGGCTCAGGTGGCAGGTTGCTCCCCCGAGCCTGGCTTTCCAGTAGGCCTGCCGCAAGCACCTACGGTTAGGAGCACGGTGGCGGGGCCGAAGCCCCCTGGATGCCGGTCGCGCCAGCGAGCAGGTGAGGATTATGACGGCGATGCCGACCCAGATCCGGCGTAGCCCAGCGCCCCGATGGGCCTCTGGTCCAGCGTCGTGGGACGGATGGAGTCCTCGATCAGCGACGTGCGGTCGCTCCCGGTGGTCTGTAATCCGTCTGCGATGTTCATGCGTGGCCCCTGTCGTTGGAGTTGACGCCGTCCTTCGGCCGCAGGCGACCACGGGATCGGTCTTGTTGAAAAGCGCGAAGGGGCCGCCCGATGCGGCAGCCCCTGGTCCCTCTACTCGTTCCCGCGCATCGCCGTCCGGAGCTTCTCCATCGCGGCCATGTCCACCGTCTCGGTCCCGAGGTCCAAGAACGACCCCGTAGGCCTCCCGCGCGTGGGTGGCCAAGCAGTAGCCGTCCAGCACGTCCTCCAAGACCTTCAGCGCCGGGCGGTTCAGCGGGTCGCCGTAGCCGCCGGCGGGAACGGCCCCTCATTCGACGACATCCGCGCCTCGGAGGTCGCGGCGTCGAGCAACAGCTTGCGGAAGCCGGCACAAGCGGCCACCTTGGTCGAGCCCTCGAAGGGCACATCGTAGGCCGTGGGCGTCTGGTCGGTCGAGCCCGTGAGGTCGACCTCGTTGCCCCGCACCCGCACCGTGCCTTGACCTTGAGCCGCTCGTCGCGGTTCCGCACGTCGTCGAGCCAGCCCTCAGCGGTGTAGTCCCCGTCCGGGATCTCGCGGATGCGGGCGCGGGTCATGCGCTGGGCATAGTCCATGAGCTGGTTCGCGGCGGAGAAGACCATGTCCTCGCCGTACTTCTCCAGCAGCTCGACGAACCGCTTGGCGCCCAGCCGCGCCGAGGCGACCTGCGCCTCGATATCCATGACGAGCTGCCCCGCCGCGCGGCTGTTGCGGCGGATGTAGTTCCACATGGCGTTGTTGGGCTCGCCCTTGCGATAAAGCTTGGTGCCGGCGAAGAGCATCCCTTCCGCGAACACGTCCGGCACGTCGATGATGAGCCTCGGCGTCGCCGCGCCGATGTCCACGTGGTGCGCCGTGTTTCCTGCGAAGCCGACGAGGCGGCCCCGGAAGAGCACCGGCACGACGATGACGAGGTCGGAGGTGTGCGAGGCGCCGTGATACGGGCGGTTGTGCACCACCGCGTCGCCCTCGCACCACTCCCGTCCTCCAGGGTCTCCGCGTTCCCGCGCGGGTAGCTTGGGATCGAGCCGATGTGCATCAGCGTCGATTCCGACTCGCAGAACGTGTTGAAGGCAGTGTCGAAGAGCCCCGCGCCGAGGTCCTGGCTCTCCCGGATGATCGAGGAGAAGGACATGCGGTAGAGGACGTGCCCCATCTCCTCCGCGATGGTCTCGAAGGCGCCGCGGATCACCTGGAGCGTGATCGGATCGACGGTGAGCGCCGGCTGCGGCAGCATCTGGTTCATGGCTGTCCATCCTCTCAGGCGCCCAGCGGGCTGATGCGGGTGTTGCCGTAGTCCAGCGTCTCGGCCACCCAGCTCGGGGGCACGAGCGTGGTCGAGTCGTGCTGGTGCAGGACCGCCGGCTCCTCGACGCAGTCTCCCGCGAGGAGCTTGGTGCGGTCGTAGCGCGGCGTCCCGAGCGTCCGCCCGTCGTCGAAGGTGGTCGGCCGGACGAACATCAGCGCGCGGTCGGGGCTCGATCCGTCCGCCTTGCCGATCCGGGGAATGTCGATCCGCCGCGTCGAGGCCGAGCCGATGGCCCGCAGCGTGATGAGCTCCACTCCCGCCGTGCGGTAGCTGTAGCCGTAGTCGGCCTGGTGCTGGTCATGGAAGCTGTCGGTGACGACGTGGAGGTTCTCCGCCGTCACCTCTCCCTCGGGCATGGAGGCGCGAAGCTCGAAGCCCTGGCCCTGGTAGCGGCACTCGGCCACCGGCGCGATGGTCTGCCGCTCCCGCGCGATGCCGTCGTTGTCGAGCTCCGCCTGCACCGTGCCGTGCGCGGCCCGCACCGCCGCGTTGATGCGGGCGAGCTCGGCGCGGGCTACCTTGTCCAGCTCCACGATCACCGCCTCGGTGTGCTCGTAACGCAGGTCGGTCTTGAGGAGGCCGACCGCCGCCGTGATCCCCGGCACCTCCGGTACGATCACGTCCTTGGCCGACATGGCCTCGCAGAGCGCCACGCCGCACCCGCAGCGCGAGCACCGGCAGGTGTTCTGGTCGGCGGTCGCGGCGTGGCGCTCGAGAGGACGCGGCCGTGGAGGCCGGAGTATCGCCCCCCGTGGGAGCCAGGTGGCTCCGGGAGGCAGGCGGCATGCCACCATCTCATTTTGCGCCCTCGGCGAAACCGCTGTCGGGGCGCTACCTTTCATTCGTCGAGCGAGAGGCGATTGCGCTTCTCCGCGCTGGCGGGCACGGTGTCCGTGAGATCGCACGCCGCCTTGAGCCGGGCGACCTCCGTTCTCGGCGCCGCGATCTCGGCCTGCTCCGCCCGGGAATGCGCTCGCGGGCGCCTCTGCCAGATCCTGCATCCAGCGCTGGAGCACGCTCTCATCGGCATCCAGGTCACGGCAGGCCTGCGCGACCGACACGCCGCGCTCGTTCACCAACTTCACCGCCTTGAGCTTGAACTCGGGGCCGAACTTCCGCCTCATCGGCATCCTCCAGCTCCAAGGTCACGATCTTGTCGTCGTGTCCGCGAGACCGGCAGCAGGCAAGGCTCGACCAGCATCGACTACGAACTCGACGCCGTGATCTACGACGAAGCTGTCACGCAGGAGCTTGAGACGGCCTTCCTGTGCGGCCAGGACGACTGCGGGAATTCACGGTAGGGAGTCATCATGCGCGCAACCCGCTCCCGCGGTTTCGCGACTCCGTCGCCCGGCTCGTCTCGCCACTGCCCTGAGAGTCTCGACGGCGGTCGTGGTGATCGAGCCAACGCCGCCGCGTCTCAAGAACCATGCCCAAGCCGGCCCGATCGGGCTGTGCGTCGGGAGCTCTCCCGGAGAGTGGAGATGCAGGCCGCCGGAGGCGTTGGATCAGGACCCTTGGCGTAGAGATTGCGCGGTATCGCTCGGCTCGACCGTCAGTCGCGTCCCGGCGCCAGCCCGACAGCCAACCATCCCCAGCCTTGGAACATCAGGTCGACGGCCGGGATGGTGCCCAGAATCCACAAGCTGTTCACCGACCAGCCAGCCAGGATGACAAACCTTGTGAGAATGCCCAGGAGCCCGGTTGCCACCACCTACCCCCACCCGCGCCGGGGTCGCTCCCTCAGACCTACGATGAGCCGCAGGACCCCAGCCACAAGAAGCGAGACGGCGATCATCAGCGTCAGCGCGCTGGACGCGAGGAGTGGGTTCGCGAAGGCGAGAATGCCGGCCAGGGCATAGATCACCCGGCTCCCGATCCAGAGCGCGAAGCCGCCCCAGGTCCTCACCCGAAACGCATGCCCGATCTAAGCGATGCCGCCCAGGATCATCAGCGCTCCGACATGGAAGCCCAAGACGACAGCGGCCAAGAGGAGGTTCAGGGCCGCGAGCACCCCAAGGACGAGAAGGAAGCTTCCCAGCGCGCCAGACCAGCCCCGGCTGGAGTGGAGCGACGCCTGCGTGTCTGCGTCGGAGCCAAGGTCGACATCGGCCATGGTGCCCCTCCTGTTCGCCGCTCCGACCATCGGAACGGCTCCGCGATAGGGCTTTCGCGCATGGAACACTTCGCTGGACCTCGCGTTCCCACGCTTGCGAGACGGATTTCGCCGGGTCCCATCCATGCGACCCGCTCCCTCCGACTGGATACCGCCTCGCCGACCTCGGACACTCTTGCCCACGGCCCGGCCTCGCCGGGCGACGCCGATCCTGATCTCCCGAGGCCCCGCAACCTGCTCGTCCTGACCCTCCTCGGCACTCTGGCGCTGATCCTCTGGCAAGCCCCGATCATGCTCGTTGTGGCAGTGGGCGGCTTCGCCATCGCCTTGGTGCTCTCCGTCCCGGTCCGCCTCTCGCGAGTCTTGCCGCGCAGCCTCGCAACCCTGATGGTGGCGCTCTGGCTCATCGGCGTGCCCTACCCGCTCGCCTTGGGCGCCTGGGTCGCGATCACGGCGGTGATCCCCTACAGCGGGACTTGGATCGGCAGCGGGCCGGCAGTGCTCGTGGCCATCTCGGTGCGGCTCCGCTTCGTGCCGACGCCGCAACGCATCCCGTGAGCCCAGCCGCGTCCCCCAGGCCGGAGAGGCAGGTCACTCAGGCAACTGCCTCGACCCCGACCCAGGTACTGCCAGCCAACAGGACGCCCGAGGAGACCCCGTGAGGCCAAGCTCGTCCGGGCAGGCTCCCGGCCTCTCTCGATGACCGGGCTGCTGCCCTCCGCGTCGAGCCGACGCCTGGCGCCGGCCTCGATCATGGCGCGGACCCCCAGCATCGCCGCGAGGGCACGCTCGGTCCCAAGGAAAGCCGCGTGTCAGGGCGGCCCCTCATCGGCTGACCGGTCCACGCCCGCGCGCCCTTGCGCGGACAGATGCGCAACCGGCAGACGCCAGCGGTGCTGGATGGCCATGAAGCGCAGGCCGAGGCACAAGGCACCTCCGGCCAGGGCCGACATCCCATAGGACAGGCCCAACCTGTCCCCAAGGACGACGATGGACGCGCCCGCCAGCGCCGCGACCGCGTAGAGGTCGGCCCGCAGCACCTGCGGGATCTCCGCGAGGAGAACGTCGCGCGTCATGCCGCCGCCGATGCCGGTGAGCATGCCCAGAAGAGCCGACATGACCGGACTCAGCCCGAACTCGATCGCCTTCTGCGCCCCGGCGACCGCGAAGAACGCCAGCCCCACCGCATCGAGCAGCAGCACGGGACTGCGCAGCCTGTCGACGCCGGCATAGGCGAAGAAGGTGATGAGCCCGGCAACGACCGAGACCAGGAGATAATGCCCGTCGGTCAGGGCGGCTGGCGGCGCCGCGCCGATCAGCAGATCCCGGGTGATCCCGCCGAAGTTCCCGGCCACGAAGGACAGCACGAGGATGCCTAAGACGTCGAGCCGGCGATTGACGGCCGCGACCGCCCCGCTGAGCGCGAAGACGAACGTGCCTCCCAGGTCGAGCACATGTATGATGGTCTCGACGGCAATCATGCCCGCGCCCGCGACGATCCTTGCATGTCAAGGCGGACGTCTGAGGGTGGCCGGGGTGAATGCGACGGGCATGACGCCATGACGCCCCGTGTTACCGCAGGACGATTCGCCCGATATCGAGTCCGGCTCAGGGCGGTCATGTCGCGCCAAGCCAGGCCAGGGTGCCCACGACCATCGCCTCGACCCCGGTTTCCAGCGTGGGATGCAGGACCGGCGCGAACTGCGGGCTGTGGTTGACCGGCAACTCGTTCAGCTTGCCTGCGGCTTTCGCCTTCGCATAGATCTCAGGGTCGGTGCCGCCAACGAACCAGAACACCGAGGGAACCTGCCAGGCCGTGCCGAAGCAGCCGAAGTCCTCGCTGGCTGGCGCCGGCCCGGTGTGCTTGACCCGCTCGGGCGAGAAATGGCTGCGGAACGCCTCGGCGATCCGGTTGCTCGCGGCCTCGTCGTTCACGTTCAGCGGGTAACGGTCGAGCGGCGTGATCTCCGGCTTGCGCGGGGCTCCTGAGGCCGCGGCCTCGGCATCGACGATCCGCTCGATCGCCTCGAGCACGTGCTTGCGCACTCCGGGGTCGAAGGTCCGCACATTGAGCCTGATGACGGCCTCGTCGGGGATGACGTTCTCCTTGGTGCCGGCCTGCAGCACGCCCACCGTGAGCACCGCCGCGTCGGTCGCGGCGACCTCGCGCGAGACGATGGTCTGAAGACGCAGGACGACGGACGCCGCCATGACGACCGGGTCGATGCTGGCCTGCGGCATCGATCCATGCGCGCCGCGCCCGAACAGCCGGATCTCCAGGCTGTCCGCCGCCGAGGTGATCGGCCCGGCACTGCCGGCGACGGTGCCCGCCGGCCCGAGCATGACGTGCTGGCCCAGCACGACATCCGGCGTCGGGAAGCGGTCGAGCAGGCCATCGTCGATCATGGCGCGCGCGCCCTGCGCAGTTTCCTCGCCCGGCTGGAAGACGGCCATCAGGGTGCCGCTCCAGGTATTGCGCGCCTGCGACAGCAACGTCGCCGCCCCGACAAGCCACGCGATATGGATGTCGTGGCCGCACATGTGACCCACGGGCACGACGTTTCCTTGAGCATCCGTCGCCGTTGACTTGCTCGCGTAGGGAAGGCCGGTGGCCTCTGCGATGGGCAACGCGTCCATGTCAGCGCGCAGCATCACGGTCGGTCCCTCGCCATTCCGAAGCAACCCGACGACGCCCGTCTTGCCGACGCCCATGGTCACCTCATAGCCGGCGTTCCTCAGACGTTCGGCGGCGATGCCCGAGGTCCGCGTCTCCTGCATGGACAGCTCGGGGTGAGAGTGGATGTCCTTGTAGAGCGCTTCCAGATCGGGCAGCAGCGTCCTCAGGTCACCCAGGACAGCGGATGCGCTGGTGCGGGAACCGGCCATGACGATCTCCAGTGGCTGCTCGCCGGCAACCTTGGCGGCGATCGGCCTCAGACAGCACATTACAATAGCGCCTGATCCGGTCGAGTCAGGTGAGAGCCCGGCCGCGAGTGATGAGGGCGGCATGATCGTCGAAGCGACAGTCCTGGCGGTTGGCCTCAGGGAGAGCGGCTGAGCCAAGCGGCTCGCCTCCAGTCGAGGCGCCTGGCCCTGGGCTTGAGTCGTTTCGATAGCACAAGCGGCCCCATGGTCGCCCGGACGTCGTCAGGGAAAAGGGGCCGTGTCATGGCCCTTCCATTCTCGGCGCCTGGCTCTGTTCGACGCTTGAAATCATACGAGGCAAGGGATCGCGGGACCAAGCGTATGGGTGACTTAGGGAACGTGATGGCCCTTCGCCCGTTGCCGCTCCGGCAGCCTGCCTGGCGGCTTGGCTGTCGATGCCAAGGAGGCAGCAATGGGACGGACAGTTCTGAGCGCCGTGCTAGGGATGACCGCGTTCATTCCGATGGCCTTTGCCCAGGAGGCGGCTGCTCCAGCGCCAGGAGCAGGAGAGGCTATCCCCCTCGAGACCTTCTCGGGCAAGGTCCTGGCCACCGGGCTCGAAGGTCCGTGGGAAGTGGCTTGGGGGCCTGACGACATGCTGTGGGTGACCGAGCGAGCCGGCAAGCGCGTGACTCGCGTCGATCCGGCGACCGGCGAGGCCAAGCCCGCCATCACCCTCGACGAGGTGCTGGTCGACCAGCAGCACGAAGGTCTGCTGGGCCTGGCCTTCGACCCGGGCTTTGGCAAAGGGAGCGGGAACGACTACGTCTACGTCACCTACACCTATGACAGCACGCCCGCGGATGGCGACGAGCAGGACGCCCCACGCGCCAAGATCGTCCGCCTGACCTGGGACGCCGACGCCCAGACCCTGGGCGAGCCCAAGGAGCTCCTCTCCGGCATCCCCGCCGGCAACGACCACAACGGCGGGCGGCTGGCCATCGGCCCGGACGGGATGCTCTACCGGACGCAAGGTGAGCAGGGCGCCAACCAGTTCGGCAACTACTGCAAGCCCATCGAGGCGCAAAGGCTACCCACCCAGGCCGAGGTCGATGCCCAGGACTGGTCGGCCTATAAGGGCAAGGTCCTGCGCATGGCGCTCGACGGCTCGATCCCGCCCGACAACCCGGAGATCGAGGGCGTGCGGAGCCACGTCTTCACCTACGGCCACCGCAACCCGCAGGGGATCGTCTTTGGCCCCGAGGGGCAGATCTACGAGTCCGAGCACGGCCCCAACACCGATGACGAGATCAACATGCTCCAGTCGGGCGGCAACTTCGGCTGGCCCTTCGTCGTGGGCTTCCGCGACGACCAGTCCTATGCCTATGCGAACTGGTCGGCGGCACCCGACTGCGCCTCCCTGACCTGGACCAACCTCACCGACGCCCAATCCGTCCCTGCGGACGTGCCGCACCAGGAGGAGAGCGACTGGGACGGAGACTTCGTCGAGCCCCTGAAGACCCTCTTCACGGTCCCGAGCGGCCAGAACCTCGAGGACACGGCCTGCGGCGAGCTCTTCTTCATCTGCCGGCCCTCGATCGCGCCCTCGGGCCTCGACTTCTACCCCGAGGATGGGGCGATCCCCGGCTGGGGCGGCTCGCTGCTCGTCACCTCGCTCAAGGGCGGGGCGGTCTACCGCTTCAAGCTCACCGAGGACGGGAACTGGATCCGCGACACCGACCGGCTCTTCGACACCGTGAACCGCTATCGCGACCTCGCCATCAGCCCGGACGGGCGGACGATCTACGTCTCGACCGACACGGGCGGGCTCGCCGGAGACGCCCTGGGCGGCGCCACCGACCAGATGGCCAACCCGGGTGCGATCCTCGCCTTCACCTACACGGGCGAGGCGACCCCGGCTGCAGGCGGAGAGGATGCCAGCGCGCCCGAGAGCGACGTGGATACCGGCAACGGAGGCTGACCGAAGCCGCGGAATCTGCGCTCACGTCCTGGGCACGGATGAACGTCCCGACAGAAGGCTCGCCATGCCTCCTGTTCCGGGGGGTCAAGCCAGGGGAGCAGCTCAAGAAGGCGAGGTTTGCTTCGATCTCGCGTCTCGCCCGGCGCACGGGATCGGCCTCGCTCCGCCCAGCCCGGTCCAGCCTCCCTACCACTCGATGGAGTGCCCTCGTGGCCCGGCGCGGGTCGCGGTCGACGCTCTGCGCGCGTCAGGGCAAGCCCTATCGTTCTCGCGCGGTCGGACGGGAGCCCCCCTGCTCGGCCATCTCCCGCAGATGCAGGACCGCAAGGCCAAGGGCCCCAGGAATCATGCACTCCCAGCTTAGGGCTGGGATATCGCTCGTGCGGGCCGGTGACGATCAAGCACTTCCCCTTCGGTCAGGGCGGTCGGAGAACCCTCCGGACACGTCCACGGCGCCTCCATGAGCTCGCGTCGCTTCCTGAACGCATCGCCACGAGGGTGAGCGCATTCCATCTCGTCGCCGACGATGTGGGGTGCGCCTGCTCGGCGGCCTCGTGCGGAAAGCTTGCCTCCTCTCTGCACCAGTCACGAGACGCGTTGCGGAAGCCGTCCGCTGTCACAGCGGACATGAGCCGGTGAGGAAGCATCGCCATGGCCGCGTCGGACGGGGTTGGCTATCCTTCTAGAAGGCCGCCGGTCTTCACCCCGCCCAGGGTCTTCCGAAACTGTCGAGCAGAGCAGGACTATGCGACCGCGTGCTCCACGACTCCCGTCATGTGCGACGCTGAGACGGTCCAGACCGCCCGGTCGAAGTCGACTTCGGACCAAGCCGTCTAGGCGCGCCAGGAACTTTGCGAACCTGTCCGCTGGCCGGGTTCGGGTTTGCCCCTCCTCGGCTCGGCAGGAGCCTGAAGCGATCTACGAGTATGTCGGCGACCTGCTTCACCGCTGTCAGCCATCCTCTGACGATCCACGAGATCCTCTCGTGGCCGCAGATGGCGACGCATATGGGTTTCTAGGCCAACTCGTCGGGGACCTGACATCATGTCAGGGATCCGACCGACAAGGCTCAGGCGATGTGCTCTTGCCGATCTCACGCAGGCAGCCCCACCCAGCAACTCTGGATGGACGAAAGGGTGTATCAGATCAGGGGCTTGAAACCCAGGTTCGTGACCTGCCCAGCTCTAGTCAGATCAAGTGGTGCGCGACACGGCTCCGAAGGTGGTCCCGACCGCGATCTTGGCCCCGATCCGCTGGCGCCGCTTGAGGACAGAAGGGTCCTCGCCTCCTCTCGCGCCGCGTCCCGAGCCTTGCGCGCCTCGCTTAAGGCCATCTCGGGATAGCGTCCCAGCGCCAGCTTCCGCTCAACCCCGTGCATCCGATACTTGAGCCGCCAGAGCTTGCCCCCGGAGGGCGCGACCAGCAGGTAGAGCCCGGCGCTGTCCGTGAGCTTGTAGTCCTTGTCGCGCGGCTTCGCGCTCCGCACCGCCACGTCCGTCAGCGCCCTGTCGGCCCCCAAACCGCGCTTGCCCGAAAGGCCCCCAGTTCGCGGTGGCTATGGGCGAACAAAGCCGGACAGCCACGGACGAAGTGGCTCCAAAACTACATATATTCAAGGTCTTTATCGATCGTTGCCGGGTCTCGACGAACAGATCAGTGGTGCCGCAGAAGGGACTCGAACCCCCGACCCCATCATTACGAATGACGTGCTCTACCAGCTGAGCTACTGCGGCGCCGGGCGGCTCTTAGCACCCCCCTGCGGAAGGGGGAAGTCCTAACTTGGCGGAGCCGAGGCCGGAATCCGTGCTTCCGTGGCGTCCGAATCCTCGGGCCCCGAGGAGGCGCGCGACGGGCCCGCGCCGTCCCGGACAAGCAACGGCAGCATCTCCACGCCACCCGGCAGCGAGGCCTCGGCCGGCGGCGTCTTCCAGCTCAGCGTGTCGAAGGCATGGCAGTTGGCGCAGACCGGGACCCACTGCGGGTGGATGCGCCCGCAGTTGTCGCACACCCACTGCGGCCCGCGCGGCGCGGCCAGGGCCCGCGTGAGCCAGCCGCGCACGGTGGCCTCGTCCTCCCCCTGTCCCCGCGCGATCGCGGCCATCAGCGTGAGATTGCGCCCGGTGGGTTGCGTCTCGGGAAGGTCGCCCAGGGCCCGACGCGCGCCTGCGAAGTCCTCGGCGGCGATCAGAAGCTCCGCGAGGAGCATCCGCGTCTCGGGATGCTCGGGGCGGAGCGAGGTCAGCGCCTGGAAGCGGCGCAGGCGTTCCTGCGGGGACTCCTCCGGGACGATCTCGGCGAAGGCGGCGGCGAGGTCGGGATGGGGCTGCACGTCCCAGGCCTTGCGCAGCACCCGCGCGGCGTAGCGGCCGTTGTGGGCGGCGATGTATCCGCGCGCCGCCATGACCGCCGCCGGGATCAGGTCCGGCGACAGGCGATTGGCCTCGATGGCGGCCTCGCGGGCCTCGATGCTCTTGCTGTCGTCGATCACGTCGGCGGCCTGGCTCAGCGCCAGCACCGCGTCGCGCCGCTTGTGGACGTCGCGCGGCAGGGCGCCGGACTTGAGTTGCGCGCCCAGCGTCCGCCGCGCCCCCGCCCAGTCGTGCGATTCGGCCTGGAGTCGCAGGAGCACGTCCTGCGTCTCGGCGTGGCGGGGGTTGAGCTCGAAGGCCCGCTCCGCAAGCCGCAGGGCGGTCACGTCGTCGCCCTGGGCCAGCCTTTGGCGCAGCAGTCCCCGGATGCCGGCGAAGCGCGTCCGCTCATGACGGGCGAGGAGCTTGTAGGTCTCCTCGGCGCGGGCCGTGTCGCCCGTCATCTCGGCTGCCTGCGCGATCAGGACCTGCGTCAGCTCGGGCTGGTCGAGGTAGCGGTTGGCCTGCGTGGCGCGGGCGAGCGCGGCCTTGCCCTCGCCCGAGGCGAGCGCCACCGCGGCATCGGTGAGCGCCTCGAGGCCCTTCCTCTCGCGGCGGCGCGAGAAGTGGCGGGACAAGGCGTTGTTGTCGCCGTTGACGAAGCGCAGCACCGCGCCCAGGAGCCCCAGGAGCTTGAGCAGCACCCAGACCACGGCCACGAGCAGCAGGACCCCGATGGCGAGCTGCAGGGGGGTGAGGCTCACCTCGTAGCCCCCCATGGCGATCACCGCGCCGCCTCCCTGCTCCATCAGGTAGGCGCCGCCGATGGTGAGCCCGGCCACGACCGCGACGAAGGCGAGGAGTTTCAGGAGGGACCATAGCATGGTGGGCCGGGCCTTTCGGTTGTGTCGGAGGGGCCGTCAGTCGGCCGGGGGAGCCTCGGGAGCGGGAAGGGTGTCGCGGAGGTCGGCAAGGGCGGCTCCGGCCTGAGCGCGGGTCTGGGCCTGGGCGAGCCAATCCGCCATCGCGGCGCGCACCGGTTCGGGCAATGAGTCGACCTCGGCCAGCGCGGCATCGAGATGCCCTTCCGAAAGCTGGGCCTCGGCGCGCGACAGCACGGCGTCGGGGTCCGATCCATCGCGGGGGCTCACCGAACGGACCGAGAGCTGGTTCCGAAGGAAGCCCATCACGCCGCCTCCGTCGTCCAGAAGCCCCTCCCCACGAGCCGCCTCCAACGCGGCGCGCGCGGCGTCCGGGAAGCCGTCCCGAAGTTCGGCCAGGGTCGGCACGCCGTCGGCGGCGACCTGGGTCAGGGCGTCCGGCACGGTCACGCCCGTGGCGGCGAGGTCGGCGAGGGGAGCCTCCAGGGACTGACCCGCATCGAAGGCAGCTTCCAGCTCGCCAAGCGCGGTCCGCGCCCGAGCCTGGGTCTCGGCGGTGGCGGCGCGGGTCTGGGCTTCGGCCAAGCTCGCCGCGGCAGCCTGCGCCTCCTCGGCGGCGCTGGCGCTCTGGGTCTCGGCCTGATCGAGCCGCCCGGCAAGGGCATCGAGGCTCGCCTGCGCCTCGGCGAGGGCCCTCCTGACGTCCGCCAGCCCGGCCTCGGTCTCCGCGACGCGGGGCTCGAGGGCACCGACGATGTCCTGACGTAGGGCCTCGGGGTCGGTGGTCGGGCCGGCCTGGACCGCCGGACCGGCCTCGGGCGCGATCGCACCCAAGGGAGCCTCCTCGCCCGTCGGGGCTGCGGGCCGGGCCTCGAGCGCGGCGATGCGCTGCTCGAGTTCGGCCGCGCGGGTGCGGGCTTCCTCGATGTCTTGGGCCACCTCCTGCCGGAGGGGCTCCAGATCCACGGCGGGCGCGGGCCCGGCGGTCGGCGCGGGCGCCTCCTCGAGGGACGTCAGTCGCGTTTCCAGCTCGGCCACGCGGGGACCGAGCGCCTCAGCATCCGACGTCGGACGCGTCTCGAGGGCAGCGAGCCGTTCCTCCAGATCGGCCGGAAGCCGGGCCGGGAACAGGCCCAGCCGGTCATGGGCAAGCCAAGCCGCGCCGAAGCCCAGGGCCGCGGCGATCATGCCGCCGAGAAGCAACGCCCCGAACCCGCCTCGCCGCCGCGAGGGAGGCGGAGCGGGCGGAGCGGTCCCGAGCCGCTCGGGGGCGGTCGGCGTCGCAGCGAAGGAGCCTGCGGCATCCGCCGCGTCGAGGGGGCTCGTCCGCCCGAGAGGGTCCGAATCGTCCCTCCCTCCGAACCCCTGCGCATCGGACGCCCCGCTCCCGGCCTCCGGAGTCGTCGGGCCGGCCTGTCCGGCGATTCCCTGGTTCCGGGCCTCGCCGAACCCTCCCTGCCGCCAGTCCCCGGAAAACACCGACGAGCCTTCCGGGCCCGACGACGACACCTGGTCGTCGGGCGAAGGCGCCTCGCCGGCCCGAGGCTCCTCTGGCGGGAGAGCGGACAGCCCCTCCTCGGACAGCGCCTCGATCCGCGCATCCTCTCCGGGGCTGGAGAGATGCAGCCCGGCGCCCGCCTCCGGAACCTCGGCGATGCGCGCATCCGACAGGCGGCTCCCCTCCTCCGGGGTGAGGTCCGCGCGCCCCTCCGGGGCGTCCTCTGCCCCGTCGCCGGGGCCCGCCTTGCGCGCCATGATCGATCCTTCGCTTGGGGTCCCTGCGGACCGCTGTGGCGACCCGCTACCTAAACCGGTCGTCCCTTCTCCTCAAGCCGCGCTCGCGTCCAAGGCGGCAAGCATGTCGAGCGTGATCCCGACCATGGCCCCGGCTTCCGGCGAAGGCGCGACCCGGAGCCGGTCGGGGGTCATGGCGCGCGCCGCCTCGGCCACGGCCTCGCTCATCGCGACGACATGCAGCGGCGCGCGGGGGGACCAGGTCGCCAGCATCGCGGCGCTCCGGGGCGAGAAGAGCGGCGCGACCAGCGGGCCCGCGCCGTCGAGCGCCGCCCGGGCCCCGGCCGATGGAGGAAGGGCGTCCTGCCGATAGGCCACGACCTCGCGGGCGTCGAGCCCGGCCCCCCGCAGCCGCTCGGCGACGTCGCCCCGCGCGTGCTCGCCCCGCAGATGGAGAAGTGGACCCTCGGGCCGGGCCGCGAGCAGCGCGGCCACGAGGCCCTCGGCATCCGGCCCGGCCTCGATGGCCTGGAAGCCCGCGGCCCGCGCCGCCTCCGCCGTGCGGGGCCCGACGCACCAGGCGGGACACCCTCCGAGCCCGATCTCCCGCGCCCGCGCGACGCCGTTCTCGGAGGTGAGGATCAGCGCCGCCGGCAACTCGGCCAGGCGGACCTCGACCGGCCGGATCTCCAGGATGGGGCTCAGTATGGCCGGGATGGGTCGGCCCCGCACCGCCTCGCAGGCCGCGAGGAAGCGGCGCGCGGCCGGCTCGGGCCGCGTGAGCAACAGGCGAGCGGTGCCGTCCATGCCGTCATCCTTTCCTTGTCCAGGGGCCGCCCGGATGCTACGCGGGCGGGCCATGCGAAGGCCAGCCTCGCGGGCCAGGGACCGAAGGACATGGACAGGCCGCTCACCTTTCTCGGCATCGAATCGAGCTGCGACGACAGCGCCGCCGCCTTGGTGCGTCACGACCGGGACGGGGCGCGGGTCCTGTCCTCGGTGGTGCGCGGCCAGGGACGGCTTCATGCGGCCTTCGGCGGCGTGGTGCCCGAGATCGCCGCCCGCGCCCATGCCGAGGTCCTCGACCTCTGCGTGGAGAAGGCGCTGGCCGAGGCGGGTCTCGACCTCCCCGATCTCGACGGCATCGCCGTCACGGCGGGACCCGGCCTGATCGGCGGGGTCCTCGCGGGGGTGATGACGGCCAAGGGACTAGGGGCCGCCGCCCGCCTGCCGCTCTGGGGCGTGAACCACCTTGCCGGACACGCGCTCACGCCGCGGCTGACCGAGGGCCTGACCTTCCCCTATCTGATGCTCCTCGTCTCCGGGGGACATTGCCAGTTCCTGATCGTCCAGGGCCCCGACCGCTTCCACCGCCTCGGCGGCACCATCGACGACGCCCCCGGCGAGGCCTTCGACAAGGTCGCCAAGCTCCTGGGCCTGCCCCAGCCCGGCGGCCCGGCGGTGGAGCGCGAGGCGCAGGCCGGCGACCCGACCCGCATCCCCCTGCCCCGTCCGCTCCTCGACCGGCCGGGCTGCGACTTGTCCTTCTCCGGCCTCAAGACCGCCGCGCTGCGGGCCCGCGACGCCCTGGTGGCCGAAGCGGGCGGCCTGCGCGAGAGCGACCGGCGGAACCTCTGCGCGGCCTTCCAGGCCGCTGTGGCCGACATCCTGACCGAGAAGTCGCGCCGGGCGCTGGCGCTCTACCTCGCCGACCGGCCCGAGCGGCCCGCCTTTGCCGTGGCGGGCGGGGTGGCCGCCAACGGGTTGATCCGGGCGCGCCTTGCTGACCTCTGCGAACGGGAGGGCGTGGCCTTCGTGGCGCCTCCCCTCCTGCTCTGCACCGACAACGCCGCCATGATCGCCTGGGCCGGCATCGAGCGCGCGCGCGCAGGCCTGCCACCCGATCCCGCCATCGTCGCACGCCCGCGCTGGCCGCTCGACGACCGTGCGGCGCCGTTGATCGGGGCGGGGAAGAAGGGAGCCAAGTCGTGAGCGGGATCGTCGTCGCCGGCGCGGGCGCCTTCGGGACGGCGCTGGCGGTGGCCCTCTCGGGCACCCGCGAGGTCACCCTCTGGGGGCGGGACGGACCGGCCATGGCTCGTCTCTCCGGAACCCGCAGCAATCCCAGGCTTCTCGCCGTCCCGCTGCCCCCGGCTCTGGACGTGACCTCCGATCCCGCCGCGCTGGAACGGGCCGACATCCTCCTGCTGGCCGTCCCGGCCCAAGCCCTTCGGGGCTTCCTCGCCGATCATGCCGAGGCTCTCGCCGAAAAGCCCCTCGTGGCCTGCGGCAAGGGCATCGACCTCGAGACCCTGGAAGGCCCGACCGCTGTCATCGCCCATGCCATCCCGTCGGCCCGACCGCTGGTGCTGACCGGCCCCAGCTTCGCGGCCGACATCGCGAGGGGGCTGCCGACCGCTCTGACCCTCGCCTGCGCCGACCCCGAGGAGGGCACACGGCTTCAGGCCCTCCTGTCCACGCCCGTGCTCCGGCTCTACCGCACGACCGACCTCGTCGGCGCGGAGCTCGGCGGCGCCCTCAAGAACGTCGTGGCGATCGCCTGCGGCGCCTGCCTGGGGGGCGGCTTCGGCGAGTCGGCCCGGGCGGCGCTTCTGACGCGCGGCTTCGCCGAGATGCGGCGTCTGGCGCTGGTCTGCGGGGCCGAGGATGGAACACTGATGGGCCTGTCCGGCTTGGGCGACCTCGTGCTCACGGCGATGTCCGAAGGCTCACGCAACTACCGTTACGGCCTCCACCTCGGGCGCGGGGAGTCCTTCGAGCCCGGCGTCACGGTGGAAGGGGCCGCGACCGCCCTGGCCGCGGCCCGGCTCGGCCAAAGGCTCGGGATCGACCTTCCCGTGACCGACGCCGTGGCCGCGCTGGTGGAGGGCCACATCGATGTAGGTTCGGCGGTGCGCGCGCTCCTCGACCGGCCGCTCAAGGCGGAATAGGACGGGGCCGGGACAGCGAAGGGGAAGAACATGGCCTACTGGCTCTTCAAGTCCGAGCCGGACGTCTTCGGCTGGAATGAGCAGGTGGCGCTCGGCGAGGCGGGCGGCGAGTGGCACGGCGTGCGCAACTACCAGGCGCGCAACCACATGCGGACCATGCAGCCCGGGGACCTCGGCTTCTTCTACCACTCCCAGAAGGGGCGCGAGATCGTCGGCATCGTGGAGGTCACGGCCTCCTGCCACCCCGACTCGACCTCGGACGACCCGCGCTGGGACTGCGTGGATGTCCGGGCCCTGCGTCCCTTCGCCCGCCCGGTGACGCTGGACGCGATCCGGTCCGAGCCGGCCCTCGCGGACATGGTGCTGGTCAAGAACAGCCGCCTCTCCGTCCAGCCGGTCACGCCCGAGGAGTGGCATCGCATCTGCACCCTGGGCGGCACGGAGCCCTGACGCGCAACGGAACTCGGACGGCCGCCGAACTCCGGCCTCGGAGCGCCCACAGGCAGGCCATTTCGCGGTGATCAGCGCGAGGACGAGCCGACCGTCCGAAGCGAGGAGCCTAACGAGGTTCCTCGCCGCGATGTTTCGCGCGCCCATTTACCGGTTCTTAACCTGTCTCTGCCAAGGTGATCTTGTCCCTGGGTCGCCGCCCGGCGGGGTAGGGGAAGCTGCGTCCTCAGCCTTCCCACTAGGACGTGCCCGGACGCCCTCTCAGCGCCCCGATCGCCATCGCGACGCCCAGAGGACCAGCCCGCCGGCCAAGACCATGAGGAACCCCCAGCCGATCCAAGGGCGCGAGTCGATCATGAAGCTCTGCGCCGGATAGGGGAACAGCCCGCTCCCCTGCGCGGCCCAAAGGAGGCCGGAGGCGATCATCAGGATGCCGAGGACGAGGAATAGGCGCGACATCGGCGGTCTCCGAACGGGGTCGAGCCCTGACCTAGGATCAGGGCCCTGCCCGGCCAGCCCGTCAATAGCGGTAATGCTCAGGCTTGAACGGCCCCTCGACGGTCACGCCGATGTAGTCGGCCTGATCCTTCTTGAGCTCGGTGAGCTTCGCTCCGATCTTCATGAGGTGCAGCCGCGCGACCTTCTCATCGAGCTGCTTGGGCAGGATGTAGACGCCCGGCGCGTAGTCGCCCTGCTTCGTCCAGAGCTCGATCTGCGCGAGCACCTGGTTCGAGAAGGAGGCCGACATCACGAAGCTCGGGTGCCCCGTGGCGTTGCCGAGGTTGAGGAGCCGTCCTTCGGACAGGAGGATGATGCGATTGCCCGAAGGCATCTCGATCATGTCCACCTGCTCCTTGATGTTGGTCCACTTGTGGTTGCGGAGCGCGGCGACCTGGATCTCGTTGTCGAAGTGGCCGATGTTGCCGACGATGGCCATGTCCTTCATCGCCCGCATGTGCTCGAGCCGGATCACGTCCTTGTTGCCGGTCGTGGTGATGAAGATGTCGGCCGTCCCGACCTCGTCCTCGAGGAGCGTGACCTCGTAGCCGTCCATCGCCGCCTGCAGCGCGCAGATCGGGTCGACCTCGGTCACCTTCACCCGCGCGCCCGCGCCCCGCAGCGAGGCCGCCGAGCCCTTGCCCACGTCGCCATAGCCGCAGACCACCGCGACCTTGCCGGCCATCATCGTGTCGGTGGCCCGCCGGATGCCGTCGACGAGCGACTCCTTGCAGCCGTACTTGTTGTCGAACTTGGACTTGGTGACCGAGTCGTTGACGTTGATCGCCGGGAAGGGCAGCAGCCCCTTCCTGTGCAGGTCGTAGAGGCGCTTGACGCCCGTCGTGGTCTCCTCGGTGACGCCGCGGATCGCGTCGCGCTGCCTAGTGAACCAGCCGGGCTCCTCGGCCATGCGCTTCCGGATCTGGTTGAAGAGGCAGACCTCCTCGTCCGAGGTCGGCACCGCGATGAGGTCGGCCTCGCCGTTCTCGACCCGCGCGCCCAAGAGGACATAGAGCGTCGCGTCGCCGCCGTCGTCCAGGATCATGTTGCAGGTCCCCTCGGGGAACGCGAAGATCCGGTCCGTGTAGGCCCAGTACTCTTCCAGCGTCTCGCCCTTGACGGCGAAGACCGGGATGCCGCGCTCGGCGATGGCCGCCGCCGCATGGTCTTGGGTCGAGAAGATGTTGCAGGAGGCCCAGCGCACCTCGGCGCCGAGCTCGACCAGCGTCTCGATCAGCACCGCCGTCTGGATCGTCATGTGCAGCGAGCCCGCGATGCGCGCGCCCTTGAGAGGCTTCGTCGCCCCGAACTCCTCGCGCAGCGCCATGAGGCCCGGCATCTCGGTCTCGGCGATGGCGAGCTCCTTGCGCCCGAAGGCCGCGAGGCCAAGGTCCTTGACGATATGGTCCTGAGACTTGTCGAGCGGCATGGCGGATCCTCTGGGGCTGTGGCGGGGCGACTTAGCATCCGGCGGCCTTGTCGGCAACGCACTTGGCCTTCCGCTCCGGGCACCGCTAGATCGCGAGGAGGACGGAGGAGGACGGGATGGTCAGGCGCGCATGGCAGCGGATGCTCTCGGGCCGGCGGCTCGACCTGCTCGACCCCACGCCGCTGGACGTGGAGATCGAGGACATCGCCCATGGCCTCGCCTTCGTCGCGCGCTGGAACGGCCAGACCCGGGGCGACTGGCCCTATTCGGTGGCCGAGCACTCCCTCCTCGTCGAGGCGATATTCGGGGCCAACGCCCCTGAGCCGTCCTCCCGCTGGCGGTTGGCGGCGCTGCTCCACGACGCCCCCGAATATGTCATCGGCGACATGATCTCCCCGGTGAAGGCCGTGCTGGGCGAGGGCTATGGCGCGCTCGACGCGAGGCTTGCCCAAGCCGTGCACCTGCGCTTCGGCTTACCGGCCACGCTCCCGCGCGAGGTCAAGGCCGCGATCAAGCGCGCCGACAAGGTGAGCGCCTGGCTCGAGGCCACGCGCATCGCAGGGTTCTCGGTTTCCGAGGCCGACCGGATCTTCGGACGTCCGCCGGAGGGGGTCCTCGCCGGCCTGGAGATCCGCCTCCGGCCTCCCATGGAGGCGAGGGCTGCCTTCCTGGCTCGCCACGCCGACCTGACGACCGGCTGACCTGGGCCCCTTGATGAGGCTGTTTCACGTGAAACGCCGGCCTACCTTGGACTGCGCTTAGCCAGGATGCGTTGGAGCGTCCGTCGGTGCATCCCGAGTCGCCGCGCCGTCTCGTAGACGTTGCGGTCGCACATCTCGTAGACGCGCTGGATGTGCTCCCAGCGCACGCGGTCCGCGCTCATGGGGTTCTCCGGCGGCTCGGGCAGGTCGCCGCCCTGCGCAAGCAGCGCCTGGGTGACCTCGGCCGCGTCCGCGGGCTTCGACAGGTAGTCGATGGCGCCGATCTTCACCGCCGCCACGGCGCTGGCGATGGCCCCGTAGCCGGTGAGCACGATGACCCGGGCATCGTCCCGCCGCTCGCGCAGCCTCTCGACCACGTCGAGCCCGTTGCCGTCGCCGAGCCGCAGGTCCACCACCGCGTAGGCCGGCGGATGGGCCGCGATCGCCTCGACCGCCTGAGCCACGGACCCGGCCATCGTCACCTGGAAGCCCCGCCGCTCCATGGCCCGGCCGAGCCGCCGCAGGAACGCCTCGTCGTCGTCGACAAGCAGGAGCGACGGATCCGGCCCGAGCTCGAGAGCTTCGGGGGCGGTGTCGGGAGCGGGAACGGAACCTTCGGGAGCCATGGGCCCGAGAATAGGCCATGGCCATCCTGCGTCAACGCGCCTCAGGCGCCGGCCGCCTCGGCGAAGCACTGCATCCGATCGGCCAGGCCTTCTGGGGTCTCGTCCCGGTTCACGAAGTCGACGAAGCCCACTCCCGGGAGCACGAGGTAGCTGAAGGCCGAGTGCTGCACCGAGTAGTACTCCGGATCGTCGTCCTGCTTGGCGTAGAGCACCCGATAGGCCTTGGCCGCCGCATCGACCTGCTCGGGGCTGCCGGTCAGGCCGATCGCGTCCTCGCCGAAGTTCCTCGCATAGGCTCCGACCACGTCCGGGGTGTCCCTCGCGGGGTCCACCGAGACGAAGACCGGAGTGACCTCGATGCCGCGCTCCCGCAGGATGTCCGCCGCCTGGGCGTTGCGCGCCATGTCGAGCGGACAGACATCGGGACAGGAGGTATAGCCGAAATAGAGGATCGAGGGTTCGGTGAACACCTCCTGGTCCGTCACCGCCTGTCCCGCCCCGTTCACGAGCGTGAAGGGGCCTCCGAGGTCCCCCCCGGCCACTTGCCCGCCGCGGCAGTCGGCGAAGGCGTCGTCCGAGCCCAGCAGGCGCGGCGCCAGGGCCATGCCCGCGACCCCGACGACCGCCACGGCGCCGGCCACGACGGCGATGGTGCTGGTCCGCATGCCCGATCCCTCCTAGCTGTTCCGGGCTAGATCGGCCCGTCCCGGGTCCATAGCAATGCGCCCAACCGCCGCAAGGGAGCTCGGCCGTGCTCGATCCGGATTCCCCCTTCCCGCCCGACCCCCTGGGCCTCGCGCGCCCGCGCGACTGGGTGCCGCTGCGGACCCTCACCGTCCTGCGCTGGGTGGCCATTGCGGGCCAGGTCGCGGCCCTGGTGGTTGCGACGCAGGTCATCGAGCTGGAGATCGCCACCGGCGCGGCCTCGCTCGCCATCGGCGCCTCGGTCCTGGTGAACCTCGTGGCCGCCCTCACCGCGCCCCGCACGCGCCGCCTGACGGAGCGGGAGGCCACGCTCTTCCTTACCTTCGACATCCTTCAACTGGGCCTGCTGCTGGCGCTGACCGGCGGGCTCAACAACCCCTTCGCGGTGCTTCTCCTCGCTCCCGTCACCATCGCCGCGAGCATCCTGCACACGCGCAGCACCCTCGTGCTGGGCGGCCTGACGCTGGCGGTGATCACCGCCATCGGGCCTTGGCATGTACCCGTCGTGACGGCCGACGGGCCGCTCGAGACGCCCCGGCTGTTCCTCTGGGGCTTCTGGGTCGCCTTGGCCATCGGCGTGGGCTTCCTCGGCTTCTACGCCCGCCAGGTCACGGCCGAGATGACCGCCATGAGCGAGGCCCTGACGGCCACCCAGCTCGCGCTCCACCGCGCGCAGCGCCTCTCGGACCTCGACGGCGTGGTCGCCGCCGCGGCGCACGAGCTCGGCACGCCGCTCGCCACCATCAAGCTGGTGTCGGGCGAGATGATGGAGGAGCTCGGGGACCGTCCCGACCTCGCCGACCTCAGGGAGGATGCCGAGCTCCTTCACGCCCAGGCGGACCGCTGCCGCGACATCCTGCGGGCCATGGGGCGGGCGGGCCGACGCGACTCCTACCTCGACCGCGCGCCCTTCGAGGCCGTCCTGCGCGAGGCCGCCGAGCCCCACCTCGACCGCGGCAAGGCCGTCGAGATCGTCGTCGCCGAGGGCCGACAGCCCGAGATTCCCCGCCGACCCGAGATCGTCCATGGCTTGCGCAACCTTGTGCAGAATGCGGTGGACTTCGCCCGCTCCCGGGTCGAGATCCGCCTCGACTGGACGCCCGAGCGCCTGTCCGTGCGCATCCGAGACGATGGCCCGGGGTTCGAGCCCGCTCTCCTCGACCGCATCGGCGACCCCTTCATGCGCGGCCGACCCGGCGCACGGCCGCAGGAGACAGGACCGGCCGAGCGCCCGGGCTACGAAGGGATGGGACTGGGCCTCTTCATCGCCAAGTCCCTGCTCGAACGCACCGGCGCACGGCTCACCTTCGCCAATGACGCCGCTGGGGGCGCCGTGGCGGTCGTGGCTTGGCCCCGATCCGCCGTCGCCCCCGGCGAAGGGGCCGAGCACGCGCACCTCTCCTGAGACCGGGGCGGTCCTTGCAAATCCGCCACACTCCACAGGGCGGAGGCCCGCGCCGGGCACGACGTTAACTCGGCGTTAACCAATCCCTGCCAGGGTCGCGCCCGGAGGCAAGCCCGGAGGGCAGGCGGTGATGCACTTGCTCGACGCGATCGGCGCGGGGATCTTCGCATTCTCGGGGGCTCTCCTCATCGTCTGGGGCCTGACGCTGTGGACGAGAAGGCCACCCGTTGTCGCTAGGCGCCGGTCCGATCCGATCGTCTTCCTGTTCGAGGGACAGGACCTTGTCGATGCCACCCCGGCCGCGCGCCGGCTCCTGCGTGGGCAGCCCGAGGGAGGACCGGACCTCGCGAAGGTGCTGCGGCTCCTGGAGCGTGGCTTCGGGCCCGACCTGGGACCGCGGCTCGCCGAGCTGCCATCCGGCGGTCGGCTCTCGCTCGCCTCCCCCAACGGTGCCGGCGCGGTCGAGGTGGCCGAGGAAGGCGGCGCCCTCCGCCTGACCCTCCGTCCCGACGGGGTCGGGGCCTCCGCGATCGATACGCTGGCCTTCGACGCCGCTCGGGAGGAGCTCCAGCTCCTCCGCGGCCTCGCGGAGGACTCGCCGCATCCCATCTGGACTCTGGATGTGCGGGGCGAGCTCACCTGGGCGAACCGGGCCTATCTTGCCCTCGCCGACATCGCGAGCGTTCGGCCCGGGGACCCGGATGGCGCGACTGTCGCACGGGCAGCCTGGCCGGTGCAGCCTCTATGGGATTCGCCCACCGACCTCGCCGAAGGCCGACCGCTGCAGGAGCGCCTGGCCCTCGCCTCGCCCGACAGCGAGGAGCCGCTCTGGTACGACGTGACCAGCGTCCGGCGCGGCCCGGGGAGCCTCCACTTCGCCACGGACGTGACGAGTCTCGTGCAGGCCGAGGTCACGCGGCTTCATTTCGTGCAGACCCTGGCCAAGACCTTCGCGCATCTCGCCACCGGCCTCGCGGTCTTCGACCGCGACCGGCGCCTCGTGCTCTTCAACCCGGCCTTCCTCGACCTCACCGGCCTGCCCATCGAGTTCCTGAGCGGCCGCCCCCTCGTGCAGGCTGTCCTCGACCGTCTCCGCGATGCCCGGATCCTTCCGGAGCCGCGCGACTACGCCTCCTGGCGCGAAAGCGTCGCCGCCCTCGAAGCCGCCGCGGCGCAGGGGGAGTACCGTGAAACCTGGACCCTCCCCGGCGGCCAGACCTGGAGGGTAACGGGGCGCCCCCACCCGGACGGCGCCCTGGCCTTCCTGTTCGAGGACATCAGTGGAGAGGTGGGCCTCGCCCGTCGCATCCGGACCGAGGTCGACACGATGCGCGACGTCCTCGACGCCTTGGACGAGGCCGTGGCCGTCTTCTCGCCCGCCGGAGGGCTCTTCCTGTCGAGCGCGACCTACGAAGGGCTCTGGGGACCTTCCTCTTCGGCCATGCCGGACAAGGCTCTGGCCGACGAGGTCGCCCGCTGGAAGGCTGGCTGCCATCCCAGCTCCGCCTGGAGCAGGCTCGAGAACCTGGCGCCGGATCGTCCGACGCCGATCGAGGAGCAGGTTCGGCTCCTGGATGGCCGCAAGCTCGCCATGCGTGCGGCACCCCTGCCCCACGGCGCCCTCCTGGTGAGGTTCCAGGGGAGTGTCGGACGTGATCGACCCGAAGACGAGGCCCTTGCGCCCCATGACTCGGCCCGCCGGACGGAGCCGGCCTGACGGCTCAGCCGAGCCCGGCATCCGGGAGGCGAGTGTCCCCGCATCGTCGGAATGGCCCGCGCCCGAAGCCGGCAGAACAAGGGCTGGCGGCTCTCGGCCGGCCTGCGTAGGTTCGGCCCATGGTGCTCGCCGGACCCATCCACCTTTCCACCGAGGCCGAGACCGCGGCCCTCGCCGGTCTCCTGGCCCCCCGGCTCGTGCCCGGGGACGCGGTCCTCCTCTCGGGTCCCGTGGGCGCCGGAAAGTCCGCCTTCGCCCGGGCCCTGATCCGCGCGCGGCTCGGGGATCCGGAGGCCGAGGTCCCCTCTCCCACCTTCACCTTGGTCCAGACCTACGGCGCAGGTGAAGGCACGCTCTGGCACGCCGACCTCTATCGCCTCTCGCATCCCGACGAGGTGGTGGAGCTCGGCCTGCTCGCCGCGCTGGAGGACGCCATCTGCCTGATCGAATGGCCCGACCGCCTCGGTCCCTTGATCCCGGCCTCGGCCCTTCGGCTCGACCTCGTGCCCGAGGGGGAAGGACGCGCCGCCATCTTCTCGGGTCCGCCCGCCTGGGCCCCCCGCCTGGAGGACCTTCATGGTTGACGCCGCGCTCCACCCCGATCCCTGCATCGCCTTCGTCGCGGCTTCCCCCGCCGCGGGCTGGGCGCGGGTGCCGCTGGCCGGCGACGCCTCGGGCCGCCGCTACGAGCGGCTCCGTGCCCCGGACGGCCGCACCGCCATCCTGATGGACGCCCGCGCCGAGCCCGCCTCGCTCGTCCCCTTCCTCCGCATCGGCGCGCATCTGCGGGCGCTGGGCCTCCGGGCGCCCGAGGTGCTGGCCGAAGGCGAGGGCCTCCTCCTCCTCGAGGACCTGGGCCCGACCCACATGGCCGCCTGGCTCTCCGATCATCCCGGCGAGGCCCCGCTCCTCTATGGCGGCGCCATCGACGTGCTGGTGCGACTCCAGCCCGCGCCGCCGCCCGAAGGCCTCGTGGCCCTGACGCCCACCCGCGCGGCCGGCATGATCGCGCCCCTCTTCGAGCACTACGCCCCCGGCACCGACCCCCGCCTCGCGGCCGAGCTCGCCGGCCGCCTGCGCGAGGCGCTGGAGACGCATGCCCCCGAGGCGACAGTGCTCTCCCTGCGCGACTACCACGCCGAGAACCTCGTCTGGCGTCCCGAGCGCGAGGGCACCGACCGCCTGGGTCTCCTCGACTTCCAGGACGCCGTGCTGGCGCCCCCGGAATACGACCTGACCTCCCTCCTGCGCGACGCCCGCCGCGACACCGACGCGGAGCTCAGGGCCGCCATGACCCGCCGCTTCGCCGACCTCACCGGCCGTTCCGAAGGCCGCGTCGCCGCCGCGACAGCGGTGCTGGGCCTGCAACGGAACCTCCGCATCCTCGGAATCTTCGCCCGCCTCGCCCGCGAGAGGGGCAAGCCCGGCTATCTCGCCCTCCTTCCTCGCGTCTGGGCACATATCCAGGGCGATCTCGCCCATCCGGCGCTGCGACGCCTGGAGCCGTCCGTCCGCGCCGCCGTCCCGCCGCCCGAGGTCCCCGCATGATCCCACGCGCCGCCATGATCTTCGCGGCCGGCCTCGGCACCCGCATGGGGGCGCTGACGGCGGACCGCCCCAAGCCGCTGATCGAGGTCGCGGGCCGTCCGCTCATCGACCCGGCGCTCGCCTACGCCAAGGAGGCCGGGGCCGACCCCATCGTCGTCAACGTCCATTACAGGGCCGACCAGCTCCGCGCCCATCTCTCGCATGAGCCCGTCCGCATCGCCGACGAGACCGCGCAACTCCTCGAGACCGGGGGCGGCCTCAAGGCGGCGCTGCCGCTCCTGGGCGAAGGCCCGGTCTGGACCCTGAACAGCGACGCCGCCTGGTCCGGCCCCAACCCCCTCGCCGCCCTGGCCCGCGCCTGGAGGCCCGGGATGGAGGCGCTCCTCCTCCTCGTCCCGCGCGAGCGGGCGCTGGGCTACGCGGGGGCGGGGGACTTCGACCTCGACGCGACGGGACGCCTCGCGCGCGGGACCTCGTACGTCTATACCGGCGCCCAGATCCTCCGCACCGAAGGGCTGGCCGAGATTCCCGAGACCGTCTTCTCGCTCAACCGCCTCTGGGACCGCGCCGCCGCGTGTGGCGGGCTCTTCGGCCTCGTCCACGAGGGCCGGTGGTGCGACGTCGGCCGGCCCGAGAACCTCGCCCTGGCCGAGGATCTCCTGCGCGAGGAGGCCCGCTGATGTTCGACGCCCCCGGCCCCCGCCTCTTCACGCTGCCCCCCGGCACCGACTTCGCGACCGGGCTGCTGCGCGGCCTCGCCGACCGGCTGGACGGCGCCGCGCCCGAGGCCTGGGCCCGCGTCACCATCTACGTCCCGACCCGGCGGATGCAGCGCCACCTGCGCGAGGCCTTCGACGCGGGCGGCCCCCGGCTGGTCCCGCGCCTCCGCCTCGTCTCGGAGGTGGCGCTCGACCCGATCGGCGCCGACCTCCCGCCCCCCGTCCCCGCGCTTCGCCGGAGGCTGGAGCTCTCCCAGCTCATCGCCGCGCTCTTGGCGCGCGAGCCCGACCTCGCGCCCCGCGCCCGGCTCTTCGACCTGTCCGACAGCCTCGCGGATCTCATGGAAGAGATGCAGGGCGAGGGCGTGCCCCCCTCGGCCATCGCGGGCCTCGACGTGGCGGACCTGTCCGGCCACTGGGCGCGCTCGGTCAAGTTCCTCCGTATCCTCGAGCCCTGGTTCGAGGCCGAGGGCGCCCCCGACGGCGACGCCCGGATGCGCCGCGTCACCGAACGGCTGGAGCGCCTCTGGCTCACCGAGCCGCCCTCGGACCCGGTGATCGTCGCGGGCGCCACCGGGTCGCGCGGAGCCACCATGCGGCTCATGGAACTGGTGGCGCGGCTGCCCCAGGGCGCCGTGGTCCTGCCCGGCTTCGACACCGACCTGCCCGAGCCGATCTGGACGCGGCTTCAAGACGACGGCGCGCTGAACGGCGAGGATCATCCGCAGTTCCTCTACGCCTGCCTGTTGAGCCGACTGGGCCTCGCGCCCGGAGAGATCCTGCCCTGGACCTCCACGCCGACACCCTGCCCGCCCCGGGCGCGGCTCGTCTCCCTCTCGCTGCGCCCGCCCCCCGTGACGGACCAGTGGCTCTCCGAGGGCCCATCGCTCGGCCCGCTCGCCCCCGCCTGCGAGAACCTCACGCTCCTCGAGGCGCCCTCGCCGCGCGCCGAGGCCGAGGCGGTCGCGCTCCGGATGCGGCAAGCCATCGAGGAGGGGCGCACTTGCGCCCTCGTGACGCCCGACCGGACGCTCTCGCGCGCCGTGGCGGCGGCGCTCGACCGCTGGGGCGTGGTCCCCGACGACAGCGCGGGCGAGCCGCTCCCGCTCTCGCCCCCCGGCCGCCTCCTGCGCCAGATCGCGGACCTGCGCGGCGCGCGGCCCACGGGCGAATCGCTCCTGTCGCTCCTCAAGCACCCGCTCTGCCACGCCGGGTCCGACCGGGGCCCGCACCTCCGCCGCACGCACGAGCTGGAACTCCAGCTCCGCCGCAAGGGCCCACCGGCGCCTGAGCCGGGCACGATCCGCGCCTTCGCCGCCCAGCGCCTCGCCCAGGACCCGGGCGTCGCCGGGTGGGCCGATTGGCTCGCATCTCTCCTCGCCCGGCTGCGGCCAGACCACGACCATACCCTCGTCGAGCACGTCGCCGACCACGTTGCCCTGACCGAGGCCTTCGCCCTTGGCTCCGGCGCGTCCGAGACGCCCAACCCACTCTGGCAGGAGGCCGCCGGGCGCGAGGCCCGCAAGGTCTGCGCCGAACTCAAGCGCCACGCCGACGCGGGCGGCCGCCTCTCGCCCCGCGACTACGCGAGCCTCTTCGGCGGCGTCCTCGCCCAGGCCGAGGTGCGCGACCGCGACCGGGGCCATCCCCGCGCGCTGATCTGGGGGACCCTGGAGGCGCGGGCGCAAGGCGCCGACCTCGTGATTCTCGGCGGCATGAACGAGGGCGTCTGGCCCCCCGCCGCCCCGGTGGACCCCTGGCTCAACCGCCGCCTGCGCGGGGCCGCCAGCCTGCCGCTCCCCGAGCGGCAGATCGGCCAGGCCGCGCTCGACTACATGCTGGCGCTGGCCGCCCCCGAGGCCTGGATCACCCGCGCCGTCCGCACCGACGAGGCGCCGACCGTCCCCTCGCGCTGGCTCAACCGCCTCCTGAACCTGCTGGAGGGCCTGCCGCTCCAGGGCGGCCTCGAGGCCATCGAGGCGATGAAGTCGCGCGGCGACGCTTGGCTCGGCAAGGCGACCGCTCTCGCGCGCCCGGTGACGCGGCAGGACCCGGCGCCCCGTCCCTCGCCGCGCCCTCCGATCGCACACCGGCCCCGGCGCATCTCCGTCACGGCCATCGAGCGGCTCCGCCGCGATCCCTACTCGGTCTACGCCGAGACGATCCTGCGCCTCCCTGCCCTCGACCCCCTCACCGCCGAGCCTGATGCACCATTGCGCGGCACCGTCATGCACAAGGCGCTGGAGAAGTTCATCGAGGCAGGCGTGGCCCCGGATGCTCCCGGAGCGTCCCTGCAACTCCTGCAAACTGCCTCCGAGGTCTTCGAGACGGATTGTGCCTGGCCCGTCATGCGTCGCCTCTGGCTCGCGCACCTCGCCAAGGTCGCACCATGGTTCCTGGAAACCGAAGCCGAGCGCCGCGCCAAAGGCCAGCCCAAGCTCTTCGAGACCAAGGGCGAGATCGAGCTGCCCGCCCTGGGGATCACTCTCGTCGCCAAGGCCGACCGCATCGACCTCACCCCCGGCGGCGAGGCGGTCATCCTCGACTACAAGACCGGGCAGGTTCCGACCGAGAAGCAGCAGAAGCAGTTCGCCAAGCAACTCCTCCTGATGGCCGCCATGGCCGAGCGCGGCGCCTTCGGGGCGCTCGGAACGGTCAAGGTCGCGGACGCCGCCTTCGTAGGCCTGGGCTCCAAGCCCACCATCGTGAAGGCTCCCCTGTCCGAGATCACGACCGATCAGGTCTGGTCCGAGCTCCAGATCCTCCTCGCCGCCTGGATGGACCCCTCCCGCGGCTTCTCTGCCCGCATGGCGGTCGAGAAGGAGGATTGGGAAGGCGACCATGACCATCTTGCACGCTACGGCGAATGGGATCATGCGACCCCCGTGACGCCGGAGGACATGGCCTGATAGCGTCGCCCCAGACGCACCCCAAGACCCGGCCCTCTCCCGCATGACCGCGCCCGCCCGAGCTTCGACACGAATCACCCGGCGTCCGAGCGGCAGCGGCAGGCGGCGGACCCGCGCGCCTCGACCTGGCTTTCGGCCAACGCGGGCTCGGGCAAGACGCGGGTGCTGACCGACCGCGTGGCGCGGCTCCTGCTGGCGGGCGTGGACCCGGCGAACATCCTCTGCCTCACCTACACCAAGGCGGCGGCGGCCGAGATGCAGACCCGCCTCTTCAAGCGGCTGGGTGGCTGGGCCATGAAGGAGGACGAGCCGCTCATCGAGGAGCTCCGCACCCTCGGCCTCACCGAGGGGCTGGAGCCGGTGAACCTGCGCGAGGCGCGGCGCCTCTTCGCGCAGGCGCTGGAGACCCCGGGCGGCCTCAAGATCCAGACGATCCACGCCTTCTGCGCCTCGCTCCTCCGCCGCTTCCCGCTGGAGGCCGGCGTCTCCCCCCAGTTCCGCGAGCTGGACGAGCGCGGCATGGCGCTGCTGCGCGCCGAGGTCGCCGAGGAGATGGCGACCGGTCCGCAGGCGTCCCTCGTGGACGCCGTGGCCAAGTACCTCTCCGGCGATGCCTTCGAGGACATGCTGGAGGTGATCGCCGGCAAGCGCGAGGCCTTCTCGCCCTGCCCTGTCGAGGCTGACCTCCGCGCCCTCCTCGCTCTCGCCGAGGACGCCTCCGAGGACTCCCTCCTCGCTTGCATCGAGAGCGCCGAACGTCGTCAGCTCCTGCGCGACGTCACCGACCTGGGCCTGACCGGAGGCGCCAACGATCAGAAGGCCGCCCGCGCCCTCCAGCGCGTCTGCACCCAGGACCGCTTTGCCCTGAGCACGCTGGCCGAGCTCGAGAAGGTCTTCCTTTACGGTGCGACCGCCGAGAAGAACGAGCCTTTCAGCGCCAAGATCGGTGCCTTCCCGACCAAGGGCCTTCGGGGCAGGGCCCCCGAGCTGATCGAACGCCTGGAAGAGCTGATGCACGACGTGGAGGCCGCCCGCGAGCTCCGACTCTGCCTTCAGGCCCATGCCCGCAACCACGACCTCCATGCCTTCGCCGCCGCCTTCGTCGAGGCCTACGAGCGCAAGAAGCTCGCGCGCGGGCTCCTCGACTTCGACGACCTCATCGCCCGCGCCCGTGGCCTCCTGACCGATCCGGCGGTCGCCCAGTGGGTCCTCTACCGGCTCGACGGCGGCATCGACCACATCCTCGTGGACGAGGCGCAGGACACCTCGCCCGGTCAGTGGGCGGTGATCGAGCGCCTTGCGGACGAGTTCGCGTCCGGCGAGGGCCGCGACCCGCAGCGCCACCGCACGATCTTCGTCGTGGGCGACCGCAAGCAGTCGATCTTCTCCTTCCAGGGCGCCGACGCCGAAGGCTTCGACCGGATGCAGGCGCATTTCGGCGAGCGCCTTTCCCGCATCGGCCAGACGCTCCAGTCCCAGCAGCTCGAATACTCCTTCCGCTCCTCCGAGGCGGTGCTGAACGTCGTGGACGCCACCTTCCGCGACCATGACGGGCTGGGCGAGACGGCCCCCACCACCCACCTCGCCTTCCGCGCCGGGATGCCGGGCCGCGTGGACCTCTGGCCGCCGGTGCCGAAGGTGGAGCGGGCCAAGGACGAGCGCCCCTGGACCGACCCGGTCGACTCCACCGACCCCAAGGATGCGAACCTCCAGCTCGCGGAGAAGGTCGCCATCGCCGTCGAGGACATGATCCACAACGGCTCCCTCCCCGTGGAGGTGGACGGCGTCTGGATGCGCCGTCCCGTCACGCCGGGCGACGTGATGATCCTCGTCCAGCGCCGCAGCACGCTGTTCAGCGCGATCATCCGCGAGCTGAAGAAGCGCAACCTCGACGTGGCCGGCGCCGACCGCCTCAAGCTCCGCGCCGAGCTTGCGGTCCGCGACATCGAGGCCGTGCTGCGCTTCCTGGCGCTTCCCGAGGACTCGCTGTCCCTCGCCTGCGCCCTGAAAAGCCCCCTCTTCGGCTGGACGGAGCGCCAACTCTACCACCTCGCCCAGCCCCGCCCCGAGGGTCAGAGCCTCTGGGATGCGCTCCGCGGCGCCGGAGAATCCGAGGCTCTGACCATTCTCAAGGACCTGAGGGACAAGGCCGACTTCCTGCGCCCCTACGACCTCGTCAACCGCCTGCTCCTGCGCCACGACGGCCGCCGACGCCTGCTCGCGCGGCTGGGGCCCGAGGCCGAGGACGGAATCGACGCCTTCCTCGCGCAGGCGCTTACCTACGAGAGCGAGGCCGTGCCCTCGCTCACCGGCTTCCTCGAGTGGCGCGGGCAGGACGAGGTGGAGGTGAAGCGCCAGATGGACGCGGCCGGCGACAGGATCCGCGTGATGACCGTCCACGGCGCCAAGGGCCTCGAGGCACCCATCGTCATCCTCCCCGACTGCGCCAAGCGACAGGCTCCCCAGCTCTCTCCCCTCTACCCGATGGAGGGCGGTCGCCTGCTCTGGGCCTGCCCCAAGGACGACATGCCCCGCCTCATGCGCGAGCGTCGCGAGGCCCTTCTCGCGGCTCAGGAGCGGGAGCGGCGGCGGCTCCTCTATGTCGCCATGACCCGGGCCGAGGCTTGGCTCGTCGTCTGCGGCGCCGGAGAATGCGGGCCCGAGAGCTGGCACGGCTCCGTGGAAAGGGGCCTCGACGAGCTGGAGGCGCCCGAGCATCCCTGCCTCGACGGCCGGGGCCGCCGTTACGGCGGCGACTGGGACCACCTGCCCAAGGCGCCCAAGCGCGCCCGCCGCCTGCCGCCCAAGCCGGTGCCGGTGCCGGACTTCGGCCCCGTGCCCCCGCCCGGTCCGCGCCCTGTCGCCCTCGCCCCCACGGACCTCGGTGGCGCCAAGATCCTGCCGGACGAGCACGACGCCTCGACCCGCGACCCCGAGGCCAGCCGCGCCCGGGCCCTCGCGCGCGGCCACCTCCTGCACCTCGCGCTCGAGCACCTGCCCGTCACCTCGCCCGAAACCGTGGCCGCCCTTCTTGCCGCGACCGAGGACGCCGCGCTCGCCGGCAACCTGTCCGAGATCGTGGCCGAGGCGCAGGCCCTCATGGCCGCCTCGCACCTCGCCGCCCTCTTCGCGCCGGACGCGCTGGCCGAGGTCGACCTCAGCGCCGAAATCGAGGGCGTCGGCCGACTCCACGGCACCATCGACCGCCTCCTCGTCGCTCCGGAGGCCGTCACCGCCATCGACTTCAAGACCAACCGCGTCTTCCCCTCGACGCCCGAGGAGGTGCCCGAGGGCATCCTGCGCCAGATGGGCGCCTATGCCGCCATGCTGGCCGCCCTCTACCCGGGCCGGGCGGTGCGCACCGCCATCCTCTGGACCCACACGGCGACGCTGATGCCCCTGCCCTCCGCCCTGGTCATGGCCGCCCTGCAACGCGCGCCGGGACCCGGCGGAGACCCCACATCTTGACGCTCCGGGTGGGGGCTCATACCTTCGCTGCCTAGCCCTTGCGCCGGCCACACCGCCCGGCGCCCCTTCAGGAGAGCCGTCATGGCCACCGTTCACGTCACCGACGCGACCTACGACTCCGAGGTCCGCAACTCCTCTGTGCCCGTCGTGGTGGACTTCTGGGCCGAATGGTGCGGGCCCTGCCGGATGATCGGCCCGGCCCTCGAGGAGATCGCGGCCGCCTACCAAGGCAAGATCAAGATCGCCAAGGTCAACGTGGACGAGAACCCGAACGAGGCCGCCAAGCTCGGCGTGCGGGGCATCCCCTCGCTCTATCTCTACAAGGACGGCCAGGTGGTCTCGAACAAGGTCGGCGCGGCGCCCAAGGCCGCGCTGCAGTCCTGGATCGACTCGAACATCTGATGGCCGACGACTTTCCCGGCTGGCATGGCACGACCATCCTCGCGGTCCGCAAGGGCGGGCGGGTCGTGGTGGCCGGGGACGGCCAGGTCTCGCTCGGCCAGACCGTCATCAAGGGGACGGCGCGCAAGGTGCGCCGCCTCTCGCCCGGCGGCCACGCGGTGGTCGCGGGCTTCGCGGGCAGCACCGCCGACGCCTTCACGCTGCTGGAGCGCCTGGAGGCCAAGCTCGAGGCCGCGCCCGGCCAGCTCGCCCGCGCGGCGGTGGAGCTCGCCAAGGACTGGCGCACCGACAAGTATCTCCAGAAGCTCGAGGCCATGCTGATCGTCACGGACGGCAGCAACCTCCTCGTGGTGACCGGCGCGGGCGACGTGCTGGAGCCCGAGAACGACGTGGCGGCCATCGGCTCGGGCGGCAACTACGCGCTTGCCGCGGCCCGCGCGCTCATGGAGACCGACATGGACGCCGAGACCATCGCCCGCAAGGCCATGGCCATCGCGGCCGAGATCTGCGTCTACACCAACGGCAACCTGACCGTGGAGGCGCTGCCCTCCTGATGGGCGCGCCGCTTGGCAGGACGGCCTGGCCTCCATAGATGGACGCCAGACCGAAGGAACACCTGATGACCGACCTGACCCCCCGCGAGATCGTCTCCGAGCTCGACCGCTTCATCATCGGCCAGGAGGCCGCGAAGCGCGCCGTCGCCGTGGCGCTGCGGAACCGCTGGCGGAGGAAGCAGCTCCCCGCCGACCTCGCGCAGGAGGTCACGCCCAAGAACATCCTGATGATCGGCCCCACCGGCGTCGGCAAGACCGAGATTTCCCGCCGCCTCGCCCGCCTCGCCAAGGCGCCGTTCCTGAAAGTGGAGGCCACCAAGTTCACCGAGGTGGGCTATGTCGGCCGGGACGTGGAGCAGATCGTCCGCGACCTCGTGGACGCCGCCATCGTCACCACGCGCGAGCAGATGCGCGAGGACGTGAAGGCCCGTGCCCTCCAGGCCGCCGAGGACCGTGTCGTCACCGCCTTGGCCGGCGAGGACGCCCGTCCCGGCACGCGCGAGGCCTTCCGTCGCAAGCTGAAGGCGGGCGAGCTCGACGACACGTTCATCGAACTCGAGCTGAACGACGCGGCGAGCCCCTTCGGTATGCCGCCCGGTCTCGACCTCCCCGGCAGCCAAGGCCTCGCCATGGCGTCGCTGGGCGACCTCTTCGGCAAGGCCCTTCGCCGCACCACGAGGAAGCGCATGACCGTGGCCGAGAGCTACGACGTGCTGCTGAACGAGGAGGCCGACAAGCTCCTCGACGACGAGACGGTGACCAAGGCGGCGCTCGAAGCCGTCGAGCAGAACGGCATCGTCTTCCTCGACGAGATCGACAAGGTCTGCGCCCGCGCCGAGACGCGGGGCGCCGACGTCAGCCGCGAGGGCGTGCAGCGCGACCTCCTGCCGCTGATCGAGGGCACTACGATCTCCACGAAATACGGCCCCGTGAAGACCGACCATATCCTCTTCATCGCCTCCGGCGCCTTCCATATCGCCAAGCCCTCGGACCTCCTGCCCGAGCTGCAGGGCCGCCTGCCGATCCGGGTGGAGCTCCAGCCGCTGACCGAGGGCGACTTCGTCCGCATCCTGACCGAGACCGAGAACGCCCTGACGCGCCAGTACGCCGGCCTCATGGAGACCGAGGGCGTGAAGGTCGCCTTCACCGACGACGGTATCGCCGCGCTCGCCCGCATCGCGGCCGAGGTGAACCGCGCGGTCGAGAACATCGGCGCGCGGCGGCTCTACACGGTGATGGAGCGCGTCTTCGAGGACCTGAGCTTCGCCGCCCCTGACCGCGGCGGCGAGAGCGTCACCGTGGATGCGGGTTTCGTCGAGAAGCACCTGGGCGCGCTCATGTCCCGCGCCGACCTCGGCCGCTATGTGCTCTAGGACCTTTTCCGGCGGGGCCGTGGGGTCCAGGCGAAGGACGCAGCTTCCCCTACCCCGCCGGGCGGCGACCCAGGGACAGGATCACCCTGCCCCAGAAAAGTTGAGAAACCGTTAACGGCGAAGGGAAATCCGCGCCGGCGTCCTCGGGTCCGGTCGCGCGATCCTCCTCTGAGGGTCAGCCTAGGCGACGCTGACGGGCGCCATGCCCGACAGCGCCTCCCAGCCGGCGTTCTGGTCCGACAGGTCGCGCCCGAACCACGCCGTCTCGATGACCTCGAACACGGGCTTCTCGAAGGCGGCGTAGCGGTCGATCCGCACGTGCCCGGGCTCGATGGTCAGCAGGTTCAAGGTGTTGGGCTCGTTCCGCAGGCGCGTGGAGAGCCCCGTTCCCGCCTGCACGAGGAGGACCCCCGGGGCCGCTGTCAGCGGCGCCACATGGGCGTTGTGCAGGTGCCCCGACAGCACGATGTCGGCCCCGGCCTGCACCAGCGCCTCCACCCCCTTGCCGGAATGGCTCATGAGCCGCTTGGTGGAGCCGACGGGATGCTCGGGCGGGTGGTGCATCATCACGACCAGCGTCTTCTGCGGGTTCGCCTCGTGCGACCGCGCGATGGCGCGGAGCTGCGACCTCCCGATCCGCCCCGCCTGATGGGCGTAGCGGTTGACGGTGTTGAGGCCGACCACCGTGACCTCCTCGTCCTCGTGGCGCGGCGAGAGGTCGTCGTGGATCAGCGAGCGGTAGCGCCCCCAGGGGTCGAGGAGCCGCACCACCACATTGTCGAGCGAGATGTCATGGTTCCCCGGCACCGCGAGCCAAGGCGAGCGCAGCCGGTCGAGGAACTTCGCGGCCTCCACGAACTGGCTTCGCCGCGCGCGCTGCGTGAAGTCGCCCGAGACCGCCACGAGGTCGGGTGCGAGGTCGGCCGCGAGCGTCACCAGCGGGTCGAGGAGGTCCGGCCGGGTGCGCCCGAAATGCAGGTCCGAGAGGTGAAGGATCGTCCTCATGCGGCGGCCCCCGGGGCGTCTGCGCCCACGGCCTCCTCCGGCGGGGCATAGACCTCGAGCGCGTCCTTGTGCACGCGCAGCCGCAGGGGTGTCCGCATCCGCATCTTCTCCCCGTCGCAGGCCACCGTCAGATGCAGCGAACGGGCCGCGATCGTCACCTCGTCCGCGCAGACGAGGTCGAAGTCGCGCCCCTGCCGCATGGATTGCCGGACGAGCCGCCAGGCCTTGTGGAACATCCCCGCCCGGCCCGTGTCGGGCGCCACGAAGACCGCGAAGCGCCCCTGCGCCACGCATTCCGCCCCCGCGAGCCCGAAGCTCTCGAGCTGGTAGGCGGAGCGGGCCACGAAGAGGAGCGGTGTCTTGACCCGGATCTCCCGTCCATCCGCCATGACGGTGAGGAACAGCGGCCGCTGGAAGCGCATGAAGGTCTTGGCGGCCGACCAGTGGGCGGCCAGCCGCCTCCGGCCCCAGCGGGCATAGACCTCCTCGCGATTCTTCAGGATCGCGGGGTAGATGCCCAGGCTGATGTTGTTGAGGAAGACCTGGCCGTTGACCTCGGCCAGCGACACGCGGCGCGTGCCGCCGGCCAGGATGACCTCGGCGGCCGCCCTGGGGTCCTCCGGGATGCCCAGGCCGCGGGCGAAGTAGTTGAAGGTGCCCAGCGGCAGCACCCCGAAGCGGTGGCCCGAGTCCATCAGCGCTCCGGCCACGGTCATGACCGTGCCGTCGCCCCCCGCGCCCACGATGGCATCGAAGTCGTCCTCGACCGCCCGGCGGGCCGCGCCCTCGATCTCCTCGCCCTTGACCTGCCGCAGCTCGGCCCGGGTCCCGAGGACCTCCATGGCCAGCTTGATGGCATCCGCCTCGCGACTGTTGCGGCCCGAGTTCTCGTTGCAGATGACGCAGATGCGCTGGGCGTCGTCGAGGGTCGAGGCTTCGGTCATGTCGAGGTCCATGGCTGCGTCCGGGCGCAACGCCCGGCAGGCCTTGCGGGTTTCCCGTCGTCGGTCAGGCGCGCAGGTAGACGTAGAGCGCGCCCTCGCCCCCATGCCGCTGATGGGCCGGGGCGACCTGGAGCACGGCCCCTGCCAGCGGCGGCAGCATCAGCCAGCGCGGCACGTCGTGCCGCAGACGTCCCGCCCTTGCGGGCATGGGCGCGAGGTCGTCGTTCACCCGGCCCTTGCCGGTGATCACCAGCACGAGGCGACGCCCCTTGGCCCGGGACCCCAGGATGAAGGACTGGAGCGCCGGATGCGCCTCGGCCAGCGTCATCCCGTGCAGGTCGATCCGCGCGTCCGGCCTGAGCTTCCCCTTCCTCATCCTCCCGAAGGTCCCCGCATCCATCCGGAGCGGCCCCCGGGCGAGGCTCTCGGCCAGCCCCGGCAGCAGGTCGTTCGTCTTCCGGTGGTCCACCGCCTGCCCCACCCGGAACGGCGCGATCGGCTGGGGCGCGGGGGGTGCCGCCGGGGCTTGCACCGGCGGCGACGGAGCTTTGGGCAGGGGCGCCGGAATGGCCTGCGCCGGATGCATAGGGGCGACGCTCCCCTTCACCCGCTCCCAGAGCTCGCGATCCTCGGCGGAGAGGCGGCGGCTCACGACGCGGCGGCCAGGAGGGCCTGGGCCTGCGGAAGGGGCAGCAGGACCACCATGCGCCCGCCGTCCCGGATGCGCCCGGCGCGGAGCCCCGCCGCGGCCCCCGTGCCCACGAAGATGTCCCCCCGCTGCGCGCCCTTGATGGCGCCGCCGACGTCCTGCGCGATCATGAGGCGGCGCAGCCGCTCCGCCCCGTTCGCTTCGATCCAGATGGGCGCGCCCAACGGCACATGGCCCGGGTCCACCGCGAGGCTTCGCAGCGGCGTCACCGGTCGGCCCATCGCGCCGAGCGGTCCCAGCTCGGACGGCAGCTCCAGCTCTCGGAAGAACACGAAGGAGGCGTTGGCCCGCATGACCGTCCGCCCCTCCTCCGGGTTTCGACGCAGCCAGCCGCGCACCGCATCGGCCGTGGCCTCCCCGGCCACCAGCGCGCCCCGCTCGATCAGCAGCCGCCCCACCGAGGCATAGGGATGCCCGTTCTTCCCCGCATAGCCCAGCCGCAGGACCCGCCCGTCCGGCAGCCGGACGCGTCCCGAGCCCTGGACCTGCAGGAAGAAGGCCTCGACCGCATCCTCGACCCAGGCGATCTCGAGCCCCCGCCCGGCCAGCGCCCCGTCCTCGATCTCCGCCCGCGTGAGCCAAGGCAGCCCGGGCGGCAGCCGATAGAGTGGCGCGGGGTAGCGGTCGGAGGGCACGGGAGAGCCCTCGATCTCCGGCTCGTAGTAGCCGGTGAAGAGCGCGGGCGACCCGTCCTCGATCAGCACCGGGCGGAACCGCGCCTCGAAGAAGCCCCGCGCCGACTCGGGCCGGATATCGCGGGCCAGCCCGGTCCAACCGTCACCCTCCGCCAAGTCGCAGGTCGCCCGGAACGCGCGCAACGCAGCCGCGTGGTCGTCCTCGGCCCATCCGTCGAGGTCGCCGAAACCGAGCCCCGTGAGCCGCCGCGCGGCCACGGGCACTCCCACCTCCCGGGCTGCCAGGGTCATTCGCTGGTGGCGACCAGGATCCAGTTGGGGTCCGACGCCCCCATCACGCGCGAGAAGGTCCAGACGTCCCGCTGCCGCCGGATCGCCGTGGACGACCCCTCGACGACCTCGCCCGCACTGTCGCGCACGACCGACGTCAGCTCGCCCACGAAGCGCACCGAGACCTCGCCCTCGCGGGTGGCCGGGTCGAAGGTCGCGTCCCTTAGCGCCAGCTCCGAGAGGCCCACGAAGGTCGCCTCGACCTTGTAGCCCTTGGCGTGCCGCTCCTCGACGACCTGCGCGAAGGCGCCGTAGACATCGGGCGACAGGAAGGGCTTCACGGGGGCGAGATCGCCCCGTTCGAAGGCCATCAGGATCATCTCGTAGGCGGCGCGGGCGCCCTGGAGGAAGTCGCGCACGGTGAAGGAGGGGTCCGCCGCCTTCATCGCCGCGAGCGCCTTCGCCGCGTCCGAGTCCTCGGGAACGTGATCGGTGATGTCGCGGTCCGGCCGCCCCTCGATCACCTCGAGCTCGGGCCGGCTGCGGCGGGCGGGGCTCTCCGGCAGCGCGACCGGCGGCTTCTCGAAGCCTTCGCGGCTCCCCAGCACACTCCGCAGGCGCAGGATCAGGAAGATCGCGATGGCGGCCAGCACCAGAAGCTGGACGATCGGAGAGTTCATGCGGGTCCTCGCGCAGCCGTAACGAGCCGCGTCTAGCGAGGCGGCTTCAGGGCACCTATGTATTGCGGGGGCCGGATCAAGTCCATCGGCCTCCCGGAACGCGGGGCCCCGGGTGCCCCCACCAGGGACAAGGAGCCCTCCTCATGGCACGCCTGCTGGTCGCGGCCTACCTGCTCGCCGAGGTCGCGAGCCTCGTCATCGTCGGCAACTGGATCGGCGTGCTGGGGACGCTGCTCCTCGTGGTCGGCGCCGGCCTGCTCGGCGTGGCGCTGCTGCGGCAGCAGGGCAGCGACGCGCTCTCGGCGATGCGCCGCAGCCTCGACGCCCGGCGCGACCCCCGGCCCGCGCTCCTGCGCGGCGGCTTCCGCTTCGTGGCGGCGCTGCTCCTGATCCTGCCGGGCTTCCTGGGCGACCTGGTGGCGCTGGCGCTGCTCGTCCCGGCCGTGCAGCGGCTGGTGGGGAGGACTCTCGCCGCCCGCACCGGCGCCCGCGTCGCGACCATGCGGGCCACGGAGATCTACGGCGTCCGGCCCACGTCCTCCGGAGTTCCGCGAGACCGCGTGGTCGAGGCCGAGTGGGAAGAGGTGCCCCCGCCCAAGCGCCCGACCCATCGCCCCTCGGGCTGGACCCGCCACTAGCCCCGCCATTGAGGAGGGACGCCCCGGGATGCTAGGGGAACCTCCGACATCGTGATCCCTCGGAGGAGACCCCATGACCGACACGCCCGACACGCCCGAAGGGGGGTCCCCCGCTCCCGCCACTCCGGCTGCGGCCCCGCGCGTCACGCAGCGCATCCTCGCGCAGTACATCCGCGACCTCTCCTTCGAGAACGTCCTCGCCCGTAAGGGCGTGACCGGCGAGGTCGCGCCCGAGATCGCCGTGCAGGTCAGCCTCGACGCCCGCAAGCGCGGCGGCGACAACCAGTACGAGGTCACCACCAAGCTCAACGCGACCTCCAAGACCAAGGCCAGCGGCGAGGTCCTCTTCGTCCTCGAGCTCGAGTATGTCGGCGTCTTCCAGATCGAGGGGGTGCCCGAGGCGCAGCTCCACCCCTACCTGCTGATCGAGTGCCCGCGCATCACCTTCCCGTTCCTGCGGCGGATCGTGTCGGACCTCACCCGCGACGGTGGCTTCCCGCCGCTCAACCTCGAGATCATCGACTTCGTGTCGCTCTACCGCAACGACCTCGCGCGCCGCGCCCAGGCCCAGCAGCCCCCGGCGGCCGCGCCCAAGCTCGACGCCTGAGACCCTGCTCTCGGGAGAAGGGCCGTCCCCAAGGGCGGCCCTTTGCCGAAAGCGTCGCCGGCGAGACCAGCGACCCGCCGATGACGGATCGGCGCGTTCGACCGTGTCACGCCTCGACTGTGCAGATGGAGCCGTCCTTCGCCGCACCCATTGCAGCGTGACGCGCACCGACGAAGGGCCCCCTTACCGCTCCGTCGCGCCCTTGCCGGCGATGATCCTGTCGCGGAACCTGGCGACCCGCGCGGTTCGCGTCTCGGGCGTCTTCGCCGAGCTGAGGTTGACCACGTAGCTCCTCTGCCGACCCGGCGTGAGGGCGTGGAAGGCCTCAGCCAGCTCGGGGTCGGCGTCCAGCGCCGCGACCAGCTCGTCGGGCAGATCGAGGGACGCCTCCTCCCTCGGCGGCTTGAGGCCCTGCTCCGCATAGCCCATCGCCTCGCGCAGGTAGGACCGGATGACCAGTTCCCTGTCCGCCACCTGCTCGTTGGCGCTGAAGCGGATCATGTCGGGATGGCGGGTGTTCGGTCCCTGCCGCTCAAGAAGGCCCTCGGGGTCCTTCATCAGGGCCGCATCGAAGAAGCTGAGGCGGAAGTCGCCGCGGAACGCGCCGATGATCGCGATGTTGCGCCCCGCGTGCATGTAGCAGGGATGCGCCCACTTCACGGCTTCGTCGAGCCCGGCCTCCCGGCAGATGCGGCGAAGCTCGTCCAGCCCCCGCGTCCAGGCCCGCGTCGAGCAGTCCGGGGTGGCAAAGCGCTCGCAGCGGCCGCAGCCTTTCGTGAAGAAGTCCTCGATATCGGTGATCATCGGCAAATCCCGGCAGAAAACGAGTGCGATGCCGGTCCCATCGACCGGCAGGAAGCAGGAGCCCGCCTCAAAGCGAGCGGGCCGAGACGGGATGGAGCCCGGTCGCGGGCGTCAGGGCAAGAGGCCGACGGAGAACCCACCTGAGCAGGGCGCGACCCACGACGGCGGCAAGGGGCCCGCTCCCCGAGGGCGGCCCTTCGCCTCATGTCCGGTTCCAGAGCGCCCCATCGCCCAGGGAGGCCACGAAACCCGCGTGCGCCGCAGCCTCCTCCTCGGTGATCCGGGGCGGCAGCGGCACGGGCCGGGGGCGCGGGCGCCAGGTCCCGTCCACCTGCTCCGCCCGTTCGGCACGGGCCGGGGTCGAGGGTTCGGCGCTCAGCCCGAAGTCCGGCTGCCGCCCGCCGATCAGCTCCAGGTAGACCTCGGCCAGGATCTCGCTGTCGAGGAGCGCCCCGTGCAGCGTCCGCGCCGAGTTGTCGATCCCGAAGCGCCGGCAGAGCGCGTCGAGCGAGGCGGGCGCGCCGGGGAACTTGCGCCGCGCCATGAGCACGGTGTCGATGGCCCGGTCCATCGGCATCGGCGGGTAGCCGATCCGCCCGAGCTCGTGGTTCAGGAATTTCATGTCGAAGGCGGCGTTGTGGATCACCAGCCTCGCGTCGCCGATGAACTCCACGAAGTCCCGAGCGACCTCCGCGAAGACCGGCTTGTCCCGCAGGAAGTCGTCGCCCAGCCCGTGGACCGCGAAGGCCGCCTCGGGCATCGGCCGCTCGGGGTTGACGTAGACGTGGAAGTGCCGCTTCGTCGGCAGGTGGTTGAAGAGCTCCACCGCCCCGATCTCCACGATCCGGTCGCCGGTCTCGGGCTCGAAGCCCGTCGTTTCCGTATCGAGGACGATCTCGCGCATCGAAGCCCTTTCAACCCGCGTCGGCGCGGATCTCCGAAAGGATCTGTCGCACGGCGGCCCGGGCCTCCTCAAGGGTCTCGGTCGGGATCACCCAGCGCGCCCGCGCCCGCTTCTCCGCGTCCGGCATCTGGCGCGAGAGCAGCAGCTCCACGCCGGCGAGGTCCATCCCCGGCCGGGCAAGCAGCCGCGCCATCTGCGTGGCGGCCGAGGCCGACACGACCGCCACCTCGTCGCACTCCCGGTCGATCTCCCGCTCATAGAGCAGCGGCACGTCCAGCACGACAATGTCGCCCGGAGTCGTGCCCAGGAACCGCGCCCGGTCCTCGGCCACGAGGGGGTGGACCAGGGCCTCCAGCCGGGGAAAGAGCGTGGGGTCCCGCTCCAGCGCCTCGCGCAGCGCCGGCCGGTCCACCTCGCCACCCGCCACCGCCCTGGGCACGAGCGCCCGGATGCCCGGCACCGCGGCGCCCCCCGGCGCGTAGAGGGCATGGACCGAGGCGTCGGCGTCCCAGACCGGCACGCCCTCCTCGCGGAACATCGCCGCCGTGGTGGACTTGCCCATGCCGATGGACCCCGTGAGGCCCAGCACGAAGCGCATCAGCCCAGCACCGCCGCGCGCAGGGCGTCGTCCACCTCGGGCCGGACGCCGAACCACCGCTCGAAGGCCGGCACCGCCTGGTGCAGCAGCATCCCGAGCCCATCCACCGCGACGGCCCCCGCCGCCCGCGCCTCGCGCAGGAGCCGCGTCTCCAAGGGCGCATAGACGAGGTCCGTCACCACCTGCCCCGCCCGCAGTCCATCGAGCGGAACCCTCAGCTCGGGCTTGCCCGTCATGCCGAGCGAGGTCGTGTTGACGACCAGCGCCCCCTCCTCGACGGCGTTGCCGGACTGCACCCAGTCCACCACCCGGAGCCTGTCCCCGAACTCCTCCCGCAGGGCGTCGGCGGTCCCGCGCGTGCGGTTGCTCAGGATCACCTCGGGCACGCCCGCGTCGAGCAGCGCCACGATCACCGCCCGCGCCGCGCCGCCCGCGCCCAGCACCGTCGCGGGTCCCGCAGCCGGGTCCCACTCGGGCGCGCCCTGGCGCAGCGAGCTCAGGAACCCCTCGCCGTCGGTATTGTCCGCCAGGATGCGTCCGTCCTCGAAGACCAGCAGGTTTGCCGCCCCGATCCGCCGCGCGCGCTCCGTCGCCTCGGAGGCCAAGTCGAGGGCCGCGCGCTTGTGCGGGATAGTGACGTTGACGCCCCGGAACCCTGCCTTGGGCAGCGCCCGGAACACCTCGCCCAGGTCCTCCTCCGCGATCTCCATGGCGACGTAGTCCCCGGATATCCCATGCCGCGCGATCCAGTGGCGGTGCAGCCGGGGCGAGCGCGAATGCGCGACCGGGCGCCCGACGACGCCGGCCAGGAGATAGGGCTTGGTCATGACGGAATGGTCCCGCGCAGGGTGAGGAAAGACAAGAGGGGCAGCAGCGGCAGCCCCAGGATGGTGAAGTGGTCGCCCTCGACCTTGGTGAAGAGCCGCACCCCTTCCTCCTCGATCCGGTAGGCGCCGGCCGAATGCCGCACCGACTCCCAATTGCGCCCGAGATAGCCATCGACCCACTCGTCCGACATCCGGCCCATGGTGAGCTTCGCCTCGGTCACCTCGCGCCAGACGGGCTGCTCGTGCTGGTAGATCACCGCCGCCGAATGGAGCTTGTGGGTGCGGCCCATGAGGGACCGGAGCTGCTTGCGCGCCTCCTCCGGCGTCGCGGGCTTCGAGAACAGCTCGCCGTCGCAGGAGAGCGTCTGGTCGCAGCCCAGGACGAAGGCCTCCGGCCGGCGCGGCGAGATCCGCGCGGCCTTCATCTCCGCGAGCGCATCCGCGATGTCGCGCGCCGAGGCTCCCTCGGCCAGGAGGCCCGCCGTGAAGGTCTCCTCGTCCACGCGCGCCACCACGACCTCGAAGGGGACGCCGGCGGCGCGCAGCATCGCCGCGCGCGTGGCGGAGCCGGAGGCGAGGACAAGGGACTGGGACATGTGGACAACCCTGCGGGCAAGAGCGGGATGGATCGCCCCGGCGTATGGACGAGCATGGCCCCGGACGGAAGGGGGTGGACGACTCACCCCCTTCGGCACCCGAGTCGCCCTGAGTCCCCCACCGTGGATGAGGATAAGTCCGCCCTGGGGACGACTCACCCCCGCCAGCTCCCATCAGGATCGGCCTCCCACCTCGGGAAGTCCTTGGAGTCAGGCTCTCGCCACGAGAGCTGTGGCTCGGACGCCGCGGCGACGCGCCCGAACCGCCTGTGGACTCTTCTGGGGGCGGCAGGCCTTCGCCGGAGTTCTCCACAGCCCAACCGCCATCCACTTCCCTTCCCCTTCGGGGAGTCTTTAGAGAAGGTGGCCACCACTGTTCGCGCGGACCCGATGATCGACACCCTTCAGTCTGCCTATCCCTGGATCAAGGCCGCGCATGTCGTCGCGATGGTCGCCTGGATGGCGGGCCTGTTCTACCTGCCCCGCCTCTTCGTCTATCACGCCGAGCGCGGGACCCCCGGCTCGGAGCTCGACGCGACCTTCCAGGTCATGGAGCGGCGCCTCCTGCGCGCCATCATGAACCCCGCCATGATCGCGACCTGGGTCCTGGGCCTGCTGCTCCTGGCGCTGGGGGGCTGGTGGACCGCCGGATGGTTCCACGTGAAGCTCCTGGGCGTCCTCGCCCTCACCGCCTTCCACATGTGGTGCGCGGCGCGGCGGCGGGACTTCGCCGCGGGCCGCAACACCCGCCCGGGCCGCACCTACCGGATCGCCAACGAGCTGCCGACGCTCCTCCTGCTCGTCATCGTCGCCATGGTGATCGTGAAGCCCTTCTGATCGTCGCGACCCCCGATTGACGCGGGCCGGCGGAATCCTTATCTCTGCGTCAGCCCTCCCGTCCGGGAACGGCATCTCACGCGCATGACTTCGTCCCGACTGCCGCCCGACCCGGGCGAGTGCGGTCGCGCAGGACCATCAGGATCTTCATGACTCAAGACCGTCTCAACCTGGCCGACCTCAAGGCGCAAAGCCCCAAGGACCTCCTGGCCCTCGCCGAGGAGCTCGAGATCGAGAACGCCTCGACCATGCGCAAGGGCGACATGATGTTCGCCATCCTCAAGGAGCGCGCGGACGAGGACTGGGTCATCGGCGGCGACGGGGTGCTCGAGGTGCTCCAGGACGGCTTCGGCTTCCTCCGCAGCCCCGAGGCCAACTACCTCCCCGGCCCCGACGACATCTACGTCTCGCCGGAGATGATCCGGCAGTACTCCTTGCGCACCGGCGACACCGTCTCGGGCGTCATCCAGGAACCCAACGAGAACGAGCGCTACTTCGCCCTGGTCTCGGTCGAGCGGATCAACTTCGAGGAGCCCGAGCGCGCCCGCCACAAGGTCGCCTTCGAGAACCTCACGCCCCTTTATCCCGACCAGCGCCTCAAGATGGAGATCGAGGACGATCCCACCATCAAGGACCGCTCGGCCCGGGTGATCGACCTCGTGGCCCCCATCGGCAAGGGCCAGCGCTGCCTGATCGTCGCGCCGCCGCGCACCGGCAAGACGGTGCTCCTCCAGAACATCGCGCACAGCATCGAGCGCAACCACCCCGAGTGCTACCTCATCGTGCTGCTCATCGACGAGCGGCCCGAGGAGGTGACCGACATGCAGCGTTCGGTGAAGGGCGAGGTCATCTCCTCCACCTTCGACGAGCCCGCGACGCGCCACGTCGCCGTGGCCGAGATGGTCATCGAGAAGGCCAAGCGCCTTGTCGAGCACAAGCGCGACGTGGTGATCCTGCTCGACTCGATCACCCGCCTGGGCCGCGCCTACAACACGGTCGTGCCGTCCTCGGGCAAGGTGCTGACCGGTGGCGTGGACGCCAACGCGCTCCAGCGGCCCAAGCGCTTCTTCGGCGCGGCGCGCAACATCGAGGAGGGGGGCTCGCTCACCATCATCTCGACGGCGCTGATCGACACCGGCTCGCGCATGGACGAGGTGATCTTCGAGGAGTTCAAGGGCACCGGCAACTCCGAGATCGTGCTCGACCGCAAGGTGGCCGACAAGCGGACCTTCCCGGCGATGGACATCCTCAAGTCCGGCACCCGGAAGGAGGATCTGCTGGTCGAGAAGACGGACCTCGCCAAGACCTACGTGCTGCGGCGCATCCTCAACCCGATGGGCACCACCGACGCCATCGAATTCCTGCTCTCGAAGCTCAAGCAGACCAAGACGAACAGCGACTTCTTCGACAGCATGAACGCCTGACGCGCAAGCCGCGTCGGGGAACGCCTGATCGGGTCGGGCGTCCGTTTTCACGACCTGCGGCGCCCGGGACCTCCTCGGGCGCCGTTCCATTTCCGGACCTTCGATGAGCCATCCGCCGCACGCGCCCGACACAATCTTCGCCCTGGCCACCGCGCCCGGCCGGGCCGGGATCGCCGTCCTGCGCCTCTCCGGGCCCGGGGCCCACGCCGCGGCGAGCGCGCTCGCGGGAGAGTTGCCCGAGCACGGCCGCACCCTCCGCACCCTCCGCGACGCCTCGGGCGAGGCGCTCGACCAGGCTCTCGTACTGACCTTCGCCCCCCATCGCAGCTTCACCGGCGAGGCCGTGGCCGAGCTTCACTGCCACGGCGCCCCCGCCGTGGTCTCCGCCGTCCTGCGCGCCCTCGGCATCCTCCCCGGCCTCCGCCAGGCCCAGCCCGGCGAGTTCACCCGCCGCGCCCTCGAGAACGGCCGCCTCGACCTCCCGCAGGTCGAGGGCCTCGCCGACCTCCTCTCCGCCGAGACCGAGGCGCAGCGCCGCCAAGCCATGCGCGTCTTCGCAGGCGCGCTGGGCCGGAAGGCGGAGGAGTGGCGCGCCAAGCTCCTCCGCGCCGTGGCGCTCGTCGAGGCGACCATCGACTTCTCCGACGAGGACGTCCCCGAGAACGTCTGGCCCGAGGTGCTGGAGCTCATCGTCCTCCTCGCCGAAGAACTGCGCCAGGAGGCCCAAGGCGCCCGCCTCGCCGAGCGCCTGCGCGAGGGCTTCGAGGTCGCCATCGTCGGCGCCCCGAACGTCGGGAAGTCCACCCTCCTCAACCGCCTCGCGGGACGCGAGGCCGCCATCACCTCCGAACACGCCGGCACCACCCGCGACGTGATCGAGGTCCGCATGGATCTCGAGGGCCTGCCCGTGACCCTGATCGACACCGCCGGCCTGCGCGAGGCCCAGGACCCCGTCGAGGCCATCGGCATCGAACGTGCCCGCAGCCGCGCGGCCCAGGCCGACCTCCGCGTGCACCTCCACCTCCCCGGCGAACCCGCGCCCGAGGCCGGTCCAGACGATCTCGTCGTCCAAGCCAAGGCCGACCTCGCACCCACGGGCGCCCTCGCTATCTCCGGCAGAACCGGTTCCGGGATCGACGCGCTCGTGGCCGAGATCGCCGCCCGCTTGAAGCCCCGCGCCACCGGCCTCGGCGTCGGCCTGCGCGAGCGCCACGCGCGCGCCATGCTGGATGCCGCCGGCCTCCTCGACGAGTCGCGCACCCTCTTCGACCAAGCCGCCCCCGTCGAGATCGTGGCCGAAACCCTCCGACGCGCCCTGCGTCGGATCGACGCCCTTGTGGGGCGCGTCGGGGTGGAGGATATACTCGGCGAGATTTTCTCGAGCTTCTGCATCGGAAAGTAGGACGGTGTTTCACGTGAAACGGGATGCGCCCGAGACCTGGGACGTGATCGTGGTGGGCGGCGGCCACGCCGGCTGCGAGGCCGCGCACGCCTCCGCGCGCTCCGGTGCCCGCACGGTCCTTCTCACGCTCAAGCTCGCCTCCGTGGGCGTGATGTCCTGCAACCCGGCCATCGGCGGTCTTGGCAAGGGCCATCTCGTGCGCGAGGTCGACGCGCTCGACGGCATCATGGGCCGCATGGCCGACCGCGCCGGCATCCAGTTCCGCCTCCTCAACCGGTCCAAGGGTCCGGCCGTCCAGGGCCCCCGCACCCAGGCCGACCGCAGGCTCTACCGCGAAGCGGTCCAGGCCGAGCTCGCCGCCACCCCGAACCTGACCCTCGTCGAGGGCGAAGCTGCTGACCTCCTCGTCGAGAACGGCCGCGTTGCCGGTGTCACCCTCGCCGATGGCTCCGAGATCCGCGCCCGCGCCGTGGTCCTGACCACCGGCACCTTCCTCAACGGCGTGATCCATGTCGGCGACCGTTCCCGCCCTGGCGGCCGGGTGGGCGAGCCCCCGTCCAAGGCCCTGGCCGACCGCCTCTACGGCCTCAGCCTGCCCATGGGCCGCCTCAAGACCGGCACGCCTCCGCGCCTCGACGGCCGCACCATCGCCTGGGACCGCCTCGAACGGCAGGAGGGCGACGAGGACCCCGCGATGCTGAGCTTCCTCAGCGAGGCCCCCGTCGTGCCCCAGGTCGCCTGCGGCATCACCCACACCAACGCCCACACGCACGAGATCATCCGCGCGAACCTCGACCGCTCGGCCATGTACGGCGGCCACATCCAGGGCGTGGGCCCCCGTTACTGCCCCTCCATCGAGGACAAGGTCGTCCGCTTCTCCAACAAGGGGAGCCACCAGGTCTTCCTCGAACCCGAGGGCCTCGACGACCCCACCGTCTATCCGAACGGCATCTCCACCTCCCTCCCCGCCGAGGTCCAAGACGCATATGTTCATTCGATCGAGGGCCTGGAACAGGCCGTCATCACCCAGCCCGGCTACGCGATCGAGTACGACTACGTCGACCCGCGGGCGCTCACGCTGTCCCTCGAAGTCAAGGCCCTCCCCGGCCTCCACCTCGCCGGCCAGATCAACGGCACGACGGGCTATGAGGAGGCTGCCGCCCAAGGCCTCGTCGCCGGCCTCAACGCCGCCCGCGCCGCGCAAGGCGAGGCACCGGCCGAGTTCAGCCGCGCCGGCTCCTACATCGGCGTGATGATCGACGACCTGACCTCGCGCGGCGTCACTGAGCCCTACCGGATGTTCACCTCGCGCGCCGAGTTCCGCCTGAGCCTCCGCGTCGACAACGCCGACCAGCGCCTGACCGCGCAAGGTAGGGAGTGGGGCGTCGTCGGCGGTCCTCGCTGGGCTGCCTTCTCCGAGAAGATGGACGCCCTGGAGACCGCCCGCGCGGACCTCCGCGCCTGCCGCTTCACCGCCCGCCGGATCGCCTCCGCCGGCCTCAACCTGAATCCCGATGGCGAGAGCCGCGACGGTCTCCAGACCCTCGCCCTCACCGATGCGACCTGGGACCAACTCGCCACGCTCGACCCCGCGCTGCCCCTGCCCGCGCCAAAGATCCGCGAGCAGCTCAAGCGCGAGGCCCAGTATGCCACCTACCTCGATCGGCAGGAGCGCGACATCGCCCAGCTCAAGCGCGAGGAGGCCACGCGCCTGCCCGCCGATTTCGACTATGCGGCCGTGCCCGGCCTATCCATCGAGCTTCGCCAGAAGCTCGAACGCCACCGCCCGGCCACGCTCCGCCACGCGGCCGAGATCGATGGCATGACGCCCTCAGCCCTCCTTCTCCTCACCGCGCGCCTCAAGAAGCGCCCGGACGGCCTCGCCGCATGACGACGACCCGCGATCTGCCCGGGCTCGACGTCTCCAAGGCGACGCTGGACCTGCTGGAGGCCTTCGAGGCCCTTGCCCGCCGCTGGACCGAGAAGATCAACCTCGTCGCCCCCTCAACGGTCCCCGACCTCTGGACCCGCCACATCGCCGACTCCGCCCAGCTCTGGCCTTTGGCTCCCCAGGCCACCAAGACCTGGGCCGACCTCGGCTCCGGCGGCGGCTTCCCCGGCCTCGTCGTCGCCATCCTTGCGGCCGAAGCCGGCGCCCCGCAGGTCACCCTGATTGAGAGCGACCAGCGCAAATGCGCATTCCTGCGCACCGCCCTGCGTGAGCTCGGCATCAAGGCAACGATCCTCGACCAGCGCGCCGAGGCCGCCCCGCCCCAGCAGGCCGACGTCGTCTCCGCCCGCGCCCTCGCGCCCCTACCGACCCTCCTGCCCCTCGTCGCCCGCCACCTCGCCCCCGGCGGCACCGCGCTCCTCCCCAAGGGCCGCGACCATGCCACCGAGCTCGACGCCGCCCGTGCCGCCGGCTGGACCTTCACGGCCGAGGCGCTCCCAAGCCGCACCGATCCCTCCGCCCGCATCCTGCGCCTGAGGGACCTCACTCATGGCTGAGCCCCGCCGCGCCCCCAAGATCATGGCCGTCGCCAACCAGAAGGGCGGCGTCGGCAAGACCACCACGGCCATCAACCTCGGCGCCGCCCTCGCGCGCCGTGACCGCCGCGTGCTCCTCGTGGACCTCGACCCCCAGGGCAACGCCTCCACCGGCCTCGGCGCCCCGCCCGAGGACCGGCACGTCACCAGCTACGACCTCCTCCTCGGAGAGGCCACGCCGCAGGAGGCCGTGCGCGAGACCACGAGCCCCAACCTCCTCCTCGTCCCCTCGACCTCCGACCTCAGCGCCGCCGACCTTGAGCTCGGCCAGCGCCAGGGCCGCACCCAGCTCCTGCGCGGCGCCCTGCGCCAGCCGCTCATGGCGGACCTCGACCTCGACTACATCCTGATCGACTGCCCGCCCTCGCTGAACATCCTGACGATCAACGCCCTCGTCGCCGCGCAGTCCGTCCTCGTGCCGCTGCAGAGCGAGTTCTTCGCCCTCGAGGGCCTCTCCCAGCTCATGCTGACGATCCGGGAGGTCCGGCAGACCGCGAACCCCTCCCTCCGCATCGAAGGCGTGGCGCTCACCATGGTGGACCGCCGCACCAGCCTCGCCCAGCAGGTCGAGGCCGACGCGCGCGAGAACCTCGGGACCCTCGTGTTCCAGACGGTGATCCCCCGCAACGTCCGCCTCTCCGAGGCCCCGTCACACGCCCAGTCCGTCCTGGACTACGACCCCTCCTCGGCCGGCGCGAACGCCTACCGCGCGCTCGCGGCCGAGCTCCTTGCCCGCGAGACCTGAGTCATGGCCGAGAAACCCCTCCTGAAGCGCGGCCTGGGCCGGGGCCTCTCCGCCCTCATGGCCGACCTCGGCACCGACCTCGCCAAGGAGGCGGAGGCCCCGCCGGTCCCCCGCACCCCCGACCGCATGATGCCGGTTGAGTCCCTGCGCCCCAACCCCGACCAGCCCCGCCGCACCTTCGACCCCGCCGCGCTCGACGACCTCGCCGCCTCCCTCAAGTCCAAGGGCGTCATCCAGCCCCTGATCGTGCGCCCCGACCCTACGGCCCCCGGCGCCTGGCAGATCGTCGCCGGCGAGCGCCGCTGGCGCGCCGCCCAAAAGGCGGGCCTGACGGAGGTCCCGGTGATCGTGCGCGACTACGACGACGCCGAGCTCCTGGAAATCGCCATCATCGAGAACGTCCAGCGCGACGACCTCAACCCCATCGACGAGGGCGCGGCCTACCGCAGCCTCATCGACCGCTTCGGTCACAGCCAGGAGCAGGTGGCCTCCGCCCTCGGCAAGAGCCGCAGCCATGTCGCCAACCAGATGCGCCTCCTGAGCCTCCCCAGGGAGGTGCAGCAGATGGTTGCCGACCGCACGATCAGCGCCGGCCACGCGCGTCCCCTGATCGGCCACCCACGCGCCATCGACCTCGCCCGCCGCATCGCCGAGCGCGGTCTTTCGGCCCGCGACGCCGAGCGGATCGCCAAGACGCCCGCCACCGAAAAGGCGGCCCCTCGCGCCCGTGCCGAGAAGGACGCCGACACCCGCGCCATCGAGGGCGAGCTCTCGGCCGCCCTCAAGATGGCCGTCCGCATCGACCACGGCGCTGCTGGCGAAGGCGGCCGCCTGTCGATCACCTACAAGAACCTGGAACAGCTCGACGACCTGCTGAGCCGTCTCTCGGGTGGCTGAGGCCCCGTCCTCGGCACGCCCGGCTCGCTCGCCGCGACGACACCTGTGCCAAGCCAGCAGGCCGCGCGCGCTGGTCGGAGTGGCCGCATCTCCTACGAGGGGCGCGCCTCCCAGCACCCACGACGCCGTCGAGGCTCAGCGAGCGACCCGGCTTCCAGCGGAGAGGGACGGGGCGCCTATCTCGACCTATTGGAAGCGCCGGCAGGCGTGGATGGCCTGAGCGTCTGGCAGGCCGAGACGTGCATCCCCGGCGGCCCTCCGATCACAGACAAGGGCGGCGTCGGCCCTGAGGGTGGGCTTCGTGGCGCGCGCGCGAATGGCGGGCGCCCCCGGCCGACGCCAACAGGAGAGCGCGGTGCCCTCAGGCCAGCAGCTCCCGCAGCACCGCGTTCAGCACCGGCCGCCCCGCCGCCGTCGTCCGCAGCCGCCCATCCTCGACGGCCACCAGCCCCATCCCGGCCAGCTCCTCGGCCGGGATACCCAGCCCGTCCAGCGCCCCGAGCCGCCCCATCTCCACGCCCTCGCGCAGCCGCAGCCCCATCATCAGCCGCTCCTCGGCGGCCTCCACCTCGGACAGCGCCTCGCGCCCGCTCTCGCCCGAGCCGTCCTCCTCGACCCTCTGGAGCCACCGCCCCGGCGCCCGCTCCGTCTCGACCCCGGTCCTCACGCCCCCGAGCGTCAGCCGCCCATGCGCCCCCGGTCCAACGCCGACCCAGTCGCCGCCCTGCCAGTAGACGAGGTTGTGCCGGCTCTCCTGGCCCTCCGCGGCGTGGTTCGACACCTCATAGGCCGGCAGCCCCGCCGCGTCCGTCAGCCTCTGCGTCACGTCCCACAGGTCCGCCGCCCGATCCTCGTCCGGCAGGTCCCGCAGCTTCCCCGCCGCGAAGCGGTCCCCGAACGCCGTCCCCTCCTCGATGGTGAGCTGGTACAGCGACAGATGCCCCGCCCCGGTCCCGTCGACCAGCCGCAGCGCCTCGGCCAGCTCCGCCTCCCAGGCCTCCGGCGTCTGCCCCTGCCGCGCGTAGATCAGGTCCAGGCTCACCCGCTCGAAGGTCTCCCGCGCGATCCCGAAGGCCGCGACCGCCTCCTCCGTCGAATGTAGCCGGCCGAGCCGCCGCAGGTCCGCGTCGTTCAGCGCCTGCACCCCCAGCGACAGCCGGTTCACCCCCGCCGCGCGATACCCCCGGAACCGCTCCGTCTCGACCGAGGTCGGGTTGGCCTCCATCGTGATCTCGATGTCGTTCGCGAAGCCCCAGGCCGCCCGGGCCGCCCCGATCACCGCCTCGACGGTCTCGGGCTCCATCAGCGACGGCGTCCCCCCGCCCAGGAAGATGGACCGCAGCACCCGCCCCGGCACCTCGCGCGCCGCCCGCGCGATCTCCGCCTCATAGGCCCGCGCCCAGCGGGTCTGGTCGATGCTCCGCGCCACGTGCGAATTGAAGTCGCAATACGGGCACTTGGCCTGGCAGAAGGGCCAGTGGACGTAGAGCGCGAAGCCCCCCGCCTCCCAGTCCTCCCGACGGGCCTCCGCCTCGGGGCGCAGGAGCAGGCCGTCAGCCAAGGCAGGCCGCCTCGAAGGCGCGCGTGGAGTTGCCCCGGTGGCTGAGCCGGTTCTTCTCCTCCGCCGTCATTTCGGCAAAGGTGCGATCCTGCCCCTCGGGCACGAACACCGGGTCATAGCCGTGCCCGAGCGCCCCGCGCGGCGGCCAGACCACCCGCCCCTCGGTGCGCCCCTCAAACACCTCCTCGTGCCCATCCGGCCAGGCCAGCACGAGCACGCTCACGAACCGCGCGGTCCAGGGCTCCGGCGCGCCCGAGGCCAGCAGAGCCTCGTGCGTCCGCGTCATTGCGACCATAAAATCGCGCCCCGAAGGCGTCTCGGCCCAATCCGCCGTCCGCACCCCGGGCGCGCCGTCCAGGGCGTCCACCACGATCCCGGAATCGTCGGCCAGCACCGGCATCCCCAGCGCCTTGGCCGCCGCATGGGCCTTGATCCGGGCGTTGCCCAGGAACGTGTCCTCGGTCTCCTCCGGCTCGGGCAGCGCGTGGTCCTTGAGCGAGGTGATCTCGATCCCCCGCGGCCCGAGGAGCTGCCGCATCTCCTCGAGCTTCCCTTTGTTCCCCGTCGCCACGACGAGCCTGGGGTCCGTCAGCCTCCGCGTCATGCCACCGCTGCCCTCTGCGCCTGCGCCAGCAGGTCGGTGCCCCGCGCGGCCAGGTCAAGGAGCACCGTCATCTGCTCGCGCGAGAAAGTGGCCCCCTCGGCGCTCATCTGCACCTCGATCAGCCGGTCGCCGGTCATCACCACGTTGGCGTCCACGCCCGCCTCGCTGTCCTCGGGATAGTCGAGGTCCAGCACCGGCTGCCCGGCATAGAGCCCCACCGACACCGCCGCCACCGGCGCGGCCAGCGGGTCGCGCTGGATCGCCCCGACCTTGAGCAGCCGGTTCACCGCCAGCCGCAGCGCCACCCAGCCCCCGGTGATCGCCGCGCAGCGCGTGCCCCCGTCCGCCTGGATCACGTCGCAGTCGATGCTGATCTGCCGCTCCCCCAGCGCCACGAGGTCGCACCCCGCCCGCAGGGACCGCCCGATCAGCCGCTGGATCTCCTGCGTCCGCCCCGAGGCGCCGTCGCGCTCGCGCCGCATCCGGGTGTTGGTCGCGCGCGGCAGCATCCCGTATTCGGCCGTCACCCAGCCCTTGCCGGTGTTCTTCAGGAAGGGCGGCACCCGCTCCTCCAGCGACGCCGTGCAGAGCACGTGCGTGTGCCCCACGCGGATCAGGCAGGACCCCTCGGCATGGCGGTTCACGTGAGGCTCGATGGAGAGGGGTCGCAGGGCGTCGGTGGCTCGGCCGGAGGGGCGCATGGAAACTCCTGTGGATGTCGGCCCCGTCCCCTACAGGATGCAGGCCCCAAGGCCAACCCGCCCCTCCGGTTGACGCGGGGCACCCGCTTGCTTACATCCGCCTGCCCCCGGAGGTCCGCCCGCCCCATGTCCAACGGCTCCCTGATCGAGGAGATGAACGACCGCTCGCGCGAGGTCTTCCGCCGCGTGGTGGAAGCCTATCTCGAGACCGGCGCCCCCGTGGGCTCGCGCAGCCTCACCCGCACGCTCTCCGAGCAGGTGAGCGCCGCCACCATCCGAAACGTGATGCAAGACCTCGAGGAGATGGGCCTCCTCGGCCACCCGCACGTGAGCGCGGGCCGCGTCCCCACCCAGGCAGGCCTGCGCCTCTTCGTGGACGGCCTCCTCGAGGTCGGCCCCATGGCCGGTGAGGACCGCGAGCGTCTGGAATCCACCGTCACGGGCCCGCGCCCCGGTGGCGACGTCACGGCGGCCCTCGATCGCGTGGGCGCGGCGCTCTCGGGCCTCACGCGCGGCGCCTCGCTCGTCCTCGCCCCCAAGCGCGACAGCGCCCCCATCCGCCACGTCGAGTTCGTCTCCCTCGGCCCCGACCGCGCGCTCCTCGTCCTCGTCTTCGCCGATGGCCACGTGGAGAACCGCGTCTTCCTCCCGCCCCCCGGCCAGACCCCGTCCTCGATGCGCGAGGCCGCGAACTTCGTGAACGCCCTCGCCTCCGGCCGCACGCTGTCCGAGCTCCACGCCGCCATCTCCCGCGAGATGGAGCACCGTAGGCAGGAGCTCGACGCCCTCGCCCAGGCGATGGTCGAGAGCGGCCTCGCCACCTGGGCCAGCGAGGATCACGGCGCGCCCGAGCGCCTCATCGTCCGAGGCGCCGGCAACCTCCTCCAAAGCCCCGAGGCGCAGGCCGATCTCGACCGCGTCCGCAGCCTCATGGACGACCTGGAGCAGAAGCGCGACATCGCGCAGTTTCTCGAATTGGCCCAGGGCGCCGAGGGCGTCCGCATCTTCATCGGCTCCGAGAACAAGCTCTTCTCGCTCTCGGGCTCGTCCCTCGTCGTGTCGCCCTACATGAACGCCGACCGCACGGTGGTCGGCGCCATCGGCGTCATCGGCCCCACCCGGCTCAACTACGGGCGCATCGTCCCCATCGTGGACTACACCGCCCAGCTCGTGGGCCGCCTCCTCTCCGAACGCACCTGAAGGATTCCCTCCGAATGTCCGACCGACCCGCACCCCCAGGCCGACGACCTCAAGCCCCAGCAGGCCGAGCCCAAGTCCCTCGACGAGCTCGCCGCCGAGGGCGACGAGATGGACGCCGCCGCGCAGCACCTCGAGGAGGAGCTCGAAGGTCTCCGCGCCGAGCACGAGGACATGAGGAACCGCCTGCTCCGCGCCCTCGCCGACGCCGAGAACATGCGCAAGCGCGCCGAGCGCGACCGCAAGGAGGCCGAGCAGTACGGCGGCTCCAAGCTCGCCCGCGACCTGCTGCCCGTCTACGACGCCATGAGCCGTGCGCTGGAGACGGTCACCGAGGAGCAGCGCGCCGCCAACGCCGCCCTCCTCGAGGGCATCGACCTGACGATGCGCGAGCTCGTCAACGTCTTCGGCCGCCACGGCATCAAGGTCGTCACGCCGAAGGTCGGCGACCGCTTCGACCCCGCCGTCCACGAGGCGATGTTCGAGGCCCCCCTCCCCGGCACCCGCGCCGGCGACATCATCCAGATCGCCGCCGAGGGCTTCATGCTCCACGACCGCCTGCTGCGTCCCGCGAAGGTCGGCGTGTCCTCGATGCCGGCGTCCTGAGCGCCCTGCGACCGCTCCGTAGTACTGTAGGATGAGGTGGAGCCCGCCCCCTTGCGGGCGCAACCCACGCGTCGGCTCCGTCCGCGTGGGGCACACCCATCCTGCGCCGATTCCCGCAGGGCGGGCTTCAGCTCGCCATCTCCGGCCGTAGCCGGCGCTTCCTTGGCAGCCAGGGTCGTGGTGGGCTGAAGCCCGCCCTACGGCCTCCCCGCAGGATAGGTGCTTCTCGGTAAAGCCGAGCCTCACCCGTCCCCTGCCAGCCGCTTCAGCTCATAGACCAGCTCCAGCGCCTCGCGCGGGCTCAACTCGTCCGGCCGCACCGTCCCTAGCCGCTCCTCCACCGCCGAGGGCTCCCGCATCACCTCCGGCGCCGCCTGCGCGAACAGCGGCAGCTCGTCCTCCAGGGCCCTCGGCCCCCCCTCGCGCGCCCGCGCCTCCAGAGCCCGCAGCACCGCCTTGGCCCGCGCCACCACCTTCGGCGGCAGCCCCGCAAGCCGCGCCACCTGCACCCCGTAGCTCCGGTCCGCCGCCCCCTCGCGCACCTCATGGAGGAACACGAGGTCGCCGTTCCATTCCGTCGCCGCCACATGGGCGCTGGCCGACCCTGGCAGCCGCGCCGCCAACTCCGCGAGCTCGTGGTAATGCGTGGCAAAGATCGCCCGGCAGCGGCTCACGCCCTCCAGGTGCTCCAGCACAGCCCAGGCGATGCTGAGCCCGTCCCAGGTCGCCGTCCCCCGCCCGATCTCGTCGAGGAGCACCAGCGAGCGGTCATCCGCCCGGTGCAGGATCGCCGCCGTCTCGACCATCTCCACCATGAAGGTGGACCGCCCGCGCGCCAGATCGTCCGAGGCGCCGACGCGCGAGAAGAGCCGGCTCACCAGCCCCATCCTCAGCCGCTCCGCCGGCACGAAGCTCCCCGCCTGCGCCAGCACCGCGAGCAGCGCCGCCTGCCGCAGGTAGGTGCTCTTGCCCCCCATGTTGGGCCCGGTCAGCAGCTTCACCGGCCGCGCCGACAGATCGCAGTCGTTCGCCACGAAGGGCTTGCCCTGTCGCCGCAACGCCGCCTCCACTACCGGATGCCGCCCGCCCCGCACCTCGAAATCCCGCGACTCGTCCAGCACGGGCCGCGTCCACCCCTCCTGCAGCGCGAGGTCCGCGAGCCCCGACGCCACGTCCACCTCCGCGAGCCGCCCCGCGACGCGCGCCAGCCCCGAGGCCTCCGCCAGCACCGCGCTCCGCAGCTCCCCGAAGATGCGCCGCTCGATGGCCAGCGCCTCCTCGCCCGCGTTGAGGAGCCGCGCCTCGGTCTCGCTCAACGCCTGCGTGGCGAAGCGCACCGCCGAGCCCGTCGTCTGCCGATGATGGAACACCGCGTCCAAGGGCGCCCGCCTCAGCTTCTCCGCCTGTGCCGTCGAGACCTCGACCACATAGCCCAGCGTCCCGTTGTGCCGGATCTTGAGCGAGGCCACCCCGGTCCGCTCGGCATACTCCGCCTGCATCCCGGCGATCACCGCCCGCCCCTCGTCCCGCAGCCTGCGGGCCCCGTCGAGGTCCCCCGCGAAGCCCGCCGCCACGAAGCCCCCGTCCCGCGCCAGAGTCGGCGGCGAGGCGACCAGCGCCTCCTCCAGCAGCTCCCGCAGCCCCTCCGGTCCCCAAAGTCCCTCCGCCGCCCCGGCCAGCAGCCCCGGCAGGTCCTCGCCCCCTAGGAGCCCCGCCACCCGTTCCGCGACCCCCAGCGCGTCCCGCAAGGCCCCGAGGTCCCTCGGCCCGCCCCGGTCCAGCGCCAGCCGCGACAGCGCCCGGTCCATGTCCCCGGCCCGCCGCAGCTCCTCCCGCAGGTTGCGCACCAGCCCCGGCCGCTCCACCAGCGCCGCCACCGCGTCGAGTCGCGCCGCGATCACCGACAGCCGCCGCGACGGGGCCGCGAGCCGTGCCTCCAGCAGCCGCGCCCCTCCCGCCGTCACCGTCCGGTCCACGCATCCCAGCAGCGACCCCGCTCGTCCACCTCCCATGGCGCGCGTGACCTCCAAGGACGCCCGCGTCGCCGCGTCGATCTCGACGCAATCCCCCTCGCTCTCCCGCACCGGCGGCGACAGATGCGGCCGCGCCCCCTTCTGCGTGAGGTCGAGGTAGTCGACGAGCGCCCCCATCGCGCCCAACTCCGCCTTCCCGAAGCTCCCGAACCCGTCGAGCGTCGCCACCCCGAACCAGGCCCGCAGCTGCCGCTCGCCCCCGCCCGCCTCGAAGGCCCCCTTCGGCAGGGGCGTCACCTGCGCCCCCGCCTCGCCGGCCACGGCCTCAAGCTCCCGCTCCTGCTCGTCGCAGACCAGGAGCTCCCGGGGCGCGAGCCGCGCCAGCTCCGCCCCCAGGTCCCGCACCGCGCAGGCCTTCACCCCGAAGGCCCCCGTCGAGATGTCCGCCCAGGCCAGCGCCCCCTCGCCTCGCGACCCCGCGAAGGCCGCGAGGAAGTTCGCCCGCCGAGCCTCCAGCAGGGACTCCTCGGTCAGCGTTCCCGGCGTCACCAGCCGCACCACGTCGCGCCTGACGACCGACTTCGACCCGCGCTTCCTGGCCTCCGCCGGGTCCTCGAGCTGCTCCGCGATGGCGACCCGGAACCCCTTGCGGATGAGCTGCAGGAGATACGACTCCGCCGTCCCCACCGGCACCCCGCACATCGGGATGTCCCGTCCAAGGTGCTGCCCCCGCGTGGTCAGCGCGATGTCCAGCGCCTCGGCGGCCCGGGCGGCGTCCTCGAAGAACATCTCGTAGAAGTCGCCCATCCGGTAGAACAGGAGCGCGTCCGGATGCCGCCCCTTGATCTCCAGGTACTGCGCCATCATCGGCGTGACGCCCCTCGAATCTGGGCCCGACACCTCCCCCGACCCGTCCATCGCCCGCTCCCCTCGCATCCCGGCAAGGCTAGGCCCTCGGGCCGCACCTCGCCAGCCCCCGCCGAGGACGGTTGCCCCCGCCGTGACCCTCGCGCAATCTGCCGGGACAACAGGGGGACTCATGCCACGCGCCCGCATCACGCCCGAGGAGGCCCTGGCCTTCCACCGCGAGCCCCACCCGGGCAAGTGGGAGGTCCAGCCGACCAAACCCATGACCACCCAGCGCGACCTGTCGCTGGCCTACTCCCCCGGCGTGGCCCATCCCTGCCTCGCGATCCGCGACGACCCCGGCCTCGCCTACGACCTGACGAACAAGGGCAACCTCGTCGCCGTCATCTCCAACGGCACGGCGGTCCTGGGCCTCGGAAACCTCGGCGCCCTCGCCTCGAAGCCGGTGATGGAGGGCAAGTCCGTCCTCTTCAAGCGCTTCGCCGACATCAACAGCATCGACCTCGAGCTCGCGACCGAGGACGTGGACGCCTTCTGCAACGCCGTCCGCCTCCTCGGCCCCTCCTTCGGCGGCATCAACCTCGAGGACATCAAGGCGCCCGAGTGCTTCGTCATCGAGAGCCGGCTGAAGGAGGAGATGGACATCCCCGTCTTCCACGACGACCAGCACGGGACGGCGGTGATCTGCGCGGCGGGCCTCATCAACGCCCTGCACCTGACCGGGAAGGACCTCAAGGACTGCCGCATCGTCCTGAACGGGGCAGGGGCCGCCGGCATCGCCTGCATCGAGCTCCTCAAGAGCATGGGCGCGGACCCGGCGAACTGCATCACCTGCGACACCAAGGGCGTCATCTACCAGGGCCGCACCGACGGCATGAACCAGTGGAAGTCGGCCCACGCGGTGAAGACCGACCTCCGCACCCTGGAGGAGGCAATGCAGGGTGCCGACGTCTTCCTCGGCGTCTCCGCCAAGGGCGCGGTCACGCCCGAAATGGTGGCCAGCATGGCCCGCGACCCCGTCATCTTCGCCATGGCCAACCCCGACCCCGAGATCACGCCCGAGGAAGCGCAGGCCGTCCGCCCCGACGCCATCGTCGCCACGGGCCGCTCGGACTACCCCAACCAGGTCAACAACGTCCTGGGCTTCCCCTATCTCTTCCGAGGCGCTCTCGACATCCGGGCCCGCGCCATCAACGACGAGATGAAGATCGCCTGCGCCGAGGCCCTGGCCGCGCTCGCCCGCGAGGACGTCCCCGACGAGGTCGCCATGGCCTACGGCCGCAAGCTCGCCTTCGGGCGCGACTACATCATCCCCACCCCCTTCGACCCCCGCCTCATCCACCGCACTCCCCCGGCCGTCGCGGCGGCCGGGATGCGCACCGGCACCGCCCGCAGGGAGATCCCCGACCTCGACGCCTACGCCGCCCAGCTTCGGCAACGGATGGACCCCACCGCCTCGGTCCTGCGCGGCATCCACGCCCGCGCCCGCGCCGCCCAGGCCACCATCATCTTCGCGGAAGGAGACGACCCCCGCGCCCTGCGCGCCGCCGTCAACTACCAGCGCGGCGGCTTCGGCAAGGCACTGGTGGTGGGCCGCGAATCCGACGTGCGCGCGAAGCTGACCGCCGAGGGCCTCGCCGACGCCGTGGGCGAGATCGAGGTCGTCAACGCCGCCAACACGCCCCACCTCGAGACCTACAAAGAGTTCCTCTACAAGCGCCTACAGCGGCGCGGCTTCGACCAGGAGGACATCCACCGCCTCGCCGCGCGGGACCGCCACGTCTTCGCCTCGCTCATGCTGGCGCACGGCCACGGCGAGGGCATGGTGACGGGGGCCACCCGCAAGTCCGCCCATGTCATGGACCAGATCGGCAAGGTCTTCGATGTGGACCTCGCCAGCGGCGCCGTCGGCATCACCGCCGTCCTCCACCGGGGCCGCATCGTCCTCATCGCCGACACGCTGGTGCAGGAATGGCCCGAGGAGCGCGACCTTGCCCTCATCGCCCGGCGCGGCGCCCAGGTCGCCCGCGACCTCGGCCTCACCCCCCGCGTGGCCTTCCTGTCGTTCTCCACCTTCGGCCACCCCGTCTCGGAGCGCGCGACCAAGATGCACATGGCCCCCCGCGTCCTCGACGAGGAGGGCGCCGACTTCGAGTACGAGGGCGAGATGACCGTGGACGTCGCCCTCAACCCCGGGGCCGCCAAGGCCTATCCCTTCTCCCGCCTCACCGGCCCCGCGAACGTCCTCGTCATGCCGGCCCGCCACTCCGCCTCGATCAGCGTCAAGCTCCTGCAGGAGATGGCGGGCGCCACCGTCATCGGCCCGATCCTCGCAGGGGTGGACCGCCCGATCCAGCTCTGCTCCACCGTCGCGACCGCCAACGACATCCTCAACATGGGCCTCCTCGCCGCCGCGCAGGTGGACCGCCAGGGACAGCTCCTGTGACCATCTGGAACCTTGGCGGCCTCCGCTCGCGCCGCACTCGATCTCTCACCTCCCATCGCGTGATCCCATGACCATCTGGAACCTCGGCAGCATCAACGCCGACTACATCTACGCCCTCCCGCACCTGCCCGCTCCCGGCGAGACGCTCGCCGCGCGCACCCTTACGACTGGCCTCGGCGGCAAGGGGGCCAATATGTCGGTGGGCTGTGCCCGGGCAGGCGGCAAGACAGAACACATCGGCGCCCTCGGCCCCGAGGGCGCCTGGATGGCCGACCGCCTCCGCTCCTACGGCGTCGGCACCACCCACATAGCCACCCTCGACGCCCCCTCCGGCCACGCGATCATCGCGGTGGAGGACGGGGGCGAGAATCTCATCCTGGTCTTCCCCGGCACCAACCGCCAGATCCCGCCCGCCCATATCGAAGCCGCCCTCGCCCAGGCCGCCCCCGGCGACTGGTTCCTCACGCAGAACGAGACCAACCACCAGCTCGAGGCCGCCCGCCTCGCCAAGGCGCGCGGCCTGCGCGTCGGCTACGCCGCCGCCCCCTTTGATCCCGCCGCCGTCCAGGCGATGCTCCCCCACGCCGACTTCCTGATCCTGAACGAGGTCGAGGCCGACCAGCTCCGCGACGCCACCGGCACGCCGCTCGGCGAACTCGGCGTCGCCGACGTCATCGTCACGCTCGGCGCCGAGGGCTGCCTCTGGTTCCACGACGGCCGCGAGGAGAGCTTCCCGGCCCTCCGCGTCACCCCCGTGGACACGACCGGCGCCGGCGACACCTTCACCGGCTACATCCTCGCCGCGCTCGACGAGGGGATGCCCATGCCCGACGCCATCCGCCTCGCCACCCGCGCCAGCGCGCTGAAGGTCACGCGCCACGGCGCCGCCGACGCCGTTCCCACCCGCGCGGAGGCCGAGGCCTTCGAGGGAGAAGCCCATGCCTGACGACCACGCCCCGACCCCCCAGGCCCTCGAGGGGGCGGACACCCACGTCACCACCCACCAGGCCGAGGAGGACGCCCGCAACGACTCCATCCTCATCTGGGTCAACGGCCAGCTCCTTCCCCGCGCGCAGGCCACCGTCAGCGTCTACGACTCCGGCTTCATGCTCGGCGACGGCGTCTGGGAGGGCCTGCGCCTCTACGACGGCCGCTGGGCCTTCCTCGACGACCACCTCGACCGCCTGTTCGAGGCCGCGAAGGCCATCGACCTCGACATCGGCCGCACGAGGGAGGAGGTCGCCCAGGCCCTCCTCGACACCCAGGCGGCGAACGGGATGCACACCGACGCCCACGCCCGCCTGATGGTGACGCGCGGCGTGAAGTCCCGCCCCTTCCAGCACCCCTCCCTGAGCCGCTCCGGCCCCACCATGGCCATCATCATGGAGCATTCGCGCCCCAACGCCCCGCGCCCGATCCGCCTTGCCACGGTCCCGCACCTGAGAGGCTTGCCCATGACGCAGGACCCCAAGCTCAACTCGCACAGCAAGCTCAACTGCATCCTCGCCTGCATCGCGGCCGAGAAGGCCGGCGCCGACGAGGCGCTGATGCTCGACGTCCATGGCTTCGTGAACACGACCAACGCCTGCAACTTCTTCATCGTCCGCAAGGGCGAGGTCTGGACCAGCACCGGCGACTACTGCATGCCCGGCATCACCCGCGCCAAGGTCATCGACCTCTGCCGCGCCCACGGCATCCCAGTCCACCAGAAGAACTTCTCCCTCGTGGAGACCTACTCCGCCGACGAGGCCTTCCTCACCGGCACCTTCGGCGCCCAGACCCCGGTGGGCATGATCGACGGCCGCACCATCGGCACCGGCCAGATGGGCCCCGTGACGGCGCGCCTCCGCGACCTCTACAAGGCGCTGGTCGGCGCATGAACTTCTGCGCCGCCATCGCCCCGGGGCATCCCAGGCCATGACCCTCCGTATCGCCATGTGGTCGGGGCCGCGCAACCTCTCGACGGCCCTGATGTACAGCTTCGCCGCCCGGGGCGACTGCGCCGTCTGGGACGAGCCCTTCTACGCCGCCTACCTCCGCCTCACCGGCATCCCCCACCCGATGCGCGACGAGATCATCGCCGCCCACGACGCGGACCCCACGTCCGTGGCAACGGCCTGCACCAAGGACCGCCCCGAGCCGCTGTTCTATCAGAAGCACATGACGCTCCACATGGTCGCGGGCGTCCCTCGCGACTGGATGCGCCATGTCACCAACGTCTTCCTGATCCGCCACCCCGCCCGGGTCGTGGCCTCCTATGCCCGCAAGCGCGAGGCCCCCACCTTCGACGACCTCGGGTTTCGCGCGCAGGCCGACCTCTTCGACGAGGTCGCCCGATGGCTCGGCCACCCACCTCCCGTCGTCTCCGCCGAGGCCGTCCGCGCGAACCCCCGCGCCACCCTCGCCCGCCTCTGCGACGCCCTCCACATCCCCTTCACCGACCGGATGCTCTCCTGGCCTCCCGGCCCCAAGCCCTACGACGGCGCCTGGGCGCCGCACTGGTACAACGCCGTCCACGCCTCCACCGGCTTCGACGCCGCCGAGGGCCCGCTCCCGACCCTCCCGCCCGACTACCAGCGCCTTGCTGACCAGGGGCTGCCCCACTACGAGCGCCTTCTCCGTCATGCGTAGGGCGGGCTTCAGCCCGCCACCTTGCATCACGGCGGGTCGAACCGCGCTTCAGACCCGTCCAAAGGCGGCACTCCCGTGAGAACACGCCGAAATGGAAAAGGGCGGGGTCTCCCCCGCCCTCCAACGTCCCTAGCCTCGGACGCGCCTCAGGCGCATCACCCGCTCAGCCCTTCGTCCGCGCGTTCCGCACCGCCACCAGCCGCAGCCGCAGCGCGTTGAGCCGGATGAACCCTTCGGCGTCCTTCTGGTCGTAGGCGCCCGCGTCCTCCTCGAAGGTCACGTGCTTCTCGGAATAGAGCGACTGGTCCGACCACCGCGCCACCGTCCGCACCGACCCCTTGTAGAGCTTCACCCGCACCGTCCCGGTGACGTGCTCCTGGCTCTTGTCGATCAGCGCCTGCAGCATCTCCCGCTCGGGCGAGAACCAGAAGCCGTTGTAGATCAGCTCCGCGTAGCGCGGCATGATCGAGTCCTTGAGGTGACCCGCGCCTGCGTCCAGGGTGATCTGCTCGATCCCCCGATGCGCCTCCAGCAGGATCGTCCCGCCGGGCGTCTCGTAGACTCCGCGCGACTTCATCCCCACGAAGCGGTTCTCCACGAGGTCCAGCCGCCCGACCCCGTGCCGGCCGCCGATCTCGTTCAGCCGCGTCAGGATCGTCGCGGGCGACATCCGCTCCCCGTTGATCGAGACTGCATCCCCGCGCTCGAACCCGATCTCCACCAGCTCCGCCCGGTCCGGCGCCGCCTCGGGGTCCACGGTCCGCTGGTAGACGTAGGCGGGCGCCTCCTCCGCCGGGTTCTCCAGCACCTTCCCCTCGGACGAGGTGTGCAGCAGGTTCGCGTCCACCGAGAACGGCGCCTCGCCCCGCTTGTCCTTGGCGATCGGGATCTGGTTCGCCTCCGCGAACTCCAGCAGCTTGGTGCGCGAGGTCAGGTCCCAGAGCCGCCACGGCGCGATCACCTTGAGCGCGGGATTCAGCGCCGCCACACCCAGCTCGAACCGCACCTGGTCGTTGCCCTTGCCCGTGGCCCCGTGCGCCACGGCATCGGCCCCGGTTTCGGCCGCGATCTCCGCCAGCCGCTTGGCGATCAGCGGCCGCGCGATCGAGGTCCCGAGCAGATACAGCCCCTCGTAAAGCGCGTTCGCCCGGAACATCGGGAAGACGAAGTCCCGCACGAACTCCTCGCGCAGATCCTCGATGTGGATGTTCTCGCTCTTGATCCCCAGCAGCTCCGCCTTCTTCCGCGCGGGCTCCAGCTCCTCGCCCTGGCCCAGGTCGGCGGTGAAGGTCACGACCTCGCAGCCGTACTCCGTCTGGAGCCACTTCAGGATGATCGAGGTGTCGAGCCCGCCGGAATAAGCGAGGACGACCTTCTTGGGCGCGGGGGCGGTCATGGCGGGGCTCCGTGAGGTATTGCCGGGGCCCCTAGCGGGTTTCGCCCGGACCGGCAAGCGAGGGCCCCACGACCGGCGCCCCGAGCCGGCGCGATCCCGGCCCCGTCCCCCTCGCGGAGGCGGGGCCTGAGCTTCGGGAGCGGATCGGGCCGACCTCGGCGACGGCCAGCTCCCCCGAGTCACGCCCTGATTCGGCGCGATGCCTGGACGGATCGAACCCCACCCCGAGGAGGCGACGCAACACCCCGGCCCGAGCGGTTTGCGAGCTGGATCAGAGCCTTGCCCCCGGGGTGTTGCGTCGCCCCACCCCCCACCGAACGCCCCGTATACGGCTCGTTAACCTCTCTCGCCCATCCTGGCCCGCATCAGGAGCGCCGCCCCGCGACGCCTCCCCCCCGGCCCGCTCACGACCTCAGAGCAGGAGAGCGCTTGCG
>NZ_KK088625.1 GCF_000600335.2 Rubellimicrobium mesophilum DSM 19309 | reverse complement strand
GCGGACGGCGCCGCCGAGGTGAGCCTGGGCTCGGCCGCGCCCGGCTCCTACAACGCCACCGGCGGCGAGATGCGCTCGGGCGAGACCGCCGACATCGGCACCTTCGAGTGGGCCGCGCAGGCGCCGCAGATGAAGTCGGGCACCGTCTTCGGCATGTTCGCCATCGCCGCGGGCAGCGCCCAGCGCACGCTCGAGTTCGACTGGGAGTTCGTGGGCGCCGACACCCGGCACGTGCAGGTCACGGTGCACATGGAGAACAGCGCCGGCCAGCACATCCGCAACCTGGAGCGCACGATGGTGGACCTCGGCTTCGACGCCGCGGCCGGGGTGCACGACTACGACATCCGGGTGACCGGCAAGAGCGCGGTCTTCCTGGTCGACGACGCTCCGGTGGCCAGCTTCGACGCCTCCGACATGCCCGGCGGCGTCTGGTACAGCGGCAACCTGCGCAGCGTCGTCAACCTGTGGGCGGGCGACTCGCGCTACAACACCTGGACCGGCGCCTACTCGCCCCTGGCCTCGCCCATCAAGGCGCGCATCGTCGACGCCGACGTCCGCGACGGCGACCTCTCCGGCCAGCCGACGCCGCCGGACCCCGACGGCGCCAACACGGTCCTGGGCACCGCGGGCGACGACGTCCTGGGCGGCACGGGCGGCGACGACGTCATCAAGGGCGGCCTGGGCGACGACCGGCTGAGCCTCGACGCCGGCGACGACTTCGTCGGCGGGGGCGCGGGCAACGACTGGCTGGTGGCCTCGGGCGGCGCCGACATCACGGTGAACCTCGCCAACCGCGACACCCCCCAGGACACCGGCCTCGGCGCCGACACCATCCGCAACATCGAGCACGTCCAGGGCGGCTCGGGCGCCGACACCATCTCGGGGAGCTTCGCCGCCAACATCCTGCGGGGCGGGGACGGCGCCGACACGCTGCGCGGCCAGAGCGGCGCCGACACCCTGGTGGGCGGGCTCGGGCGCGACCTGCTGGCGGGGGGCGCGGACGACGCGCGCGACGCCTTCGTGTTCAACGCGGTCGCCGACAGCGCCCCGGGCGCCACCCAGCGCGACGTCATCGCCGACTTCGCCCGCGGCGTGGACGAGATCGACCTGCGCGGCCTCGACGCCAACCTCGACCTCGACGGCAACCAGGCCTTCGCCTGGAGCGGCACCGGCGCCGAGGCCCACGGGCTCTGGACGGTGGACAGCGGCGCGGACGTCCTCCTGAGGGGCGACGTCGACGGCGACGGCCAGGCCGATTTCGAGATCCAGGTCAACGACCTCGCCGCCCTGGGCGCCAACGACCTCCTGCTCTGAGCCGGCAGCCGGCCCCAAGGCCGGCCCCCCCACCGCAGGCCCACACCCCACCTCGGCAAACGAGGGGGGCCTCGCCAGGCGCCCCTCTCTTTCTGCTTCGGCACGAACGCCATCTGTGGCCGTCGCTGAGCTCAATCCTCTTACAGGAGGTCTCCGTCCCTCTGGCACGGTGCCAAGGCAGGAACGATCCAGCTCGGCACGGTTTAGAAAGGCCGACAGCAGGTCACCACAAAGCAAGCCGCAGACCGCTTTGGCCGGACAGTGCGGTCGCCATGCGAACGGAGGGCCGACCGTAACGATCACTCGAGCGCGACGCGGGTGGCAACGGTTGGCGCGCTAGGCAGTGACCATCTTGCAGCAATCCAGCAGGCCTGGGGCGATCACGAAGCTAGTATTGCCTAGGCTTCCGCCACGCCCCAAAGGTTGGCGGCCATTCGTGGTCTCGCGCGGTGCGATGGCCGGGGCGGTCAATCCGGCTGCTCCACGCCGCCGAGCGGCAGGCTGGGTCGACAGCGATGATCCTGGAGCAGGGAGCTACGGCTCGGGACGTCACCGCCAAGATCCTCGCACCTGGGAAGGTGCCCCCGCTAGCCCGCCTGTCGTCTTGTTTGGACCCGAACCCCGGTGCCCCGCAGTCCACTGCCTTCCACCGACGACTTGACGCATCTGAGAAACCGTTTTACCAAGCTGGGAATAGCTTTTCCTAAAGGGATTGCGGTGGCTGGACGTCGCGCCAATCAGGTTCGCATCTACGACGTGGCCAAGGTTGCCGGCGTCAGCATCGCGACCGCATCCAAGGCCCTTAATGACACCGGCCGGATGGCCGACGCCACGCGGGAACGGGTCAAGCAGGCGGCCGCCGACTTGGGCTTTCGGCCGAATGCCATGGCGCGGGCGCTCATCAGCCAGCGCAGCTTCACCATCGGCCTCCTGACGAACGACACCTACGGGCGCTTCACGTTGCCGGTGATGGCCGGCGTGTCGGAGGCGCTGGTCGACGAGGGCGTCTCGGTCTTCCTCTGCACGATCGAGGACGACCCGGCCCTGGGGAAGGTGCATGTCGACGCTATGCTGAGCAAGCAGGTGGACGGCATCATCGCGTCGGGCAAGCGGATCGACCGTCGCTTGCCGGTGGACCTGTCGAACCTTCCCGTTCCGGTGCTCTATGCCTTCACCGACGGACCCGAGGAGGCCGTGACGCTGGTGTCCGACGACGCGCAGGGCTCGCGCGAGGCGGTCGAATGGCTGGTCGGCCTGGGCCGCCGGCGGATCGTCCATGTCACCGGCCCGGACACCTTCGCATCGGTGCAGGAGCGCGCGGGAGCCTTCCGCTCGGTGGTGGGCACCGCCGGACGCGTGCTCTTCGGCTCCTGGTCGGAAGCTTGGGGGCACGAGGCCGTCGGGCAACTCTGGAACGAGGGAGGGGACGCGCCGGACGCCATCTTCTGCGGCAACGACCAGATCGCTCGTGGCGTCGTGGATGCCCTGCGGGAGCGCGGCATCGTCGTCCCTGGCGAGGTCTCGGTTGTGGGCTTCGACAACTGGGAGCTCATGGCCGCCGCCACCCGGCCGCCACTTACCACGGTCGACATGAACCTGAAGGAGCTTGGCCGGGAAGCCGGCCGGCTGATCCTGGCCCTGGCGGAGGGAGCTCCCGTGGAGCCGGGGATCCGCAAGCTGCCGTGCCAGCTTGTGATCCGTCAATCCTGCGGAGGTGGTCTCCGCGGCTGACCAACGCCAAAGGGCCGGCGGCACAAGGGCCCACGGGAGGAGAAGAGAACATGATCCGCGGACTGTTTGCAGCGACCAGTGTCGTGACGTTGGGCCTGGCATCGAGCGTCATGGCACAAGAGACCATCAACATGTGGGTGCGCACCGGCATCGGGACGGCGTTCACCTCTCTGGCCGACGCCTACAACGCCAGCCACGAGAACCAGATCGCGCTGACCGAGGTGCCGTTCTCCGAGCTGGTTCAGAAGTATGCCACCGCCATCGCTGGCGGGCAGGCCCCCGACGCGCTGTCCCTCGACCTGATCTATACCCCCGCATTCGCGGCCGCCGGGCAGCTCGAGGACCTGACCGACTGGGCCAAGGGGCTGCCCTACTTCGACAGCCTCGCCCCGTCCCACGTCCGGCTCGGGACCTATGAGGATCGCATCTACGGCCTGCCGCTGCTTGTGGAGACGTCGGTCTTCGCCTGGAACAAGGACCTCTACGAGGCCGCCGGGCTCGACCCCGAGAAGGCGCCCACGAGCTGGGCCGAGATCGAGGCCAACGCCGAGGCCATCCGCAAGCTGGGTGACGACACCTACGGCTTCTACTTCTCGGGTGGCGGCTGCGGCGGCTGCATGATCTTCACCTTCGCGCCGCTGACCTGGGCCTCGGACGTCGACATCCTGTCCCGAGGACGGCCAGACCGCCACGCTGGACACGCCGCAGATGCGGGCGGCGGTCGACGCCTACCGCACGATGGTCGAGAAGGACCTCGTGCCCGAGAGCGCGGCCACCGACAACGGCGTGAACTTCCTGTCCTTCACCAACGGCAAGATCGGCCAGCAGAGCATCGGCGCCTTCTCGATCGGGTCCCTGGTCAACGACCACCCCGAGATCAACTTCGGCGTGACGCTGATCCCGGGCATCGAAGGTGGCGCCTCGTCCTTCGCCGGGGGCGACAACATCGTGGTGACCGCCGGTACCCCCAAGCTGTCGGCGGTGCAGGAGTTCATCGAGTTCGCCTATTCGCCCGAGGGCCAGAAGATCCTGGCTCAGAACGGCTCGATCCCGACGCGGCTCGACATCGCGGACCAGACGCTCGAAGGGCTCGATCCGCGGCTGCAGGTGGCCGTCGATGCGATCGACGTGGCCAAGACGCCGTACACGCTGCTGTTCAACGACCTGATCAACAGCGCCAACAGCCCTTGGGCCACCTTCACGAACGCCGCGATCTTCGGCGACGACGTGGATGGCGCCTTCGCCACCGCGCAGGACGACATGCAGGCGATCATCGACAACGCCGCGCCCTGACACCCATGGGTCGGGGGGCCGGCGGTCCCCCGGCGCAGCCTCCGGAGCCCGCCATGACCATCGCAGCCGTCGCGCCGGTCGCCGGTGCCACCCGCCGTCGCTCGAAGGCGCATCAGTGGAAAGGCCTTCTCTACATCGCGCCAGCCATGGTGCTGGTGCTGGTGTTCTTCGTCCTGCCGGTGCTCTTCACCGTGTGGATGAGCTTCCACAACTGGCCGCTCATGGGCCAGCCCAAGTGGATCGGCCTGAGGAACTACAGCCGGATGCTGTCGGATACCCGGTTCCTGTCCGCCATCGGGTTCACCGCCTTCTACACGGTGATCGTCACCGTCGCGATCTTCGCGCTCGCCTTCCCCCTTGCCCTCTTCGTGGAGCGGGAGCGGCGTGGGGTCGGGGTCTACCGGAGCATCTTCTTCCTGCCGGTCGTCGTGGGGCTCGCGACGGCCTCGCTCCTCTGGACCTGGCTCGCCAACGTGGACAGTGGCCTCTTCAGCCCCGCGTTGCGCGCCCTGGGGCTGACCGAGCACAGCATCAATCTCCTGGCCACCTTCGAGGGCGCCTTCACGACGATCGTCGTCATGGTGGTCTGGAAGATCGTGGGCTTCACCATGATCCTGCTGCTCACCGGCCTGCAGGCCATCCCGTCGGACCTGACCGAAGCCGCGCGCATCGATGGGGCCGGCCGATGGCAGCGGTTTCGCCATCTCACCCTCCCGCTCATGCGGCGAACCCTGGCACTTGCCCTGATCCTGTCGATCACGGGCTCGGTCCTGGCCTTCGACCAGTTCTACATCATGACGAGCGGGGGCCCGCAGAACAGCATGATCTCGGTCGTCTACTACATCTTCAACCAGTCCTTCGTGTCCTTCCATCTGGGCTATGGTGCCGCCCTCTCGATCGTCCTGCTGATTGCGCTGGTGGCGCTCAGCGTGGCGCAGCTCTGGCTCCTCCGCGTGGAAGACGAGCGATGAGCGCGGCCGCCAAGGCGCGGCGGCACCGGCGCCGGCTCTGGGGCAGCCTGGGCTACCACGGCTTCGGGGTCCTGGCCTCCCTGTTCTTCCTGGCCCCCTTCGTCTGGGCCGGCCTGGCGTCGCTGCGGCACGGGACGGAGTCGCAGTCGCCGCCCCTGCCGCCGTGGCCGACGAACGGCATCAGCTTCGACGCCTACGCGATGCTGGACACCTTCGGAGCCGGCGTCTGGCGGCACACCTTCAACTCGCTGCTCGTGTCCGGAGGCACGGTGTTCCTGACGGTCATCGTCTCGCTCCTCGCCGGCTACGGCTTTTCCCGCTACCGCTTCCCGCTGAAGAATGCGCTCTTCGTCCTGATCATCGCCACGCTGATGATCCCGTTCCAGTCCATCCTGACGCCGCTCTTCATCATTCTGGCCAAGCTCGGGCTCAACAATTCGCTGCTCGGCCTCACGCTGGTCTATGTCACGCTTCAACTCCCCTTCTCCGTCTTCATGATGCGCAACGCTTTCGACGCCGTGCCGCGCGAGATCGAGGAGGCGGCCCGGATCGACGGGGCGCGCGATTTCCGGCTTCTCGTGCGGGTGCTGCTGCCCCTGGTGATGCCGGGCGTGGCGACGGTCGCGATCTTCGCCTTCCTGAACGCCTGGAACGAGTTCCTGGCTGCCCTGATCCTGCTGTCGGACAACGACAAGTACACCCTTCCCGTGCTCATGACCGCCGTCCGGGCCGGACGCCTCGGCGCGATCAACTGGGGCGCGGTCCAGGCTGGGGTCATGGTGATGACCATCCCCTGCCTCCTCATCTTCCTGGCGCTCCAGCGCTACTACATGCGCGGGCTCATGGCCGGCGCCGTCAAGTGACCTCCCAACCTCGGATGCAAGAGAACATGGCCCATTCGCCCAACCGGCAGTTTCGTCCGCTTCCCGTTCCCTCCGTCACCGTCGAGGGTTTCTGGGGGTCTTGGCAGGACGCGGTCTGCGAGCACACCGCCGCCACACTCCTCGACCGCTGCGTCGAGGCCGGGATGCTCCGCCAAGTCGATCCCGATCAGCCCAGCCCGGGCATCGTCATCCCGATCGTCACCTGGCTGGGCACGCCGCAGATGTTCTGGGACAGCGATCTCGCGAAGTCGATCGAGACCATCGCCTATTCGCTCTACCGCAAGCCCAACCCCGAGCTGGAGGCGCGCGCCGACGCAATCATCGATCTCTACCAGAGGCTCCAGGACCCGGACGGCTATCTCAACTCCTTCTTCCAGCGCATCAAGCCCGAGTGGAAGTGGACAAACCTGCGCGACTTCCACGAGCTCTACTGCGCCGGCCACATGATCGAGGCGGCGGTGGCCTACTACCAGGCGACCGGGAAGCGTAAGTTCCTCGACGTGATGTGCCGCATGGCCGACTATCTGGTGCGGATGTTCGGCCGTGGTCCCGGCCAGGTGCGCGGCTATTGCGGCCACGAGGAGATCGAGCTCGCGCTCGTCAAGCTCGCCCGCGTCACCGGCAATCGGGCCTACATGGACCTTGCCAGGTTCTTCGTCGACGAGCGCGGGCAGCAGCCCAACTTCTTCATCGAGGAGGCGATCCGCCACGGACGGGACCCGAAGGGGGTCCAGAAGGACACTTTGGGCTACAGCCAGTCCCACATGCCCGTGCGCGAGCAGACCAAAGTGGTGGGCCATGCGGTCCGTGCGATGTACCTCTACTCCGGCATGGCCGACATCGCGACCGAGTACCACGACGACAGCCTGACCCGCGCGCTCGAGACGCTTTGGACGGACCTCACGCAGAAGCAGATGTACGTCACCGGCGGCATCGGCCCGGCCGCCGCCAACGAGGGCTTCACCGACTACTACGACCTCCCCAACGAGAGCGCCTACGCCGAGACCTGCGCCTCGGTCGGCCTCGTCTTCTGGGCGTCGCGGATGCTGGGCCGGAGCCCCAACCGCCGCTACGCCGACGTGATGGAGCAGGCGCTCTACAACGGCGCCATCGCCGGGCTCTCGACCGACGGCAGGACCTTCTTCTACGAGAACCCGCTGGAGAGCCTCGGCCACCACCATCGCTGGGTCTGGCACCCGTGCCCCTGCTGCCCGCCCAACATCGCGCGGCTCGTGACCTCGCTCGGCTCCTACATCTACGGCGTCGCGGACGACGAGGTCGCCGTCCACCTCTACTGCCGCAGTCAGGCACGGATCGAGCTCGCCAACGGCGCGAGGTTCACGCTGTCGCAGGACACCGACTACCCCTGGTCGGGCGACATCGGGCTGACCGTCGAGGCGGAGGCTCCCGCGCGCTTCGCCCTGTCGCTCCGCGTCCCCGCCTGGGCCAGGGGACCGCGGCTCGCGGTCGGCGGCGAGGCGGTGGACCTGACGGAAGCCTCGGCTGACGGCTATGTCCGGATCGAGCGGGAGTGGCAGCCGGGCGATCGCATCGACCTCTCCCTGCCCCTAGAGCCGCGTCTCCTGCGCGCTCACCCCGCCGTTCGCCAGGACGCGGGTCGGGTTGCCCTCATGCGCGGGCCGCTCGTCTACTGCCTCGAAGGCGCCGATAACGGGGTGGGGCTGAACTCGATCCTGCTCGGGTCGGGCGCGGGCGAGGCCCGGACCGCCAACCTTCCCGACCTGGGGGGCGCGGTCGTCCTGGACCTCCCTGTGCAGCGCGAGAGGGCGGAGGCCTGGGGCGACGACCTCTATGCCGAGAAGGAGCGCGCCACCGAACCCGACACGGCCAGGCTCGTCCCCTACCACCTTTGGGACAACCGCCAGCCCGGCGAGATGCTCGTCTGGGTGCGCGAGGCGCGGGGCTGACGACAATGGCCAACGCAACCGGCATGGCCCTGCGCCAGGTCCGCAAGAGCTTCGGCGGGCACGAGGTGATCCATGGGATCGACCTCGACATAGAGGCTGGGGAGTTCGTGGTCTTCGTGGGACCCTCGGGCTGCGGGAAGTCCACCCTCCTGCGGATGATCGCCGGGCTCGAGGAGGTGACCGACGGCGAGATCGAGATCGGCGGTCGGGACGTCACCAATCTCGACCCGTCGGTGAGGGGCATCGCGATGGTGTTCCAGTCCTACGCGCTTTACCCGCACATGAGCGTGCGCGACAACCTGGGCTTCGGCCTCAAGATGGCTCACTCGTCCAAGGGCGACATCGAGCGGCAGGTCGAGGCGGCGGCCCGCATCCTGAAGATAGAGGCCTTGCTCGACCGTCGCGCCCGGCCAGCTCTCGGGGGGCAGCGGCAGCGCGTCGCCATCGGCCGGGCCATCGTGAGGAAGCCCGAGGTGTTCCTCTTCGACGAGCCGCTCTCCAACCTCGACGCCGAGTTGCGCGTCTCCATGCGGATCGAGATCGCCCGGCTGCACCGCGAGCTCGGCAACACCATGGTCTATGTCACCCACGACCAGACCGAGGCCATGACCCTCGCCGACAAGATCGTGGTCCTGCGCGACGGCCGCATCGAGCAGGTGGGCTCCCCGCGCGAGGTCTACGAGGACCCGGCCAATGCCTTCGTCGCGGGCTTCATCGGCTCGCCCAAGATGAACTTCCTGAATGCCGTCGCGATGCCGGACAGCACGGTGACGGTTGCGGGGGCACGCCTGGCGCCGGCCACGAGGGCGCGAGCCGTGGGTCCCGTCACGCTCGGCCTCCGGCCGGAGCACCTCGTCCTTGGCCCCTCCGGCGACGATGACCTGCCGGCGTCGGCCGAGTTCACCGAGTATCTCGGCGGCACGCGCTTCCTTTATGCGCGCTTGGCGGATGGACAGTCGATCGTGGCGGAGCATCGAGACGGGCCGGATGTCGTGCCGGGCCAAATGGTGCATCTGCGCTGCCCGAAGGAGCGGATGCGCCTCTTTGCAGGGACGGGCGAACGATTGCGGTGATCCGGGCGCCGCCCGTTCCGCCCCAAATCTGGTCGGTGCCTGCGCCAGCCCTGAGGCAGTCGGCTCCACCATTTCCGAACAAGATGTCGTTGCCGGCTTGGCCCCGCAGGTAGTCGGTTCCGCTCCCGCCGGATAGCGTGTCGTCGCTGGACCTGCCGTAATGGTGGTCGCTTCCTGCAGGGACCGGAAGTTCGTCCCGGCCCCCTGCGCCCCACAGGTCGTCATCGCCATCGGACCCGACCAGCGCTCCCCTGAACGGACCTGAAAACCTAGCGGCCACCGAAGCCTCCTCGGTTCGGGCGTGAACCCGGCTTGGGCGCAGACCCGGGTCCTCCTAGATCAGCAGGATGTCGTCAGCCTCCACGACGGCATCGGCCTGGAGGTCCGCCACCAGCGTAATCCCGCCAGCCTTGCTGCCGTTCCTGTCGAACCAGAGCGTGGCGTCGTCGGTGTCGAAGATGAAGCGGACCGCCGCATCCTGGGCGACATGGCCTGCGCCGGATTGAAACTGCTCGTCCGCCAGGTTGGCCGGCCTTCAGGCCGCCGCCGAAGCCCAGAGCCCTTATGACGATCTCGTCGTCATCGCCGCTCGCGTCGCCAAAGTCGCGTATGGTGTCGCCGCTCTCCTCGCGGGAGGCGAAGGCGAAGGCGTCATCCCCCGCGCCGCCCCTGAGCAAGTCCACGTCCTTGCCGCCGTCGAGGGTGTCGTTGCCCGTACCGCCCCCGAGCCGGTCATCGCCCCTGCCGCCAAGCAGCAGGTCATTGCTGCCGCCCGCCCGCAGAACGTCCTCGCCCCGGCGCCCATCGAGCGCATCGTCGCCCGCGCCGCCCCGGAGATCGTCGGCGCCCCGGCGGCCGACCAGGAGATCGGCGCCTCCCAGGCCCTTCAGGACATTGTCGCCCCGGTTGCCGTTGAGAACGTTCTCGAGGGTGTTGCCCGTGCCGTCGATATCCTCCGTGCCGTCCAGCCCCAGGTCCTCAAGCCCGAAGCCCAGCGTGTAGGAAACCAGCGCCTGAACCGTGTCCACGCCGCCCAGCGCATCGTCCGTGTCTTCGGTCACCACATCGCCTGATTCATCGACGCTGTAGGCATCATCGCCGGCTCCGCCCTCCATGGTGTCGGCGCCTCGCCCGCCGGTGAGAACGTCGTCGCCCTCGCCTCCGAAGAGCTGGTCGTCGTCGCTTCGGCCATCCAGGACATCGTCCCCCGCGCCGCCGTCAACGATGTCATCGCCTGCACCACCATCCAGGACATCGTTGCCGTTCTCGCCGGTCAAGGTGTCGTCGTCGTCACCCGGCGTGGTGCCCAAAGGATCCGCGATGACGCCGTCCGAAACAGAGGTCGGCGTGATGATGTCATTGAGATCGGTTCCCGTGTACGTGCCCATGCTGCCCTCCCTGGGTCTGAGGCCGTGACACACGCGACGTGATGCAAGTGACACGAGTGTTGCGGGTGCGACCGAGAATCCCTCGACAAGGGGTGCCGCGCATCTATCGTTTGATAGATGGGATGATCAGGGCTCTTCGAGGACGGCGATCTGCGTGGCTTCGCGAGCCTTGCGGGGCGCCGCACCTGCGGCTTCGCCGACGAAATCGAGCACCTCACGCCAGCGGACATAGCCGACGAGCTGGCCGTCGTCGGGATACTGGATCAGTCGCCAGTCGGGATGGAGAGCGCAGTAATCCAGGGCCGTGGCCAGTGGCGCGTTGCCGTCCTGAGCGCCGTGGATCAGGGTGACCGGACAGGAGACCCGCCCGAGTCCCTCGGGCCAGGCCTCGTGGAACCGACGAATCTCGGTGGCGACCGTCGCTTCCATCCGGCTGTCATGACCGAACATGTAACCGGTCCCCGCCACCACGGCTTCCATGACCTCCGGATCGGAGAAGGCGCAGGCGTCAGCCGGCGAGGTGGAGGCCAGCATCCCTCGAAGGTATCGCTCGATGCCGTAGCGCAGCATCGTCAGCCGGAAGGCCTTGGTCATGAACGGCAGGATGCGGGGCTCATACCGCGCGCAGGTCCGCACGAAACGGGTGACCGGCATCAGTCGCCTGTAGTGCGCATCGTTCAGGATCGGGAAGCCGCTTCCCACGCTGACAATGTGGCGCACGTCGGCAGGAGCGGCCTGGGCCAGCATCAAGGCGACGCGGATATCGTCGCCCATCGACAGCACGACCGCTGGCCCAAGGCCAAACCGAGCCATCATCTCGCGGGTGTCCGATACGGCGACCTCGAGCACATCCCGGCCCCTCGGCGCGGGGTCGCTGCCTGCCCAACCGGCTCGGATCGGCACGATCACCCTGAGTCCTCTCCGCGCGAGGTCCCTTTCGGCCGACCAGGGGAAGCGGAAGTAGCCGTAGTAAGTCTGCAGGCGGACGACTGGCGCCCCCTCGGGATCACCGAAGCTGAGGACCTCGAGCCGGCGGCCGTCGCGCAGGCGGATAAACTCGTGATGCGGCTCCGAGGGCACATCGATCGGCTGCGGTGAGAGCTCGATGTCCACCGACTGCCGTAGCAGGCCGATCAGCCGAACCAGATCGGCCTGGCTGGCGGTTCCGGTCTTGTCCAGGATCGAGTGAAGCTGGCTGCGTATCGTGCCGGCACTCCGGCGCGTAGCCTGCGCGATCGCGCCGACGGTACCTCCGGCTGCCAGCCATCGAGTCACCTCGATCTCGGCCGGGGTCAGGCGGAAGTATTCGGCGAGGAAGCCTGACAGGCGCTCCGGCCAGGCCTGTTCGCTGGTCACGACCAGGAAGCAGGGGCGGCCATGCCGGAAGGGAAGCGCCCTGACATTGCACATGGAAGACGCGTTCCGAGCCGTTCCACCGGAGCTGCACCACGTCGTCCCGACCGGCCGGAGCGAGCTCCAATGCTTCGAGTCGCTCCCGGAGCAGATCGATCCCGGACGATTCGACGGGTAGGCAGGCGAAGGCTTCCCCGGGCTGGATGCCGAAGATCATCCGTGCCGCCTCGTTCGCGGTCAGCACCCTTGTCTCGGCCGACAGGACCATGGCCGCGCCAGGCACCTGCCTGAGGATCGCTTCGACTTCGACTAGGTCGTAGCCGAGATCCCTTTCCAGAACCTCGATCGCTCGCGCGATCTCGGCGGCGAAGGTCAGGCCAAAGCCCTTGCTTCCGTCCTCAGCGGCAACACCGATGTCCGCTCTGGTCCCCGACCTCGCGCTGGCGCTGTCCCAGGTCCGGAGCAGGGCCTGAAGCCGCTCCGGCGTGACCTCCTCATCGTAGAAGTGCGCGACCAGGCTCTGGGGGGTTGCGACCTTCATTGGAAGGCCTCCGGAGCAGGAACAGGGCTATTCGTCAGGCAGTCGTTCGGAAGGCAGCGAAGACTCTAGTGTCGGCGTGATCGCCCGACCTGTCAACGCCGCAGGGCTGCCGGCGAAGTGGATGCAGGCTTCCATCCGGTCGGCTAGGCATCGCGCCGGAGCGAACGAGGCGCGCGTCGTCTCGAAAGCCTTGGCTCGATGTCGTCGAGGACGAGAGGTAGGAAGCAAACGAAGTTGATCGCGCTGTTCCCTCGACAGCGTCCCCGCCGTAGACCTTGGGACAGTCGGGCGCCGAGCCCCATTCCTGATTTCAGCGGCCGAGTTGGAGGTCTATCGGTCCTATGGCTTGGTTCACCTTCACCGATGCATCCCAAGGGGTCTTCCTGGTTCGGCTTTCGGACGCGGAACTCGTCGCTCATGCCCGGGCGCTTCTGGCCGGCGAGGAGTCCGAGCCCCGGATCGGTGGCACCGTGGTCAAGTCGCCGACGCCCTACAACATCGGCTGGTCCTATCATCTGGATTCAAGGGAGGTCTTCTTCTTCGAGCTGTCCACGGAGGTGGGCGACTCCACAATGTCCTATATCGAGAACCACTTGGGCGAGGTCGGCGGCGCGCTGCTGCCCGGAAGGGTATGGACAGGTTGGTCCTCGACGCTGACTGGAGAGCTCGATGCCAAGCTGGGCGGCCCCGGGGTCGATGACATGTCGGGCACTGCAGGCGCAGACCTCCTGTTCGGGCACGCTGGTGGAGACGGGCTCAGCGGAGGCCGTGAGGACGACCACCTGGTCTGTGGCCGTGGTGACGACCTTGCCCGAGGTGGGCTTGGCGATGACAAGCTCGGCGGCGATGCAGGCGATGACCTGCTCAGCGGTGGGAGCGGCCGCGATCTCCTGACCGGAGGAGCCGGAGCCGACAGGTTGGCCGGAGAGCGGGGAAACGACCGCCTAAAGCGGTTTGCCTTTGACCTGAATCGGGGCTGCTGGGGAGCTTGAGACTGTGATTCACTTCCTTTGGGGAGGTGGATCATGGGCCGACCTTACTCGATGGACCTCCGCGAGCGCCTCGTGGCCTATGTGGAGGCGGGCCACTCCTGCCGAGCGGCGGCGCGGG
>NZ_KK088624.1 GCF_000600335.2 Rubellimicrobium mesophilum DSM 19309 | reverse complement strand
TCCAGCATCAGGCGTCGCCAACGATAGAGCAGGTTCGGAGCCACGCCATTGCGGCGCGCCACCACCGAGATGCTGGATCGCTCGTCTAGGGTCTCTTCGACGATCCGCAGCTTCTCGGCGCCACTCCAGCGACGGCGACGGCCACCGTCGGTGATGATCTCAACGTCAGACATAAGCACGTGCTTAGGGCTGTCCCTAAGCCTCCATGGTCATGCCCAGGTGTCCGGTCAAAATGGGGGCCAGTTCACCCTGCGACCAAGTGCCGGTTAGGATGTGCCCTAGCAGGCCAGCCGCATCGGGTGCCTTCCTGCGTCCAACTAGGATTGCTTTGGACAACATCGGTCAGTGACCTGGGCAGGCCATGACTCTGCGCGGACAGAGTGCTCCGTTCATGACGCTACTCTCGCGCGTTGATCGGTGATCAGGACGGACCTCAAGGGTTAGCTGACTTGGAGCTCCTTGAGGGAGCGTCCTGCCGCCTCGGCCTCATGGATCCAGCGCGGACGACGGCCTCGGCCCGACCAGGTCTGCTCAGGATTGTCGCGATTGCGATAACGCACCGCACTATCGGCTCTGGGACGCCTCGTGGCCCGGGCGCCCCGTGCGGCCAGTTCCGCAATCTCGGCCAAGGTAAAGCCGTGCTCGCGGACTGCGTCCTCAGCTGCCTCGAGCGCGTTTCGCCTGTCGCGCTCTCCCGCCGCGGAGATCGCCTTTTCGAGGTCGGCGCGCAGCTTCATAAGCTCCTCGCGCGACTTCATCTCGAGATCCATGGTTGTCCTCCTGTAGACCTTATTGGAACCGCTGGCGCTGTTCCCATGCTTCGGAACTTCGTCTCCTCAACCAGGGGTAGTTCCAGCGAGGTACATTTCAACCATAACTGCCGCGCCCGCAAATTCCTAATCCGGTGATGAGCGAAATCCTGGAATGGAGATCAGGAATTGCCTTACAAACGGTAGGAACATCTCCAGTGAGATCCAAGCCGATAAAAAGGGAATGCCAGGACGTGCACATCGCTCCAGGCCCCAGCGCCGCCAGCCGGGGTGCCAAGCTTGGCTGCCCTGCTCCGCAGCGCGAGGGTAAGCGCCAACAGCGCTGCACCAAAAGAAGCAGAGCCGAGAGCGCCACGGCGGCTCTGGAGCGCTCGGCTGCAATGCGGATTGGCACCGCCGTGAGGGTGGTGGACCCCCGACGCGGTGGACGCTCTTGGCAGGCGTGACGTGCCTTTAGGCCCACTACCAGTGTTTCATTTCCGACGCATTGTTCCGCAGCTTCCCTGAGGAAGCAGGGGTTTTCTCTGGACGGGCTTGGCGAACGGCGATGCAGCATGGAGCTCTAACGGCCCCAGAGGCCGCACGAACCAGGAGGGATACATGGCCAACCAGATGACCAAGGCGCAGCTCGTGGCGGCGCTGGCCGAGCGTACGGGCAGGGACAAGAAATCCGCGGGCGCCGCGCTGGAGGCGTTGACCGGCATCATCACCGAGACGGTGGCGGGAGGCGGCGCCGTGACCCTGCCCGGGGTGGGCAAGATCTACTGCCGCGAGCGGCCCAAGCGCATGGCTCGGAACCCGGCCACGGGGGAGCAGATCCAGAAGCCTGCCGACAAGGTGGTCAAGATCACCGTAGCCAAGGCGCTCAAGGACAGCATTAACGCCTGAGGTCTCTGAGGATCGGAGGCTCTCCTCGTCCCTGAACATGGCGGGCGAGGAGAGACCCGCCGTGACAGCTCAGCTAGACTGCCAGGGGTCGAGCACATCAACTCCCATCGGCTGGAAATCCGCGATGTTGCGCGTGACCACCCGCAGCCCATGCACGAGCGCCGTGGCGGCGATCAAGCCATCGCGCACTGGACGTGGGTCCGGCACGTGGAGGGCGGCACTGCGGAGCGCCACAGCCGTGTCCACCGGCAGCATCCGCGCTGCAAAGGCTGGGATGACCTGATCCTCGAGCCAGCGTCGCAGAACCGCGCCCTGGGCGGGGTCGCTCCGCTCCTTGAGAAGGACGCCGATCTCAAGCTCCTGGAGACTGATGACGGACAGGAACATGCCGCTTGCGTCCATTTGGTCCGCCCAGGTGGCGACGTTGGTATCAGCCCGTCCGGAGCGCACCTTGCGCAGTTCGGACACAACGTTGGTGTCGAGAAGGTACATGGAACAACGAAGCTTTGGCGGCAGGTGCGGCCTGGTCAGGAGAAGTCGAAGCCTTGGACGAGGTCCCGCGGGCGCGGCGGCTCGAACGGAATATCGGCCGCCTCGGGGGCGTGGAGGAGGTCAGCGATCCGGGTCCCTGCTCCCGTCAGGCGTCGGTACTCGTCAATGGAGAGGAGCACATGCGCGGGTCGGCCACGGTCGGTGATGAACACGGGACCTTCGGTAGCGGCGCGCTTGGCGCGGGCCGCATCCTGGTTGAACTCGCGGCTGGTCATGGTGATATAGGGCACGATGGGCTCCGGCGGCCATGTAGACACGTTTCTACATAAGGCTGAGGACCCGAACCGTCCAGGGCCTGCAGATCAGGCAATGGTAGCTGTCAGTCATGCTCACCAAACGACCGTTTTCCTGACAGCGCCGATGTAAGACAGTTGCCGTCGCTAGACTGCCCTCGGATCTTCCCTTGAGCCCTCAAGGGGGCCAAGCTCAAGGCCAACCGCTCATCGGGCGGCCGGCAATTTCGACGGATAGGCTATTCACCCCCCCAGGGCGCGAACAACTGGGCGATATCAGAAAACTCAGCGCCTCCACGCAGGGCCAGAGACAGCAACACTCGCGCCTTGAGACCATCGAGCCATCCTGCACGGATTGCGCCACGGCGCTGGAGGTCAATTTCCGAACCGGGGAATCCGTAAGTAGCTCTAAGGACTTCGCCAGTTCCGGTCCGCGACGCCAAGATCACCGGCATGTTACGCGCCGCGCGTTCCACTTCGTCGGCGCAAGAGACAGACATGTGTCCGCCGCCCATGCCCTGGACTACCAAACCCTTGTAGCCAAGTTCTACCGCGGCTTGCATCAGCGCGCCGTCATCACCGATGCCGAGCGTGATAAGCGCGACGGAGGCATCGCTCTTGGCCGCGCCGCGCCCCACGGCTGGAACCCCGTTCTGGACGAACGAAGATGCGCACAGCACCTTCCGCGACCATGCCGATCGGGCCGCTGAGAGGAGAGGCGAACGCGGCTGGACTGGATGTATGCACCTTCCGGACAAAACGGGCGGCGTGGATCTCGTCATTCATCACGACCAGGCAGCCAAGGCCTTGCGCGCCCTCGCTTGCGGCGACCTGCACCGCTGCGAGCAGGTTTGCTGGTCCGTCCGCTCCGGGAAGGGTCGGGGTTGCGCATCGCTCCAGTGACCACCACCGGGGCATCTACCTCGAGGAGCCGGTCGAGCGCGAACGCCGTTTCTTCGATGGTGTCGGTCCCTTGGGTGACGACCACGCCTCGAGTGCCACCGGCGACCGCATCCTCGATCGCCAGAGCCAACGCTTCAAGATCAGCAAAGCCAAGATGTGCTCCGGGCACCTGGCGGAAGGACTGTGCGTCGACATCGGCCACGTCGCGCAAGGCCGGCACGGCCGCAACCAGCATCTCACCCGTCAGTGTGGGGACGACCCCCTGCTGCCCCGCATCGGTCATGGCGATGGTGCCGCCAAGGGCAAGCACGCTGATCGTTGGCTTTGACACTCCCCTGTCTACCTCCACTCTCACCGACCCTCGCCAAGCAAGCGCAAGGCAGTGCCGCAGCAAATCTCGTGGCTCTCGGTGTGGCTCAGACGCGGGACCGCCTGGAGAGTTTCCAGGGGCTGATTGTCCGCCATGTCGAAGGGGGCATCCGTTCCGATCGCAATCCGGTCCGCCCCAACCAGATCGATGAGGTATCGCAGGGCCTGAGGCTCGAACACGAGGCTATCGAAGTAGAAGCGCCGGAGGAGGTCCCGCGGGTTAGATTTGGTGCGCGCGTGCGTCTCAGAGCGCACCTTGTGCCCGTGCATGAGGCGGCCGATCTGATAGGGGGCAAACCCACCGCCATGGGCGAGCAGGATGTTGAGCTCGGGCAGTTCCTCGAGGACCCCGCTGAACATCAGATTCGCCACCGCCACGGCCGTGTCGAGCGGATTGCCGATGAGGTTCGTGAGATAGTAGCACTCGAGCCCTGCCTTCAATCCCACATAGTAGGGATGCGCGAAGACGAAGACTCCGAGCTCGGCGGCACGGCGCAGGACTGGACGGAAGCGTTCCTCGGCGAGCTGCGCACCCTCGATCGAGGTCCCGATCTCGATCGCTCGGAAGCCATACTCCCGCACGACACGCTCCAGCTCCGCGACGGCGGCATCGGGATGCTGCATCGGCACGGTAGCCATGCCCCGGAGGCGGCCCGGGTTGGCGGCGACCATGTCGGCCACCCCATCATTCACCGTCTGGGCAACCTTCAAGGCCAAATCGGCATCCGCCCAGTAATAGAACATCGGGGGCGCCGGAGAGATCACCGACACATCGATGCCCTTGCGATCCATGGCCTCCAGCTTGGTATCCGGATTGGAGAACTCGTCGAACAGGGGATAGGCGTAGCCTTGGTCATGAACCATACGCTGGAGGTTTCCCTCGCCCTCGATCCGCGCGGCGAACGTACGCGGATCGCCGGCGATCGCATCGATGATGCGCCTGGGAATAACATGGCTGTGGAGATCGATCCGCATGGCTGATGGGCCCGTAGGTTGTGACGGTTGACGGGGAATGTGTCCTTGCGCGGACCGTGGAAAGCTAGCAGCTACCTGGCGGCTGTCTGAGACTGGTACCAGTCCAAGATCTCCTCTCCCGTCCACATCACGACGCCCTCATGTCCCAGGATGTAGTCATAGAGGGCTTCGAGATACTTGATCCGGTGGGGTACCCCCGTGAGGTAGGGGTGAATGGAGATCGCCATGATCCTCGGCGTGGTGGCGCCATCCTGGTAAAGCCGGTCGAACTGGTCCCGGCCCCTCAGCAGGATCTCATCGGACCGTTGCTGCTGAATGGCGCTCATGACGACATCATTGATCTCGACCGTATAAGGGACGGAGACGATGGATCCGTTCCTCGTCTTCATACGCACCGGTTGGTCGTCCAGGCACCAATCGCATACATACTCGAGACCTGCCTCGGAGAGCAGATCCAGTGTCTCCAGTGTCTCGGTTAGACCCGGGCTCTCCCATCCACGCGGCGCTCGCCCAGTAAAGTCCCGGATCGTCGAGATCGTATCCTGGATGGCCGCCGCCTGATCCTCGACCCTATGCATCGGTCGCTGAACGAAGCCGTGCCCCATGAACTCCCAGCCTGCGTCCCGAGCAGCCGCACAGGCCTTCTCGTAGACCCGGCAAGCCGATCCGTTCACCGCGAACGTTGCTCGCAGGCCCCGGCTCCCGAGCGCATCCAGAAAGCGCCAGAAGCCCACCCTCATGCCGTACTCGTGCCAGGCCCAGTTCGGGACATCAGGGAGGAGCGGTTGGCCCATCGGAGGCGGTAGGACACTCCGCGGCATCGGACCATCGGGGCTCCAGTTCTCGACGTTGACGATCGTCCAGACGGCCACCCGTGCATCGCCCGGCAGACGCAGGTTCGGGCGCTCGGTAATTGGCTCATAGCTCAGTCGGTTGCGGATCACGTCGGCTGCATTGCTCAGATCGGTCATGGAAAGGCGTCTCTCTTCAACTGCGCGTTCAGGCAGTGATTGTCTTGAAGGCGATGCACTTGGAGGAGGTCATCGCTCTTTCGGGTTTAACGGTTCTCGTCTTCGCGCCAGAAGATGAGCTTCCGGTCGAGCCACTCGAGGAGGAAATAACCAAGTGCGCCGATTGCCGCCAAAACAACGATCACCGCGAACACCCGGTCGATTTGCAACTGGTTGTTGTAGAGATCCAGCAGATATCCAAGGCCTTCGGACGCCCCGACGAATTCACCGACGATGGCCCCAATCACCGCAAAGGTGAGCGCGGCCTTCACCCCCGCGAAGATGATCGGCAGCGCATGCGGCAAGGAGACCTTCCAGAACGTCTGAAGGGGAGTCGCCCGAAGGGACCGCATGAGCTTCTTGGCGTCCTGCGGAACCGACTCAAGCCCCACCATCGTGTTGATGAGGACAGGGAAGAACGCGATGACGATCGCCATGACCACCTTTGATGTCTGGTCGAAGCCGAACCAGGCGATGAACAACGGCGCAAAGACGATCTTCGGGATGGCTTGGAACCCCACCACGAAGGGATAGGTGACCTGCTTGACCGCAGGCCAGACCGCCAGCGCTATGCCGAGCGCCAGGCCGATCGCAGTCCCGAGCACAAACCCCAGCAGGATCTCGGTCAGGGTGACCGTGAAATGCTGAAGAAAGAAGTCTTGGATAACGAGGGTACCCAGCGCCCAAACCACCTTTGAGAACTGCGGCAGGATGATCGGGTTGACCAGACCGAGCGCCGGCACGATCTCCCATAGCCCGAGGATAACGACGGTGATCGCGACCGAGATCAGCCGATATCGACGCTGGATCTGAGCCTCGGTGCGGGGCACGACCGAAGCGGCGTCAATCGTATCAGTGACCGCCATGGGTACCCCCAAGAATGCTGCGAACCTGGAAGGTCAGGTCAGTGAACATGGGCTGGTGCATCAGTTCGATCTCCCTCGGTCGCGGTAGAGGAACGTCGATGATCCCCGACACCTTGCCAGGCCGCGGTGTCATGACGACAACCCTGTCCGACATGAACACCGCTTCGGTGATGTTGTGCGTGACGAACAGAACCGTGATGTTCGCGGCGCGAGTGATGCGCAGGAGCTCAAGGTTCATCGCTTCTCGAGTGAACTCATCCAGAGCCCCGAAGGGCTCGTCCATGAGGAGAACTTCAGGCTCGTAGGTCAGAACGCGGGCGAGCGCCACACGCTGCTGCATGCCGCCCGAGAGCTGCCTGGGATAGGCGTTGATGAAGTCCCCGAGGCCCACGGTCTTGAGCACCGCGCGAGCCTTGTCCCGAATGTCATTCACCTTCAGGCCGAAGACCTCGGCCGGCATGAGTACGTTATTCTCGACGGTGCGCCAGGGCAGCAGAACGGGAGCCTGGAACATGAATCCGACCCGCTTCGAGGGCTCGGCGACCGGCTGACCGTGAATGAGGACCTGCCCGCTGGTCTTCGGAAGCAGACCGGCGATCATGTTGAGCAACGTCGACTTGCCGCAGCCGCTCGGCCCGACGAACGAGATGAATTCGCCGGGATTAATCGTCAGATCGACACTCTCGAGGGCGACCACCGATTTGCCGTCGACGTGGAAAGTCTTGGCAAGCGACTGCGTCTGAACGACCGGAGCGGACGAAACTGGCTGACTCATCGCAAATTCCGCAATTGGGCCTTGATTTACCATTGTATCCTCCACCGCGCGAAATCCTCCGCTCCGGGTAGCTGTCTCCGGTCTGAGGTCAGCGGGCGTCCTGGACGACCGCCGCCTTGTCGAACTCGTTGGCGGCTTCGATCAGGGACGAGTCCAGGACCGCGCTCAGATCGACGTCCTTAGGTAGAGCACCTTCCTCCTCGCTGCCCTGCCGCAAGAAGTCATGATAGGCTTGGAAGCCCTCCACGAAGTGCGACCCGAGCGGAGCATCCGCCAGTTCCTGAGGAGGCGTCTTGAGTTCTCGCGCAGTCTCCCAGGAAGCCTTGGCCACCGCCTCATTCTCGAACTCTTCCGGTGAGATCTGGGCCGACAGCTCGTACGCCGCCTCGTCGTTGGCCGCAGACCACGCGACCGCCTTCGCGACCGCCCGCACGAACCCTTCGATCTGCTCGGGGTTCTCGCTCAACCTCTCACCCGTGGTCACGATGCCGTTGGACGGGAAGCCTTGCGCGGCCTCAGGCAAGATCGCGTTCATGTCGATCCCTTGGGCCTCGATGGTGGCGATGTCGAAGCGGTTGGAGGAGTAAGCGTCGATCTGGCCGGTCTCAAACGCTTGGATCGTCAGCGCGGAGCCTTCACCGACCGGGACCAGCTGCACGTCACTTCCGACCTCGAGGCCGGCCTCGCGCAGCACCGCACGGACGAGCGGGACTTCTCCGCCGGACAGGTCCGAGACGCCCACACTCTTGCCCCTCAAATCCTCGATCGAAGCGATACCGGAGTCAGCCGGCGCAGCGAGGGTGAAGATGTTGCCGTACTGGTATGAGTAGACCCACTTAAGGTCATAGCCTTGCGCGACGGCGTTGAGAAAGGCCCCGGGCGACGGGAGTGCGGCGTCAGCGTTTCCAGCGATCACCTGCTGGATCGCGGCGCTGGAGCCGCCAGCATCCTGGAACTCGACGTTGAGGCCCTCCTCCTCGAAGTACCCGAGCTCCTTGGCGATGAAGAACGGGTGGTACTGAGTCACGCTCTCCACAGGGAACATGAAGGTGAAGTCTTCCAGCTCCTCGGACTGGTCCTGAGCGAAGGCGCCTCCCGCGAGGGCCAAGGCGGCAGCAAAGCTGACAAAGCCGCACGAGCGCCGAAGTGCATATTTCATGGTCAGTTCTCCCTGTTGTTGGCCCTTGCCTGCCCAAAGCGGGCGTATGTCCGAAAGCAGGAGCGGTTGCCTGATCAACTACTTGGCCGGAGCATGCTCATCCCAGGTGGTTGGGATTGCAGTGAGAGATCTGATATATTAGATCAATGATGTCAACCATCGAAGAGAGAGCCGGATGAGACTGACGGACGATGAGCGGCGCCTGGTCGGTGCGCAGGTCAGCCGCAAGGAGACAGTTCTCAGGATCATTCGGAGCGCCATCCTGGACGGACGTCTCACGGTCGGCACTCGGCTGAACCAAGACGAGATTGCTGCCGAGCTCGGCGTCAGCCGGATGCCGGTGAGGGAGGCTGTCAAGCAGCTCGAGGCTGAGGGGCTGGTGGTCGTGTACCCTTATAAGGGGGTTGAGGTCGCACAGCTCGACGTCTCGGCCATCGAGGAAATGTTTGGGATCCGGATCGCGCTGGAAAAGGTGGCCATCGCACGCGCGGTCGAGCATCTCACCGACAGGCAGCTAGACCGCATGAAGCGGACGCTCGGAAAGATGGATGAGGCGCTCAAGGTCACACCGGTCGATGCGGACGTCTGGATGAAGCTCAACGACGAGTTTCACAGTCTCATCAACGAGGCCGCAGGCTGGTCGAGGCTCGCGGAGACGATCGACGTGTTCCGCAGCAATGTGGACCGGTATGTCCGTATGTACCTTTCGTTGCGCGGCCGAGAGCAACCACAGAAAGAGCATTGGGCGCTGCTCGAAGCCTGCCAAAGTCGCGACGCGGCGAAGGCTCAGACGCTGATCGAACAGCACCTTTGGAACACGTCAAACGCCCTGATCCAGGCGATTGCGAGTGCTCATCTCGAAACGCCCCAGAATTCAACGTCATCGAGAGCGAAGGTGAATGGGCGTGCGCTTAATGAGCAAGAGCCATAAAGCAATCAGAGGACTGTCAAACAAGCCGGCCTGAGAAATGGAATAGTTCGGGTTAGCTTTGAGAGGTCCTTATCGAGCCTGGAACGGTAGCCTCTGAGCAGAATGCCCCTGCTCGGTCAATTTTGGGCAAGAGGCTACACTCGACCGCACAAGGTCAAAGGACAGATGGGGCATAGCTTGCCATTCCCCCATCCGGGGCAAGACGTCGTTGTTTAATGTCCATCAAACGTTCGTATGTTGGACAGTGCGGGAGACGCCGGTTCGGATGCCCAGTTTGAACCCTTTTTCTGTCCGAAATGGCTGTCAGGAAATCTGTTGTCCGAGATGCGCTGTCCAAGTACTATCCTGACATGCTGGTCGGCTACGAGCAGATCGTTTAGGCTGCTGAGTGGTCTACGTCGCGAGATCCCTTCCGAACTCACCAACCCCGGGTGATCCTGCGTAAGGCTCATTCAGTTCGACGGCTGTGGGCCGGGCAACGGCGTCACAAGAAGAGAGTGCTGGCGAGTCGGATCCCGGCCTGGCGACGTTTAGCCCTGTCGGGCCGCCTCGCGAAGCTGCCCTCGGGTCACGGAGGCGCCGTCTTCGCTGTGGCAGGTCACGTCATAGCCCGTCGTTTCTTCCTTGAACCAGTCCTTCAGCGCTTGGACGACGCGGAAACGGGCGCTCCCGTGCGAAGCAACCTACCAGCCGCCGAGATCTTCAGATTGTACACGCGCGCACTCCTTGTTTGGTGCTCCGGCTCCAGGCCCAGCGGAGCGGTTGGGACGTGCTTGGTGCCTTGGGGGCTTGCCTCGATGCGGCATCCAGTGAGGTCACTGCCCCCAGTTCAGCCTACCGATCGCGCCTCCCGGAACGAGATCAGCCGTTGAGAATGCTCGTCCCAAAGCGTGAGCTTCACGCTCTGGAGGCTCTGAAGCAGGGTGATGCGACCCACCTCGCGAAGCTCGGGATGATCACGGAGCACATCCGGTAGCCGGTAGAACGGGACTCGGCTCGATAGATGATGCACGTGGTGAACACCGATGTTGGCCGTGAACCAGCGCAGCACCGGCGGCAGGTCCAGGTGCGTGCTGCCATGGAGCGCCGCATGCGGAAAGCTCCAATCTCGACCCTCGGACCAGTGGGTGTCCTCGAACTGGTGCTGGACGAAGAAGAGCCAGATCCCGGCGGTAGCAGCCATCAGGGTGATGGGGAGCTGGATTACGAGCAAGGTGAAAAGGCCTAGCCACCAGATTAGACCGGCTGTGAGGAGAGCAATGGCAAGGTTGGTGGCCAGAACCGACACCCAGGGCAAGGCGCCTGCGCGCATGAGCCCGATGGGAAGGCGATGTTGGCAAAGGAACAACCAAGCAGGCCCGACCCCGAACATCACGACGGGATGGCGATAGAGCCAGTAGCGTGCTCGCCCCCAGCGGGACAGCGCCATGTACTCATGCACCGTCAGCGTATGGACGTCACTGACGCCGCGCTTGTCCAGGTTACCTGCGCTCGCGTGGTGAACGGCGTGGGTGCGTCGCCAGTAATCATAGGGAGTGAACGTCAGGACGCCCAGAACGCGACCAGCCCAATCGTTGGCGCGGCGTCGAGGAAACAGCGCTCCATGGCCGCAGTCGTGCTGGAGCATGAAGAGCCGCACAAGGAACCCGGCCGCGGGCACCGTCAGCACGAGGGCCCACCAGTGACCATTCACGACGGCGACGGCGATCAGCACCCAAAGAGCGACGAAGGGGATCACCGTGACAGCAATCTCCAGGATGCTGCGCGCAGTGCTTGGCCGATGGTAGCCAGCAAGCACACCAGGCCAGGTGCGGGCGTCGAGGTGTGGGCCGGAAGGTTTGCTCAGGTCCATCTGGCTCTCCATGCTGAATGTGGGAGACCGGCCTTGCGCCGAGCGGGTTATGATCTTCAGGTCGGCCTGCGTCATGGCGCCGTCTCGACTCTGGCCTTGGCGATCCAGACCCGGCAGGTGCCGACGAGACCGGCCCGTGACCTGACCGTGACCCCGGCGAGCGAGAGATGCATCCAGCGTCCGTTCGAGGTGACATTCAGCTGGCAAGCGGGGAGGCGTCGGAGCCTACTTGCCAAGAAGGCTTCGGCGTCTTGGTAACGGCTTAGGAAAGGCTCCCAGGCCTCAAAGCTCCGTGGCTCCCATGAGGGCAGGTCGCCCAGCCAGTGCTGGAGCGCATCCGCCAAGGCCTGGCGGTCCATTCGACCCCGCTGGGGTAAGGGCGTCATGATCTGCGCAGGCTAAATGGCCCCGCACCAGCCTGGAGTTGGTGCAATGAGCCTGTGGAGCGGCCGCCGTCGCCCACCGAGAAGGTAGGCGGGCTCAATCCTTGGAGCATGGACGTCTCTCCGCTGCTACGCTGCATTGGGTTAGGAGCCGCAGCTGCTCGCCTTGCATTAGGTCGCGCCATTCTGGCTAGGCTCGGTGAGCCGGCTCAGGTTGGTCACTCGCCTGGCGATGTCGCGCAGGCACTCGAGATCGGACCGCTCGACCGTCTGCCCCACGCTCAGGGCCCATCGCATCCGCTCGTGCAGGATGCGGAATTCGTTATTGATCTGGCTGGTCCAGAAGCGGAACTCGGCCGCTTCTGCGTGGCTCGTCTCGTTGTCAGATAGCAGACGAGGCACCCACGTGTGAAGGGTGTCGTGAAGCACCATGGCTTCATCGAAATAGGTTTGCCGGCAGACGGAGTCCTGAGTGATCATCGGTGATCCTTGCCTCGGCGGGCCAGATCACTCCGGCGGGACTTGAGGTGCCCTTAGCAAAGAGATGGCTAACGGCCGGACGGGTTACAAGAGGCGGACTGGGTGAATCGCAGAAAACAGAGCCACAGGCGTCTACCTTCGTCGGACCTGCAACTCCGCAGCCTCCTCGACCGGCTCGAGCCCGGGGACGTGCTCCTGGTTACGCGCCTAGATCGGCTCGCCCGCTCCACGCGGGATCTGCTGAACGTCCTGAGCACCGTGGTGGAAGGGTCCGCCCTTCGCTCGCGGGCGCTTGGGCCCACACCACCACGACCCATGGCTCATGCCCACCGTGCTCGGCGGCTTGGCTGAGTTGAGACATCAGCCATATCCGGCAAACCCGCGACGCCTCGGACAGCGAAGGAGGGCCTCAACTCTTTGCGCTGGGTTTGCGTCTCTTCGTTGGCGGTTCCAGCGCCGCCTGGGCGCGATCCTCGGCTTCTTTCCCGAGGCGCGCTGCCTTGAGCCGAGCGGTCAAGGCCAAGCGCTTCTCGGTCGCAGCATCGGTCATCTCGCGGACGGCACGAGTTCGTTCGTCAGCCTTCCGTTCAGACGGGGAGGACTGCGGACGAAACGCGGGAGCCGCGGTCTCGACAGGCTTCGTACCTGACATGAACCTCTCAAGCCAGCCGGCATCCGAGGCATCTGATCGCGACTTCGTCATTGTAGGTTCTCCTCTAGAGCACCCTCGCAAGGGCGTCTGCTTGGAGCAAGAGACATAGGCGTCCCGGGTGTGTTGGCCGCTCACGGTCGCTGCGTTGGACGCATGCGGCCCGTGTCCGGTCTGAAATGGGGCAGCTCGTCGTTGATGGTCCCGGTGGCGGTCCTCGTCTCGGGGGCGGCCACGCCGGTGGCGTCGGGCGGACGCTCTCCCCTGAAGATCCTTGGGCCTCAGGACTGACCCGCTAGCTTCGTCAGATCGTCCGGCGTCAATCGCTGGCCGGCGTCATCCTTGATGACCATGTTGGCCGCTTCCCGATGGTAGGTGGTCCACCAGCGAAGGGCGTCCGCGGCTGTCTGGGCCTTCTTGCGCACAGGACCAGTTGGTCCGGTCCAGGTCACTGTATAGGGCATTACTCGCCTCTGCTTTCTGCCAAGAAGTTAGGGGGCGGTCAGGGGGCCCGACAGGCTTGTCAGGGCAAGGGATCTAAGGCAGCGACCCCATCCGCCGATCTGACGCACAGACAATCCGTCTTGCCTGGAGCGAGGCTCATCCCAGCCGTCTCCAGCCGCCCAAAATGAACAAGGGGGCGGATGAACCACCCCCTTGCGTTGTGTTTGCCTCGTGGAACCTGGCCGCCTTTTGAGCGCAGCCTGAACCGGCTTACGCCAGCTGCAGGTTCTCAGCCGACTCCCGGCCGTCACGGCCGGAGATGACGTCAAAGGTGACCTTCTGCTCGTCCCGCAGGCCGGTGAGGCCCGCCCGCTCCACGGCGGAGATGTGGACGAACACGTCCTTGCGGCCGCCCTCAGGGGCAATGAAGCCGAAGCCTTTGGTGGTGTTGAACCATTTCACGGTGCCAGTGGCCATCGTGAGGTCTCCTCTGGAGGTGCTGCCCGCAGCATGCGGCAGCCCGGCTATGTCAGTGTCACAACGAGAAACTGAAGCCGGTGAGGGAGACAGCGGATCGAGGGAGAATAACGTTCGCCAACAGCACATGGGGGGCGGGACACGAGAAGGCAAGGAGCTTTCGAAAGAGTGTAAGGAGCATGCGGCCCGCTTGGCGGTCTCACGACGACCTTTCCTGCCCCGCTAAGTGGTTCATCCGGCAAGTCATGGTACAGTGAGCGGTGCTTTGCTGGAGAGAGGCCATGCGACAGTTGCGACTGCGTGCGTTGGCGGATGCGGAGCAGGTGGCGATCGAGCGGCTGGCCCATTCGCGGACGGCCCCCGCTCGGCAGG
>NZ_KK088623.1 GCF_000600335.2 Rubellimicrobium mesophilum DSM 19309 | reverse complement strand
CCAGATGCGGCTCCAGACGCGCATCCTTCAGGAACAGCCCCACGATCCCGCACATCTCCCCGGACCTCCTCTCCAGCCCGCCGGTCCCAGCCCCGGCCCCCCAGTCTCAACCACTGTGAAACTTTTTTAACCAGGGGGCAAGAGAAACTGCTCATGCCGGGGACAGGCAGGTCTTGTCGGTCAGCCATGATCCGCCAGTCCGCGATCGCCGCTCCGGCGTCCACCACCCGGCGCGGCAGCGGCGCCAAGGCCCCTTCCGCCTCCGGGCGCGACGGCGCCGCTCCCGATCCGCCGAACGAATGCTCGTCGGCGCCCTCCCGGTGGAAGGCCTCATGAACAAGGCCCAGCGCCGGCTGGCCTGCTCGTCAGAGCCGTGGCGACGGCTCCATCGCCGCTTCGGTCTCTCGCTCCTCCACGCGGGCGCCGCCCGGCAGGAGGTCCGGGCCCGCTCGGCCCAGCAGGGCGACCTGCACGTCCGCAACGTTGGTGTCGGTCGCCTCCAGCGGCAGGACATCGCCGGAGGCCACCAGCGCAGGATAGGAGTCGTTCCGGGCAAGCCTCGCTTCGGGGTCCAGCCCTGCCCCCCTCATTCGCGAGAGCGAGAGCGGGTCCACCAGGCCGCCCGCGGCATCCGTCGGCCCGTCACGCCCGTCCGTGCCCCCGCTCAGGAACACCCAGGGCGTGCCGCTGGGCAGGCGTTCGAAGAGGAGCGCCACCCGCAGGGCCAGCTCCTGATTGCGACCCCCTTGACCCGAGCCCCGGACGAGGACGGAGGTCTCGCCACCGGCCACGACGGCGGCCGGCCCGCCATCCGCCGCCTCGCGCATCAGGGCCACCAGCCGCTCGGCGGCCTGCGCGACGGCCCCTTCCAGCCAGCCGGGCACGCGCAGGACGCGCCGGCCCGACTTGCGCAGCACGGCCTCCATGGCATCGACGCTGATCGAGTTGCTGCCGATCACGCGGTTGCGCACCCGGGGATTCGGGATGGGGCGGGGAGCAGCAAGGGCATCGTCCAAGTGGGCCAGGACCGACCGGGGCGCCCCATCGAGGAGACCATGGCGCCGGAGCACCTCCAGGGCGCGCGCGGGGTCGGGTCGGACGGGGGCCGAGAGACCCGACGCGATCACTCCGACGTCGTCGCCGGGAACGTCCGACAGGAGCAGCGCCAGCACCGGGGCCGGCATCGCCAGGCGGGCGAGGCCACCGCCCTTGAGGGCGGACACGGCAGCGCGGACGGCATTCATCTCGCCGATGCCCGCACCCGATCGCAGCAGGGCGTTCGCGAGCCGCACCTTGTCGTTGATCGACACGCCGGGCGGAGGCGCGGCGAGGAGCGCGGACCCCCCGCCCGACACCAGGAGCAGGACGAGGTCGTCCTCCCGCAGTCCGGCGAGGGCCGACACGACGGCCGCGCCCCCCTCCAGGCTCCCCTTGTCGGGAAGCGGGTGCCCTCCCGCGATGACCCGCGCCCAGTCGAGCGGTCGCGCGGCCTGGGCCGTGGTCACGACCACCGCGTGGCGGAGCCGGTAGGCGACATGGGGACGGGCCGCCTCCGCCATGGCCAGCCCCGCCTTGCCCACCGAGACCATCACGACGCGCCGTGCCGCCGCGAGAGCCGGAGCCTCCTCCTCCAGGGCTCGGTCCACCAGGCGCCGGGGATCGGCCGCCTTCACGGCGGCACGATAGAGGGCCAGGGCCTCCGAGCGCAGCTCGGGCAGGCACGCGGCCTCGTCACGGTCGGGCAGGACGTCAGGCGACACGGTTGGGGGGCTCGCGGCCCGCGAAGAAGGCATCGAGGTTGTCGGCGACCATCATCCCCATGGCCACGCGGGTCTCCACCGTCGCGCTCCCCAGGTGAGGCAGGAGGACGACGTTCTCCATCCGGCGCAGGACCTCGGGCACCGCCGGCTCGTCCTCGTAGACGTCGAGCCCCGCCCCGGCGATTCGCTTGTGGCGAAGCGCCTCGATGAGCGCCGCCATGTCCACGACATCGCCACGCGCGGTGTTGATGAGGATGCCGTCGCCCAGGGCCTCGATGGCGCGCGCATCCACGAGGTGCCGGTTGGCCCCTCCGCCCGGGCAGTGGACCGACGCCACGTCCGACGCCTGCATGAGCTCCTCGACCGAGTCGAGCTGGCGCGCGCCCAGCTCGCGGATCTCGTCGTCGTCGAGGCGGCTGCGGTTGAAGAAGACGATGTCCATGCCGAACCCCAGGCGGGCGCGACGCGCGGTCGCGCGGCCGATCCGACCCATGCCGACGATGCCGAGCGTTCGGCCCGAGAGTCGCCGCCCCATCATGTGGGTCGGCCGCCAGCCGGTCCAGCCCCCCGCGCGCAGCTCGCGCTCGCCCTCGCCGGCGCGGCGCGCGACCATCAGCATCAGCGTGATGGCCAAGTCGGCCGTGCAGTCCGTCAGGCATCCCCGGCGTGTTCGTGACGGTGAGCCCCGCGGCCGTGGCCGCCGCGAGGTCGATGTGGTTGTAGCCCACGCCGAAGTTGCCGATGATCCGCGTTCGGGGCGTCGAGGGGAAGACGCTCGCGGGCAACTGGTCGCTGACGGTCGGCAGCACCGCGTCGTAGTCCTCCAGGGCCCGCGTGATGACCTCGGAGGTCATGCGCCAGTCGGCGTCGTTGAAGGTGGCGTCGTAGTCGCGGGCCAGGCGGGATTGCACCACCTCCGGCCAGCGGCGGGTCACGAGGATTCGCGGCTTCGTCATGGCTCTCCTCCGATCAGGCTGCCTGCCGGAGGCTCAGCGCCGCTTCCACCGTCTCGCCGAAGGCGGCGGGATGGGGGACGATCGTGTGCCCCGCGCTGCGAAGGATCTCGACCTTCTCCTGCGCCGACTCCCCGAAGGCCGAGATGATGGCGCCGGCATGGCCCATGCGCTTGCCCTTGGGCGCCGAGAGCCCCGCGATGTAGGCGATGAGCGGCTTGCTCATGTGGTCGCGCGCCCAGGCGGCCGCCTCGGCCTCCTGCGGGCCGCCGATCTCGCCGATCATGACGACCGCATCCGTGCCCGGGTCCTTCTCGAAGAGCTCCAGGATGTCGCGGAACGAGGAGCCGTTGATCGGGTCTCCGCCGATGCCCACCGAGGTGGACACGCCGATGCCCCGCGCCTTCATCTGGCTCGCCGCCTCGTAGCCCAGGGTCCCCGACCGGCTGACGATGCCCACGCGGCCCTCGGCGTAGATGTGCCGGCATGATCCCCATCATCCCCTGCCCGGGCGAGATCACCCCCGCGCCGTTGGGCCCCACGAGCCGCATCCGGTCCTCGTAGCGGTAGCGGCGCATGTAGCGCTTCACGCGCATCATGTCCTGCGCGGGGATGCCGTCGGTGATGCAGACGCAGAAGCGGATTCCGGCGTCGGCGGCCTCCATGATGGAGTCGGCGGCGAAGGGCGGCGGCACGAAGACGATCGAGGCCGTGGCGCCCGTCTCGGCCACGGCGCCGCGGACGGTGTTGAACACGGGCAGGCCCATGTGGGTCGTGCCGCCCTTGCCCGGGGTCACGCCGCCCAGCACCTTGGTGCCGTAGTCGATCATCTCCTGCGCGTGGAAGCTGCCGATCCGCCCGGTGAAGCCCTGGACGATCACCGGCGTGTCACGGTCGAGAAGAACGGTCATTGTCGAATCTCCCTCAGGCGGCGTTGGCGGTTCTGGACTTCCAGGCGGCGACGGCGGCCTCGGCCGCCTCGGCCAGCGTGGCGGCCACGGTGACGTTCGGGGCCTTTTCGGCGAGGATCTTCCGACCCTCCTCGACGTTGGTCCCCGCGAGGCGGACGACCAGCGGCACCGTCACGCCGACCTCCTCGATGGCCTTCACGACGCCCTCCGCCACCCAGTCGCAGCGGTTGATGCCCGCGAAGATGTTCACGAGGATCGCTTCGACGTTGCGGTCGGACAGCACCGCGCGGAAGCTCTTGGCCACCCGCTCGGGGCTCGCGCCGCCGCCGATGTCGAGGAAGTTCGCGGGCTCGCCCCCGGCCATCTTGATCATGTCCATCGTCGCCATCGCGAGGCCGGCCCCGTTGATGATGCAGCCGATGTTGCCGTCGAGCCCCACGTAGGACAGCCCGCGGTCCGAGGCGAAGGTCTCGCGCGGGTCCTCCTGGCTCTTGTCGCGGAACTCCGAGATCTCCGGCCGGCGGAAGAGCGCGTTGTCGTCGAAGCTCATCTTGGCGTCGAGCGCGATCAGGTCGTTCCCGAGACCACCAGCGGATTGATCTCCAGCATGGAGGCGTCGTACTCGCGGAAGGCGTTGTAGCAGCCCATGATGGTGCTCACCGCCTTGCCGATCAGCGCGCCCTCGAGGCCGAGGCCGAAGGCGATCTCGCGGGCCTGGAACTCCTGCATCCCACGCCCGGGTCGACTGAGCAGCGGATCAGGCTGTCGGGCGCCTTCTCCGCGATCTCCTCGATCTCCACTGCCCCCCGAGGCCGAGGCCAGGATGATGATCCGCTCCTCCCCCGTCGAGCACGAAGCCCAGGTAGAGCTCCTGGCCCAGCTCCACCGTCTCCTCGATGTAGAGGCGGTTCACGAGCTTGCCCTTGGGCCCGGTCTGGTGCGTGACGAGCCGGCGCCCGAGCAGCTTCTCGGCGGCGGCCGAGACCTCGTGCTCGTCGCGGCACAGGACGATGCCGCCCGCCTTGCCCCGCGCCCCCGAATGGATCTGGGCCTTGACCACCCAGGCCTCGCCCCCGACCTCCGTGGCGCGGTAGGCCGCGTGCTCGGGGGAGTAGGCGAGGCCGCCACGCGGCGTCCGGACCCCGTAGTTGGCCAGGAGCTCCTTGGCCTGGTATTCGTGGATGTCCATGCGATCCTCCCTCAGGCCGCGACGCGCGTGATGGCGTCGTTCACGGCGATGATGTTCTGGGCCATGCGCGCCGATGCGGCGTCGATCATCTTGCCGTCCAGCGAGGCCGCGCCCCTACCCTGCGCCTCGGCCTCGGTGAGGGCCTGCAGGATGCGGCGGGCGCGCTCGACCTCCTTCTCGGGTGGCGAGAACTCCTCGTTGGCGAGCGCGATCTGGCTGGGGTGGATGGCCCACTTGCCCTCGATCCCCAGGGCCGCACCACGCCGCGCGGCGTTGCGGTAGCCCTCGGGGTCGGAGAAGTCCCCGAACGGCCCGTCGATGGCGCGGAGCCCGTAGGCCCGGCAGGCCACCGTCATCCGCGACAGCGCGAAGTGCCACTGGTCGCCCGGATAATTGGGGTTGAGCCCGCCGATGCTCACGGTGCGCGCCTTGCAGGAGGCCGCGTAGTCCGCCACCCCGAAGTGCAGCGCCTCCAGCCGCCCCGGGAAGGCCGCGATGGCCTCGACGTTGCTCATGCCGAGCGCCGTCTCGATCAGCGCCTCCAGGCCGACCCTGGTCGTGTAGCCCTTGGCCATCTCGATCTGGTTGACCAGCGCCTCGACCATGTAGAGGTCCGCCGGCACCCCCACCTTGGGCACGAGGATCGTGTCGAGCCGGCTCCCCGCCTGCTCCATCACGTCGACCACGTCGCGGTACATGTAGTGGGTGTCGAGCCCGTTGATGCGGACCGAGACGGTCTTGCCCTTGGCGCGCCAGTCGATGTCGTTCAGCGCGGCGATGATGTTGCGCCGCGCCTGCTCCTTGTCGGGCGGCGCGACCGCGTCCTCGATGTCGAGGAAGACGTAATCCGCCGCGCTCTCGGCGGCGCGGTCGATCATCGAGGGGTTCGACCCCGGGACGGCGAGCTCGCTCCGCTGGAGGCGCAGCTTGCGGAGGTGGTTGACGGTGTGGCTCATGACGATGGTCCCGATGCTGGCTCAGGCGGCCTTGGCGACGACGGCCGGGGAGGTCGAGGAGAAGTGCGAGATCGCGGCGCCCACGCCCGAGCCGGGCCGGAGCGCGATGCCGCAGTCGATCATCGCCATCTCGGCGACCGAGAGCGCGGTGCAGACCATGCCCTCGTTCAGCCAGCCCAGGTGGCCGATGCGGAACACCTTGCCCGCGACCTTCGACAGGCCGCTGCCCAGCGACGTGTTGTAGGCCTCGTAGGCGCGGCGGATGACGCGCGTGGCGTCCACTCCTTCGGGCACCACGATGGCGCTCACCGTGTCGGACTGCCACCTCGGCTCCTTGGCGCAGAGCCGGAGGCCCCAGGCCTGCACGGCCTGGCGGACGCCACCGGCGAGGCGGGCGTGGCGCCCCCATACGGCCTCCAGACCCTCCTCCAGCAGCATGTCGCAGGAGACGTCGAGCCCGCGCAGGAGCTGGGTGGCCGGCGTGTAGGGGAAGTAGCCGTTGTCGTTCCCCGCGATCTGGTCGGCGAAGGCGAAGTAGGTGCGCGGGTAGCCCGCCGTGCGGCTGGCCTCGAGCGCCTTGGCCGAGACCGACAGGATGCCCAGGCCCGCCGGCAGCATGAACCCTTTCTGCGAGCCCGACACGCAGCAGTCGACCCGCCAGGCGTCCTGATCGAAGGGGATCGACCCCACCGCCGAGACGCCGTCCACCATGAGGAGCGCGGGATGCCCCGCCTCGTCCAGCGCCCGCCGCACCGCCGCCACGTCCGAGCTCACGCCGGTCGCGGTCTCGTTGTGGGTGGCGAAGACCGCCTTGATGCGATGCCCCCGGTCGGCCCGGAGCCTCTCGGCATAGGTCTCCACGGGAACCCCCTCGCCCCACTCGCAGTCGACCACGTCCACCTCGAGGCCGAGGCGCTGGGCCATGTCCACCCAGAGATGCGAGAACTGGCCGAAGCGGCTCATGAGCACGCGGTCGCCGGGCGAGAGCGTGTTCTGGATCGCCGCCTCCCAGGCGCCGGTGCCGGAGGACGGGTAGAGGAAGACCCGGCCCGTGGAGTTGCGGAAGACCTTGGCGACCTTGGCGAAGAGCGGCTTGGTCAGGTCCGGGAAGTCCGGCGCCCGCATGTCCTGCATGGAGACGTTCATCGCCATCCGGACGCGCTCGGGAATGTTCGTCGGCCCCGGGATGTAGAGATGCGTGTAGCCAGCCATGACAGTCCCTCCCTCGGCATCGCTTGCAGGGAAAGCTTCGCCCTCGGCGTCGCCGCTGCACACACTCGGGCGGATGGAAAGACGCGCCCGATGGGCGGGGCGGGACCTACCCGCTCGGGTCATGGGCCTTCCCGCCGAGGGCGCGGGTTCGGCAGCCCGGCAGATGCGGAGGCATTTGCGGGCGAGGTCCTGGCAACATGGATCGAGACGACGCGTGGACATCCCCCGCGTCGGCGACGGCGCCAGCTTAGGTCTTTATGGACGCGGTCAGTCTGGGGAGGGCCGGGACCCTACCGCCCCTGGACTCAGGCTCGATGCTAGTCCGCAGGCTGGTTCACCAGCATCCGTGCCGCTCGGTCGAAGGCGGGCCTCGATGCGGGCCCGGGCGGGTCCCTGGACGCCGGTGTCGTCCAGCGCCCGCACCATGCAGCTCAGCCAGTCCTCCGCGTCCTGCATCCGGATCGGCACATGGGCGTGGAGCTCGCGCAGGTTCATGTGCCCGTGCCGTTCCGCGTAGTAGCGGCGCCCGCCGAAGAACCCGCAGAGGAAATCGAACTGCTCCAGTCGCACATGCGCGAGGCCGTGCCCCTGGAAGTGCAGGTTGAGGATGTTCGCCCCTTCCGGCGCGGTCTCGATGAGGTCGTAGAACCGCTCGACCAGCGCGCGCACGACCGGCTCCCCGCCGATGTCCTCGATGACAGCCGCCATGGAATCCTCCCATCCTCCGCGCGGGATTGGGTGCCCGGCCAAGGCGCTCGTCAATGCGACACCCGGCATCGGGTGCGGAGAATCCGACAGGCGAACCGGAACCGGCCCTTCGTTGGCCCGGTCGCGGCTGGCTGGCCGGTGCGCTCGACGGGGCGGCGCCGGATCCGGGAACCCGACGCCGTCCGAATGGCACTACTTGAGGCGGATCGCGAAGTGCTTGCGGACCGGCGCCTCGATCCGCCAGACGCCCTTGAATCCCGCCTCGACCACGAAGGCGTCGCCCGGGTTCAGCGTGACGGGCTCGCCGCCGTCCTCGGTGATCGTGATGCGGCCCTCGATCAGGTGGACGAACTCGTAGTCGGTGTAGGTGGCGTGCCAGGAGCCCGGCGTCGCCTCCCAGGTCCCCGAGATCATGGTGCCATCGGCGGCGGTGTGCTGGACCCAGGTCCTCATCGTCGGGTTGCCCTCGATCTTGACCCATCCCTCGAGGTCGTCGGTGATGGGCGCGCCGCTCGGTGCGCCGAGGCGGGTGACGGTCGGCATGGTTCGTTCCTCCCTGTTGTGGACCTGGCGAGGGCCGTCGATGGACGGAGCCCGCCGTCAGTAGTTCATGGATGGCGCCTGCCGTGTCCAGACCCGGGGACAGGCCGCCCGGCGCGCTGCGGCCTGGCTCCGACCGTTCCCGGCGTTCCGGCCCCGTGAACCGGGATCATGGTCCGGGCCGTCGGCTAGATCTCTCGCTCGCGGGTGTAGAGGGCGACCGCCATGGCCCGGTTCCGGACGCCCAGCTTGTCGTAGAGGTTCTTGAGGTGGTACTTGACCGTGTTCTCCGAGATGCCGGTCCGATTGGCCACCTGAAGGTTGGTCCAGCCGCGCGACAGCATGTCGAGGAGCTCCCGCTCGCGCACGGTGAGCTGGGCGAGAGGCGTGTCGTTGAGGCGCGTGATGTCGATGTCCGGGATGCAGATGCGTCCGCGCGCGACGGTGTGGAGCGTCTCGAACAGGATCGACGGGTCGTCGAACTGGTAGCAGTAGCCGTGCGCGCCCAGCCGGACCGCCCGCCGCACGAGGTCCAGGTCGTGGTCGTTGGCGAAGATGATGATCCTGAGGCCCAGCTCCCGCGCCTTGACCTCGCGCAGGAGCTCGGCCGCGCTTCCGTCCGCCAGTCGCCAGGAGACCACCGCAAGATTGATGTCCTGCCGCCGCGCGGCGGCGATCAGCTCGGAGCCGCGCGTCAGGGTGGCCGTGAGGGTGAAGCGCGGGTCCCTCTCGAAGAGCCCGGTGAGCGCGGCGACGATCAGTGGATTGGGCTCGACCAGTGCCGTCCGCACCGGAGCCGGGCTCAACAGCGCCCCATCGGCCATGGCCATGGTCCTCCTCCCCAGCCGAGCCCGTGCAAGCAGGCCTCTTGTTCACTGTGGTAAATCTTTTCTTCACACTATTCAAAACGACGCGGGACGTCTACGACATCGTGGGCCCCGGGCTACTCACGTCCACATGACGGTCCCGCAAGTCCCTCCTGGCAGAAAAGGTTCCGGGCGATCCGCCACGAGCGACGTCCTGCTGCCGATGCGCGCCACGAGCCTCACCCGAGCAACGTTCCACCGTCGCCTGGACTGGCGGGACTAGCCGGTTCCGACGGCGCGCCTTGGTCACCTCACATTTCCTGGTAGATGGGGAAGCGGCTGCAGAGGGCCTGGACCTCGTGGGCGATGCGGGCCTCGGTGGCGGGGTCGCCCTGGCCCTGGGTGGCGCGCAGGCTGTCCACGACCTCGATGATCCAGCGGCCGACCTGGCGGAACTCAGCCTCCCTGAGGCCCCGCGTGGTGGCGGCGGGGCTGCCCAGGCGCACGCCGGAGGTGACGGTGGGCTTCTCGGGGTCGAAGGGCACGCCGTTCTTGTTGCAGGTGATGCGGGCGCGGCCGAGCGCGGCTTCGGTGGCGTTGCCCTTCACCCCCTTGGGCCGCAGGTCCACCAGCATCAGGTGGGTGTCGGTGCCGCCGGTGACGATGTCGAGGCCGCCGCGCAGGAGCTCGTCGGCGAGCGCCTGGGCGTTCGCGACCACCTGCCGCTGGTAGTCCTTGAACGCCGGGTCGAGGGCCTCGCCGAAGGCCACCGCCTTGGCGGCGATGACGTGCATCAGGGGCCCGCCCTGGAGGCCGGGGAAGATGGCCGAGTTGATCTTGCGGGCGATCTCCTCGTCGTCGGTGAGGATCATGCCGCCTCTAGGCCCGCGCAGGGTCTTGTGGGTGGTGGTGGTCGCCACATGCGCGTGCGGGAAGGGCGAGGGGTAGAGCCCCGCCGCCACCAGCCCGGCGAAGTGCGCCATGTCGACGACGAGCCAGGCGCCCACCGAGTCGGCGATCGCCCGCATCCGCGCGAAGTCGATCACCCGCGGGATGGCCGAGCCCCCCGCCACGATCGCGCGGGGCCGGTGCTCGGCCGCCAGCGCCGCCACCTGCTCGTAGTCGAGCAAGGAGTCCTGCCGCCGCACCCCGTACTGGACGGCGTGGAACCACTTGCCCGACTGGTTGGGCTTGGCGCCGTGCGTCAGGTGCCCGCCGGCGTCCAGGCTCATGCCCAGGAGCGTGTCGCCGGGCTGCAGGAGCGCCAGGTAGACCCCCTGGTTGGCCTGGCTGCCCGAGTGCGGCTGCACGTTGGCATGGGCGCAGCCGAAGAGCTCCTTCGCCCGCTCGATCGCCAGGCTCTCGGCCAGGTCCACGAACTCGCAGCCCCCGTAGTAGCGCCGCCCCGGATAGCCCTCCGCATACTTGTTGGTCAGCACCGAGCCCTGCGCCTCCAGAACCGCCCGGCTCACGATGTTCTCGGAGGCGATCAGCTCGATCTCGTGGCGCTGCCGGCCCAGCTCGGACCCAATGGCCGCCGCAATCCCAGGGTCGCGGGCGGCGAGGGACGTCGTGAAGAACTCCGGCCCGAAGTCCTGATCGGGAATGGCCTTGTTCATGGATTCGCTCCTTTCCGAGGGCGCGGCCCTGCCGCCCGTCTAACCTGTCCAGCCCAGGCCCGCCGAGATGACATGGATGGTCATCAGCAGGGCTTCGACATCCTCTCGAGGCGCGGCCTCGGCCCCGCCCGCCGCGCGCACCTGCCGCAGGAGCTCGACCTGGAGGCGATGAGCCCCCGCGAGCTGCGGGCGAAGCGTGGCGACCTTGTCCTTGAAGGCGGGGAAGCGGCGCGACAGGTCGGGCACGCCGGTGATCTCCGCGATGCGGTCCCGTGTCAGGCCATGCTCGTGGCAGATGCGCGCCCAGATCGCCTCGGCCGCCGCCCGGTCCTTCACCAGACCCGCGTAGCGCCCGGCGATCTCCATGTCCGACAGGACGATCATCTTCTCGGCCTCGTCGACGACGAGCCGGAACATGCGCGAGCGCTCGAACATGCGCCGGAGGAGGTCGAGACCCGCCTCCCCGCGAACCTCGACGAAGCGCGAGAGCGCGGTCCCGATCCCGTACCAGCCGGTGATCATGTGGCGGTTCTGGCTCCAGCCGAAGACCCAGGGGATCGCCCTGAGGTCGGTAAGCTCGCGCGGCCCGCTCGCGAAGCGGCGGACCGGGCGGGAGCCGATGTTCAGGAGCGCGATCTCGTCGGCGATGCTGGCCTGGTGGAAGTAGTCCACGAAGCCGGGCTGCCGCAGGAGGTTCGCATAGGCGGCCCGGGACAGGTCCGAGAGCGCCTCCATGGCCTCGCCGAACTCCGGGTCCTCGGCCAGGGCGGCCTCGCGCGGGGACTTGAGGCTATGGGCCAGGACCGCCGCGCTGAGGATCTCGAGGTTGGCGAGCGCCGTGCCCCGGTTGGCAAACTTGGCCGAGACGATCTCGCCCTGCTCGGTCACGCGCAGCCGGCCGTCCACCGTGTGGGACGGCTGGGCGGCGATGGCCCGGCCCGTGGGCGCCCCCCCGCGGCTGACCGAGCCGCCGCGGCCATGGAAGAACGCCACCTTGACCCCATGGCGCGCGCCCGCGCGACGCAGCGCCACCTGCGCCTTCGAGAGCTCCCAGTTGGACGTCAGGAAGCCGCCGTCCTTGTTGCTGTCCGAATAGCCGAGCATGATCTCCTGGAGGTCGCCCGTCGTGCTGATGGCCCGGCGCACCGTCCGCTCGCGCAGCAGCTCGTCGAGGATGCGCGGAGAGGCCCTCAGGTCCGCGATGGTCTCGAAGAGCGGGACCACCGCCGGACCGGCCGCGTGCGCCCCGCGCAGGCCGTCCCCGCCGGACCACCGCAGCAGCAGGTAGACGGCCAGGAGGTCCTCCGCCGAACGCGTCATCGACAGGATGACCGACCCCAGGGCGTCGTGGCTGGCGGACGGCCGGCGGGATAGGAGGGCGAAGAGGTCCAGCGTCTCCCGCGCCTCGTCCGAGAGGGTCGGGAGCCTGGCCCGGTCGAGCGGCTCGTCTTGATGCAGGGCCTCGCGCAGGCGCGCCGACCGCGCCTCCGGCGGGGCGTCCGAAGGGAGGCGGCCCAAGGCGCCGAGGACCTCGTCCACCACGCGGTTGACGACCGTCGAGTTCTGCCGGACATCGAGCGCGGCGGTGTGGAACCCGAAGGTCTCGAGGCGCAGGAGGAACGGCTGGATCAGCCGCTCGGAGGTCGCCTCCGCCCCCAGGGCCACGAGGGCGTCGTCGAGCACGCGCAGGTGGTGGGCCAGCTCGCGCGGGCCGGCGAAGGGCCGGGCGAGCGGCTCGGCCCCGGCGTCGCAGGCGATCGTCGCGTCCGTGCGGACGAGAAGGGCGCTGACGTACTGGCGGAAGGGCTCCTCCCCGTTGCGCTGGACGATCCGCCCCGCCTCCGGTCCGCAGGAGGACAGGAGCGCCGCGAGGTGATCCAGGAAGGCCTGGGGGGTGGCGGTCGCGCCCTGGCTGATGGAGATGCGGGCGCCGAGATCGGCCAGCGCGCGGGAATGGGACCGGAGCGCGAGGTCCCGGCAGGCGGCCAGCGCCCGCCGCGTGACCTCGGTGGTGACCTTGGGGTTCCCGTCCCGGTCGCCGCCGATCCAGGTCGAGAACCGGATGAATCCGCCCGGCCGGACGCCGGGATAGGTCTGCTCCACGGCATGGGCCAAGGCGGCGTGGAGGGTCGGGACCGCGTCGAACAGCACCTCGCGGAAGAAATGGAGCCCCCAGGCGACCTCCTGCTCGACGCTGGGCGGCTGCAGGCGCAGCTCGCCGGTGAGCCACAGGAGCTCGATCTCGGCCGCCAGGGCGCGAAGGTGCTCGCCCTCCTCCCGGGGGGACCAGTCCCGCCCCCGCAGCTCGGTCAGGCGGCGGTAGATCCGGCGGTGGATCTCCAGCACCGTGACGCGCTTGGTCTCGGTCGGGTGCGCCGTCATGGTCGGCACGACCCGGAGGCGGCCCAGCACCTCGGCGAGTTCGTCAGCCGTGACGCCCTGGTCGGGCAGCGACCCGATGATGTTGCTGAAGGAGCCGACGATGCGGGACGACTCCCCTTCGCGCTCGATGCGCCGCCGCTCCTGGACCGCGCCCCATTCGCGGGCGACGGAGAGGAGCTGGCACCAGGCGGCCAGCGCCTGCAAGGCGGCCCGTCGGTCGGTCGGCGCGACCTCGTCCACGGTGATCCGCCCATCGAGGAGGCAGTCGATCTCGGGCAAGGTGGGCCGGACCACCTCCGACAGGAGAAGGCGGAACAGGGCATCGTTGTCGCGGAGCCGGAAGGCCGGCAGGCGGACGGTCGCCCTTGGACGCGTCGGAGGGAGGTCGGATGTGGCGAATGTGGTCGGCATCGGACGGCTCCCGGGGCGACGAGGCAGCACCTGCAGGAGACCGTGCCGCTCTCGATGCCGCAATCACCCTCCGGGTAGAAAATTCGGTTCGACGGGTAGGACGGGACTGCCCGCACGGTGAGATCGGCCCGACCTATCCGTAGGGGAATGCCGGATGTCCAGCATGGGGCACGATGCGAGCGCTCCCCGATGCCGACCGCCCGGCCCGCGCTCCTCGGCCGATTCGCTCCACCACGCGCTTGTCATGGCGGCGCGGAGCGCGTTCCAGGCGGGTCCGGGGCCGCAGCCCGGGAGGGGCCGCCCCCGATTTTCTCCGGCCGTTAACGCTTTCTTCACCTTTGTCTGCGAGGGTGATCCTTGTCCCCGGGTGGCCGCCCGGCGGGGTAGGGGGAGTTGCGCCCTCGGTCCGGCGAGGCGGGGTCTGCCCTTCGCGGGGGACCCGCTCAGCCTTGCTGGTCGGGGGGCACGGCTCCGGCGAGGCCGCGCAGCCCGGCGAGGCGGCGGCGCTCGTCGGCGGGGTGGACGCCGAAGGCCTCCTGGTAGTGGCGGGCGAAATCGGTGGAGGTGGAGTAGCCCACCGAGCGGGCGATCTCGGTGACGGTGTCGGTGGAGTAGAGCACCCGCTGGCGGCCGCGCTCGAGGCGCAGGCGGCGGTAGTAGCGCAAGGGGGTCTCGCCGGTGGCGGCGCGGAAGGCGCGCTCCAGCGTGCGCTCGGAGAGCCTGACCTGCGCGGCCACCTGGGCGATGGCGAGCGGGTCCTCGATGTGCAGGCCGAAGAGGCGGACGGCCTCGCGCACGGGGGGCGGCAGCATCGCCTCGGTGCCGCCCGCCCGCGCCACCGGGCGGGCCTGCAGCGCGGTCTCGTCGCGCACGAAGGGGTGTTGGAACCAGCAGGCCACCTCGGTCATCAGCGCCCGGCCGAGCCGCTCCTCGATCACCCGCAGCATCAGGTCGAAGACCGCGCCCGCCCCCGACACGGTGATGCGGCCGTGCTCGCGCTGGATGGCGTTGCGGCTGGTGCCGCGGTCGGGGAACTCCCCCGCCCAGGCGCCCTCGTAGCACCAGTGGACCGAGGGGGTGTGCCGGCCCAGGGCCTGCGCGCGCATGAGCGGGAACACCCCGCCGGAGAAGCCGCCCAGCGTCACGCCGCGCCGCGCCAGGAGCCGCAGCGCCGCCTCCGAGCGGCGCGGGTCGAGAAAGCGCGCATCGGGGGGTGAGAGGCAGACCAGGGCGTCGAGGCCCGCGGCCTCCGCGAGCGTCGCGTCGGTGTCGAAGCGGACGCTGGCCGAGGAGCGCACCGGGCCCGGCGCCTCGCCCAGCAGCGTCCAGGCGAACTCGGGGCGTCCGGTGATTTCGTTGGCGGCGCGCAGCGGCTCGATGGCCGAGGTCAGGCAGGCCATGGGGAAGCCCGGAAAGAGCAGGAAGCCCCAGGCGGCCAGGGGCGCGGCGGGCGCCGAGCTTGACACCTCGGCCGGAGTGGCGACATGTTTCATGCGAAGAAACATACGGCCGGAGAGCGCCGAGCGCCATGCCCCAGGACCACGAGCCCGAGCCCGAGGACGCCGCCCCGGCCCCCGCGCGCCAGAAGCCGGGGCTGACCCAGGACCCCCACCGCGTCCGCGAACTCGCGGAGCGCAACCTCGAGACCGCCATCGGCCGCGAGGTGCGCACCTTCCGCCGCAGCCAGGGCATGACCGTGGCCGACCTCGCCCAGGCC
>NZ_KK088622.1 GCF_000600335.2 Rubellimicrobium mesophilum DSM 19309 | reverse complement strand
CCGCCGCCTGCCGCTCGGCCTCGTCGGGGCTGGCCCAGCGGTACATCGGCAGGAGCGAGGCGATGCGCACGCCCTCGCCCGAAAGCGCCGCCTTGAAGCCGCGCACCCGCTCGGGGAACACCCGCGGCGCCTTGAACCACTCCAGGAAGTCCCCCCGGGGCGAGAGCTCGATCCAGTCGTAGCCCAGCTCCCGCACCTTGGCCGGCAAAGCCTCCAGCGAGAGATGGCGGTGCATGAAGGGGTCAAGCGCGATTTTCATCAGGTCTTTCCTTGGCCGTCAGGCAGGGATGGAAGGGTTGGTCGAGCGGGGACTGCCGGTCGGGGCCGAGCCCGTCCGAACAGGATCGCAAACAGTGCTTAAGGCCGCCTGACGACAACGCGCGCTGGAGGGCCCAGCCGCGCGATGCTCTCCGGCGTCAGGCGACTTGCGGCGCGTGGCCGTCTTGGCTGGCGGCGTAGCCCTCGATCATGGCCTCGAGCTCAGCCATGGCCTCGCCCCCGGCCATGAGGTCGGTGATCTCCTCGCGGGTCTTCTGGCCCTTGCGGAAGTCGGCAGCGACGGCGCCACGGATCAGCACGGCGAAGTGGTCGCCGACAGCCATGGCGTGGGTCACTTGGTGCGTGATGAAGATCACCGCCAGGCCCCGGCGCTTGGCCTCGTTGACGATGCGCAGGACGTGCGACGCCTGCTTGACGCCTAGCGCGGCGGTGGGCTCGTCGAGGATCAGCACGCGGGCGCCGAAATGGACTGCCCGCGCGATGGCCAGAGATTGGCGCTCACCGCCCGAGAGGCCGCCCACCAGGCGGTCGCCGTCGTCGATGCGGGTGATGCCGAAGTCGCGTACGGCCTTGACGGCGATGGCGTTGGCCTTCTTGCGGTCGAAGACCTTGAACGGCCCCCACCTCCTCGTCGGCTCCGCGCCCACGAAGAAGCTTCGCCCGATGGTCATCAGCGGGAAGGTGCCTCCGAACTGATGGACGGTGGCGATCCCCAGATCCGAGGCGGCGCGCGGGTTGTCGAAGCCGACCGGCTTGCCGTCGAGTTCGATTGTGCCGCTGGTCGGCCGATGGACGCCCGACAGCAGGCGGATCACCGTGGACTTGCCCGCCCCGTTGTCGCCCAGGAGGCAGAGCACCTCGCCCGCGCGGACCTCGAGGTTGATGTCGTGCAGGACGTCGTGCGGGCCGAAGCTCTTGTTGACCCCCCGCATCGCGAGGATCGGCGTGGATTTCGTCGCGGACATCAATGCGCCCCCTTCTTCTTGCCGGTGTAGCTCAGCGCCATCTTCCGGAACGTCTCGTTCATGGCGACCGCGATCAGCAGCATCGCCCCGATGATCAGGTTGGACCAGTTTCGGTCGATGTCGGTGAAGTAGATGCCTTGGCTCACCACCGCGAAGGTGATCGTGCCGAAGAAGATGCCGACGACCGAGCCGAAGCCCCCGGTCAGCAGCACGCCGCCGACCACGACGCTGACGATGGCGTTGAAGATGTAGCCCATGCCTCCCGAGACCTGGGCGGAGTTGAACTGGATCGCCTGGCACATGCCCACGAAGGCGGCGCAGGTCGCCGACAGGACGAAGAGCGCGATGGTGATCCGCTGGGTCGGGATGCCCGCGTTGCGGGCGCTGACCTTGTCGCCGCCCATGGCGAAGATCCAGTTGCCATAGCGGGTGCTGTGAACCACGAAGGCGAAGGCGACGGCGATGATCACCCACCAGACGATGGTCACCTGGTGGCTGCCGCCGATGAGCTGACCGAACAGGAACTTGGCCCAGTCCGGGGCGGTGACGGCGACGCTCGCGCTGCCGGTCAGCAACACCGAGGCGCTGAGCACGATCCCCTGCATGGCGACCAGGGTGCCCAGCGTGATGATCAGCGAGGGGACCGAGGTGCGCACCGTCAGCAGGCCATTGACGAGGCCCACCAGCGCGCCCAGGGCCAGGGCCCCGAGCATTCCCACGACGATCGGCAACCCGTAATAGCCCGACAGGATCGCGGTGGCCATCGAGCCCGCCGGGATCATGGCGCCGATCGAGATGTCGAGCTCGCCTGCAATCATCAGGAGTCCCACGGGGATCGCGACGATGCCGAGGTTGGCCGCGAAGTTCACCCAGCTCGCGGCGCCGAGTAGCGTGGCGAGGTCGACGCCGCCGAAGATGACGAAGAACGCGGTCACCGCAAGGAGGCTCAGGATCGCGCCTGCCTCGGGTCGGTAGAGGAAGGATCTCAGGCTCGTCATGCTCCTCTCCTCACGCCTTCTTGGTGGAGGCGCTCAGCGCCAGCTTGCGGAAGCCGTCGTTGGTCAGGACGGCGATGAGGAGCAGCGCGCCGATGATGATACTGCCGATGTTCGGATCGAGGCGGGTGAAGAAGATGCCTTGGTTCACGATGGCGAAGGTGATCGTCCCCAGGACGATGCCTACGACCGATCCTGCGCCACCGGTCAGGAGGACGCCGCCGATGACGACGCACATGATCGAGTTGAAGATGAAGGAACTGCCCGCCGCGACCTGCGCGCTGCCGAAGGTGATGACCTGGGTCACGCCGACGAAGGCAGCGGCAAAGCCCGACAGCATGTAGAGTTGAATGGTGACCCGGTCCGTCGGAATGCCCGCGTTGCGTGCGCTGTCGCGGTCGCCTCCGAGTGCGAATACCCAGTTGCCCCAGGGGCTGAGGTGCAGGAGGAAGAAGACGGCCGCGACGAAGCCGGCCCACCAGAAGATGACCACCTGGAACATATTGTTGATCGCCGATCCGAAGATCGACTTCGTGACGACATCGGGCACGATGAAGACACCAGTCGAGCCCGCGATCAGGATCGTGAGTCCCAGCGTCAGCCCCATGACCCCGAACATCGTGCCGATGGTGATGATCAGCGAAGGGATCGTTGTACGCGTGACAAGGAGACCATTGATCCAGCCGACCGCCAACCCGATGGCTAGGCCGCCCGCGATGCCGAGCGGGAGCGGAAGATCGTAATGGCCCGAGATGATCGCCACCGTCAGGCTGGAGGCCGGGAGCACCGCGCCGACCGAGATGTCCAGCAGCCCGGCGATCATCAGGAGGCCCACGGGCAGGGCCACGATGCCCACCTCGGCCGCCGCATTGAGCCAACTGGACCATCCCGGCGCCGTGATGAAGACCTGTCCGCCGAACAGGGCGAAGAAGGCGTAGGTGATGATCAGGCCGAGGAACGACCCGGTCTCGGGTCGCCTTGCAACTCGGCCGAATGCGCCGCGTGAATCTGTCATGCCTGCTTTCACTGTGCTCCGGCGCGACGGCCGATCGACCCTGGAGGCGAAAGGGGCCGCCCGATGGCACCGGGCGGTCCCGTCCCCGATCAGCGGGTGCCCTGCTGCGCCCCGGCCATGGTGGCCTCGATGTTCGTGGCGTCCACGACGCCGGGTCCGGTCAGGATCTCGCGGGTCGGGATGGAGAGGCCGTAGTTGACGTAGCCATTCAGGATCGACACGGCATAGAAGCCCTGCTGGTAGCCCTGCTGGTCGATCGCGCAGGCCTGAGCGCCGCTCTGGATCTGCGACAGGATGGCCTCGTCGAAGTTGACGCCGCAAACCCCGACGCTGTCAGCCTTGCCAGCCTGCGCGATGCCCTGGACCGTGCCGACGGCATCGAGGTTGGCGGTGGTGAACACCGAGTCCACCTCGGGATGCTGCAACAGGTAGGCCTTGATGGCCTGGGCCACGGCCGTCACGTTGCCCTCGGCGGTCGCCGGCAGGGGCAGGACCTCGGCCGTGCCGCCGCCCTGGGTCATGCCGTCGACGAAGCCTTGGCAGTAGGCTTCGATGTTGGCCGCGCCGGGCAGCGAGTTGATGCAGACGCCGCTCTTGCTGCCTGCCTTGGCGAGATAGTCGCCGCCGGCGAGACCCGCCTTGTAGTCGACCGCGCCGACGTAGTTCATCGCGCCCAGCCGGTCGGCGGCCTCGATGCCGCCGGCGTTGTAGACGATGAACGGGATGCCGGCGTCCTTGACCGCCTGGAAGGCCGGGTCCATGGCCTCGGGCACCCAGTCGGGGGCGACGATCGCCTCGGCGCCCTGGTCGATCGCTTGGCGGATCAGTTCGGCCGCGTCGACGCCGAGGTTGTCGTAGTTCTGGGGCCCGAGCCAGGTAACGGAGCCGCCCTGCGCCTCGACGACCTTCCCGGCATCCTCGGCGCCGCGCTTGACGATCGACCAGAACGGGTCGTCGGGCTTGCCGCCGATGACGAAGATGTTCGCGCCATCCTGCGCAACGGCGGCGCTCCCGGCTGCCGTGAGAATCGCCGCCGACATGAGAGCCACGGTCATGCGCTTCGTATGGGTCATTGCTGTCCTCCTCCCAGTTCGCCTAGCGGGCGACTTTCATTATCGTGATTTGCTCTCTATCTTGAAGGATCAGACCTATGTAGAACAAAATATCCTGGCATGATCTTATATATCATTAGGTATCATGATACGTTGATACGGGGAGGAGTGTCATGAAGCGACCGACGATCGCCGATCTTGCAAGGGCTGCCGGAGTCAGCGTTCCCACCGTCAATCGCATCCTGGGCGGATCAGCCAGCGTGCGCCCGGCCACCATCCAGCGTGTCCGGGACGCCGCGGAGGAGATCGGCTTCTATGGTCTCGGCGCGATCGACGCTCGGCGAAAGGAGGCGAAGCCCCGTTACCGGCTGGCCTTCCTGCTCCAGCAATCGAGCCGCGAGCTTTACCAGTTGTTCGCGCAGAAGATCAGGGAAGCGGCCAGCCAAAGGCGGGACGAGCACATCGAGCCGATCATAGAGTTCGTCGACCTGCTCGAGCCCGAGAACATCGCGGCGCGGCTGAGGGCTCTGGGCGAGGACACCGATGCCGTCGCCATCATTGCGGCGGATCATCCGCTGATCGCCCAGGCGATCCAGGGTCTGAAGGTCGATGGCAAGCCCGTCGTGACCTACATCACCGACCAGTCCGCGCCGGACCGCGCCGGCTATGTCGGCACCGACAACTGGAAGCTGGGTCGGACAGCCGCGTGGTTCATCGCGCAGACGACCCAAGGGCCGGGCCGCATCGCCGTGTTCATCGGCAATCACAGGTACCAATGCCAAGACGTCGCCGACGCGAGCTTCCGCTCCTACATTCGCGAGAAGGCCGGACACCTGACCGTCGAGGACAGTCGACTGACCCACGAAGAGGCCAGGGAGGCCCATAGGATGGTCTCCGGGCTGCTCGCGGAGGGCGACGACCTGGTAGGCATCTACATCGCCGGAGGCGGCATCTCGGGCGTCCTGCAGGCTCTTCGCGAGGCTCCGGAGGAGAAGCGCCGCTCAGTCCGCCTCGTCTGCCGGGATATTGGTCCCGAGACACGAAAAGGCTTGGCCGAGGGATTGATCACGGCGGCCCTGTGTCACCCTCTGGAGCAGACTTCGAGCCAGCTTGTGCAGACGATGATCGACGCGATCGGGCAGAAGGGGAGCAGCACTGTCCTGCAACGCACGGTTCCTTTCGAGATCGTGACCCCGGAAAGCGTCTGATTTCGGGGATGGGCGTCGGCTTCTTGTTGCTCAAGCTTGGTGGCGACAGGACGGCGATCCATGTTCATCAACGACATGGGGAAGCGCCTCGACCGTAGTGACCCTCGCGGTTCAGGCGCGAGGATGCGCTCCATGGGGATATCCTTTCGAGGCGTCATCGCACGAGAGCACCCGTGTGTCGCGCGTTGGGGTAGAACTTGGTCATCCATGTCGCTGTCTGCTTCACCAACCTCGATTGGGTCTCCACGCCAAACAGTCCGCACGAAGAGAGTGGAACGTCGCCTAGGCCCGAGGTCCGATATGCCGTATATGGTCGTTCGCTGGAGCGGCAGCGTAGACTTCGATGCCGCTTGCCCCGACTTCCATCCTACGGTTGGGTGCGCTGCGGCGTTTCGCATCGAGGTAGGTTGAAATGACTATGACGTCGGTCACTCTGGGGAGCATCGTGAGTATGTTGTGCCCGACCAGGGCTTCGAGCACGCCCCGCCCCGTCGGATCGGACCCGGGCAAGTTCGGAGCGCGACAGGCTGGGGATGGAGGCGCTCGCCACGGCGCCTGCATGAGCTCCAGACGAGTCGCGCCATAGGTCCGACCGGACCGAGCGTATGTCCCTGTTTTCGATCGGGATATAGGAAAGACAGTTACTCCCTGAGTTCTGCCCGGAGGATATATCGTGAACCCATCCTCTCCGCAGGCAACGATGGGCCTGACCTCTGACGAGGCCGCGCGTCGCCTCTCCGTGCATGGCCCCAACGCCCTGCCGGAGCCACGGCGCCGCGGCGTCCTTGGCCTCGTCCTCTCCACCTTGCGCGAGCCGATGTTCCTGCTCCTCGTCGGCGCGGCGGCCCTCTACCTCGTCCTCGGCGATTTGGGCGAGGGGCTCTTCCTCGTCTTTGGCGCGGCGGTCTCCGTGAGCCTCGTCGTTCTTCAGGAAGCGCGGAGCGAACGTGCCCTCGCCGCGCTTCGTCAGATGGCCGAGCCTCTGGCCCGGGTGCTCCGCGATGGGACGGAACGACGCGTTCCTTCGCGCGACCTCGTGCCCGGCGACGTGGTCTTGGTGGGAGAGGGGGAACGCCTTCCCGCCGATGGCGTGCTCCTTGCTGGCGATGCCCTGACCGTCGACGAGTCCGTCCTCACCGGCGAGTCCGTCCCGGTCTCGAAGCGCCTCATTGCTCCCGAGGAGCCCGAGTCTGACCCCGAGCCCGGGGGCGAGGCGCTGCCCTGGCTCTACTCCGGCACGCTCGTCACGCGAGGACAGGGCGTGGCGCGAGTGCTGCGGACGGGGGCGGCCACGCGCCTCGGCCGCATCGGCCTGTCGCTCGCCGCGATTGCGCCGGAGCCTACGCGCCTCCAGCGCGCGACGGCGCGGCTCATCGGCTGGCTGGGACTTCTGGCCTTCGCCTTCTGTGGGCTGGTGGTGGTGACTTACGGGGTCCTACGCGGGGACTGGATCGAAGGGACCCTCGCCGGGATCACCCTGGCCATCGCGCTCCTCCCTGAGGAGTTCCCGATGGTCCTCGCCATCTTCCTCGCGCTGGGTGCTTGGCGGCTTGCGCGCGAGAGGGTGCTGGCCCGCCGCTCCGCCGCCATCGAGACCCTGGGCGCGGCCACCCGGCTCTGCGTCGACAAGACCGGGACCCTGACCGAGAACCGGATGCGGCTCGCCGCGCTCTGGCGCGAGGAAGTGGGCGAAGTGGCGCTGCCCGGCTCGGTGCCAGCCTCGGTCGAGGGCCTGCTCCGTGCCGCTGCCCTGGCCTCGGCCCCGCGTCCCGTGGATCCCATGGACCGAGCCGTACGCGAGGTGGCGGGCGAGACCGAGGGCCTCCCCCTCGCCACCCACCCGCTTCGTCCCGACCGCCTCGCCTTCGTCCAGGCTTGGGCTGAGGGGGACGGCGCCCTGGTCGCCGCCAAGGGCGCGCCCGAGGCGATCATGGCGCTCTGCGACTCCGATCCCACCCGTGCTACGACGCTGGGGGAGGAGGTCGCCCGCCTCGCCGCCCGGGGCCTCCGCGTCCTGGCGGTCGCCTCCGCCCGCGTGCCTCTGGCCGACGCCGCTCAGGACCCTTCTGGCCTCCCCTTCGACTTCAAGGGCCTCCTGGCCTTCGAGGATCCGTTGCGCGCCGACGTGCCCGAGGCCGTGGCTCTCGCCCGCCACGCCGGAATCGAGGTCGCCATGATCACCGGGGACTACCCCGCGACAGCCTTGGCCATTGCCCGCGCCGCCGGGATCGATGCCTCCGCCGGTGTCCTCACCGGCCCCGAGATCGCCCGCCTCGACGCGCAAGAGCTGCGCGACAGAGTTCGCGGGGTCCGCGTCTATGCCCGCGTCATGCCCGAGCAGAAGCTGGCCCTCGTAGAGGCCATGAAGGCCGCGGGGGAGGTCGTCGCCATGACCGGCGACGGCGTCAACGACGCCCCGGCGCTCGAGGCTGCCCATATCGGCATCGCCATGGGACAGCGGGGCACCGACGTCGCGCGAGAGGCCGCCGACCTCGTTCTCCTCGACGACCGGTTCGCCTCGATCGTAAGCGGTGTGCGGCTCGGGCGACGCGTCTTCGCGAACCTCCGCAAGGCGCTGACCTACGTGGTAGCGATCCACGTCCCCATTGCGGGCATCGCGCTGGTGCCGGTCCTCCTGGGCCTACCTCCTGTCTTCTTCCCCATGCACGTGGTCCTGCTGGAGCTGGTCATTGACCCCGTCTGCTCCGTGGTCTTCGAGGCCGAGCCATCCGAGCGTGGCGCCATGGACCGCTCGCCCCGGCCCGTGCGCGAGCCGCTCTTCGGTCCCCGACAGCTCCTGGTGGGCTTCGTCCAAGGCGCCGTCATCCTCATCGTCGTTATGTCGATCTACGTCCTTGCGCTGAGCGCGGGCATGCCGGAAACGCAGGCCCGGGGTCTCGCCTTTGCCGCGTTGGTGGCCGCGAACCTGGCGCTGGCCTTCGCCGCCTCGGCCGAGCCGGGGACCCGCTTCTTCGACCCGCACCGAGTCGTCTTCTTCGGCATCGCAGGAGCCGCGACGGCCATCGTCGCCCTGATCCTCCTCTTGCCGTCGGTCGCCGGGATATTCGAGGTCACGCGTCCGCCGACCTCAGCCCTGGCGGCCGCGCTCGCGGCAGGGGTGATCTCGGGAGGCTGGTGGGGCGTCGTCCGCATCGCTCGGAACAGTCGCGCTCGCCGCTCGGCGTCTGCTTGAGGCCGTCACCTGCAAGCAGGCGCTGTCTGGTTTCTTCGTCGCTGCCCATGTGGACAGGCCTGTGGGCCTTGGTCGGGATCATGCGACCTCCGTGTCTTGAGACTCTGGCGTCCTGTCCTTCCGGACCGGGCAGGCCCCGTCGGTGCCCGGGGCTGTGGATCGTGGCTTCGGCGGGCTAAGCATTCAGGACTTACTGTCCGTTGCAGATCTTCTCCTCTACCGTCGACAGGACCTTGATGGCCCGCTGCATGGGGCCGAAGGGCCAAGTCACGTCGCTCTTGCGTGCGACTGTCCAATGGGCCTGAACCGGGTTGGGCGTCGTGGACAGGTGTGGTCTTGATCCGATAAGCCTCGATAGAGCGTCTGGTCGGGCCGACCCGTCGCCAGCGGATGTTCAATGCCCCGCCCTTGCGGACCCCTGTGTCCACAGGGAAAGCGTAAGGAGACGTTCCATGAAGATCCAGCGCGCCGGCTCCCTCCCGTCCGGCCAAGGCCCTGCTGAGTGGTTCACGGGCCGCGTCCGCATCGACCCGCTGTTCGCGGCCGAGGCGCCTTCCCGCATGGCAGGCAACCTCGTGACCTTTGAGCCGGGCGCGCGGACGGCTTGGCATACGCATCCCGTGGGGCAGACGCTGATAGTCACTCAAGGCCTTGGCTGGGTGCAGCGCGAGGGCGAGCGGAAGGAGGAGGTCCGCCCCGGCGACGTGGTCCGCTTCGCGCCCGGGGAGCGGCATTGGCACGGCGCCTCCGCCAGCGCCGCCATGAGCCACATCGCGATCCAGGAGGCCCATGACGGCCAAGCCGTCGCCTGGATGGAACAGGTCAGCGACGAGGATTATCGGGGCTGAAGCTAGGATGGACCCCGCCGCGCCACGGGCAAGGGGCGTTCGTCCAAGAGCCGAACAGGAAGCGACCTGCTTGGCCGCTCGCCCGGGCCAGCCCCTCAGCCTTGGTCGTCGTCCGAGGACGCCTGCGCAGGGTCACTGCGGCCGAGCAGACTGGACATCACTGCGACGCGGCAGGTGATCCCATCCGGTGCGCCTTCAGGGCTGCTGCCTCGAGCGCTTCGCCGATCGCCTTCATGAAGCCCGTTGCCTCCGCGGCGTCCAGGCCTGCGGCCGTGGTGCCCCGGTAGGATCGGTAGGCCTCGACCAAGGCTGAGGCGGACCCGATACGCCCTCGGAGCATGTCCGCCCCGCCGCAGATGACGGCCTCGACCGCGCGCAGGGCGACCTGTTCGGAAAGGCCGCGGCCACGGGCGTCGGCGAGCATGGCGACCGCCATGAGGGCCGGATAAGCGGCCCCGGACCCGGAGAGACCCGTCAGGTAGTCGATCTGGCCTTCGTCGGGAATCTCGTCCTCCGTCCCGATGGCGCCGAGAAGGGCGCGCACGGCCTCGCGGTCGGCGTCCGTCACCTCGGGCGCGGCGAGCCAGGGGGTGTAGGAGCCGCCATGCTCGGCCGCGCCGTTCGGCAGGGCGCGCACGATCCGCCCGCCGGTCCGCGCCAGCGTCGCCATCGTCACCCCCGCCATGAACGACACGACCAGCCGCCCTGGCGCATTAAGATGGAGGCTGGAGTAGTCCTCGGGCCGCACCGACAGCACCACCACGTCCGAGCGCTCCACAAGGTCCGCCGCATCCGTGGCCCAGGTGACGTCGCGGTGACCCTGATAGTCGGGCCGGGGGCCGCTGCGGTTCAGCAGCACGAGGTCCCGTGCCGCGACATGTCCGGTCCCCAGCACCCCGCGTCCAAGCGCCGAGCCCAGCCAGCCGGTTGCTCCGATGATTCCCAACCGCATCAGGCGGCCTCCTCGTCATTTGGGTCATAGCCGAACCGGGCGTGGAACCGCGCGAGCTCGCGGGGCTCGGGCGGCTGCCCGGTGAAGATGTTCACATAGAGCGGGACGCGGCGCATCCGCTCCGCCAGCGTCTCCCGCACCTGCAGGGCGATGTAGCCGATCTGGGTGAGATAGACAGCGTGCGCCCGCACGTCGGATTCGAGCAGCGGGTGGCCCCATCGCTCCATCATCGCGCCCAGGGCGGCGAGCCGCTCGCGGTCGGCGGCATTGAGCCGCTCCATCATCGCGGGAGACTGCAGCGCCCAGCTCCGCACCGCGAACTCGAAGCGGGAATCGAAGACGGCCGGGTCGATCACGGCGGCGATGACGTTCAGCATCGCCTCGGACTCGGTCTCGGCGTAGGCCTGCGTGGCGGCGATCAGGGCCGCGCTGTTCTTGGCCGCCCACCGGTCGGCGAGCGCGGCCAGCAGCTCCTCCCGGTCCTTAAAGAACCAGTAGAAGCTGGTTCGCGCGAGGTTCAGCCGCTGCGCCAGCGGCAGGATCCGCACGGCGTCAACGCCCCCTTCGACCAGCGCCTCGTAGGCGGCATCCAGCCAGAGCTCCGCCGATCCGCGCGCGCCCGTGTCGTTCAAGCCCAGCCCCTCGCGTTATCGGTCGCGTCCATCGCTGAACGCGATCTTGACACCATTGCACAGGGCCGTCTAGTCCTGTGCGCGACCCTCCAGCCCGGTGCGACCCCGATGTTCAGCGATCCTCTCCTCCAGCCTTACCAGCTCAAGCACCTGACGCTCCGCAACCGCGTCATGATCACCAGCCACGAGCCCGCCTATCCCGAGGACGGGATGCCCAAGGAGCGTTACCGCGCCTACCATGTGGAGCGGGCCAAGGCGGGGATCGCGCTGACGATGACGGCAGGGTCCGCCTCCGTCGCCCGCGACAGCCCGCCCGTGTTCAACAACATACTCGCCTGGAAGGACGAGGTCGTTGGCTGGATGCGCCAGATGGTGGACGAGTGCCACGACCACGGCGCGGCAGTGATGATCCAGCTCACGCACCTGGGCCGCCGCACCCGCTGGGACAAGGGCGACTGGCTCCCCGTTGTCTCCTCCTCCCATGAGCGCGAGGCCTCGCACCGCGCCTTCCCCAAGCGGATGGAGGAGTGGGACATCGCCCGGATCATTGGCGACTACGCCGACGCCGCCGAGCGGATGAAGGTCGCAGGTGTCGACGGGATCGAGTTCGAGGCCTATGGGCATCTGATGGACCAGTTCTGGTCGCCGCTGACCAACGACCTCGACGCACCCTATGGCGGCTCGCTCGAAAACCGCCTGCGTTTCACCTTCGAGGTGCTGCAGGCGGTGCGCGACCGCTGCGGGCCGGACTTCATCCTGGGCGTCCGCTACACCGGCGACGAGATGCAGCCGGGCGGCCTCACTCGCGAGGAGGGGTTCGAGGTCTCGCGGATGCTGCGGGACAGCGGGCTCGTGGACTTCCTGAATGTGGTCCGGGGCCATATCGACACGGATGCCGCGCTGACGGACGTGATCCCGATCCAGGGGATGCCCTCGGCGCCGCACCTCGACTTCGCGGGCGAGATCAAGGCCGCCACGAACTTCCCGACCTTCCATGCTGCCCGCATCCCCGACCTCGCCACCGCGCGGCACGCCATCGCCTCCGGCAAGATCGACATGGTTGGTATGACGCGCGCCCACATGACCGACCCGCACATCATGCGGAAGGTGCTGGAGGGGCGCGAGGACGACATCCGCCCCTGCGTGGGCGCGAACTACTGCCTGGATCGCATCTACCAGGGCGGCATGGCGCTCTGCATCCACAACCCGGCCACGGGTCGCGAGACCTCAATGCCCCACGACATCCCACCCGCCCCCGCGAAGCGACGGATCACCGTCATCGGCGCCGGCCCGGCGGGGCTGGAAGCAGCCCGTGTCGCCGCCGAGCGGGGGCATGAGGTCACGGTCTTCGAGGCCGCCGATCAGCCCGGCGGGCAGATCAGGCTGACAGCCCAGAGCGAGCGGCGGCGCGAGATGATCTCGATCGTCGCCTGGCGCATGGCCCAGTGCGAGAAGCAGGGTGTCCAGTTCAACTTCAACACCTTCGCCGACGCCGACGCGGTGCTCGCCACCTCGCCCGACGAGGTGATCGTCGCCACTGGCGGCCTGCCGCACACCGAGGTCCTGCAAGAGGGCAACGCACTCGTCGTCTCGGCCTGGGACATCCTGTCGGGCGATGCGCGGCCGGGGACCAACGTGCTGGTCTACGACGACGCGGGCGACCATGCGGGCCTGCAGGCCGCCGACCTGATCGCCGCCACCGGCGCAAAGGTCGAGATCGTCACCCCCGATCGCTCCTTCGCGCCCGAGGTCATGGCTATGAACCTTGTCCCCTACATGAGGAGCCTGCAGCGCCGCGACACGACCTTCACCGTGACGTGGCGGCTTCTCACCGTGCGGCGCGAGGGCAACCAGCTTCGCGCGGTGCTGGGGAGCGACTACGGCGACATGGTTCGCGAGCGGGTCGTCGATCAGGTGGTGGTCAACCACGGCACCAGGCCGCTTGACGACATCTACTTCGAGCTGAAGCCGCTCTCTGCGAACGGCGGCGAGGTGGACTACGAGGCGCTGGCGACCGGCGCGCCGCAGCGGGTCGTCAAGAGTCCCGAAGGGCGCTTCCGACTGTTCCGTATCGGCGACGCGGTCGCTGCCCGCAACACCCATGCCGCGATCTATGACGCGTTGCGGCTGGTGAAGGACCTCTAGGCTGGCAGGAACGAAGGGAACTGGCATGGCGACTCGGTCAAGTGAACTGCAGGACGTGCTGGACGCAGCGCGGGAAGCCTATCGGGTCCACGCCCGCGATCCCCGGTCGGTCGCCTCGCTGGCGCGCATCTTCGGCGCGCTCGACTCGCCTGCCGAGCCTGGGCGGACGGGTGGCACGCGGCTGCCGGTCTGCGACCTGCTGCCTGCCGCCGCCGATCCGGCGCGCTTCGCGGACCCGTCGCTGCGCCGGCTGGTCGAGACGTTCCTCCGGCTCGAGCCCGCGCTCACTTGGCGCCGGCGCGGCGGCGAGGCCCCGAACGCCAGCCCCGACTTCGTCGATGGGCATGCCAACGCGGTGATCGCCGGGCCGGGCGGGCTCGAGAACCGCCACGACGTCTGGCTCGGGGTCTCGCTGGTGGCTCCAGGGGTTCGCTACCCGGACCATCACCACGCGCCGGAGGAGACCTACCTCGTGCTGAGCAGGGGCGCCTTCCGCCAGGGTGACGGCCCCTGGTTTGAACCCGGCATCGGCGGCTCCTTCCACAACACCCCCGACATCCTTCACGCGATGCGCGCGGACGACGAGCCGCTGTTCGCGTGGTGGGCGCTCTGGTCGGGCTGATCCAGTCGGGCAGGCCCGAACCGCGTCCGAGAGGCCCATTACCCGTGCCATTGCGCCCGCGGTAATGCACATTGGCTCTGGCTCGGTGACCTCCGGCCAGAACCTTACGCGCAGCGGGATGGGGGACAGAGGTCGCCGGGTCTCGCAGGGGGCACCGGCGAATGGGGTCACGAGACCTCGCGAGATTGATTGAGGGTGTACAGCGCACCCGAACTTGCTGGCGCAGGACCAGCCCGACGGCCCCTGGAGGGTGTCGTTGGACAGGAATCGGACCACACCGAATCGTGGCGGAACGCCGGAGGTGCGGTTCGTGGCATTCGGTTGGGCGTGTCGCTCGTGGCTCGCCCGATCAGTCAAGCAGCAGGTCGGCCGCCGCCGCTAATCCGCCCGAGATGACGGTGAGGGGCGGATTCATGATCGTCGAGGCGATCCCGAGGCGCCAACCCGCGACATCGGTCGCATCCTCGATCATGCCACGTGAAGCGCACGCCGGAATGGCGCGCGGCCTACGGCAATGCGGCCGTCATGCACGGCGTGGACACCGGCCTCTAGTACGGAGAGTTCGTCGTCCTCGTCGGTCCCTCCGGCTGCGGCAAGTCCACCCTTCTGCGGATGTTCGCGGGGCTCGATGTCATCACTGGGGGCGAGGTCGCCATAGACGAGCCGTGCGTCAACGAGCTCGAGCCCAAGGACCGGGACATCGCCATGGTGTTCCAGAACTACGCGCTCTATCGGCAGATGAACTGGGGTCGTCGCCAACGACGGCCTGCGTCTTGTTGGCGGGTCCAAAACAGGAGCGCCCCGCGCAACCGGATGCGCGCCGAGGCGGCAGGTGCGCTACAGCCTCCGGCCGGAGGACGTGCGGGTTGGCGAAGGCCTCGAGGGGCGCGTCGCCGACGGTGTGCCGACCAGTGCCGAGACCCACCTCGTTATCGAGGTCGCGGGGAGTGAAGTCACGGTCATAGCCAAAGGACGCCTGTCGCCCCGTTCCGGCGACCAGGTGCGGCTGACCCTCGAAAGCTCGCGAGGGCAACTCTTCGATTCGGGAAGTGGACTGCGCCTCCAATGTCCGGAAGCGGGCTGGTGATCCCCGTGCTGGCCATCTGTCCAAAAACCGGGAGTCTCGCTTCGACACGAGGTTGACCGCCAGGGCCACGGATCGCCTCGCCGCAGGAAGACCTGCGAGGCAAGACGCATCGGCGGAGCCGACATCGTAGGGCTGGCGACGACTGCCCTCGATTGTGGCTGGTCGACGCCTTCGCGCCGGACCCGCTGTGCGGCGAGTTGCCCGCTGTTGAACGCCTGGGATCAGGCGCCCTGGCGGTGGAGGATGACGGCGAGGGTTTTGCGGGCGATGCGGAGGTCGAGGGCGAGGGAGGCGGTTCGGACGTAGAGGAGGTCGGCCTGGACCTTGGCGCGGATGCCGTCGGGGCCGTCGGCGTAGCCCAGCTCGGTCTGGGCCAGGCCGGAGATGCCGGGCTTGACGGCGTGGCGG
>NZ_KK088621.1 GCF_000600335.2 Rubellimicrobium mesophilum DSM 19309 | reverse complement strand
CCCCGCCCGCCGGCCACCCCGGCGGACCGGCCCTCCCCCTCGCGCGCCCTGAACCCGCGAGCCCGGAGGAGACCGGAGGCCACGCGGGGGTCATACTATGGAGAGGGGGCCTCCACGACCCAGCCGCCCTATATTCCCGCCTCGCTCCGCCCTATCTCTCGGGCATGGACCTTCCCGCCCGCCTCGCTCCCTTCTTCGCCCGCCGGGGCTGGTCCCTCCGCCGCCACCAGCGCGAGATGCTGGAGCAGGCCGACGCCCCCGCCCTCCTCCTCATCGCCCCCACCGGCGCCGGCAAGACGCTGTCGGGCTTCCTCCCCACCCTCGCCGACCTCGCTGGGGACCCGCGCCCCGGCCTCCACACCCTCTACGTCTCGCCGCTCAAGGCGCTCGCCGCCGACATCAAGCGCAACCTCCTCGCTCCCATCGAGGAACTCGCGCTCCCCATCCGCGTCGAGGACCGCACCGGCGACACCTCCCAGTCCACCCGCAGGCGCCAGCGCGTCGACCCGCCCCACATCCTGCTGACCACGCCCGAGAGCCTCGCCCTGCTGCTCAGCTACGAGGATGCCCCGCACATCTTCGAGGGCCTGGAGCGGGTGGTCGTGGACGAGATCCACGCGCTCGCCGAGTCCAAGCGCGGCGACCAGCTCTTCCTCTCGCTCTCCCGCCTCGACGCCCTCGCCCCCAGCCTCCGCCGCGTCGGCCTTTCCGCCACCGTGGACGACCCGGAGGAGATCGCGCACCTGCTGGCGAGAAACCCCGAGCCCTGCGCGATCCTCCACGCCGACCCCGGGCCGCCCCCGGACCTGTCGATGCTGGACACCGGTCGCCCCCCGCCCTGGGCCGGCGGCCTCGCGCTCCATGCCATCCCGGCGGTGCTGGAGCAGGTCCGACGCCACCGCACGACGCTGATCTTCCACAACACCCGCGCCCAGGCCGAACTCTTCTTCCACGACCTCTGGCTTCGGAACGACGAGGGCCTGCCCATCGCGATCCACCACGGCTCCCTCTCGCGCGAGGCCCGGACCCGCGTGGAGGCCGCGATGCTCGCGGGCGAGCTCAAGGCCATCGTCTGCACCGGCACGCTCGACCTCGGAATCGACTGGGGCGACGTGGACCTCGTGATCCAGATGGGCGGGCCGAAATACGTCAAGCGCCTCGTCCAGCGCATCGGCCGCGCCAACCACCGCGCCGACGAGCCCTCCAAGGCGATCCTCGTCCCCGCCAACCGCTTCGAGGTCCTCGAATGCGTCGCCGCCATCGAGAGCGCCCTCGCCGGCGACCTCGACGGCACCCAGCGCGGCCCCGGCCCCCTGGACGTGCTCTGCCAGCACATCCTGATCCGCGCCTGCTCGGGGCCCTTTGGGGCGGAGGACCTCTACGCCGAGGTCCGCACGGTCGGCGGCTACACCGACCTCACCCGCGACACCTTCGACGCCTGCCTCGAATTCTGCGCGACTGGAGGCTACGCGCTCAAGGCCTACGACCGCTGGCGTCGGCTCCTGCTCCGCGACGGGTTCTGGCAGCTCCGCGACCCCCGTGCCGCCAAGCGCATCCGCATGAACATCGGCACCATCGAAGACACCGGCAGCCTGTCGGTCCGGCTCCGCTCCGGCTCCCATCTGGGCGAGATCGAGGAATACTTCGCCTCCACCCTCACCCCCGGCGACACCTTCCTGATCGGCGGGCAGGTCGTCCGCTTCGAGTCCCTGCGCGAGATGACGGTCGAGGTCACGCGCCGCCCCGACGCCACCCCCCGCGTCGGCCGCTTCGGCGGCGGCAAGTTCCCGACCTCCGTCGCGCTCACCCACCGCATCCTGCGGATGCTCCAGCAGGAGAGCTGGCCCGAGCTGCCCCGTCACACCGCCGACTGGCTCGCCCTCCAGCGCCGCGTGTCGAAGCTCCCCGAGGCGGGTCGCCTCCTCGTCGAGACCTTCCACGCCGAGGAGCGATGGCACGCCGCCTTCTGGGGCTTCGCCGGCCGCAACGCCCACCAGACGCTCGGCCTCCTCCTGACGCACCGGATGGAGGCGCAAGGCCTCGACCCCCTCGGCTTCGTCGCCACCGACGACGCCCTCCTCATCTCCGGCCTCCGCGAGATCGAGGACCCCGCGAGCCTCCTCGACCCCACGGACCTCCGGCAGGGATTCGAGACCTGGCTCCAAGGCAACGCCCTGATGAAGCGCACCTTCCGGGGCGTGGCCCTGATCGCCGGCCTGATCGAGCGCAACCTCCCCGGCCAGCGCAAGACCGGGCGGCAGGCGACCTTCTCCTCCGACATCCTTTACGACACGCTGGTCCGCTACGACCCCGGCCACCTCCTCCTCCGCGTCACGCGCGAGGAGGCGCAGCGCGGCCTCGTCGACTTCGGCCGGATCGAGGAGATGCTCTCTCGGATCCAGGGCCGCGTCGACCACGTCCGCGCCCCCCGCGTCACCCCCCTCGCCGCGCCGCTCCTCCTCGAGCGTGGCCGCGTCCCCGTCGAGGGTCGCGCGCGGGAGCGGCTGCTGGAGGCACAGGCGGCGCGGCTCCTGGAGGAGGCGGGGCTGGAGGAGCTGTCGTGAGCCGCCCGTCCCGGAACGTCTCGGACGCGGAAGACCTTGCTCCCGACTCCGCGCTGGGTCAGAGAACATGACATGAACGGCGACGCATTCTCCTTCACGCTGAACGGCACCCACGGCCTCGCGCTCCCCTCCGGCGCGCTGTTCCTGCCGACCGAGGACCTCCTCTGCGTGTCGGACCTCCACCTCGCCAAGTCCGAGCGGATGGCGCGACGGCGGGGCGTGATGCTCCCTCCCTACGAGACGCGCGCCGCGCTCGACCGCCTCGCCCAGGACATCGCCCTGACGAAGCCCGCCGCCGTGGTCGCCTTGGGCGACTCCTTCGATGATATCCAGGCCAGCGAAAGCCTCGACCGGGAGGACCGCATCACCCTGGCGCGCCTGCAGGAGGGTCGCCGCTGGGTCTGGATCGAGGGCAACCACGATGCCGGTTCCCATGCCCACGGGGGCGAGGGCTGCGACGAGTTCACCGCCGCCGGCCTTACCTTCCGCCATATCGCCGAGCCCGACGCCGCCCCGGGCGAGGTCTCGGGTCACTATCACCCGAAATACGGCCCCCCCGGCCTAGGCGACCGCCGTCCCTGCTTCCTGCTCGATGCCCGGCGGCTGATCCTGCCCGCCTACGGCACCTATACCGGCGGCCTTGACGCGCGCGAGCCAGTCCTGCGCAGCCTCTTTGCCGACCGCGCCCTCGCCGTCCTGACCGGCGGCCGCGCGGTCCCTATTCCCCTGCCCGCCGCCCGACGCCGCGCACGGAACGCCTGACGCCCTCTCGACCCGGACCGCGTGCCCTCGGCCAGAACTGGCCGGAGCGGGGCGTCTCCACGTTCAGCAGCCTTTACATAAAAACTTATTTATATAGATTGATTGCAATCAAAGGTGCCGCGATGCCTCTCATCGACTCCGCACTCCTCGCCCTCGCCGACCCGACCCGCCGCGCGATCCTCGCGCGGCTCGCGAAGGGCGAGGCGACGGTCATGGAACTCGCGGCGCCCTTCGACATGAGCCAGCCCGCCGTCTCCCATCACCTCAAGGTGCTGGAGCAGGCGGGCCTCATCACCCGGGGCCGCCGGGGCACGTCCCGCCCCTGCCGCCTCGCCCCCGACGGCCTCGCGGACGTGGAGTCCTGGCTCACCGGGCTCCGCGCCGCGATGGAGAGCAACTACGACCGCCTCGACGCCTTGCTCGCCGAGGATGACCCCCAGCAGGAGACCTGACATGCCCCTCACCGTCGAACGCACCTCGCCCACCACCCTGAGGATCACCCGTCGTTTCAAGGCCTCGCCTGAGAGGGTCTTCGCGGCGCATGTCGAGCCCGCGCTGATCCAGCGTTGGTGCTACGGGTTCGAGGGGTGGCGGATGCCGGTCTGCATCAACGATGCCCGTCCCGGCGGAGAGCTCCGCTGGGAATGGGCCAACGACGAGGGAGCCGGCTTCCACGTCACCGGCACCTACGAGGCGGTGGAGCCGCCGCGGGACGGACGCCCCGGCCGCATCGTCCACGTCGAGCGGATGCATATGCCCGACCCCACGCCCGACAACCACATCGAGACGACCTTCGCGCCGGACGGGGACGGCACGCTCCTCACCCTGGTCATGCGGATGGACTCGCCCGAGGCCATGGAGGCGATGATCGCCACCGGCATGACGGACGGCATGGAGACGACCTACGCCCGCATCGACGAGCTGGAGCCCGCGGCGGCCTGAGTCGAACGCAGGAATGGGCGGAGCCTGCGCCCCGCCCGTCCCCTCGTCCCTAAACCGCGTGATCCCCGGGTCATCGGCCCGGGGCTCAGGCGCCGACCGTCAGGCCACCAGCCCCTCGGGCTCGGACAGGCCATTCGCCCGGCAGCAGGCGGTGACCGTATTGGCGAGGAGGCAGGCGATCGTCATCGGCCCCACCCCGCCCGGCACCGGCGTGATCGCCCCGGCCACCTGCGCGGCGCTGTCGTAGTCCACGTCGCCCACCAGCACGTCCTTGCCGTTCGGCCCGGTGGTCCGATTGATGCCGACGTCGATGACGGTCGCACCCGACTTGATCCAGTCGCCCAGCACCATCTTGGGCCGCCCCACGGCAGCCACCACGATGTCCGCGCGCCGCACGACGGACGGCAGGTCCTTGGTCTTGCTGTGGGCGATCGTCACCGTCGCGCTGTCTCCCAGCAGGAGCTGCGCCATCGGCTTGCCCACGATGTTCGACCGCCCGATGACCACCGCGTCCTTGCCGGCCAGCGACCCATGCAGGTCCCGCAGCAGCAGCAGGCACCCCAGCGGCGTGCAGGGCACCATCGACTTCTGCCCTGTCCCAAGCAGCCCCACGTTGGAGATGTGGAACCCGTCCACGTCCTTCGCCGGGTCGATGGAGTTGATGACGAGGTCCGAGTTCAGGTGCTTCGGCAGCGGAAGCTGCACGAGGATGCCGTGCACCTCCGGGTCCTCGTTGAGCCGCTTGACCAGCGCCAGCAGCTCCTCCTCCGAGGTCTCGGCGGAGAGCTTGTGCTCGAAGCTCTTCATCCCCGCCTCGACCGTCTGCTTGCCCTTGGAGCGGACGTAGACGGAGGAGGCCGGGTCCTCGCCCACCAGCACCACGGCGAGGCCGGGCGTGATGCCATGGTCGGCCTTGAGCTTGGCCACCTCGGCCGCGACCTTCTCGCGCAGCTTGGCCGCGAAGGCCTTGCCGTCGATCACCTGGGCCATGGGCTGCCCTCCCTCGCCGAGCGGCATCAGAACAGCCCCTCGATCTGGCCGGCCTCGTTGAGGCGGATCACCTCGGCTGAGGGGACCTTGGGCAGGCCCGGCATGGTCATGATCTCGCCGCAGATCACGACGATGAACCCGGCCCCGGCGCTCAGGCGCACTTCGCGGATCGGAACGGTATGGCCGGTCGGCGCGCCACGGACGTTCGGGTCGGTGGTGAAGCTGTACTGCGTCTTGGCCATGCAGATCGGGAAGTTGCCGTAGCCCGCCGCCTCCCAGGCCTTGAGCTGGTCGCGGATCGACTTGTCCGCGATGACCTCGTCGGCGTGGTAGATGCGCTTGGCGATGGTCTCGACCTTCTGGAAGAGCGGCATCTCGTCCGGGTAGAGCGGCGCGAAGTTGGCCGATTCCCCTTCGGCGAGATGGACGACCTTGCGGGCGAGATCCTCGATCCCGGCGGACCCTTGGGCCCAGTGCTTGCAGAGGATCGCCTCGGCGCCCTGCTGGGCCACGTATTCCTGGACCGCCGCGACCTCGGCGTCCGTGTCGCTGTAGAAGTGGTTGATGGCGACCACGACCGGCACGCCGAAGCTCTTCACGTTGGCGATGTGGCGGCCGAGGTTCGGGCAGCCCTTGCGGACGGCCTCGACATTCTCGGCCCCGAGGTCGGCCTTGGCGACGCCGCCGTTCATCTTCATGGCGCGCACGGTGGCCACGATCACGGCGGCGGCCGGTTTCAGCCCCGCCTTGCGGCACTTGATGTCGAAGAACTTCTCGGCGCCCAGGTCCGCGCCGAAGCCCGCCTCGGTCACGACGTATTCGCCGAGCTTCAGCGCCGTCGTCGTCGCGATCACCGAGTTGCAGCCGTGGGCGATGTTGGCGAAGGGCCCGCCATGCACGAAGGCCGGGTTATTCTCGAGCGTCTGCACGAGGTTCGGCTGGATCGCGTCCTTGAGGAGCACGGCCATCGCGCCGTCGGCCTTGAGGTCGCGGCAGTAGACGGGCGTCTTGTCGCGGCGGTAGGCCACGACGATGTCGCCGAGCCGCTTCTCCAGATCCTTGAGGTCGCGGGCGAGGCAGAGGATCGCCATGACCTCGGAGGCCACGGTGATGTCGAAGCCGGTCTGGCGCGGGAAGCCGTTGGCGACGCCGCCCAGGGACACCACCATGTCGCGCAGCGCGCGGTCGTTCATGTCCATGACGCGGCGCCAGACGACGCGCCGCTGGTCGATGTCGAGGCTGTTGCCCCAGTAGATGTGGTTGTCGATCATCGCCGACAGCAGGTTGTGCGCCGAGGTGATCGCGTGGAAGTCGCCGGTGAAGTGGAGGTTCATCTCCTCCATCGGCACGACCTGCGCGTAGCCGCCACCCGCCGCGCCGCCCTTCATCCCGAAGTTCGGGCCGAGAGAAGCCTCGCGGATGCAGACGATGGCCTTCTTGCCGATGCGGTTCAGCCCGTCGCCCAGGCCGACGGTCGTCGTCGTCTTGCCCTCGCCCGCGGGTGTCGGGTTGATGGCGGTCACGAGGATGAGCTTCCCGTCGGGACGCCCCTGGACCGAGTTGATGAACTCCTGGCTCACCTTGGCCTTGTCGTGCCCGTAGGGCAGCAGGCTCTCGGCGGGAATGCCCAGCTTGGCGCCGACCTCCAGGATCGGCTTCTTCTTCGCTTCGCGGGCGATCTCGATGTCGGTCTTATGGCTCACGGCGCTCCCCTACGCATTTGGCGCCGTGGTATCGAAGCGCCCGGGGAACCGGAAGGGCGATTGCGACAGGTTTTCGGGCCGAACCGTCGGGTGGCGGGAAAGTGGTGTCGAATCGGAAAACCATGTTCCTGTCGGAGACGGAGGGCCGCTCAGCCCGGCGCCCAGGCCCGCTGCCCCGGCACATGGAGCCGCAGCCTCTCGCCCAGCCGCAGCACCCCCTCCCGCTCCACCCAGGCGGTCACGCCCCGCCGCCCCTTGGCGGCCGCCTTGAAGGCCTTGCCGTGCCCGGGCCGTGCGACCTCTATGGTCTTGGCGACCTCGATGCAGGGGTGGTTCTCCATGTCCACCACCAGCGTCGCCCCGCTCTCGGCCTGCAGGCGGCTCGATGGCGGGACATGGGTGAAGTCGGGGATGCCCTCGACCACCACCCCGGCCCCTGCCCAGGCGTAGTCGAAGGCCGCGAGCCCCAGCTCCGCCGCGACGAGCGCCATCTCCTCGGCCGAGACGAGGCTCACCTGCCGGGTGTTCCGGATCGTGGTCCCCTTCGGATGCTGCGCCGTCACGCGCGAGCACGACGCCCGCGTCGATCCGGCGTGGACCTCGCTGCCGAAGCCCGCGAAGGAGAGAGGCATCTCCTCGACAGGCTCTCCATGGATGAGCAGGTCCGGCCCCACGGGCCGCGCCACGCGCCCAAGCCACACGATGGTTCCGAAATAGTCGGACGGGACGAGGGCTGGCATCGCGATCTCCTTCGCGGCCCGTGATGCCAGCCCGGGCCGCAGGCCTCAACCCGGGACGGTCAGCACCACGAAGAGCCGCCGGAAGGGGAAGAGCACCGTCCCGTCCGCCTCGGCTGGATAGGCGATGGCCAGGGCGTCGTCGTAGGTCTCCAGGAACTCCTGGAGCTCGCCCTCCCCCAGCCGCGCCGCGAAGGGGCGCAAGGCGGTCGATTGCGTGAAGGCCCGCACCGGATGGCCGTCCGCCACCGGCGCGAGGGACTGCAGGTACTCGGTCTCCCAGATGTCCGCCTCGCCCAGTGGCGCGAGCAGCCGATGATAGGCCCCGGGCGGGGCCACCGGCGCCACCCAGTCGTCGAAGCCGAAGCGGTCGGGGAACATCCCCTCGGCCAGGTCGCGCAGCAGGCGGTGCGAGGGCGCGTCGAACTGGCGCGGCATCTGCACGGCGAGCACCCCGCCCTCGGCCAGCGCGGCGGCGAAGCGCGGCAACAGCACCTCGTGATGCGGCAGCCAGTGGAGCGCGGCGTTCGAGAAGATCACCGCCGGCGCCTCGTCCGGAAGCCAATGCGCGATGTCGGCGAGCCGCGTCGCATCGTAGCCTTGCGCCTGCCCCAGCATGGCGGGCGAGGAGTCCACCCCCAGGATGCGATGCTCCGGGAAACGTGCCCGCAGCGGTCCCGCGACGGTCCCGTCGCCGCAGCCCAGGTCCACCACGTCGCCCTCCGGGACCTCGCCGATCTCGGAGCAGCAGGTCCAGCGCAGGGCGCAGGCGCAAACCCCGGAACCTCTGGTAGGTCCCGGGGTCCCAGTCGCTGTGTCGCTCGGTCACGGCCTCAGGTCGTGGGTTCGGGCTCGGGCTCGATCTCGCGGGGCGGGCGCGGGCGCGTCTTGGGGATCGTGGTCACCGAGGCCCCGCCTCCGGCCTGCGGAGGGGCGTCGCCCTTGTCGTCGCCGCGGTTCAGCGGCTCGCCGGCGATGACCCGGGTGATCTCGGACCCCGTCAGCGTCTCGTATTCGAGGAGGCCCTGCGCCAGCCGCTCGAGGTCCTCGCTCTTCTCCGTCAGGATGCGCTTGGCGGTCTCGTAGCCCTCGTCGATGATCCGGCGGACCTCCTCGTCGATGGCCTTCTGCGTCTCGCCCCCGTGGTTCGTCGCGCCCTGATAGGCGCCGAGGTAGCTCTCGCGCTCGTTGGCGAGGTCCACGAAGCCCACGCGGTCGGACATCCCGAACTGCGTGACCATGGCCCGCGCGATCCGCGTCGCCTGCTGGATGTCCGAGGTCGCGCCCGAGGTGACCTGCTCATGCCCGAAGATCAGCTCCTCGGCCGCGCGCCCGCCCATCGCCATGGCGATCTTGGAGCGGTACTTGGTGAAGGTCACCGAGAGCTGGTCCCGCTCGGGCAGCGAGAGCACGAGGCCCAGGGCCCGCCCGCGCGGGATGATCGTCGCCTTGTGGATCGGGTCGTGCTGCGGGACGTTCAGGCCGACGATGGCGTGCCCGGCCTCGTGGTAGGCGGTCAGCTTCTTCTCGTCCTCGGACATGACCATGGAGCGCCGCTCGGCCCCCATCATCACCTTGTCCTTGGCCGACTCGAAATCGACCATCGTCACGAAGCGCCGCCCCACCCGCGCCGCCATCAGCGCCGCCTCGTTCACGAGGTTGGCGAGGTCGGCGCCCGAGAAGCCCGGCGTGCCGCGCGCGATGATCCGCAGGTCCACGTCCGGCCCCAGCGGGACCTTGCGGGCGTGGACGCCCAGGATCTTCTCGCGGCCCTTGATGTCGGGGTTCGGCACCTGAACCTGACGGTCGAAGCGGCCCGGACGCAGCAGCGCGGGGTCGAGCACGTCGGGACGGTTGGTCGCCGCGACGATGATGATGCCCTCGTTGGCCTCGAAGCCGTCCATCTCCACGAGGAGCTGGTTCAGCGTCTGCTCGCGCTCGTCGTTGCCGCCGCCGTAGCCTACGCCACGCGACCGGCCAACGGCGTCGATCTCGTCGATGAAGACGATGCAGGGGGCGTTCTTCTTGGCCTGCTCGAACATGTCGCGCACACGGCTGGCGCCGACGCCCACGAACATCTCGACGAAGTCCGAGCCCGAGATGGTGAAGAAGGGCACGCCGGCCTCGCCCGCGATGGCGCGCGCCAGCAGCGTCTTACCGGTGCCCGGAGGGCCCACGAGCAGCGCGCCCTTGGGGATCTTGCCGCCCAGGCGCGAGAACTTCTGCGGGTTGCGCAGGAACTCGACGATCTCCTCGAGCTCCTCCTTGGCCTCGTCGATGCCGGCCACGTCGTCGAAGGTCACGCGGCCGTGCTTCTCGGTCAGGAGCTTGGCGCGCGACTTGCCGAAGCCCATGGCCCCGCCACGCCCGCCGCCCTGCATCCGGTTCATGAAGTAGATCCAGACGCCGATCAGCAGGAGGAACGGCAGGAGCGACAGGATGAAGGCGGTGAAGCCCGACTGCTGCTGCGACCGCGCCGACACGGGAACGTCGGCCTGCAGGAGCAGGTTCGTGACCTCGGCGTCCGGCGGCAGCACGGTGACGTAGTCACGCCCGTCCGCCCCGCGATAGCGCACCTCCTCGCCGTCGATGGTGGCCTGCGCCACCTGCCCCGATTCCACCGCCGACACGAAGTCCGAATAGGACCGCGCATTCGAGGCCATGGTGGTCTGGCTGCCGGAGAAGAGGTTGAAGAGCGCCAGGACCAGAAGGAACAGGACGACCCAGAAGGCGATGTTGCGCGCGTTGCCCACGTACGGACTCCCCTATGCGCCGGCCGGAACGCGGCCGCGCTGCGTGTCACCAAGATAAGGTCTACGGGGGCGGGTTCAATGCGAAACGGCCTCCGTGCACGCTGTTGAGAGGTGATCCGCGCAAGTTTGACGCGGGGGAAATGGAGCTGCGGGCCTCCCTCGTCGCACGACGCCCCCGGGCGTCGCCGCGAAGTGCCTCCATGGCTCGCCCCCGGACCCGAGCGGGAAGGGCCGCGATGCAGGCGGGCCTCAGCCGAAATCGGCGCTCTCGGCGAAGCGCTCCCCGGGGGCGCGCACGGGGGCCGACGGGTTGCGCGCCTCGGGCGAGACCCTCGCCCAGCCGCCTTCGGGCGCCACGCGGCACCCCGCAAGCGTTGCCGCCCGCCCGGCCGCCACGACGGCGGCAAGGCGCCGCAGCGATTCCCACCGCGGCCGGCATCTATCCCCACCGACCCATCGAAGGGCAGCCGCGAGGATGCGCCCGGACGTGTCGCCCTGGTCGAAGGCGAGGAGGAGGTGCCGGGGGATCAGGAGGTCCCGCCCATCCTCTTGCAGCAGGCGCCCGGCCGCCTCGCGGGCCTCGCTCGCGAGCGAGACCCGCGCCCGCGCCATGTGTCCGGCCGTCCGAACCAGCCGTTCCCGGGTCAGCCCCAACTCGCCGAGCCGGTCCATCATCGCCCGCGCCCTCGCCCGGTCGAATCGCGGGTCCTCGTTCGACGGGTCCTCCACCCAGCCGATGCGCCGGGCCCGCAGCCAGACGCGCAGGACCTCGCGCCCGAGCCCGAGCAAGGGCCGGTCCCAGCCGACCCCCTCGGCCACGAAGGACGCCGGCATCCCGGCAAGCCCATCCACCCCCGAGCCCCGAGCGAGCCGCAGGAGCACCGTCTCGGCCTGGTCGTCCGCCGTATGGCCCAGGAAGACCGTCGCCGCGCCATGCCCCCGCGCCCAGGCGCCGATCAGCCGCCGCCGCGCCTCGCGTGCGCGCTCCTGCAGGTTGCCCCGGCCGCCTCCGTCCCAGCGGAGCGTCTCGTGCGGCACCCCCAGCGCCTCGCAGGCCCGCCCGACGAGGCGCGCCTCCTCGGCCGCCTCGGGACGGAGGCCATGGTCCACCGTGACGGCCAGGACAGCCCGGCGGGCAACCGCCGCCGTCGCGTGAAGCAGCGCCATGCTGTCCCCGCCGCCCGACACCGCGATCGCCACGGGCCCCCTGCGGCGAGGATCGGCATCCAGGGCGGCCAGGACCTCCCCGACCGCCTCCTCCGGGGTCATTGACAGCCGAGGGTCCGCATCTCCGCCTGCGCCTCGATCACCAGGGGCGAGGCGGGAAAGCGGTTCGCGAGCTCCCCCAGCGTCACGCAGGCGTCCGGCACCTGCCCGAGCTTGCCCAGGTTCTTGCCCAGGCCCAGCAGCGCGTCCGCCGCGACCGGCCCATCGGGCTCCGATGAGAAGCTGTCGAGGTAGGCCCGCGCGGCGTTCGACGTATCCCCCAACTGGTCCAGGGCCGAGCCCCGTCCCAGATGCGCCCGCGCCGTCAGGGGGCTGCCCGGGTAGGTCTGGACAAAGGTCGCAAACTGGTCAGCGGCGCCGCGAAAGTCACTGGATGCGAGCGCCCCCTCCGCCCGCTCGAAGTCGGCCTGTTCGTTGACGGCCAGCTCGGGGCCGTTGTCCTCGGCGGGAGGAGCGGGGGTGGGAACCACCGAGGCATTGTCGACGCCGCCCAGGGACGGGGCGTCGCCCAGCGCGGAGACGTCGCAGCCCTCCTCGAGCTCGCAGATGCGGAACTCGAGGTCGCCCAGGCGGTTCGTGCCGTCCGTGGTGATGCGGTTGATGCGGAACTCCAGCTCCTCGGCCTTGGAGGTCAGGCGCTGCAGCTCCGCCTCGATGGCGTCGAGCCGCTCGAGGGGGGTGTTGCCCGCCACCCCCTGCGTGAGCTGCCCCGAGGCCGTGAGCTCGCCCCGGAGCGACCCGATCTGCTCCGACAGCGAGGCGATCTCGGTCCGGATGTCGGCGAGCGTCTGCGGATCGGCCTGCCCCCAGGCGAGGGCGGGCCAGACCGCGAGCACGAGGGGGGCGAGGCGGCGCATCAGCTCAGGGACGCGATGGAGATGACCGTCACCGCGCGACGGTTCTGCGAGAAGCAGCTCTCGTCGCCGCAGGTCGCCACGGGACGCTCCTTCCCGTAGGAGATCGTGCGGATCCGGGCGCCCGGGATGCCCTTGGAGACGAGGTACTCGCGCACCGCGTTGGCGCGGCGGGCGCCGAGCGCCACGTTGTACTCCCGCGTGCCGACCTCGTCCGCGTGCCCCTCGATCAGGGCCTGGTACTCGGGGTTGGCCTGCAGCCACCGGGCCTGCCCGTCGAGCGTCTGGATCGCCTCCGGGGAGAGGGTGGACTGGTCCACCGCGAAGAACACGCGGTCGCCGACGGTCTGGTTGAAGTAGGCCGGCGACGTCGGGTCGCCGGCGCCGCCCAGGCCACCCGTGCCCACCCCCGGCACGCCCGCGCCGGGCAGGCCCGCCGCGCCGCCGGCGCCGCCTGCCCCCCCCGGACCGCCCATCCCGACCCCATCGCCGCCGCCGAAGCGGTCGGGCCGGGTGCAGGCCGAGAGCCCCATCGCCAGGCCGAGCACGGCCACCATCATCCATCGCGTCATAGTCAGTCCCCTTGGTCCCCGCGATCTTATTCACAGCCCGCGCGCTTTGGGAAGCGCGTGGGCCTTTGGTCCGTCATCCGGGGCCGGCTCGCGCCGACCAGATGTCATGTCACGGCTGGAGCGGCCCCCAGGACGGGTCCGAGGCCATGCCCCCCGTCGGCACCTGCTTGAGGTTCCGTCCCGACACGTCCACCGAATAGACCGAGGGCGCGCCGCTCGGGCCCAGCGTGGAGCGGGTGAACATCAGCACCCGACCGTTGGGCGCCCAGGTCGGCCCCTCGTCGAGCTCGCTCGACGTCAGCAGCCGCTCCTCCGAGCCGTCGGTCCGCATCGTCCCGATATGGAACCGCCCGTCCGCCTGCTTGGTGAAGGCGACGAGGTCGCCGCGGGGGCTCCAGACGGGGGTCGAGTAGCGCGCGCCCTCGTCGAAGGAGATGCGCGTCGGCTCTCCGCCACCTGCCGACATGATGTAGATCTGCTGGGTCCCCGAGCGGTCGGATTCGAAGACGATCTGGCTTCCATCCGGGCTGAAGGACGGCGCCGTCTCGATCGAGGGCGCCGAGGTCAGCCGCGTCGAGGAGCCGGATCCGAGATCCGTCATGTAGATGTCGGTGTTGCCGCCGTTGCTCAGCGAGTAGATCACCCGCCGCCCGTCGGGCGAGAAGCGGGGCGAGAAGGCCATCTCCCCAGCCTCGGTCGGGATGCGCTGGTGGGCGACGGACGCGATGTCGGGGAGGTAGATCGCCGGCTCGCCCTGCTCGTAGGAGGTGTAGAGCACGCGGCTCCCGTCGGGCGAGAAGCGCGGCGCGAACATCAGGCCCGACTGGGTCAGGTACTGGATGTTGGCCCCGTCGTAGTCCATCACCGCGAGCCGCTTGGCCCTCTGGTCCTTGGGCCCGGACTCCTCGACGAAGACCACGCGGCTGTCGAAGTAGCCGCCCTCGCCGGTGATGCGGGAATAGACCGCGTCGGCCACCTTGTGGCCCATCCGCCGCCAGCCCTGCGGGGTGCCCGCGAACTGCAGCCCCTCGCCCAGCTCGGTCCCCGAGAAGACGTCGTAGAGGCGGAACTTCACGACGAGCTGGTTGCCCTGCACCGCCACGGCCCCGGTGATGAGCGCCTGGGCGTTGATCGCCGTCCAGTCGGTGTAGGTCGGCGCCGTGTTGAAGGCGACGTTCGGGTTGATGAAGGCCGAGGCCGGGATCTCCCGGAACAGTCCCGTCCCCACGAGGTCTGCCGAGACGACCGAAGCGATGTCGCGCGCCAGCGTCTCGGCCCCGCCGGTCTCCACGGTGAAGGCCGGGATGGCGACGGGGATGGGCTCGATCACGCCTTGGGTGACGGAGATGCGCAGCGGCTCCTGCGCGTGCACCGGATGGGCGATGGCAAGGGCCGCGACGAGCGCGGCCCAGAGGGCCAGGATGATTCGGGTCATGGGAGGGTCCTCGTCTCGGGGGCGGGGCGGCACGGGCGGAGGGCGCCCACGCGGAATGGGATTGGCGGACGGCACATCACTGAATCACCATCTGCTCGGGGTCGAAGGTCATCTGCACGCGCCGCCACTGCTCGTATTTCTCGGGCGGCAGCGGGAAGCCGTTCTGGGTCTGGCACCGCAGGATCGCGCGGCGGGCGGACTCGTAGGCGCTGTTGGCGGCCGAGTCGCTCTCGGCGTTATGGTCGATGAGGCTCACCTGACCGGCCACCTTGCCGTCGCGGCCGAGCTCGAACTCCACCGTCACGGTCACGCGGCCCGCCTGGCTGCCCGGATCGACGACCCAGCACTGCTGCACGGCGACACGGAAGGCGTCCTTCTCGGCGCCCGTCATCGGCGGGCCGGGATCGGCCGCCGCGGCCTCGCCCTCCGCCGCGTCCTCCGAGGAGGCGCCGGCCAGAGCCTGCGCCAGTGCGTCGTCTACATCCTCGGAGCTGGCCTCGGTGGGTTCCTCCGCCGGCTCCTCGGCCGGGGCAGCCTCCTCCGCGTCCTCGGACGAGGCCGACACCTCCTCGGCGGGCTCCTCCTCGGGCGCGGGAGCAGGTTCCTCGGCCGGCTCGGCAGCAGCGACCTCGGTCTCCTCCGGCGCGGGCACCTCGGCAGGCTCCTCCTCGACCGGCTCCTCCTCCGCGACCTGCTCCTCGGCCTGCGGCTCGGGGCGGCGCGGGCGGATCTGGGGCCGCGAGGCGACCTCGACGGCGCCCGAGGGCTCCTCGGCCTCGGTCACGATCTCCGGGGCCGCTTCCTCGGGGGCGGCCGCCTCGACAGGTTCCTCGACCGGCTCCGCCTCGGGGGCGGGCTCGGGCTCGGCGGCCTCCTCGGGGACGGGCGCGATCTCGGCCTCGGGCGGAGGCGGTGGCGCGGCCTCGGGCGCCACGCGCGGCGCGGGCCGGGGCACGGGACGCATCGACGCCTCGAGCTGGGCCGAAGGCGGCGGGGCCGG
>NZ_KK088620.1 GCF_000600335.2 Rubellimicrobium mesophilum DSM 19309 | reverse complement strand
CCCGCTCGAGCGCCTGAACAAGGAGGTAAAACGAAGGGCTGACGTCGTCGGCATCTTCCCGAACGAAGAAAGCATCATCCGGCTCATCGGCGCTGTGCTCCTCGAGCAGAACGACGAGTGGCAGCTCCAGCACCGCTACATGCAGGTCGAGGCCATGGCCGAGCTCGATGTCCCGCCGACCGAGAACCCTACCCTCATCTCCACTGAAGCCGCGTGACCATGGCCACCCCAGCTACACCCGAAATCTCCACCTCATTGACGGACGTGACCCAAGGTCATATCGCGGATTACGCGGAAAGGGATCAGTTTGCACAGCTAACTAGTGGCCTGCCAGAGGACCACAAGATAGTTTGGGGGCCTTTCTGGGGGCCTTCTTAGATTGCCCACATGGATTGTATCATATTTGCAGTGATTTATGTGCTAGATTTGGGTCCTCTCCTGGCACCACTCTCCTTACTTTGCCGAAGATCGACGAAGCCCTTGAACCTATGTGGTCCTGGAGCCCCGTGGTCCGGTGCTGTCCGCCCAATGCCACCGGGAAGTGAGGGCCGTCTCGGCGGCCAGGGTGGGCGAGCCGTCATGGCGCTGACGGGCGGGCGCGGCGTCCGGCGTCGCCGACGGGGATGCGGCGGAGGTCGTGGAGGCTCTGCCGGCATGGGCAAGGGTGGCGACCGGTGTCCTGCGGCCCCTGATCCCCGCCGGGACTCGGCCCATGCGATCCATGGTCTGCTGCAGGCCGGCATCGCCTGTGCTAGCGTGGCCGCGTAGCCGGTCTCGCCACCCGACCGGCGAGGGGACTTCCTGGATGGACCGATAATGCACTTGTCCCTCGCTCAACGCGTGGCTGCGATCACCTTGGCCGCGCTCGTCCCCATCCTGGTGGCGCTCGGCTATAACGAAGTGGCCCTGCGGGAGAGCCGCTGGGCCGAGATGCGCTCGCTGGCACGCGCGATGGCCGAGCAGGCCGCGCTGGAGATGGAGCGCCTCGCCTCGGGGGCGGACGGCATCCTCCACACCGTCGCCGCGGCCTCTCCCGTTCGGAGGTTCGATGCCGAGGGCTGCGCGGACTACCTCATGCGCCTCAAGCCCGACCTGCCGCAGTTCACGCGGCTGGCCGTCCTGGACCTGGGCGGCCTCGCCGTCTGCGCGTCCGATCCGTCGGTCCGGGGCATGGACTTCTCCGACCGCCCCTACTTCGCCGAGGCGCTGGCCAGGAGCGGCGAAATGGTCGTGGGGGAGTACACGGTCAGCCGGGTCACGGGGGCCCAGGTGCTGCCGTTCGCCCTCGCGATCCGCGACGACGGGGGCCGGCCCCTCGGCGTCGTCATCACGGCCATGGACCTCGGCTGGCTGGGCTCGACCCTGCGGGAGCGGCAGCTCGCCAGGAACGGCTCGCTGACGATCGCCGACCGGAACGGCGTCATCGTCGCGCGGGAACCCTTTCCCGAGCGCTTCGTGGGCACCGCGATCCCGGACGCGTTCCAGCCCCTCGTCCATGCCGAGGAGCCCGGCGCCCTCGAGGTGACGAGCCAAGACGGCACGCGGCGGATCCTGGGCTACGTCCCCGTCGGGGCCAGCCAATCCGGCCTCTACGTCAGCGCCGGGATCGCCCGGGACGAGGCGTTCGGGCCCATCGATGCGGCGACCCGGCGGACGCTGGTCCTCGTGCTGGCCGCCGCGATCCTGGCCGGGATGCTGTCCTGGCTCCTGGGGGAGCGGCTGGTGCGGGGTCCCGTGGCGCGCATCGCCGCCGCGCTCGCGGCGCGGCGGGCCGGCAACGAGGCCGCGCGGACCGGCATGCGCCCGCGGGACGGCGACATCGAGGCCCTGGGCGCCGAGTTCGACAGCTACATGGACGAGCTGAACGCAAGCCGCTCCGAGCGCGACAGGGCGGAGACGGAACTCCGGGCCACGGTCGCCGAGAAGGACCGCCTGGCCGAGCGCAACGAGCTCCTCGCGCGCGAGATGAGCCATCGGGTCATGAACAGCTTCCAGCTCATGGAGAGCCTCTTCGCTCTGCAGACCCGCCGCGTCACCGACCCCGCCGCCCGCCAGGTCATCGCCGAGGCCCAGGAGCGGCTGCGGTCCATGTCGCTGGTCCATCGGCAGCTCTTCCGGATCACCCGGGACGACATGAGCGACCTCGACGCGGGCAGCTACCTGCGCGGCCTCGCGCGGGAGCTCGGCACGGCCTTCGCGGCCAGCGACGCCGTTCGGATCGAGGTCGAGGCGGAGGACGGCCTGACCCTCTCGCCGGGGCAGGGCGTGGCCCTGGGCCTCCTCGTGACCGAGCTCGTCCTCAACGCCACGAAGCACGCCTTCCGAAGGCGCGACCGGGGGACGGTCCGGGTCGGGCTCGGGCGCCTCGACGCCTCATCGTTCCGGCTCACGGTGGAGGACGACGGGACGGGGCTCCCGCCGATCGGGGACCGGGGCCCCTCGACCGGGGTCGGGATGCGGCTTCTGGAGGGCTTCCTCCGCCAGCTCGGGGGCACGCTGAGCATCGAGGGACCACCCGGCACGCGGTTCGTGGTCCTGTTTCCCGCGCGTCCCGATCTCGGGAGCCCGGCGGCGCCGGCCAGATCGCCCGCGCCGGGAATGGAAGCGTTCGCCCGACAGAACTAGCTTAGGCGGGTAGGTCCTCTGTCAGGCGGGTCCCGTCATGAGTCAGCCTCCGGTCGCCCTGCCGACGCTCGGCGATCTCGCGAACCCCGGCAGCCTCACGCGCGTCCTCCTCGACCGCATGACCGAGGGGGTGAGCCTGTCGCGCGAGGACGGGACGATCGTCTACACCAACCCCGCCGAGGACGCGATGTTCGGCTATGGCCCGGGCGAGCTCCGGGGCCAGCACGTCGCCGTCCAGAACGCCTACCCGCCCGCGGAGAACGAGCGCATCGTCGCGGAGGTCATCGCCGAGCTGGGGCGGTCGGGCGCCTGGCAGGGCGAGTGGTGCAACCGCCGCAAGGATGGAGCCGGCTTCACCACCCGCGCCCGCATCAGCGCCGTCGAGATCGAGGGCGATCGCTTCTGGCTCTGCGTCCAGGAGGACATCACCAGGGAATCCGCGGCGAACCTGGAGATCCAGGAGGAGCGGGCCCGGCTCAAGCTCGCCACGGACGCGGGCCAGATCGGCATATGGGACTGGGACGTCCAGGCCCAGAGGATGACCTATTCCGCCCAGGCGAGGGCGATCTACGGCTTCGCCGAGGACCAGGACGTCACGTCGGAGCTCATCTTCGAGCGCATCCATCCCGAGGATCGGGCCCGGGTCCGGGAGCTCTCGCGGGCCGCGATGAACCCCGAGACCCGGGCCAGGGAGAGCTACGAGTACCGGCTCCTCCTGCCGGACGGCACGATCCGCTGGCTGCAGGCGGGCGGCGAGCCGATCTTCGGAGCGGGTCCGGGCGGCTCCATGGCCGTCCGCTACCTCGGCACGATCCAGGACATCACCGCCCGGCGCAGGCTCGAGGACGCCGAGCGCGAGACCGCGCTGCGCCTGCGCCTGGCCATCGAGGCGGGCCGGATGGTGGTCTGGGATCTCGACGTCGCGCAGGACAGGGTCGCGCACTCGCCGGAGCTCAACCGGCTCCTGGGCTTCCCGGAGGACGAGCCGCTCGACCTCGACGCCGTCCGCGCCCGCTACGCCCCCGGCGAGCAGGAGCGGGTGCAGGCGGAGACCCGGGCCGCCCTGGCAAGGGGCGCGAGCTCGTTCGAGAACGGCTTCCGCTATCGTCATCCCGACGGGTCGCAGCGGTGGCTCCGGCTGCGCTGCGACGTCGTCTTCGATGCCGAGAGGCGACCGCTTCGCGCCATCGGCGTGCTGACCGACGAGACCGAGCGCCGGCGCTTCGACGACGACCTGCGGGCGAGCGAGGCGCGCCTTCAGCTTGCGAGCGCGGCCGCCAAGGCCGGCGTGTGGGAATGGAACCTGGCCACCGACCGCACCGTGTGGTCGCGGGAGGAGTACCTTCTCTTCGGGATCGACCTCGCCACGCCGATCCCCGACCTGGTGGAGAGATGGAAGGCGCTCATCCATCCCGACGACCTTGCCGCGGTCATCGACCAGACCGAGTTCGTCCGCCGCGAAGGGGGCACCCACGACCTGGACTACCGCGTGGTCCTCGGGTCCCGGGGGACGCGGTGGATACGCTCGCACCAGACCGCGGTCCGCGACGCCGAAGGGACGATCACGCGTCTCGTCGGCATCGAGATCGACGTCACCGAGGAGTATCGCCGGGCCGAGGCCTTGCGCTCCAGGGCCGAGGCCCTCGAGAGCGAGGTCGAGGAGCGCCGGCGCGAGCTCGACCGCTTCTTCGCGCTCTCGAGCGACCTCTTCGCCGTGGGGGGCTTCGACGGGTTCCTCCGCTCGATCAACCCGGCCTGGAGCCGCCTCCTGGGGCTGCCCGACGAGGAGATCCTTGCGCGTCCCTTCATCGAGTTCGTGCATCCGGGCGACCATGGCACGCTCGCGGAGGCGGTCGGTCGGCTGCGCGAGGGAGCCCTGGTGCAGAAGTACCTGAACCGGATGGTCGCCTCCGACGGCCGGGTGGTCTGGCTGTCCTGGGCGGGCGTGGCCGAGGGCGACCTGTTCTACGTCGTGGGCCGCGACATCACCCAGGAGATCGAGCGCGAGGAGATCCTGCGCCAGAGCCAGAAGATGGAGGCCCTGGGCCAGCTCACCGGCGGCATCGCCCACGACTTCAACAACCTCCTTCAGGCCGTGCAGGGGAGCCTGGCGCTGATCCGCAAGCGCCCCGACGACCCCGAGCGGGTCCGGCTCCTGGCCGAGCAGGGCATCGAGGCCACGCGCCGGGGCGGCAACCTCACCGCCCAGCTCCTGGCCTTCGCGCGCTCCCAGCAGCTCGCGATCAGGCCGGTCCCGATCGCGAGGGCCCTGGAGCGCATGCGGGACCTGCTCCAGCGAAGCCTGGGGCCGCTCGCCGTCGTCTCGGTCGAGGTCGAGGACCCCACCCTGAGCGCCCTCGTCGATCCGACGCAGCTCGAGATGGCGATCCTGAACCTGGCCATCAACGCGCGGGACGCCATGCCCGACGGCGGCGCGGTGACCTTTCGCGCGGCGGCCGAGCACAAGGAGGACGACCCGGAGCTCCCGCCCGGGGACTACGTGCTCGTCTGCGTCACGGACACGGGGGTCGGCATGTCGCCCGAGGTGGCGCGACGGGCCTTCGAGCCCTTCTTCACGACCAAGGGACAGGGCAAGGGAACGGGCCTGGGCCTGAGCCAGGTCTATGCCATGGCCCGGCAGTCCGGGGGCACCGTGCGGCTCGACAGCCGCGTGGGGGAGGGCACGACGGTCTGCGTGATCCTGCGCCGCGCCGAACGGGCCGCGGCGGACGAACCGACGGCCGGGCCGGCGACCGGGGAGCCGCGGGGCGCCCCGGAAGCCACCATCCTGGTCATCGACGACGACGATGCCGTGCGGCGGTCCATCGTGGCCACCGTCGAGGCCCTGGGCCACCGCGTCCTCGAGGCCAGCAACGGGCGCGACGGCCTCGCGGCCCTGGAGCAGGAGCCGGACCTCCTCCTCGTCGACTTCGCCATGCCGGGGATGAACGGCGCCGAGGTGGCTGAGGCCGTCCATCGGAGCCGGCCCGAGCTGCCGATCATCTTCGTCACGGGATACGCCGACACGACGGCCATCGTGAACGCTGCGGGCGGCGCTTCCCTGGTGCTGCGGAAGCCCTTCGAGATCGAGGAGCTCGAGGCGAGCCTCAACAACCAACTGAGGGCGCGTCCCAGGGCCTCCAAGGTCGGAAGGGCCTGAGAGCGCGTCCGGCCCCGCGGGCGGAGCGGACCCCGACAGGGCGGCTCGAGGCCGGGGCACATCGGGAGTGCGGGCCCACGGTCCGGCGAATCGGGTCCTCCTTGCCGAGGACGAGCCGGTTCGCGTCCCCAGGGCCTCTGCCGGCGCGCAGGGGCCGGAGACGCGTCGGATCGGCTGCCGGCTTGCGGTCCCGGCGCCCCTTCGGCGCGCGTGGCAGGGCGCGGGAGCGGCCTCGGGGCCGCCGCCCGGGAGCATCCGGCGCGCATCGCCGGTCGCTGGCCGGCCGCTCCGAGAGGCCTCCCGGACGGCGGGCCCGGCATCGGCCACGGCGGCGCCCGATGCTCCCCTCGCTCAGGGCGCCAAACCCACGCCGGCGGACAGGGCCGTGTTGCGGATATGCGCGGCCATCGCCGCCCGCGCGGCCTCCGGGTCGCGGGCCCGGAACGCCGCGATCAGCGCCCGGTGCTCCGCCAGCGACTCCGCCATCCGCTCGGTCCGCGTCCGCGGGATGGGCTGTCGCTGGGTCTCGGTCAGCAGGCCGGCCACGTTGTCGTAGAGGACCTGAAGCATGCGGTTGCCGCATTGGCCGACCACGATCCGGTGGAACAGGAGGTCGGCCTCGACATTGGCCACGAGGTCGCCCGCCTCCCAGCCGCGCTGCATCTCGTCGGTCGCCGCGACCAGGGCCTCGACGGCCTCGCCCTCGGCCACGAGCGCGGCGGAGGCCGCGATCTGCGACTCCAGCATGATGCGGGTCTGGAAGACGTCCAGCAGGGAGAAGCTGTCCGCGTAGCGCCAGCGCAGCTCCGGGCCCCGGTCCACCTCCTGCCCGTAGGTCACGAAGGTTCCGCGCCCGGGCTCGGACCGGATCAGGCCGAGCGTCTCCAGCGTCTGCAGCGCCTCCCGCAGCGAGGCGCGGCTGACCTCGAGCTGCTCGGACAGGACGCGCTGCGACGGGATCTGCTGGCCGGGCTTCCATTCGCCCCGGGTGATGAGGCCCTGGAGGCGCCGGGCCACGACCTGCGGCACGGGCCGCCAGGTGTCGCCCGCGGGTCTGGTCTGCCTCTCCAACACTCCCTCCCGGGCCCGGGGGAGCCCATGTCGCGACTTGCTTTTGAACCGGTGGCATGGTTCCCTGGCCTGACCGGTCAGACCAGTCGGATACTAACAAGACAAGATCAACAGGGAAAGGACTCGGACATGCTGCGGAGGGGTTTCCTCAAGTCGAGCTTGATCGGCGCCGTGCTGGCGGTGGGCACGATGGGCCAGGACCAGGCCCAGGCCCAGGCGCTCACCGTCGGGGCCAACATCGGCAACGTCCCCTGGGAGTTCCAGGACGAGTCGGGCAACTTCGTGGGCTTCGAGATCGACCTCGTGAACGAGATCGGAAAGCGCCTCGGCCGCGAGGTCTCGGTCGAGAACATCCCGTTCAACGGGCTCTTCTCGGCGGTGCAGTCGGGCCGCATCGACATGGCGGTCTCGTCGATCACCATCACGCCCGCCCGCCTGGAGGAGGTCAGCTTCGCCCAGCCCTACTACGACAGCGACCAGTCGCTGACCGTCACGGCGGCGAGCGGGCTCGGGGGCCTGAGCGACCTGTCCGGCAAGGTGATCGGCGTGGACACCGGATCGACCGGCGACATGTGGGCCACCGAGCACGAGGCGGAGTACGGCTTCGGCGAGATCCGGCGCTTCGAGGGGCTGGCCCCCGCGATGCTCGACCTCGGGAACGGCGGCATCGACGGCTACATCTCGGACATCCCGGCGCTGCAGTACTACGTCAAGGACAAGCCCGACTTCGTGGTGGCCGAGCGCATCCCGACCGGCGAGCGGTACTCGATCATGTTCGCCAAGGACTCGCCGCTCGCCGCGCAGGTCAACGACATCATCACCGACCTGAAGAACGAGGGCTTCCTGGCCGCCACGCACGAGAAGTGGTTCGGAGCCGCGCCCGAGGACGGCACCTCGACCGTGCAGGTCATGGACATGCCGACGCCCTGAGACCCGGTCCGGGCGGAGCGCCTCGCGTCCCGCCCGGCTCCGACGGCCGCGCAGAGCCCCGATGGACCTCCTCGACACCTTCTTCAACGTCCCGGTCCTCGTCCGCACCTACCCCATGCTGCTCTGGGGCCTGTGGGTGACGATCAAGATCGGCGTCGTCAGCATCGTCCTGGGCCTCGTGGCCGGGCTCGCGCTCGCGCTCGTGCGGCTCTACGCGCCGGCGGTCCTCCGGGCCCTCGCGCGGGTCTACATCAACGTGATGCGGTCCATCCCGCTCCTGGTGCTCCTCATCGTCATCTACTACGCGCTGCCCTTCCTGGGGATCAGGCTGTCGCCGTTCATGTCGTCGGTCGCGGCCCTGAGCCTCGTCTCGGCCGCCTACACGGCCGAGATCTTCCGCGCCGGGATCGAGGCGATCCCCAAGGGCCAGTTCGAGGCCTCGGGCGCGCTGGGGCTGTCGCCGCGCCACACGATGGTCGACGTGATCCTGCCGCAGGCGATCCGCATCGTGATCCCGCCGCTGACCAACAACTGCATCAACGTCCTGAAGGACACCGCGCTCGCCTCGGTCGTGGCCATGCCGGACCTGCTCAAGCAGGCCACGCAGGCGCAGGCCGTGGCCGCGAACCCGAGCCCGCTCATCGGGGCCGCCATCATCTACATCGCGCTGCTCTGGCCGATGGTGAGCATGGTGTCGCGCCTCGAGCGCCGCTTCGGGCGGGCGAGCCGCTGATGGACCGGGGCTTCATCCACATCCGCGGGCTCTCCAAGAAGTACGGGGCCTACACCGCGCTCCAGGGCATCGACCTCGACATCGCCGAGGGCGAGGTCGTCTGCGTCATCGGGCCCTCCGGGTCCGGCAAGTCCACCCTGATCCGCTGCATCAACCTGCTCGAGGAGTTCGAGCCCGGCAGCACCCTCGTGGTGGACGGGACGCCCGTCGCGCGAGGGGCCGCCCTGCAGAAGGTGCGCGCCGAGGTCGGGATGGTGTTCCAGTCCTTCAACCTCTTCCCGCACCTGACCGTGCTGCGGAACGTCATGCTGGCGCCCATGCGGGTGCGCGGCCTCCCGCCCGGGCAGGCGGAGCGGCGGGCGCGCGACCTCCTGGCCCGGGTCGGCATCGCCGAGCAGGCGGAGAAATACCCCGGCCAGCTCTCGGGGGGGCAGCAGCAGCGCGTGGCCATCGCCCGCGCCCTGGCCATGGAGCCCCGGGTGATGCTCTTCGACGAGCCGACCTCGGCCCTCGACCCCGAGATGGTGGGCGAGGTGCTCGATGTGATGCGGGCGCTCGCCGGGTCGGGGGTGACCATGGTCGTCGTCACCCACGAGATGGGCTTCGCCCGGCAGGTGGCCGACCGCGTGATCTTCATGGACGGGGGCCGCATCGTCGAGATCGGCACGCCCGCCCAGATATTCGACACCCCGCGCGAGGCGCGGACCCGCAATTTCCTGGGCGCCGTGCTGAACCACTGACGCCCCTTCCCCGGAGACCCCGATGACCCAGATCGCGCTGGACCTCGACCGCGTGCGCAGCCACTTCCCCGGCCTTCACCGGGGCTGGACCCTGTTCGACAACGCCGGCGGGTCGCAGATCCTGAAGGGCGCCGTCGAGCGCATGACCGAGTTCCTGTTCGAGCGGAACGTCCAGATCGGCGGCACCTACGCCGTGTCGCAGGCCGCGGCCGAGGCCCTGCGCGAGGCGCGGGAGGCGGCGCAGGTCCTCGTCAACGCCGCCCGGCCCGAGGAGATCGTCTTCGGCCCCTCGACGACGGTGCTGCTGCAGAACCTCGCCCGGGCGATGCGCAGCCAGCTCCGGCCCGGCGACGAGATCATCGTCACCATGGCCGACCACGAGTCCAACATCGGGCCCTGGGTCGGCCTGCGCGAGTTCGGGATCGACGTGACCTTCTGGCCGCTCGACCGCGACCGCATGGGCCTCGACCCGGAGATGCTGCGGTCGATGCTCTCGGACCGGACCCGGCTCGTCTGCGTGACGCAGGTCTCGAACATCCTGGGCCAGGTGAACCCGGTCGCCGAGATCGCGCGCATCGTCCACGAGGCGGGCGCGCGGCTCTGCGTGGACGCCGTCGCCTATGCCCCCCACCGGGCCATCGACGTCCGCGCCTGGGACGTCGACTACTACGTCTTCAGCCTCTACAAGACCTACGGGCCCCACTACGCCGTGATGTACGGCAAGCACGAGCACCTGCTCGAGCTCGACACGCTCTACCACTACTTCTACGGGCGGGACAAAGTGCCCGGGAAGCTGGAGCCCGGGAATCCCTCCTACGAATGCGCCTACTCCACGCTGGCGATCCGCGACTACCTGGCCGACCTCGGCGCCGCCACCGGGGGCGACACCCGGTCCCGGATCGAGGCGGGCTATGGCGCGATCACGCGGCAGGAGGACGCGCTGGTCGGGCGGCTCCTGTCCTATCTCGGCTCCCGCAACGACTGCCGGATCGTCGGCCAGGCCCGCAACGAGGGCTCGGCCCGCATCCCCACGGTCGCCTTCCGCTTCGACGGGCGGGACTCGGGCGAGGTCGCGCGCGCGATGGACGACCACCGCATCGCGATCCGGCATGGCGACTTCCACTCGCGCCGCCTGGTGGAGGACCTCGGCCTGGACGGCAAGGGGGCGTGCTGCGCGTGTCGATGGTCCATTACAACACGCTCGAGGAGGTGGACCGGCTTTGCGACGCGCTGGATCGCATCCTGCAGGCGTCGACCTGAGCCCTGGGCGTCGCGGGCCCTCGGGATGGCCCTGATCTCGCACGGACGAGCACGTCCGGGCGCGGGCCGCGTGGGCCGGCCACGTTGCTGGCGTGAAAGGACGGATCCGAGCCCGCGCGCAGGCGGCCTCACTGACGTTCGCTCAGCGTTGGCCGGGGCTCGTCAACCGGCCTGGCCACCGCTCAGCGTGCGGATGAAGGCCATGAAGAGCTCGCCCTGCGAGCCGATCCGGAGCTTGGTGTAGATGTTGCGGCGGTGGATGCGCACCGTCCCGGGGGTGATGCCAAGGAGGCGGCCGATGGCTTCGGCCGAGTGGCCCTTGAGCGTGTGCTCCACGATCTCGCGCTCGCGGGGGGTCAGGAGGCCGGAGCCGAAGGTCTGGAAGGAGCGCTCGATCCGGTTGCCGTCGGGTCCCTCCCTCGCTCGGGGGCCTCCATGAGCCGCGCGGCGAGGCCGCCCCAGTGGCGGCGCAGGCAGGCCTCCACCACGGGTCGCAGGGAGTCGAGGCGGCGGATCTCGTGGGCGCCGAAGGGCTTCTCCTCGCGCATGAGCGAGAGGACGACGGTGGCGCCGCCAGGCACGTCCACGAAGTAGCCGATCTCCTCCGCGAGGCCGGTGCGGACGTAGTAGTTGCGGAAGTATTCGCCCTGGTAGAAGCGGTCGGGCGCGAGGTCGCGCATCCGGTAGAGCCCCGCCGGGACCGGCCGGGTCGCGGCGAGGAAGAACGGGTCGAGCAGGTAGGGCCCGGCCTGGTAGTCGGTGACGAAGACCTGGCGCTTGGCGCGGGGAAAGTCGTCGTGCAGGTCGATGGGCCGCGCCGTGCCCCGGTAGCCGAAGGCCACCGTGTAGGTGTAGGGCGCGACCGCGCGCAGGAGGCCGGTCAGGGCGCCCGGGAAGTCGGGCGTGCCCAGGGCGCCGATGACCCCGCCGATGCCGGGAAGCAGGTCGGCGCTCCTCACGAGGCCGTTTCCCGGACCGGATCTATGCCTTTTGTGATATATACAGGCAACGACCGTGTTCCTAGGCTTCCTGGCAGAATGAAGCATATGCCACCCATGCAGCAAAGCCCCTTGCAGGACATGGACGCCCCGATCGCCGAGTTCCGGGCCGTGACCAAGCGCTTCGGCGCGGTGGTCGCGGCCGAGGGGCTCGACCTCGCGATCCGGCGGGGCGAGTTCCTGTCGTTCCTGGGTCCGTCCGGCTGCGGCAAGACCACGGCGCTGCGGATGCTCGCGGGGTTCGAGGAGCCGAGCGAGGGCGAGGTGCTGCTGGACGGGCAGCGGGTCGACGGCCTGCCGGCGCATCGCCGCCCGGTGAACATGGTCTTCCAGCACTACGCGCTATTCCCGCACATGGGCGTGGCGGACAACATCGCCTATGGCCTGCGCCAGCGCCGGCCCCGCCCGTCCGGCGCCGAGATCGCCCGCGCGGTGGACCGGGCGCTGGAGACCGTGCGGCTGGAGGGCTATGGCGGGCGGCGCATCTGGGAGCTGTCGGGCGGGCAGCAGCAGCGCGTGGCGCTGGCCCGCGCCATCGTCAACGAGCCGAAGCTCCTGCTCCTCGACGAGCCGATGGCGGCTCTCGACCGCAAGCTGCGCCGCGACATGCAGATCGAGCTGCAGGGCCTGCAGCGGAGCCTCGGCATCACCTTCGTCCTGGTCACGCACGACCAGGAGGAGGCGCTGTCGATGTCGGACCGCATCGTCATCATGCGGGGCGGCCGGATCGTGCAGGTGGGGAGCCCGCGCGACCTCTACGACGCGCCGCGGGACCGCTACGTCGCGGACTTCGTGGGCAAGTCCAACTTCTTCCCCGGCCGCATCGAGGGGGCCGATGGCGCGGAGGCCCGGCTGGCGGTGGCCGGCGGACAGGTCATCGCGGGACGGCCGCGGCGGGCCTTCTCGGAGGGGCAGGCCGCCGTCGCCAGCATCCGGCCCGAGCAGGTGGCGCTCCTGCGGCCGGGGCAGGGCGTGGGGCTGCCGGTGCGGGTGCTGACCGGCATCTTCCTGGGCGAGCACACCGAATACCTCGTGCGGCACGAGGATCTGGGCGAGTTCCTCGCCCATGTGCCCCGGCAGGCCGAGGCCGCGCAGGGCCGCTTCGCCCCCGGAGACGAGGCCATTGCCGCCTGGCCCGAGGGCGCCGCGCTGATCCTGGGAGACGACTGACCGACGACGAACCCGCAGGGAGGGCAGGACGATGACGGACCGCGACGACCACATCTCGCGCCAGAGGTTCATGGAGGAGCTGAGGCGCTACCGAAAGGGCTCGGTGTCCCGCCGGCACTTCCTGGGCGTGACGGGGCTCGGGCTGGCGACGGTGGCGCTGGGACAGGGGCTGGGTCCCCGCCGCGCCTGGGCGCAGGAGGGGATCGGCGACCGCGTGGCGATCGCCACCTGGCCCAACTACCACGACCCCGCCGACTTCGACGCCTTCACGCAGGCGACCGGCGCCTACGTGGACGTGAGCGTCTTCGGCTCCAACGAGGAGATGCTGGCCAAGCTGCAGGCGGGCGGGTCGGGCTGGGACGTGTTCGTGCCGACCAACTACACGATCACCACCTACGTCTCCGAGGACATCATCGAGCCGCTCGACCTCGCCAAGATCCCCAACTACGACCCGGCCTCCTTCGACCCGCGCTTCGCCGAGGCCGGGACCGTGGACGGCAAGGTCTACGCCGTGTCGAAGAACTGGGGGACGACCGGCTACGCGGTGAACACCACCCACGCCGGCGACCGGCAGATGACCACCTGGAAGGACTTCTGGGACCGCACCAAGGAGGACTTCTCGGGCCGGACCATGGTGCACGACTACCAGCTCACCACCATCGGCAACGCCCTGAAATACTTCGGCTACTCGTTCAACTCGGTGGACCCGAAGGAGCTCGCGGACGCCGAGAAGCTGCTCCTGGAGGTCAAGCCGCACCTCTTCGCCATCTCCTCGGACTACCAGCCCTCGATGCGGCCGGGCGACGCCTGGATGTCGATGTGCTGGACGGGGGACGCCTCGCAGCTCCACCGCGACATCCCGGAGATCGCCTACGTGCTGGGCCGCGAGGGCGGGGAGATCTGGTCGGACTTCTACGCGGTCCCGAAGGACGCGCCGCACCGCGAGGCGGGCTACGCGCTCATCAACTTCCTGCTCGACCCGCAGGTGAACGCGCGGGAGGCGCTGTTCCACGGCTATCCGGTGGCCGACAAGCGGGTGAACGCGCTCTTACCGCCCGAGGTGCTGAACGATCCGATCCTCTACCCGGCGGCCGAGCTGCTCGCGCCGCTGGAGTTCGGGGCCGCCGTGACGCTGACCGACCCCAACCGCGCCGAGCTGATGGCGCGCTTCAAGTCGGCCTGAGACAATGGCGCGGCGGCGGATCGGCGCGACGCTCCTCCTCGCCCCGGCGGGGCTGTGGCTCCTCGCCATGCTGGTGCTGCCGCTGGTCGTCGTGCTGGTCTTCAGCTTCGGGGAGCGGGGGCCGGCCGGCGGCTACGCCCCCGCCTTCACGCTGGCGAACTTCCTCAACCTCGGCTCGCGCGGGGCGGCGTTCCGCAACACGCTGGTCCTCGCGCCGCTGGGCACGCTGGCCTGCCTTCTGATCGCCTATCCGCTGGCCTACGTCCTCGCCATGCGGGTGGGCGAGCGGTGGCGGACGGTGCTGCTCGTGCTGGTGATCGTGCCCTTCTGGACCTCGATCCTGATCCGCACCTATGCCTGGATCTTCCTGCTGGGCGGGCAGGGAATCCCCAAGCTGCTGGGCTGGCTGGGCCTCGGGCAGCCGATGCTCATCAACACGCCCTTCTCGGTGCTGGTGGGGATCGTCTACGGCTACCTGCCGCTGATGGTCTTTCCGATCTACGTGAGCCTCGAGCGGCTGGACAAGCGGCTGCTGGAGGCGGCGGACGACCTCGGCGCGCCGCCCTGGCGGAGCTTTTGGCAGATCACGCTGCCGCTGTCGCTGCCGGGGGTGGCGACGGGGTGCCTCCTCGTCTTCATCCTGCTGATGGGCGAGTTCCTGATCCCCGCCATGCTGGGCGGCGGCAAGGTGTTCTTCGTGGGGAACGCGCTGGTGGACCTGTTCCTGCAGTCGCGCAACTGGGCCTTCGGCTCGGCGGTGGCGATGGCGCTGGTGGTCGTGATGCTGGTGACGGTGACCGTCTACATGCGCCTGATGCGCCGCTGGGGCGGCGGGCGCGACGACGTGGCGCTGATGTGAGGGCGGCATGAGGCTCTTCGCGCTGGCGGTCTACCTGTTCCTCTATGTCCCGATCGCGGTCATCGCGGTCTTCGCCTTCAACGGCGGGCGGAGCGCGACGCAGCTCCAGGGCTTCTCGGTCCAGTGGTTCGGGCGGGCGCTGTCGAACCCCTTCGTGGTGGACGCCTTCCGCACGAGCCTGACCGTGGCGCTGGCCTCGGCGACGCTGGCCACGGTGTTCGGGACCATGGCGGCGCTGGTGCTGCCGCAGGCGAGGCCGCGGCTGCGGGCGGCCTTCGACGCGCTGATCTACGTCGCGGTGATGGTGCCGGGGATCGTCATCGGCATCGCCACGCTGATCGCGCTGGTGACGGTGTTCGGCTGGGTGAACCCGGTGCTGGCCGCCGTCTGGCCGGGAGAGGCGCCGCCGCAGCTCGGGCTGGGCTACGGCTCGCTGATCGCGGCGCATGGGCTCTTCGCGCTGGCGCTGGTGGTGCTGCTGGTGCGGGCGCGGGTGGCGGGGATGGACCGGTCGCTGGTCGAGGCCTCGGCGGACCTCGGCGCGACGCCCTGGGGGACCTTCCGGCAGGTGACGCTACCGCAGATCTTCCCGGGCATCCTCGCCGGGTTCCTGCTGGCCTTCACCTTCAGCTTCGACGACTTCATCATCGCCTTCTTCGTGGCGGGCCCGCAGACGACGCTGCCGATCTACGTCTTCTCCTCGATCCGGCGGGGCGTCACGCCCGAGATCAACGCCATCGGCGCCATGGTCCTCGCGGCGTCGCTGACGCTGCTGGTCGTGGCGCAACTGCTGCTGCGGCGCGGGACGTCGCGGGCGCGCGGCTGAAGGGGGACGATGATGCTTCTGCGGGACCGGGTGGCCTTGGTGACGGGGGCGGGCTCCGGGATCGGGCGGGCCGGGGCGCTGGCGATGGCGGCCGAGGGGGCGACGGTGGTCGTCACCGACCGCGACGGCGCGCGGGCCGGGGCGGTGGCGGCCGGGATCGCGGCGCGCGGCGGGCGGGGGG
>NZ_KK088619.1 GCF_000600335.2 Rubellimicrobium mesophilum DSM 19309 | reverse complement strand
GCCCCCCCCCCCGCCGCAACGGCGGGGAGCCGCCATCGTCGAAATCCTGATGAACGAGATGCCCTCCGGCGTCGTTAGTGCCGTGAGCCTAGGCCCCTGACCCGACCGGACGGGGTTCATTCGCACGGACAAGGAGACCGACATGGCCGACCGCCTGAAGATGCAGGACCCCCGCCACCAGTACCCCGCGCCGCCCTTTCCCGAGCAGCCGCAGCCGGCGCCTGGCCTGACGCGCAGGCTCGACCCCCCGGCGGACCACGGAGAGGAGAGCTACAAGGGCTCCGGCAAGCTGGAGGGGCGGCGGGCTCTCGTCACCGGGGGCGACTCGGGGATCGGCCGCGCGGTCGCCATCGCCTATGCGAGGGAGGGCGCGGATGTCGCGATCTCCTATCTTCCGTCGGAGCAGGCGGACGCGGACGAGGTCGTCGAGCTGATCCGTGCGGCCGGGCGCAAGGCCGTGGCCTTGCCGGGCGACCTGACGGACGAGAACTATGCGCGGGGGCTGCCGAAGCGCGCGGCGGACGAGCTGGGCGGACTCGACGTGCTGGTCATCAACGCGGGGCACCAGAAGTTCTTCGAGAAGTTCGAGCAGATCACGACCCAGGACTTCGACGAGACCATGAAGACCAACATCTATGCGATGTTCTGGACGGCGCAGGAGGCCTCGAAGATCATGCCCCCGGGCGCCGCGATCATCACTACAGCCTCGGTCCAGGCCTACGATCCGTCCACCACGATCATGCACTACGCCACCACCAAGGCGGGCATCGTGGCCTTCACCAAGGCCCTGGCCACGGAGCTGATCGAGAAGGGCATCCGCGCGAATTCCGTAGCGCCGGGACCGTTCTGGACCCCTCTCAACCCGAGCGGCGGGTCCTCGCAGGAGAAGGTCAAGAAGTTCGGGGAGGGGAGCAAGTTCAAGCGTCCCGGCCAGCCCGTCGAGATCGCGCCGGTCTATGTCCTGCTGGCCTCGCAGGAGGGGAGCTACATCACCGGCGAGGTCTACGGCGTCACCGGCGGCGAGGGGATCGCCTGAACACCCGTCGCCGGAGGCCGGCCTCAGGCGGCCGACGAGGCGCGCCTGAGCGTCGTGACCGTTGCCTCCCGTTCCTCTGGGCAACGCCCCTCGGCGGCCTGATCGAGAGCCTTCGCGAGAAGCTCCCGCGCGCCGATCCGTTCTGCGGCGGCCCTGGCGGCGGCGCGCTCCATGCGCGCACCCGAACGGTCCCCGGACGCGTCGAGCAGGTCGCCGAGGCGCAGGCGGAGGCGCGCGGCATGGTACTCGTGCCGGACGCTCGTCCAGAGCTGGCGCGCAAAGTGGAGGAGGTGTAGCGCCGCGACCGGGTCGCCCCCCTGCGCCGCGAGGTCGGCCCGCGCCTCGACCGCCATGGCCCGGATGGCGGGGATCGGGGTCGGGTCCCCCGGGCGGTCGAGCTCGTCCAGCGCCGCCTGCGCCTCGGCGGAGAGGCCGGCGGCTGCGGCGATCTGCGCCGCATTGGCCAGGAGCCATCCCCGGCGCTGGAGGCCGTACCAGGACCGGCTGCCGAGCGCCCGCTCGATGGAGGCGAGCGCGCCCCGCACGTCGCCCGAAGCGGCGAGGAGCTGCGCGAGGCCCGGCTCCGCGTCCCAGCCGAAGGCGATGGCCCGCTGATAGGCCTCCCCCGCGCCCTCGGGATCGCCCAGCATCGCGAGGATGTCGCCGCGGACTCGGCAGGCATCGCCGATCTCCCAGGTTCCTTCCCTGGTCAGGCCGTCGATGGCGTGGTCGATCTCGATCAGGGCCTCGGGAAGCTGCCCGACGGCGCCCAGCGTATCCGCGTGATGAAGGCGGCAGGCCCCGGTGATCTGCGCGAAGGCCATGTCGCACCAGAGCTCGAAGCCCGGGCACCATTGCGCCGCGCGCGACCAGTCGGCGAAGGTCCGACAGGTCCAGAGGATGGAGCAGTAGACGAGGCCACCGGACAGGGGATCGACCTCGCTCGACAGGGCGATGGCGGCGGCCTGATCCTGACAGGCCCGTCCTTCGGCGATCTGGCCCAGGGTGATGTGGTAGAACCCCTGATAGGCCATCGTGAGGGCGCGCAAGCTCGCCGATCCGGCGGCCTCGGCACACTCGATGGCCCGCCCGATGATGTCGAGCGACTCGTCGGGCCGGCCGGCGAAGACCGCATAACGCGACTTGAGCCAAAGGATGTAGGCCAGGGGTGCGAGCGCCGTGTCGGACCTCAGGAGCTCTTCCGCGCGCGCCAGCCAGGCGCGTCCGGCATCCGGGTGGCCGAGCTCGAGATGCACCTTGCTGAGCTGGGCCGCCGAGTGCGCGGCGCGCGCGTGATCGCCCAAGGCCAGATGGCCCTCGACCGCCCGGGCGTAGATCGGCGTCGCCCCCTTCGGCCGCGCGAGGCATTCCAGCGAGAAGGCCCAGAGGTCGAGGTCCTCGGGGCCGAGCCGATGCTCGCGATCGGCTTCGGCGAAGCGCTCGTCCGCCTCGCTCCAGCGCCGGTCGCCGGCGGCCTGCCGCGCCAGGGCCACGGCCTCGCTCCCAACGGGGGTCCGGGCGGCGAGGTCGGTCATCGACGCGCGGTCGAGGCCGAACCGGTAGCCGACGCGGACGATGCTCCTGAGCGACCCGTCGAGCCCGCCGAGCCTCAGGGCCCCGCGCGCGAGGCTCACGGCCCGCTGGAGGGAGGCTTCCGTCACGTGGAGGCCCGGCCAGAGCCTGTCCAGGAGCTCGTCCTTGGGCACCACCCGTCCGGCGTGGCGGACGAGGTAGGTCAGGAGGTCGAAGACCAGCGGTTGCATCGCGACCGGCTCGCCACGCAGCGTCAGGCTACGGGCCTCCTCGTCCAGATCGAACTCTCCGAAGGTATGCGTCGGCATTTCGATGCTCCGGCAATCGTCTCCGCGAGGGTGAATGATACGCCAATGGTAAGCCCGCGATAAGGACGGTTTGCCTGACCTCCCGGTATTGAGCCTGCACCACGTGATCGACGTGGCAACTCAGGGGCGGAGCCAGCGCGGCCGGACCGCCTGAAACCTGGAGAACGATCATGCAGACCTACGTCATCCGTCGCCCCAGCTTCTGTGCCGACATGGCCGAACTCGAGGCCTGCGGCAGGACGTCCGCCGAGGTCGGCGAGCAGATGAGCAGCCGCGTCCGCTGGATCCGCAGCTACGTCGTGGAGGAGCCCGACGGCCGTCTCGGCACCGTGTGCATCTACCAGGCCCGCGACGGTGAATCGATCCGCGAGCACGCGCGGCGCGTGGGCATGCCCGGGGAGGAGTTCTACCCGGTCGCGAGCACCGTCATCGTCCGTCCGGACCCTGTCGAGGCCGTGCCCGCCTGAGGCGCACGAGGCGGCCAGGCGGCCGCCGAACAGCAAGAGCCCTTTCATCGGAGATGCTTCAATGAACGTTTTGAGATCCGTCCTCGTGCTGGGCGTCCTGGCCGCTCCGGCCCTCGCCCATGATGCGCCATCGACCCCCTCCGACCCGACCGCCGTCACGGCCTCGCGCGCCGCGGCCGAGGCCTTCTACGACATCGACGCGGCCGTCGCCGCTGGCTACGAGCCTCTCTTCGACTGCACCGACCACGGCACGGATGGGGCGATGGGGCAGCACTACATCAATCCCGACTACGCCGGGGACGGGCGACTCGTGGTCGATGAGCCGGACGTCCTCATGTACGAGCCGCAGCCGGACGGGGCCATGCACCTCGTGGCGCTGGAATACATCGTGTTCCAGGCGCAGTGGACGGACGAGGCTCCGCCGACCTTCCTGGGCCAGACGCTCCAGCTCAAGTCGGCCGTCGGCACGCATCCCGTGGATCCCTTCTACGAGCTGCATGTCTGGCACTGGCGGTCGAATCCGTCCGGCATGACCGCGGACTACAACCCGAGCGTCACCTGCAGCTTCGCGGGCTGACCGCTTCCGGCCCCGGCCCCTCCTTATCGGGCCGGAGCCGTCGCTTCCCTTTCAGATGATGTTGACACCATGCAGATTGACGCTTCCATCGCACGCCCGGCCCCCATTTCCAGGGTTCGCCTCCCGAGCCTCCTCGGCTGGCTCGTCCGCCAGGACGCCCGGTATCGTCACGCTCGCCAAGTGGAAGAACTGAGCGACCATGTCCTGCGGGACATCGGGCTCACGCGGGCGGAGCTTCTGCGCGGCCGGCGACTGCCCTAGGCCTGCCGCCTCGCCAGAGTTCCGTCCAAGGCCGCCGGGTCAGATCGGCGGCCTTGCCGGTCCTGTTTCCTGCCAGGCATTTCGATTCAAGGATTCTCCATGGACGTTTTGGTCTTTGCCGCCAACATCATGTATGTGGCGACCTACTTCACCGGCAGCGTGCTTCGGCTTCGCCTGCTGACGCTTTGCGCGGGATGTTGCCTCACGATCTACTTCCTGGGCCAGCCGCACCCCATGCCCACCGTGGTGGCCTGGAACCTGTTCTTCGTGGGGCTGAACCTGGTCCAGTTGGGTCGCCTGCTGGCGGCACGGCGCGTCTGACGGTGGCCGGCTCGGGCTTATCGACCCGGCCAGCGATCCTTGGCCCAGGCCAGGGCGAACTGGAGCGACAGGCCCCCGGCCAGCATCAGGCTGTCGAGCAGCAGGTCCTCCCCCGTCCTCGTCTTGATGCCCTGGAGCAGCATGGCGAGGACCGAGCCCAAGGCGAAGGCGGGGAGAGCCTGCCGGCCCAGGAGCGCCAAGGGCGATAGCCAGACCGAGGCGCAGGCGCGCCGGACGGCCGGGATCGCCGACAGGAGATAGGCCAGGGCCAGCGCATGGAAGAGGCGCGGCGCGGTTTCCCAGACCTTGTGGAAGGCGGTCACGGTCCAAGGAAGGCCGGCCTCGTCCAGCCACATGAGGCCGTGGTTCAGGGGGCCGCCCACGGCCGGCACGATGCGCCAGACCAGCGCCATGGCCAGGAACGCCGACGTGATCCCGATCAGCCAGGCGTTGATCGGCACGAGGCGTCGCCCCTCCCTCAGGCGGATGCCGGTGAGCAGGCCCAGGACGAACAGGATCTGCCACGACAGCGGCGAGAACTGCCAGCCGCCGGACGCCGGCCAGGTCGGCACGTTCAGGCGGAAGGTCCCGGCGACGAGCCAGAGCATCCCCGACGCCGTCATGAGCAGCCCGGGCCATCGCCAGCCCAGCCAAAGGAGCCCGGGGGCCGCCAGCAGCAGGACGAAATAGAGCGGCAGGATATTGATGTAGCCCAACTGATGCAGGAGCAGCGGCAGGGCCACGAGCGTCTGGAGCGGGTGCCCCAGCAGCACGTCGACACCGTTCATGTGCAGGAGCCCCGGCGTATGGAACCAGAGCGCCAGGCCCGCGGCGATGCCGAGGACCGCCAGCGTCACCAGGAGGTGCACGAGGTAGAGCGTCCAGGCCCGCCCCCAGGCGCGGGCGAGGCCCGACCAGACCTCGCCACCCGGCCGGAAGGCCGGGCCGTAGGCGAGGCCCGCCGACACCCCCGACATGAGCACGAAGGCCTCGGCCGCATCCGAGAAGCCCCAGTTCCGTATGGTCAGGCTCTCATAGAAGTTGCCGGGCACGTGATTGACGAAGATCGTGACCAGCGCGGCCCCACGCAGCACGTCGAGCCGCGGGTCCCGCGCGGACCTGGCCTTCTTTGGGGCCTGCGGGGCGACGACCGCAGCCACCGGGCCGTTGACGGGCGGGGATAGCTCACGCACGGCCGATCTGCCTCGTGGGTTCCGGTGGCAGGTGGTCGGACCAGCGCAGCTCGACCGTGCTGGTGCGGCGCGACACGGTGGGCACCAGCAGCTCGTCGGGCGTGGCGAAGAGCCGTGACTGGGCCGGCCGGGACGTCCAGGCGATCAGGTTCGGCGCCAGGATCATCGGCCCGGCGAGAGGCAGCAGCCAGGGTAGGAGCGCCGGTGCGAGCCAAGCGGCCGCGAACAGGAGGGCGAGGCCCCACAAGGTGATCCACCAGGCGGCGCGCCAACCCTCGGACCAGCTCAGGGCTCCATCGCCCCGCGCCGTCGGAGGCCAGCCACCATCCCGTCCCAGGAGGACCTGGACCACGGAGCGCGCCTGGAACATCAGCAGGACGGGGGCCACGAGGCTCGATTGGCCAACTTCGGCGACCACCGAGGCGAAGAGGTGCAACCTCCCGCCGAACAGTTCCGCTCTCTCCCCGGCGCAGAGCGCGACCAGCAGCTTCGGCGCGAACAGAAGGCCGAGCACCAGGCCCGCGAGCAGGAGCGACCCCTCCACCGGGGCAGGGGCGACGAGGCTGAGAAGGACGAAGGCCAGCCAGAGGACCGGCGCCAGATACGCGAAGATGCCCTGGAGGAAGACGAAGCGGCTCCAGGCCCTCATTCCGGGCGCGAGGAGGATGCGCGCGTGCTGGAGGTTGCCCTGGCACCAGCGCCGGTCCCGCTTGGCATACGAGAGGATGGTCTCCGGCCCTTCCTCGAAGGAGCCGCCGAGGTCCGGGTCGAGGCGCACCGTCCACCCGGCGCGGGCGAGGAGCGCGGCCTCCACGTAGTCGTGGCTTAGGACGTGGCCGCCGAAGGGCGGAGCGCCCGCGAGCTCGGGCAGGCCGCAGCTCTCGGCGAAGGCGCGGACGCGGATGGCGGCGTTGTGGCCCCAGAAAGGCCCCGTGCGACCCTGCAGGCACGCCAGCCCGCGCGCGAAGACCGGTCCGTGGAAGGAGCCCGAGAAGGCCATCATGCGACCGAAGCGCGACTGCGCGCCCAGTATGACCGGCACGGTTTGGAGAAGCCCCAGGCCCGGGTCGCCCGCAAGACGGCGGAGCATCCGCGCGATCGTGTGACCGCTCATCAGGCTGTCGGCATCGAGGATCACGGCGGCTTCGTAGGCCGCGCCGGAGCGGCGGATGAAATCCTCGACGTTGCCGGCCTTGCGGCCCCGGTTGTCCGCACGGCGGCGATAGAAGATCCGGCCGATGACGCCCAATTCGGTCAGGAGGTGGCGGAAGCAGGCGGCCTCCTGGGCGGCGATGTCCTCGCGCCGCGTGTCGGAGAGGATCGCTATGTCCACCTGCTGTCCGATGCCGGCGAGGTGCAACTCGGCGTCCATGGCGCTGATGCGGGCGAAAACGGCGCGAGGGTCCTCGTTGCAGATCGGGACCAGGACCACGGCGCGGCCGAGGAAATCGGCCTCGGGAGGTGGCGGGGCTTCCGGCAGCAGGCCCAGAAGCGCGAGGGAGGCGCCGAAGGCGAGCCAGAACGTGGCCAGGAGGACGAGAAGGCCCTGCAGCACGGCCAGAAGGCCCGTGCCCTCGCCCCGAAGGAGAAGGCCCGCGGCCGCGACGGCCACGGCGGCCGCCACGCCCAGCGCGACGGCCCGGAAGAGGGCGGCCCGCTCCTCCATGCTAGCGGGCGAACCGGACCATCAGGCGCAGCCAGCGCCGGCGCCAGCGGATGCGGCGTTCCAGCACCTGGCGCGGCATGGCCAGCGGCGCGTCGGGGGGCAGTCCCTCGACGCTTTCCCGGAGGAGGGCCTCGAAGAGGGTCACGTCGTCCAGCATCAGGCGTTCACCCACTGGCAGGCCCAACTCTCGGAGAGCGTCCGCTCGAAGCCGGCGAGGTGCAGCATGATCTCGACGGTGGCGTCCTTCTCCGCCGTCACGTCCAGGACGACGCGCCAGTCGCCTCCCTCGGGGAGGCGTTCGAGAGTGGCGGAGACGAGATGTCCGCCCGAGACGGTCGCCACCGGCTGGATGGGGGCCTCCGAGGGCAGGTCGTCGAGGGGACCGCCCCGGAAATCGACCACGAACTTGCGGGCATTCTCCAGCGCCTCGATGCCGGCGACCCCGCCGACGCCCGCGCGCGTCGCGGCGACGATGGCGAGCGGGCCGTCCCAGTCGGGCGCGAGGTCGCCCCAGCGGAGCGTGTAGGCGAACTCGCGGGAGTCGCCGGCCACGACCTTGGCCTCGGGGACCCAGAGGGCCACGATGTTGTCGTTGGCCTCGAGGGCCGAGGGAATCTCCACGAGCCGCACGGCCCCCGAGCCCCAGTCTCCCTGCGGAACCACCTCGACCGAAGGACGGAGGTCGTAGCGGGCCCCGGGGTCCTGGAAGCTGTCGAAGTCGCGGTCCCGCTGGTAGAGGCCGAAGCTCCTCGGCGTCGGGCCCGTGAAGTAGGAGGAGGCGAGCTTCTCCGGGTTGCCGAGAGGGCGCCAGGTCGCGTCGCCGTCGGCCTGGACGATCCGCAACCCGTCGCTGTCATGGACCTGCGGGCGGTAGTCGTCGAAGTTCGCGCGGTTCTGGCCGGAGAACAGGAACATCGAGGTGAGGGGCGCGATCCCGAGCTCCTCCACGGCGTCGCGGAAGAACAGGCGCGCGGTCACGTCGATCTCGGTCACGGCGCCGGGGCGGACGGCGAAGCGGTAGGCGCCCGTCACGCTGGGCCCTTCGAGGGTGGCGTGGATCGTGGCGCTGCCCGCGTCGCGCGACAGGTAGAAGCGGGAGAAGCGCGGGAACTCCTCGGGTGCGATGACCCAGGTGTTGACGGCGAGGCCACGCGCGCTGGCGCCGTAGACATCGTCGCGGCCCAGGGCGCGGAAGTAGCTGGCGCCCACGAAGGAGACGACCTCGTCCGAGCGGTCGGGGCGGTTCAGGGGATAGTTGAGGCGGAAGCCCGCGACCCCGGGAAGCTCGCCATCCGCCGGAACCTTGCCCGCGAGCGTGCCGAAGTAGTCGAAATCCTCGGTGGTGAAGCGCAACTCTCGCGCCGTGCCGTCGGTCACGTCGAAGAGCCTGACCGGCTCCGGGAAGAGCCAGCCCATGTGGAATGCGCCGAGCCGCCAGGCGTCGGGCCCGTCCTGCCAGCGGGACTGCCCATCGCGGAAGCGGATCATGCGGTAGCCGTCGTAGTCGAGGTCGCCCCACCAGGATTCGGGCGGCGTCGCGGGCGCCCAGGGTCGGCCGGCGGCGGCGCGCATCTCATCGGTCAGGGCGTCGAAGGAGAAGGGCTCCCCTCCCTCGGCTGCGGCGGCGCGGGCGGCACGAGGCAGCAGAGCTGCGGCCACGGCCAGGTTCAGGAGGTCTCTCCGTGACAGGAAGGCGTTAAAAGGTAAGGACATTCTCTCGCGACAGATTGGCAGGACCGCACCTGCGTGGCCGAGTGGAGCAGTTGCGGCTCAATGCTGCACCTGCAAGAGCAGGGGACGGGGCATCGAGGCGAACCGAGGGCAGGCCGGTTGGCAGAAGCCCTTGTTCTAGGCCAGGAAAGTTAAGATACGATGAACGGCAGCATTCGGCCGATGCATAACCGTTATGCAACGACTGCGTAGCTGTCGGGCGGATTGCCCGCCGATCAGGCAGCACGACAAGCTGTCCCGGGTGGAACTATCCAGGCATGGCCCGGTTCCTGCAAGCCCTCGTCCGGAGTAGATTCGCGGAGGAGGAGCAGCATGGCCGAGCCGACATCCCGCCTCTCGACGCACGATGTATCGAACCAGCCGGTGCCGGGCGGGCCGGTCGATCCCTGGGCGGACGATCCGGTCCTGCGCGGGCATGTCGTGGCCCGAGGTGCACCCGTCGAGCCGATGGAGCGCTTTGGGCACGCCCTTCTGGAGGACGATGCCTGGGGCCTTGGGGGAGGCTGCGCGACGGCATCCGCCGGAGCTCGCGACCTTCGACCGTCACGGGCGCAGGCTCGACGAGGTCCGCTTCGTCCCCGCCTACCACCGGTTGATGAGGCTGGGCCTCGAGGGGGGCTATGCGGCGCTGCCGTGGCAGGGTGGCCCCGGGGGGCAGGTCGCCCACGCGGCCCTCGTCTACCTGATGACTCAGGTGGAGCCGGGCCTCTGCTGCCCCATGACCATGACCTATGCGGCCGTCCCGGCGCTGGAGGCAGGCGCCGACCTCGCGGCGCTCTGGCGGCCACGGCTGATCTCGGGCCTCTACGATCCTTCGACGATCGCCGTCGGCGGCAAGGCGGGCGCGACGCTTGGGATGGCCATGACGGAGAAGCAGGGCGGGTCGGACCTGCGGGGCAGCAGCACGGTGGCGGTCCGGGATGGAGAGGATTGGCGGCTGACGGGGCACAAGTGGTTCTGCTCGGCCCCCATGTCGGACGGCTTCCTGACGCTGGCGCGGACGGATGCGGGGCTGAGCTGCTTCCTCGTGCCCCGCTGGCTGCCGGACGGGAGCCGCAACGCGATCCGGCTGATGCGGCTCAAGGACAAGATGGGCAACCGCGCCAACGCCTCGGCCGAGATCGAATACGAAGGGGCTTGGGCGCAGATGCTGGGCGAGGAGGGGCAGGGGTCCGCGCGATCCTGCGGATGGTGCACCACACGCGGCTCGACACCGCCATGGCACCGGCGGGGCTGATGCGGGCGGCCCTGCGGGAGGCGGTGCGATGGTGCGAGGGGCGCGTGGCGTTCCAGCGGCGGCTGATCGACCAGCCGCTGATGCGAATGGTGCTGGCGGACATGGCGCTCGACTGGGAGGGGGCGCTGGCGCTGGGGCTGCGGGTCGCGGCCGCCTTCGACGACCCGGGGCAGAAGGCCTTCGCCCGGGTCGGCGTGGCGCTGGCCAAGTTCCTCTCCAACAAGCGCTGCGTGCAGGTGACGGCCGAGGCGATGGAGTGCCTGGGCGGCATGGGCTACGTCGAGGAGACACCGATGCCGATGCTCTACCGCGAGGCGCCGCTCAACGGCATCTGGGAGGGGTCGGGCAACGTGATCTGCCTCGACATCCTGCGGTCGCTGACGCGCGAGCCCGAGGCACGGGCGGCTCTGGAGGCGGAGCTGGACGCGGCGAAGGGATTCGACGCCGGCTATGACGTGGTGCTGGAACGCCATCGGACGCTTTGGCCCGGGCTGCCGGCGGACGCGGAGGCGCGGCTCTTCGCCGAGCGGACGGCGACGCTCCTCACGGCCTCGGTGCTGTTGCGGACGGTGCCCGGCCCGGTGGCGGAGAGCTACGTCCGGGGCCGGCTCGACCCGGAACGGGGCGGGAGATGGGGTCGGCGCGCGGGCTGGACGTGGGAGCGATCCTGGCGCAGGCGAGGTGACGGCTCCCGATCCGGTGAGGCCGGAGGGATGGAAGGGAACGGGCGGTCCGCTGCGCCGTTTGGCTTCGGCTACGTAGGAAGGAGGACAGCCATGGCCGATGATCGCGAGGAACGCATCCGCGAGCGGGCCTACCGGCTCTGGGAGCAGGAGGGACGGCCCCACGGGCGGCACGAGGACCACTGGCATCAGGCGAGCCAGGAGGTCGGCGACGAGCTCTTCGAGCAGCAGGGCGCGACCGACAGCGACGAACGGCGCGGGGCGCTCGACGGCGGTCTCCTGCCGCAGGACGCCCTTGTCGCGCCGGGTGGCCCTGCCGGATCGGGGCTTGCCGGGCTGGGCATGATGGAGGAGCCCGAGGAGGAGCGGGCCCACCGGCAGCAGGGCTGAGGGGTCAGGCGCTCCAGGTCCGGGTCGGGCCCGAGTCGATGTGGGTGAAGTCGGAGCCGTGGTAGCGTCCGACGCCGCCGATCTGGAGCCATTCGGCGTAGTCGGCCACCTGCTCCATGGGCACGCCGTCGAGCCGGATGTCGGCGGCGCGGCGATGGGTGTGGAAGCTGTTGGAGGCCGCGCCCTTGCCCTGCTGGCGGAGCATGTTGTTGGTGCGCTTGGTCCGGTAGCCCGAGAGGAGCGTGATCCTGCCGGACTGGCCGTCGCGCCGCGCCGCGTCGGACAGGGCGGCGAGGCCCCAGTAGATGCGCGGGTCGATCTCGGGGTGCTTGTCCTCGCGCCAGTCGCGGAACAGCCAGTCGAGCCGCCGGATCGCGCGGCGGTCGTAGTTGCCATCGTCGAGGAAGCGCAGCGCGAGGTGCTCGCCCGTGTTCTGGTTGGTGACGTCGAGGTAGGAATCGGCCGAGCGCATGACGCTGTCGAGCCGGCTGCCGGGACGCGACGGATCGGGCAGGGGATCCCGGCCGAGGCCGCAACCGGACAGGAGTGGCAGGGCCAGCCCTCCGCCCAAGGTGCGAAGGACGGTGCGTCGTCCGAGGAAGGTGTCCCCTGGGGTGCCTGTGGTCATGCTGTGCCTCTGCCCGATGCCGATTCCGGCTTGGGGGCGAGGCTACACCGTTCCGGCCGATCGGAGAATGGGCCGGATGGGCACAAGATGTTTCGAAACCGGGCCCATGTGACGCCGGCCCCTCACCATTCGGCGAAGCTGCCGTCCTTGAGGCGCCAGATCGGGTTGCGCCAGCGGTGGCGGTCCTTGTCGGCCTCGCGCACCGCGCCCTCGTCGATCTCCACGCCCAGGCCCGGGCCCGTCGGGATGGGGAGGAAGCCGTCGACCGGGGTCAGGACCTCCGGGTTCATCACGAAGCTCAGGAGGTCGGCGCCCACGTTGTAGTGGATGCCGAGGCTCATCTCCTGGATGGCCACGTTGGGCGCGCAGGCGGCGAGCTGGAGGCAGGAGGCGAGCGCCAGCGGGCCCAGCGGGCAGTGGGGAGCGACGGCGACGTCGTAGGCCTAGGCCATCGCGGCGATCTTGCGGCATTCCGAGAGGCCGCCGGCGTGGGACAGGTCGGGCTGGATGATGTCCACGATGCCGCGTTCGAGGAAGGGCTTGAAGTCCCAGCGGGAATAGAGGCGCTCCCCCAGCGCGATGGGGGTGGAGACGAGGCCCGCGATCTCGCGAAGGCCCTCCGGGTTCTCGGAGAGGAGGGGCTCCTCGATGAAGAGGAGGCCCAGCGGCTCGAGGAGCTTGGCGAGCTGCTTGGCCATGGGGCGGTGGATGCGGCCGTGGAAGTCGAGGCCCACGTCCATCCCCTCGGCCTGCGCGGCCTGCACGCGCTGCACCACGTCGGCGAGGAGCTTGGGCGTGCCCAGGAAGTCGAGCTCGGCGGTGGCGTTCATCTTGACGGCGGAGAAGCCCTGCTCGCGACGGGCGCGGGCGGCGTCGGCGATCTCGTGCGGGCGGTCGCCGCCGATCCAGGCATAGGCGCGGATGCGGTCGCGGACGAGGCCGCCCAGCATCTCCCAGGCGGGGAGGCCCGTGATCCGCCCCTTGAGATCCCAGAGCGCCTGGTCGAGGCCGGAAAGGGCGGACATGAGGACCGGCCCGCCCCGGTAGAAGCCGCCCCGGTAGGCGACCTGCCAGATGTCCTCGATGCGGCGCGGGTCGTGGCCCACGAAGCGGTCGCGGATCGGCTCGAAGGCGCCGACGACGGATTCGGCGTGGCCTTCGAGGCTGGCCTCGCCCCCAGCCGACATGGCCGTCGGAGGACTCGACCCGGACGAAGAGCCAGCGGGGGCGGGACGGTGAAGGTCTCGATGCGGGCGATCTGCATCGGGCGGGCTCCCTTCTCAGTCCGGTGGCCTGGGGCGCGAAGATAGCTCGCCGGCCTCGCGCGACAGCAGGAAGAAGAACGGCCGAGCCATCCCCTTCCGTTCCATGATGCCGATCACATGGCCCGCATCGACGCGGCGGAGGTGGTCGGCGATCGGCCGGCGGTCGTAGATCAGGGCGATGCCGCTCCGGCCACGGAACACGCGCGGGGCGAGGCGGGCGGCGGGGCCGCGCGCCCGGAGGAGCGGGCCCAGGGCGGCGAAGGCTGCGCGCACGGGGCGGCTGCGGGCGAGGGCGGGCCAGCGCAGGGCCACGCGCGTCGGCATGAGCGCGGGTTCGAGAGGGATCACCTGTCCCGAAGGGAGCCGGAAGAGCAGCGGATGGACCCGCTCGGGGCTCTCGACCGCCTTGCCCTGCCAGCCCAGCGCCTCGAGCAGGCCATCCAGCGGGTGATCGGTGGGCAGCGTCCGCCCTCGCCATCGGCCGATCACGGCCTCGGGGTCGGGCGCCGGGAGCTGGTCGATGCAAGCCAGCGCCTCGGGCGTGGAGAGGCCGCGGGCCTGCCAGTCCGACAGCCACGCGGGGATATCCGGGCCGTCCTTCTCCCGTTGGCTCATCAGACTGGCTCCGGCCTGGACCACTGAAACGTCCGACACGGTGTCGGGTTCGGTCTTCGAGTGGGCCTCAGCCGGGCCGCCCGAGCGTCACCGACCCCAGGAACAGGTGCAGCATCAGCGGATCGAGGGGCTTGTGAAGGAGTTCCACGCCGATGCGGCGGGCCTCCCGCAGGACCTCGGGGGTCCGGTTCGCCGTGACGATCCTCGTGGGCACCCGCCCGATCCTGCGGCGCAGGCGCCGGATCGCCGCTGTCCCGGTCTCGCCCTCGTCGAGCTGGAAGTCCACCAGCAGGGCATCCGGGGCGCGCCCCTCCGCCTCGATCAGCCGGAGCGCCTCGGCGCCCGAGCCTGCGTCGAGAACCTCGACCCCCCAGCCGCGCAAGAGGAGGGCCAGGGCCCGACGCATGTCGAGGTCGTTCTCGATCACGAGCACGGTCAGGCCGTCGTGCCGCCACTCGCCGGTCGCCCCCGTCCGCCGCGACTCGATGGGGTAGGGGCCGATCCGCTCGGCGCGCGGGGCGCTGATGGTGAAGGCCGTTCCCCGCCCCAGGACCGACTCGAGCGTCAGGGGGTGCCCCAGCATCGCGCAGGCGCGGTCGACGATGGCCAGGCCGAGGCCCAGCCCTTCGCTCGCCGAGGCGCGACGGCCGAGGCGGTGGAACTCCTTGAAGACGTTCTCCTGCTCGGCTTCCGGGATGCCCGGTCCGGTGTCGAGCACGCCGATCCGCACGCCCAGCCCGGTGCGCCGGGCCCCCACCAGCACGCCCCCCCGGTCGGTGTAGCGGATCGCGTTGCCGATCAGGTTCTGCAGGATGCGCTTCATGTAGGACGGGTCGGTCATGATCCGGAGCGACGAGGGAACCACGACGAGCCGCAGGCCCTTGAGCGCCGCCGCGGGCGCGAACTCGTCGCGGAGCTGGGCGAGCAAGGGGCCGAGCGCGACGGGGCGAATCTCGGCGGAGGCGCGGCCGGACTCGAGCTTGGAGATGTCGAGCAGGGCCTCGATGATGTCCTGGACGCTGCTGAGAGCGTTCTGCGCCTTGGTGACGACCTCGCGGTGGAGGGGCTCGCCGAGCTCGTCCGCGATCGAGGACAGGTAGAGCTTGGCGGCCGAGAGCGGCTGGAGGAGGTCGTGGCTCGCCGCCGCGACGAAGCGCGTGCGGGACGCGTTGGCGCGCTCGGCCGCCGCGAGGGCGTCCTCCAGCTCCAGCGTGCGGGAGGCGACGCGGGCCTCGAGCATCTCGTTGGCCTCCGAGAGGGCGCGGGCGGCCTCGCGCTCGGCGCTCACGTCGGTGACGCTCATCACGAAGCCCTGGTCGGGCATCTCCTCGGCCGAGACGTCGAGCCACTGGGCCTCGCCTCGGTGGAGGCCGAAGCGAAGGGGAGGGCGGCGGTCCCGCCGCCGCGTCCAGCCCAGAACATCCTGGACCGAGGTCCCGACGGGCGTGGCCTCGGCGAGGAGGCGGCGGAAGGCGGGCTCGAAGTCGAGGCCCGGCCGGAGTTGCTGGAGGGGCAGGCCGAGGAGCGTCCCCAGGCGCAGGTTGAAGCCGGCGAGGCGGCCCGCCTTGTCCACGATGCAGACGCCCTGGCTGAGGTGCTCGAGCGTGGCGCGGATCAGGCGGGCCTGATCGTCGAGGAGGCGGCCCTGCTCCTCGCGCTCGGCGCGGATGACGTCGGTCACGTCCGTCTGCATGATGACCGTCTGGCCACCGGCCATGCGATGCTCGCTGACCTGGATCCAGCGGTCCCCCGCGAGGCGGACGTTGAGCATCACATGGGGCTCGCCGTGGCGGGCCATGCGCGTCACGGCCCATTCCTCGGGCATGGTGCCGGGCGGCAGGTCGAGGTGCGAGCTGCGGCTCACCAGCCGGACATAGTCCTCGAACGGGAGGCCGGGGGTCAGGGTCCCCCGCAGGTCGGGGAGGTTGAGGCCGAAGCGAGAGTTGCAGAGGACCAGACGGTCGTCCGGGTCGAAGAGCGCGAAGCCCTCCTGGATCGTCTCGATGGCGTTGGCGAGGTCGGAGCGGGCGCGCTCGGTCTCGCGGTTGGCGGCGGCGAGGCGGGCGTTCGATTCGTTGAGGAGGTCGAGCGCGCGCTCGAGGTCGCGTGTGCGCTCGCGCACCTTGTCCTCGAGGAGGACGGCGCGCTGGAACTGGGTATAGGCGGCGCCCCGGTCGTCGCCCGCCTGCTCGACGCGGCGCATCAGGGCGTCGCAGATGCGCCCGAGCTTGTCGAGCTGGCGCTCCAGCGGCTCGTCGGGGTCGAGGAGGGCGGAGGTCGGCATGGGCCTATTCCTCGTTCTCGGGCGCGAAGATCGCGATGCCCGTCATGGTCTGGTTCACGTGCATCCCGTTGATCTGCTCGCCATAGGTGCTGAAGCCGACGACGCGGTTCCGGGCCAGGACGGCCGAGAGGGCGCGGGTCTGCTGGGTCTGCTCGGCCTCCAGCCGCCGCAGGATGCAGTCGCAGGCCCAGATCGCCTCGGCCTGCCGCCCCCGGCCGATGCGCGCCAGCTCCCGCTCCAGATGGGCGGCCATGTCCTCGGGCTCGGCCAGGGTCAGGACCAGCCCCTCGTCGATGGCCGAGAAGAAGACGAGATCGCCGTTGTCCAGCATCCGCTGGATCGCGCGGACGTGATGGGTGCCGCCGAAGCGGACCACCACGGGATGCGCCGCGAAGGTGAAGGCCGAGAGCTGCTCGGGGTCCTTGCCGAGGACGCGGGCGTATTCGCGGGCGGCGGGCTCGGCGTTGATCTGGCGGACGATGCGGCGCGAGGGGTCGGCCTCGGTGACGACCATGCGCGTCGCGGTGGGGCGCAGGTGATTGAGCGTGAAGACCTCGACCTCGCAGTCGGTGCGGATCATGCAGAGCACGGCGGCGTGGCGCAGCACCTCGCCGCCGAGCGCGACCAGGGTCTCGCGGAAGCGGCTTCCGTCGCCGGCCGAGCCGCCGAAGAGGGGGACCGGCCCGAGCCCCGGCGCGAGGGCGGCGACCAATTCGTCCTCGCGCACCGAGAGGCCGTCCACGAGGAGGAAGGCGAACTCGTGCCCCCAGCGCGGGGCCTGGGCCATGAGGGTGGTGCGGGCGCGGATCATGTCGCCCACGAGGGTCTGGCCGTCGAAGGCGTCGAGGTCGGGGACGAGGATCGGCACCGCGACGAAGTGATCGCGCGGGAGGCCCACGGCGACGATGGCGCCCTCGGCGTAGCCGCCCCCGCCGATCTCGCCCGCCGTGGTGCAGCCGGTGACGACCGCGCCGGGATAGCGCTCGGCCGCGCCGGCCATCACGGCGGCGAAGTCCGCGTCGGAGCTCACGAACAGGGCCAGGAAGGCGAGGTCGCGACCGAGCGCGTCGGCGAGTCGGTCCAGCGCGCCGGCCTCGTCGTGGGGAGCCTGCGCGGTCCTGACCCGGGGCAGGCCGGACCGGGACGCAGAACTCGCCGTCGGGCTCCGCTCCATGGGGCTCTCCTCCCGCTGGGGACCCCCGGTTGTTCCCGTCGGGGGCTCCGGGCGACCTTAGAGGCCCGGTCCTTCCTCCTGCAAGATGGCGGCGAAGGAGGCCTGGCGGGCCAGCAGCACGGCCTGGGTTCGGGTTTGGACGCCGAGCTTGCGCATGATGGCGGTGACGTGGGCCTTGACGGTGGCGTCGGCGATGGCGAGGTCGTAGGCGATCTGCTTGTTGAG
>NZ_KK088618.1 GCF_000600335.2 Rubellimicrobium mesophilum DSM 19309 | reverse complement strand
AAGAGGATGGTCCCGCCGCCCGATCCAGGAACGAGAACCTGCGAACAACCAGGCACTTCGGCCGGGCCTTCTGGAAACGGCTGACGGGCTATCACGCCCGAAGTCGGATCGAAGCCCAGATGCTCCGCCTCAAAGCCTTTGGGGACCGCATCGCCTCACGCGACCCCGACCGCCAAGCCGCCGAGATCCACACCCGCATCGCCCTGATGAACCGCTTTTCAGCCCTGGGCAGGGCGGAGATCGTGCGCGCCGTCTGAACCGAAGGGGAAAGGGCCAAGCTCGGCCTCAGACCGAGTTATGCAACAACGCCCTTGCCATTCAATCTAGTGCATCAGGTTGGGTTTGGCAAGTATAACATCGCCTTTTGTTAACTTGGATCGGCGATTGTGGTCCCATGGTCCCGTCAGGCATGTCGGGGCCGCTCTGGGGAAGGGCCGCCCCCAGCGTCTGCTGGATGCTGGGGGCGGCTGGCCGGGACTGCGGTCGTCAGGGCTCCTAGCGGAACCGCGCTGGAGAGAGTGCCGCCGAAAGATCCGGGCCCAGCGTGGGCGCCGTGCCGCCCGCCACCTCGGCCAGGTGCCGGCTCGCCGCGCAACTCGTCTGGAACCCATAGCCACCCTGGCCCGCGCACCAGAGGAAGGCATGGTCGAGCGGATCGGGCCCGAGGACGAGCTGGCGGTCGGGGGCGAAGGTCCTGAGCCCGGCCCAGGAGGCGAGGAGGCGGGTGACCTTCATCGTGACGTGCGATTCGAACCGCGCGAGGCCCTCGGCCAAGACCATCTCATCGGCCCAGGCGTCGTGAGGCTCGACGGCGTCCTCCTCGGCCGGCGAGACGAGAAGGGCGCCGGCATCGGGCTTCATGTACCAGGCTTCGCCCGCGCCCATCACCATGGGCCAGCCGGACGGGTCCGATGGGGCCGGGACGCGGGCCATGGAGCGGCGGAGGGGCCTGAGGCCCAGCGGCGGGATGCCGGCCATCGCCGCGACCCGATCAGCCCAAGGCCCGGCGGCGTTTACGAGGACCCGAGCCTCGTGCGTCTCGTCGGCCTCGACGGCCCATCCCAGCGCGCTTCGCCGGATCGCGGTCACCGTGGCACGGGTGTGGACGCGGCCACCGTTGGCCTTGGCCTCGCGCAAGAAGCCCTGGAGCAGGCGGTCGGTGTCGAGGTCGAGCGTGTCGGGCTGGAAGGCCGCGCGCGCAACCTCGGAGCCAAGGATCGGGAACCTCGCGCGGGCCTCGCCGAGGCTCAGCTCGGTCATCTCGAGACCAAGGAGGTCCCGTTCGAAGGCCTCCGAATCCCCCGACCGCGCCACCATCATCAGTCCGCGCGGGGAGAGGACGCTCCGGGACTTGAGCTCCGCCCGACTCGCGCGGTTCAGAGCCACTGTGGACGGCGCGCCGTAGGTCTCCTCGAAGGTCGCAGCGGAGCGGGAGGAGGCGTGGTGGGCGAGGCTGGCCTCGGCCTCGAGGAGGGTGACGGAGCCCAGGGCCGAGAGGCGCGCGGCCGCCGAGACGCCGGCGATGCCGCCGCCGATGATGAGGAAGTCTTTCATGGCGCGGACCATGGAGGCCCCGGCGGCGGGGAGCAAGCCGGGCGGTCAGGGCAGGCCGTGGTTCACCCTGATGCTGTCGCTCCCCCTGGGGAGGTCCGGAGCCGGCCAGCCTTGGGCCGGCCCGTCCTCCATGGCCGGCGACGGCTCGACGGCCGAGGTCGCGGTGACAGCGGGAGGTGCGGCCGAACCCCTCGAAGCAGGGGGCCTGGCGTCCCTGGCGTCGAGCCTGGCCTCCAGCGCGTCCATGAGGATCGGAATGCGCTCCAAGGCGCTCGGCTGGCCAGAGGGGCCCCGCGCCGTCATCACGGTCATGAAGCTGACCAGGGACATCAGAAGGCCAATGGCCCTCAGGATGGTTCGGATCACGCGGCGCCTCCCTGCCGGCCGGGCATGGGCCCCGGCCGATCCTCGCCGCCTATCCTGGCAGGAGTATGGCCGGGGGAGGCTGCCCCCGGCCGATGAGGTCAGGACGGGATCTCGCCCGTCAGGCCCTCGACGTAGAAGTTCATGCCGTGCAGCTCCTCGTCGGTGGGCGTCTGGCCTTCGGCGAGCCACGGGCTGCCGTCCTGCTTGTTCAGCGGACCGGTGAAGGGGTGGTATTCGCCCGCCGCCATCTTGTCGCGCAGGGCCTCCGCCTCGGCCTTGACCTCGGCGGGGACAGCCTCGGTGATCTCGCCGATCTGCACGACGCCGTCCTTGATGCCGCCCCAGAAGGACTGGCTCTGCCAGGTGCCGTCGAGCACCGCCTGGATTCGCTGGATGTAGTAGGGCGACCAGTGGTCGATGATCGAGGAGATGCGCGGGGTCGGCTTGAAGGCCGCCATGTCGGACGCTTGGCCGAAGGTATAGACATTGCCCGCCGCCTGCGCGGCCGCCTGCGGGGCCGTGGAGTCGGTGTGCTGCAGGATCACGTCCACGCCCTGCTCGATCATGGCCTTGGCGGCGTCGGCCTCCTTGGCGGGGTCGAACCAGGTGTAGGCCCAGATCACCACCATCTCGACGTCCGGGTTGACCTTGCGCGCGTGGATGAAGGCCGAGTTGATGCCCTGGATGTTCTCCGGGATCGGGTAGGAGCCGATGTAGCCGATCTTGTTGGTCTTGGTCATGCGGCCGGCGATGGTGCCGCAGACCGCGCGCCCCTCGTAGAAACGGGCGTCGTAGGTGGCGAGGTTCGGGGCGGTCTTGTAGCCGGTCGCATGCTCGAACTTCACGTCGGGGAACTTGGCGGCGACGTTCACGGTCGCGTCCATGTAGCCGAACGACGTCGTGAAGATCAGCTTGGCACCGCCCAGGATCATCTGGGTGATGGCCCGCTCGGCGTCGGCTCCCTCGGGGACCGACTCCTGGTAGATCGTCTCGATGGCATCGCCGAACTGGGCCTGCGCCTCCTGCCGGGCCTGGTCGTGCTGGAAGGTCCAGCCGCCGTCGCCCACGGGTCCGACATAGATGAAGCCCACCTTGAGCGGCCCTTCCTGGGCGCGCACCGGCAGGCCCAGGGTGGCCAGCGTCGCCGCGGTGGCGCCGGAGGCCAGGAGGGTCCGTCTGTTCAGGTTCATGTGGTAACTCCCTGGTTGGATTGCATTCCCGCCCTTAACGCGAGGCGTGGAAGGGTTGCCCGAGCGAGCCCGGAGCGGCAAGCGCCGCCCGGCCCTTGCCCGAGGAGATCAGCACGAGCACGAGGATCGTGACGAGGTAGGGGGCCGACGCGAACAGCAGCGTCTGGAGGTCGGCCGGCAGCTCCCACCGGGACCCGAACAGGCTGAACCCGAGCCTGACGTCGGCTGCCTGCAGGTTGAGCTGCAGGTAGGAGATGCCCCCGAAGAGCCAGGCGCCCAGGAGGAGGCGCAGGGGCCGCCACGAGGCGAAGACCACGATGGCGAGGGCGATCCAGCCCGCGCCGGCAGTCACGCCCTCGGTCCACTGGGGGACGCGCACCAGGGACAGGTAGGCTCCCCCGAGCCCCGCGCAGGCCCCGCCGAAGAGGATGGCGAGGAGCCTCAGCCGCAGGACCTTGTAGCCGAGCGCATGGGCGGCGTCGTGGTTCTCGCCCACGGCGCGCAGGGTCAGTCCCGCCCGGGACCGGTTCAGGAACCACCACACGCCCGCGACGAGCGCGAGGCCCAGGTAGACCACGAGGTCGTGCCGGAAGAGGATCGGGCCCAGGACCGGGATGTCGGCCAGCAACGGAATGCGGAAATCCGGCATCGCGGGGGCCCGGATGCCGTTGTAGGACTGGCCCACTAGGGCGGCGACGCCCAGGCCGAAGAGTGTGAGCGCGAGGCCCGTCGCGACCTGGTTCGACCGCAGCCAGAGCACGAGGACGGCGAACAGGAGCGACAGCGCCGCACCCCCCGCCGCTGCGCCGACGAAGCCGAGCAGCGCCGAGTTGGTCGCGACCCCGGCCGCGAAGCCGGTAATGGCTCCGGTGATCATCATGCCTTCGACGCCGAGGTTCAGGACGCCGGACCGCTCCACCACCAGCTCGCCCAGGGAGGCGAGGAGGATGGGGGTGGACGCCACCATCAGGGAGGCGAGGAGGAGGATCGGGTCCATCAGCGGGCCTCTCCGGCGGGACTCGCCTGCGGGATGACGGTCCTGGGGACCTCGATGGCGCGGGCCTTCCAGCGCAGGCGGAACTGGACGAGGAGGTCCATGGCGAGGAGGAAGAACAGGAGCATCCCCTGGAACATCTGGATCGCGGCGGCGGGCAGGCCGAGCTGCGTCTGCGCGATCTCGCCGCCGATGTAGGTGAGCGCCATCAGCAGCCCCGCGAGGAGGATGCCGATGGGGTGGAGCCGGCCGAGGAAGGCCACGATGATCGCGGTGAAGCCGTAGCCCACGTTGAAGTCGATGCTGATCTGTCCGGCCGGGCCCGTGACCTCGAACAGTCCGGCGACCCCGGCCAGCGCACCCGAGAGGCCCATGCAGGCGACGACGAGCCGCGAGGGGTTCACGCCCGCGAAGGCCGCGGCGCGCGGGGCCTGCCCGGCGAGGCGGACGTTGAAGCCGAAGCTGTGGCGCGCAAGGAGGACATAGGCCGCGATCACCGCCGCGAAGGCCGTCACCACGCCCCAGTGCATCCCGGTGCCGGCGATCAGCTCCGGGTTCGCGGAGGCGGACCATTGCGACAGGTTGCGGGAGCCCGGGAAGCCCCTCCCCTCGGGGTTCTGGAGTGGCCCCAGCGCGGCCCAGGCCAGGAGGTTCGTGGCGACGTAGACCAGCATCAGCGAGACCAGGATCTCGTTGGTGCCGAACCTGACCTTGAGGAGCGCCGGGATCATGGCCCAGGCGAAGCCGCCGAGCGCCCCGGCGACGACCATGAGCGGGAAGATCAGGCGCGATTCGGAGGGGTAGACGGCGAGGCCCACGGCGGCCCCTGTGATCGCGCCCAGGACGTATTGGCCCTCGGCCCCGATGTTCCAGATGCCGGCGCGGAAGCCGAAGCTCAGCCCCGTCGCGATCAGGATCAGCGGCCCGGCCTTGATGAGGAGCTGCGGGCGCGTGTAGCTCGCGAAGTCGCCGAAGAGCGGGTCCCAGAAGATCGTGCGGATGGCGACGAACGGATCCTTGCCCAGGGCAGCGAAGAGCAGGCCGCCCGCGACCATGGTGGCGAGCACCGCGAGGATGGGCGTGGTGAGGCCCCAGGCGCGGGAGGGCGAGCGCGCTTCTCGAGGACGATCATGCGGGGCGCCTCCGGTCGGGGTTCGGTCGCTCAGTGGACATGCGCCACCTCCATGCCGTGCGCGCCGCCGAGCATGAGGCCGATCTCCTCGACCGTGAGGCCCCTGGCGGGACGCGCGGCCGAGAGCCGGCCTTCGTTCAGCGCGGCGAAGCGGTCGGAGATCTCCATGAGCTCGTCGAGGTCCTGGCTCACCACGACGACCGCCGCGCCGTTCGCGGCGAGGTCGAGGAGTGCCTGCCGGATCGCGGCGGCGGCGGCGGCGTCCACGCCCCATGTGGGCTGGTTGACGACGAGGACCTCGGGCCGCTGGAGGATCTCGCGTCCGATCACGAACTTCTGGAGGTTGCCGCCCGAAAGCGCGCGGGCGGCGACCTGCGGGCCCGGCGTGCGGACGTCGAAATCCTTGATGATGCGCTCGGCGAAGTCCCGGGCGCCCGCCCAGCTCACGAAGCCGTTGCGAGCGAGGCCCTCGCGGACCTTGCCGGTCAGGAAGGCGTTCTCGATCAGGCTCATGTCGGGGGCGGAGGCATGGCCGTTCCGTTCCTCCGGCGCGCAGAGAAGGCCACGGGCCCGGCGATCGGAGGGACGGCAGCGGCCGATGGGCTCGCCCTTGAGGCGGACCATGCCGGGCGCCACCCGCATCTCGCCCGAGAGGGCGAGGAGAAGCTCGTCCTGCCCGTTCCCCGCGACGCCGCCGATCCCCAGGACCTCGCCCTTGCTCACCGAGAAGGTCACGCCCTTGAGGGAGGTCCCGTGGAGGCGGGGCGACGAGGCGGAGAGGCCCTGCACCTCCAGCGCCGTCTCGCCTCCGGGCGAGGGCGCGCGGGTCGGGATGCGGAGAGTGCCGCCCACCATCATCTCGGCCATCTGGCGGGCCGAGGTCGCGCGGGGGTCGCAGGTCGCCACGACCTTGCCCAGCCGCAGGATCGTCGCCTCCTCGCAGAGGGCCCGGATCTCCTCGAGCTTGTGGGAGATGTAGAGGATTGCCAACCCCTCCTCGCGCAGCCTGCGCAGCGTCCGGAAAAGGATCTCCACCTCCTGAGGCGTGAGCACGGATGTCGGCTCGTCCATGATGAGGAGGCGGGGGGACTGGAGGAGGCAGCGGATGATCTCGACCCGCTGGCGTTCCCCGGCCGAGAGGTCGCCCACGGTGCGATGCGGGTCGAGAGGAAGGCCATAGTCGCGGGATACCTGCGTGATCCGCGCCGCGAGATCGCGCATGGGCGGCGGGCCCTCCATGCCGAGCGCGATGTTCTCGGCCACCGACAGCGCGTCGAAGAGCGAGAAGTGCTGGAACACCATCGCCACGCCAGCGGCACGGGCGGCGCGCGGCTCGGCCGGCGCATAGGGCTGGCCCGCGAGGGTCATGCTCCCCGCGTCGGGGCGCACGAGGCCGTAGATCGTCTTGACCAGGGTGGACTTGCCGGCGCCGTTCTCGCCCAGAAGCGCGTGGACCGAGCCGGCCTTGACGTCGAAGGACACGTCGCTGTTGGCGACCACGCCCGGATATGTCTTGGTCAGCCCCCGGATCGCCAGCAGCACGTCCTTCATCCGATGGCGTCCCTCTCCTGGCGTTGACCGCTCGTTGCGGACTTGATTAGCGCGGCGGCGACGCCCACGGCAATGGCTTGGGGGTGCTTGCCCAGGGCTGGTTCGCCTATTGGACAGGCAATGCGCGCGATTTGGGCAGGGGTATGGCCGAGCGCGGTCAAGCGGCTGCGGAATCGGGCGTATTTCGTGGCCGAGCCGATGAGTCCAAGGCTCGCGAAGCCATGGAGGAGGAGGGCATGGCAGAGCTGGAGGTCGAGCTCGTGCGAGCGAGTGACGATCAGGTGATCGGCGTCCCGGGGCGCGTAGCGGACCAAGGCTGGGGGCTCGGCTGCCGGCAGGAGGGTGACGCCCGGTGGCGCGCTGCCCGGGAATCGGTCGGGTCCGAGGTCGATCCACGTGATCGCCACGCCCGGCCAGGGGGCGAGGACGTCGACGATCGCGCGTCCGACATGGCCCGCACCCCAGACCCATAGCGGGCGGCCGGGCTCCGGCGCGGCCTCGATCAGCCAGCCATCTCGCAGGAGAGGCGGCGCGCCGGGACGGAGGTCGGCGGTCGGACGAGGGGACGTCGTCCCGGGGAGGGGGCGAGAGAAGGGGAGCGATCCTGGAAGGCTGGTCGCGTCGATCCGTTCTAGAACGAGCGTGACGGAACCGCCGCAGCACTGGCCCAGCGCGGGCCCCAGGGGGACGGATCGGAGGACCAGCCGAGCCGGCTGGCCCAGCATTGCCCGCGCCTCGCGCACCGCCTGATTCTCGAGCTCTCCACCGCCGATGGTGCCCTCCTCGCCGTCCTTCCAGACGATCATCGACGTCCCCGCGTCCCGCGGGACGGAGCCAGCGACCGACAAGACGAGGATGCGGACCACCGCCCCGTGCCGGGCGACGGCTTCGCGAAGGGCGGGGAGATCGAGGCTCATGCGCCGCGTGCCTCATGGACCGCCGCGAGCACCCGCTCCGGCGTCGCTGGGGCGTGGAGGTCGGGCCAGTTCGGGCCGCAGGCCGCGCAGGCGTCCTGGAGGGCGAGGAAGGCCGATATGCCGAGCATCAGCGGCGGCTCGCCCACGGCCTTGGAGTTGTAGATCGTCGACACCCGATTCGGCTGGTCCCAGAGGCGGACGTTGAACACGGCCGGGCGGTCGCTCACGGCGGGGATCTTGTAGGTGGAGGGCGCGTGGGTCCTAAGCCGCCCCTTGTCGTCCCAGACCAGCTCCTCGGTCGTGAGCCACCCGGCGCCCTGGACGTAGCCTCCCTCGATCTGGCCGATGTCGAGCGCGGGGTTCAGCGAGTTGCCGCAATCGTGGAGGATGTCCACGCGCAGGATGCGGTTCTCGCCCGTCAGCGTGTCGATCGCCACCTCGGTCACGGCGCAGCCGTAGGAGAAGTAGAAGAAGGGCCGGCCCTTGCCCCGGATGCGGTCCCATTCGAGGTCGGGGGTGGCGTAGAAGCCCGTCGAGGTGAGGGAGACGCGGCCGAGGTAGCAGGACTCGACAGCAGCGTCCCAGGTCATGCGCTCCCCGCCCACCGAGACCATGCCGTCGCCGAACTCCACCCGGTCGGACGTGGTCTGGTGCAGACCGGCGAGGTGCCCGGCCATGCGGTCGCGGATCGTGTCGCAGGCAGCCTTGGTCGCCATGCCATTGAGATCCGCGCCCGACGAGGCGGCGGTGGCGGAGGTGTTCGGCACGCGCGCGGTGTCGGTCGCGGTGATCCGCACGCGGGTCAGCGGAACGCCGAAGGCGGTCGCGGCGACCTGCGTCACCTTGCGGTGGAGGCCCTGGCCCATCTCGGTCCCGCCGTGGTTCAGCATGACCGAGCCGTCGCGGTAGATGTGCACCAAGGCGCCCGCCTGGTTGAGGTGGGTCAGCGTGAAGGAGATGCCGAACTTCACGGGCGCGTAGGCGAGGCCCTTCTTCAGGATCGGGTTGCTGGCGTTCCACGCCTGGATCGCCTCGCGTCGAGCGGCGAAGTCGGAGGAGCGGAGCAGGTCCTCGGTCATCTCGTGGAGGATGAAGTCGGTGACTTCCATGCCGTAGGGCGTGGCGTTGTCGGGCTCGGGCGACTGGGGCGAATGCGCGCCGCCGAAGCGATGGCCGCTGCCGGCGCCGGACTTCGCCGCCCCGGGTGGTGCGTAGAAGTTGAGGCGGCGGACCTCGACAGGGTCTTTCCCGAGGTGCCGCGCGACCTGCTCGACGATCCGCTCCATGCCGATCATCCCCTGCGGGCCGCCGAAGCCCCGGAACGCCGTCGCGGATTGCGTATTCGTCTTCAAGCGATGCGAGGTGATCCTCATGTGCGGGATGAGATAGGCGTTGTCGGCGTGGAGCATCGCCCGGTCCGCCACGGCGAGGCTCAGGTCCAGGGACCAGCCGCAGCGGGCGAGCTGGGTCACGTCGATGGCAAGGAGGCGCCCCTCTGCGTCGAAGCCCACCTCGTAGTCGATGTGGAAGTCGTGGCGCTTGCCGGTGACGACCATGTCGTCGTCGCGGTCGTAGCGCATCCGGCAGGGGCGCCCGGTCCGCTCGGCCGCGATGGCGCAGGCGATGGCCAGCGCATTGCCCTGGCTCTCCTTGCCGCCGAAGCCGCCGCCCATCCGGCGCACGACGACGCGCACGTCGTGCATGGCGAGGCCGAGGGCATCCGCGACCTTGTGCTGGATCTCGGACGGGTGCTGGGTGGAGGAGTGGACCTCCATCTGCCCTCGCCGGGGATGGCGAGCGAGGCCTGACCCTCGAGGTAGAAGTGCTCCTGCCCGCCGATCTCGAAACGCCCCGAGAGGCGGTTCGGCGCGGAAGCAAGCGCGGACGAGGCGTCGCCCTTGGTCCAGACGCGGGGACCTTCCTCGAAGCGGCTGTCGGCCGCGAGGGCGCCGTCGAGCGTGAGGATCGGCGTCTCCGCCTCGACCTCGACCTTGGCGAGGCGGGTGGCCTTGCGGGCGGCGAGGTGGCTGGTGGCGACCACGAGGAAGAGCGGCTGGCCCTCGAAATGGATCAGGCTGTCGCAGAGCAGAGGTTCGTCATGCGCCGAGGGCGAGGTGTCGGCGGGGCGGGCGAGGTCCCCGGCCGTCAGCACGTCCACCACTCCCGGCGCGGCGCGCACGGCGGCGAGGTCGAGCGATGCAAGCCGCCCCTTGGCGATGCCGGAGAGCCCGAAGGCGAGGTGCAGGCAGCCCTCGGGCGCTGGGATGTCGTCCACGTAGCGCGCCTGCCCGGTGACGTGCAGCAGGGCGGAGTCGTGCGTCTCGCGCAGGCCCACGGTCATGGCGCGACCCTCCGGATGTCGGTCTCGGCGCCGGTCGTCTCGGCGAAGTAGCGCATGAGCATCCCTCCGGCGGATTCGAGGCGGTAGCGGGCGCTGGCGCGCATGTCGCTGAGCGGCGCGAAGTCCTCGACGAAAGCGGGAAGAGCGGTGGCTATGCTCTCGGAAGACCAAGATTTTCCGGTGAGCGCCGCCTCGACCTTCGCGGCGCGCTTCGGGATCGCCGCCATGCCGCCGAAGGCGATCCGCACCTCCGTGACGATACCGTCCGCGACGGTAACGTCGAACCCGCCGCAGACGGCCGAGATGTCCTGGTCGAAGCGCTTCGACAGCTTGTAGACGCGGAAGGCCGGCGCGCTCCCGGGGATCGTCACCGCCTCCACGAACTCGCCGGGCTGGCGGTCCTGCTTGCCGTAGGCGAGGAAGAACTCCTCCAGCGGCATCTCGCGCCGGGCATCGCCGCGCCTCAGGTGCAACGTGGCGCCAAGAGCGATCAGCGCGGGCGGGTTGTCTCCGATGGGGCTGCCGTTCGCGACGTTGCCGCCGATGGTCGCGGCGTTCCGCACCTGCTGGGAGCCGTAGCGCCGGATCAGCGCGGCCCAGCTCGGGAAGCGGCCTTCCACGGCAGCGAGAACCTCGGTCATCGTGGCCCCGGCACCAAAGCGGATGCGGTCGCCGGTGACCTCGATGCGCGCGAGGTCGTGGGCGCGGTTGAGGAAGGCGACCTTGGGCAGGTCCCGTAGCGCCTTGGTGACCCAGAGGCCGACGTCGGTGGCCCCGGCGATCAGCGTGGCGTCGGGGTTCCGGAGATACCAGTCGGCGAGGGCATCCGCGCTCTCGGGCAGGAAGGCCGCGCCATGCCCGAACTCGGGTGCGGAAGGCACGGCAATCGGAGCAGCGGGGCTCGCGGGGTTCACGGCGGAGACCGCCCCGCCGACCGTCTCGCCGGTCGAAGGCGCGTTCGCGGTCGGCGCAGGGGCCGGCGAGACAGAGGTCGGCGGCACGTCCACCGCATCGGGCCGCTCGCCGGCCCAGCCTTCGCCAGCCGGCGGGTCGCCCACGCCCGGAGCAGTCGCCACGCCGGTCTGCCCCGAGGGTGCCGCGCCGGGCGGCGTGTCACGGAGCCATTCGGGCACGGGTTCCGAGGCCGCCATCTTGGCCGCGCGGATGATGGGCGCGTATCCGGTGCAGCGGCAAAGATTCCCGGCCAGCGCCGTGTCGTGGTCGCGGTCGCCGTTCAGGTGCGCGACGGCCATCGAGACCACGAAGCCTGGCGTGCAGAAGCCGCACTGGCTCCCGTGGTGGTCGATCATCGCGCGCTGGACGGGGTGAAGCTCGCCGCTGGGCGAGGCGATCCCCTCGACGGTCCTCACAGCCTTCCCGGCAAGTTGCGGCAGGAAGAGGATGCAGGCGTTGAGGGCGCGGGCGCCCCTCTCGTCCGTGACCATCACGGTGCAGGCGCCGCAGTCGCCCTCGTTGCAGCCTTCCTTGGTCCCCCTCAGCCCCCGATCCTCGCGCAGCCAGTCGAGGAGCGTGCGCGTGGGCGTGCCCTCGGCCCGGACCGTCTCCCCGTTGAGGAGAAACTCGATCTGCATGTGAAAGCCCGCCGCCTTACCCGAATGGCCCTGGTCGCGCGGTCGATGCGGCGTAGACCGTGCGCAAGGGCGATGAAAGCCCCAAGACAGGCCTTTGGCAAGCCTCGTGAAGGGGAGAGCGTTCCTTCCGACGCCGGGTCAGGAAATCCGGACTACCGGCTCGGAGGCGGGCGGGGCTACGACATCGCCAGTTTTCAAGCCTTCCTTTCCAGCAGGACATTCTCCATGGAACTCTATCTGCTCCTGAAATTCGTGCATGTCGTGGGCGCCATCCTCTGGGTCGGCGGCGCCGCGATCCTGACCCTGCTCGTGGTGATCCTCGACCGCCGGGGCGACGACAGGGCGACGCTGACGGGCGTGTCCTATGTCGGTCTCCTCGGGAACAAGGTCTTCGCCCCGCTCGGGATGCTGGTCATCCTGCTGGGTCTCGTGCTGGCCTGGCTGGGCGGCTACGGCTTCGCGGCCTGGACCGTCCTGGCGGCCGCCATCGTCGCCTGCACCTTCCTCCTCGGCGCCATGGTCCTGGGCCCGACCTGCGAGCGGACCGTCCGCATCTGGGAGGACACGGGGGAAGCCGCGCTCTGCATCGGCATGGGCCGGCGGGTGCTGCGGCTCGTGAAGCTCGACCTCGGCGGGCAGTTCGCGATCATCGCGCTGATGGTCCTCAAGCCCGGCTGGACCGACCCGCTGCTCCTCGTGCCGGCGCTGATCCTGGCGCTGGGCGGGTTCGCCTACCTGCGCGGCGCCCCCGCGCCGGCGGTGGCCCAGGCCGCCTGACCCCCACCGGCTCCGCGCAAGGTCCGACGCCCCGCCGACCCTTCGGCAGGGGCGTCGTCGTGGGGCGCGGGCGTGTTCCCGTCGGAACAGCGAGAGGTAGGGAAAACCGGTATCCCACCGAGCGTGACGCAGCGGATAGCCTCTCAGCATTGATCGACGCATTTCCGGACCGACCGCCATGACCTTTCTTCTCGCCCTTGCCCTCCTGCACATCATCGGTGCCATCGTCTGGGCAGCCTCGGCAGCCGTTCTCGGCCTGATCCTCGCGGCCGCCCGGCGCGACGACGACGCGGCCATGCGTGCCCTGCCCGAGACCGCCGCCCTGTCCCGCCGCGTCCTGCGCCCCGCGATCCTCGTCACGACGCTCTCGGGCTTGGTCCTGGCCTTAGCTGGCGGGCTGCTGACCGAGGCCTGGCTGATCCTCTCGACCCTGCTCGCCGCGGCCGCGCTCGCGGCCGACGCCATGGTGATCGGACCGGAGTGCCGGCAGGCCCAGGAGATGCCACGCGGCGCCGCGCTGGTCCGAGGACGGCACGCGCTCGGCCTGGCCGGGATCTCCCTCGGGGCTCAGGCCGGGGCCATGGCTCTGACGGTCCTCGCTCCGGGTTGGAGCGGGGCGGCCATTCTCGCGGGTCTCGTGGCCTGCCTGGTCCTGGCGGTGGCGCTGGAGCACGACGCGGAAACGGCAGGATCGATTCACGCCTGACGCCTCCTGATCCGGGGGGCGGGCTGCCGGGACGGGCCGGGAGCGGCCGGTTCCTGCTCCGGAAGGGAGACGACACATGGACCTCTACGAACTCCTCAAGCTTGCCCATGTCGGGGCCATGATCGCCTGGATCGGGTCTGGCCTGGGCCTCCTGGTCCTCTTCGCGGCGGCCGAGGCCTGGCACGATGAGGGCGATGTCCTCCGGGTGGTCAAGGGCGCCTCGATCCTCGGCCCCACGCTGTCGGTGCCCTCGGGGCTGATCGTGCTCGCGACGGGCCTCGGCCTCGCCTGGGGCGGGGGCTACGGCTGGGAAGCCTGGATCGTCCTGTCGCTTCTGGGCGTGACGGCCGTCTTCGCGCTGGGCGCGGGCGTCGTGGGTCCCAGGCTCGAATGGGCGACGCTGGTCTGGGAGCGGGACGACGACCCGGAGCAGGCCCTGGCCTGCGGGCGCGGGGCCATGCGGATCGCGCGGCTCGGCCAGGTCATCCAGTTCACGGTGCTGGCGCTGATGGTCACGCGGCCGGGCTGGGAGGACGTGGGCGCGCTGACCGTGATGGCCGTCCTCGCGGCGGTCGCGGGCGGGCTGGCCATGCGGCCCGCGCCGGGGTCGGCCGAGCACGCCTGACCGGGCTTCCGCCGCGTCCAGCCCATCGGCCCTTCCGACTCGGCCGGGGTCTGGCCTAGTCTGACGACATGGCCAGCCCGACCTTCATCCACCTCCGCGTCCATTCCGAGCACTCGCTCCTCGAGGGTGCCGTCCCGGTCAAGAAGCTCCCCAAGCTCGCCGCCGAGGCGGGGATGCCGGCGGTGGCGCTGACCGACACCAACGCCATGTTCGCGGCGCTGGAATTCTCGGACTACGCCTCCAAGATGGGCGTCCAGCCCATCGTCGGCGCCCAGATGGACCTCTGCTACCTGCCACCCGAGCCGGGACGCCAGCCGTACAAGCCCGCGCCCGTCGTCCTCCTCGCCCAGTCCGAGGCGGGGTGGATGAACCTCATGAAGCTCTCCTCCTGCGCCTACCTGTCGGACGCCAACGGCGACGGGATGCCCCAGGTGACGCTCGACGACCTGGAGCGGCACTCTTCCGGGCTGATCTGCCTGACCGGCGGGCCGGACGGGCCCCTCGGGCGTCTCCTGCGGCAGAACCAGCGCGCCAAGGGCGAGGAGTTCCTCCGCCGCATGGCCGCGATCTACCCGAACCGTCTTTACGTGGAACTCCAGCGCCACCCCATCGACGGCGGGCTGCCGGAGGCGGAGCGGCTCTCCGAGCGACCGACCATCGAGCTCGCCTACGCGCTTGCCCTGCCGCTTGTGGCGACGAACGACGTCTACTTCCCCGACGAGAAGCTCTACGAGGCGCATGACGCGCTCCTCGCCATCGCCGAGGGCGCCTATGTCGACCAGTCCGGGCCCCGCCGGCGTCTGACGCCCCAGCATTACTTCAAGTCGCAGAAGGAGATGGCGACGCTCTTCGCCGACCTCCCAGAGGCTCTGGAAAACACCGTCGAGATCGCGCGCCGCTGCGCCTTCAAGGTCCCCAAGCGCAAGCCGATCCTGCCCCGCTTCGCCGACAACGAGGTTGAGGAGCTGCGCCGTCAGGCGCAGGAGGGGCTCGCCGCCCGCCTCAGGGTCATCCCCCACGCCGCACCCGTGGAGGAGTATGAGAAGCGGCTCGCCTTCGAGGTCGGCATCATCGAGCAGATGGGCTTCCCCGGCTATTTCCTGATCGTGTCCGACTTCATCAAGTGGGCCAAGTCGCAGGGCATCCCCGTCGGGCCGGGACGGGGCTCGGGCGCGGGCTCGCTGGTCGCCTACGCGCTGACGATTACCGACCTCGATCCATTGCGTTACTCGCTGCTCTTCGAGCGGTTCCTGAACCCGGAGCGGGTGTCGATGCCTGACTTCGACATCGACTTCTGCATGGACCGGCGCGAGGAGGTCATCCGCTACGTCCAGGGCAAGTATGGCGCGGACAAGGTGGGCCAGATCATCACCTTCGGCGCGATGCTCTCCAAGGCGGCGGTGCGCGACGTGGGGCGCGTGCTGCAGATGCCCTACGGGCAGGTGGACCGGCTCTCCAAGATGATCCCGATGGAGGGCGTCAAGCCCGTGTCCGTCACCAAGGCCCTCGCCGACGAGCCCCGCCTGCGCGAGGAGATGCGCGCCGCTGAGGTGGTCAAGCGCTGCATGGAATACGCCGAGCAGCTCGAGGGGCTCTTGCGGAACGCCTCGACCCACGCGGCGGGCGTGGTGATCGGCGACCGGCCGCTGGACGAGCTGGTGCCGCTCTACCGCGCCCCGGGCACTGACGATATGCCGGCGACCCAGTTCAACATGAAGTGGGTGGAGCAGGCGGGCCTCGTGAAGTTCGACTTCCTGGGCCTCAAGACGCTCACCATGATCGAGAACGCGGTCAAGCTGATCCGCCAGACACGGGACCTTCACGTCGCGGCAGACGGGACGCAGCTCTACGACCCCGCGCCGGGGACCGAGAACGACATCCTTGCCATCCCGCTCGACGACAAGTCCAGCTACGACCTCTTCTCCCGCGCCCGCACCGTCGCCGTGTTCCAAGTGGAATCCACCGGCATGATGGATGCGCTCAAGCGCATGAAACCCACCTGCATCGAGGACATCGTGGCCCTCGTGGCGCTCTACCGCCCCGGCCCGATGGAGAACATCCCGACCTATTGCGAGGTCAAGAACGGCACGCGGGAGCTGGAGCCGCTCCACCCCACCATCGACCACATCCTGAAGGAGACGCAGGGGCATCATCGTCTACCAGGAGCAGGTGATGCAGATCGCGCAGGTCATGGCGGGCTACTCGCTCGGCGGCGCCGACCTGCTGCGCCGCGCCATGGGGAAGAAGATCCCCGAGGAGATGGCCAAGGAGCGGCCCAAGTTCATCAAGGGCGCGACTGCCAACGGCGTGTCCGACAAGAAGGCCGGCGAGGTCTTCGACCTCTTGGAGAAGTTCGCCAACTACGGCTTCAACAAGTCCCACGCCGCCGCCTACGCCCTGGTGAGCTACCAGACCGCCTGGCTCAAGGCGAACCACCCCGTCGAGTTCATGGCAGGCGTGATGAACTGCGACCTGCATCTCACGGACAAGCTTGCGGTTTATTTCCAGGAGGTCAGGAAGCACCTCCAGATCCCGACGGTTCCCCCCTGCGTGAACCGCTCGCAGGCCGTGTTCTCGGTCGAGGACGGAAGGCTCGTCTATGGTCTCGGCGCGCTCAAGAACGTGGGCGTCGAGGCCATGAAGCTGATCGTGGAAGGGCGCGGGGGCCGGCCCTTTGCCACGGTCTTCGACATGGCCCGTCGCGTGGACCTCAAGAAGGTCGGCAAGCGGCCGCTCGAGATGCTGGCCCGCGCCGGGGCCTTCGACGAGCTCGACCGCAACCGTCGGCGCGTCCTCGAATCGCTCGACGCGCTGGTCGCCTACTCGGCCGCGGTGCACGAGCAGAAGGTCTCCTCCCAGGTGAGCCTCTTCGGCGAGGCGGGCGCCGACCTGCCGGAGCCGCGCCTGCCCGGCACGCCCGACTGGGACGCGCCCGAACGTCTGGCCGAGGAGTTCAAGGCCGTGGGCTTCTACCTCACCGGCCACCCGCTCGACGACTACATGGGCACGCTCAAGCGGCAGGGGGTCTCGACCTACGACGAGGTCGCGCTGCGCGTGCAGGATGGGCCGCACATCGCCAAGATCGCTGGCACCGTCGCCTCCCGGCAGGAGAGGAAGAGCGCCCGGGGCAACCGCTTCGCCTTCGTCTCGATGTCCGACCCCACGGGGCAGTTCGAGGTGACCCTGTTCAGCGAGGCCCTGGAGGCGGGCCGCCCGCACCTCGAGCCCGGCGCCCGCGTGGTCATTCAGGTCGAGGCCACATCTGAGGGCGACCAGCTTCGACTGACGGGCCGCACCGTGACGCCCATCGACGATGCGGTACTGAGCGCAGCGGCGGGCCTGCGGGTCTTCGTGGAGGCCGAGGAGGCGATCACCTCGGTGGCAAAGATCCTCGCCGACGCCCGCGCCGCCGCGAAGCGCACCAGGGGCGGTCCGGTGACGCTCCTTCTCATGCACCCGTCGCTGCCCGGCGAGGTCGAGATCGAGGTCGGCGACGGCTGGCCCGTCACCCCTCAGGTCCGCCGCGCGCTGCGGTCGGTCGTGGGGGTGGTGGAGGTCGAGGAGGTCTAGGCCGTCATGGCGCGGACGCCGCAAAGAAACCTTGTTCCCCTAACGTTCTTTTAACTTCTGTCTGCCATGCTGGTCCCAGCAGAACGCTCAAGGACCATCATGGACCATACGAATCAAGGCGCGCCGGGACTCCGGGCCCGGATCGCCGACCTGGCCACCGCCTGCCTGTCACCAATGCGGCGGACGGGCAACCGGCGCGTCGCGGAGGGCTTCGGCCTCTCTCTCAGCCTCCCGCGCCATCAGCATCTCGACCCGGTGGCTCAGAACGGCGATCTGCCGTTCCTGACGGGCGACGACATCCGAAAGATCATCGACCGCGCGGAGGAGATGGGCGATGCGCTCTTCGAGAGGGGTGAGGTCCATGTCCGCATGAGACTCCGGGCCGGCGGGGCTTGTCCCGCCCCCCCC
>NZ_KK088617.1 GCF_000600335.2 Rubellimicrobium mesophilum DSM 19309 | reverse complement strand
GCCGGCTCGGCCTTCGCGTCAGCGCCAAACACGCCAGACGCCCCCTCAAGGAGCTGAAAGCGCCACTGCGTGATCTGGTTGGGGTGAACATCGAACTGCTGGGCCAACTCGGCCAGCGTCCTCTCGCCCTTGATGGCCGCCAGGGCCACCTTGGCCTTGAAGGCCGGGCTGTGGTTGCGGCGCGGTCGTCTGGTCATCGTGATCTCCTCGCTCCTCGGCATCATGCCGATATCGCGCGGATGATCCACTCAACGCCCGTGTTCAGATTTCCCGAGCCAGCTCACCTCCGGCCCGGCGGACCGCTGTGCCCCAGCGACCACAAGCAGGAAGTTGCTGTGGATAAGTCTCCGATCGGTGCAACCAGCGCGCGAATGTCGGAGTTATCGAAACAACGAACGAGGGACAGTGCGGCATGAACATCCTGATCTGCGAGGATAACCCGATCATCGCCATGGACCTGGGTTGCATGCTGGAGGACATGGGGCACCATGTCTGCGGCACCGCTGACACCTCGATCAAAGGGATTCAGCAATGCGCCCTCAAGAAGCCAGACCTCGTGATGGTGGACCTCAATCTTGCGGATGGGCGCACGGGCCTGGACTTGGTGAACGCCTTGGCTGACCTATGCATCCCCTCCGTGATCGTGTCCGGCGAGACGCATACCCTTCCGACGACAACTTGGGCCAAGGCCGTGGTCAGCAAGCCTTTCAACGAGCCCCTACTCACTCAAGCGCTGGCTGACGTGGAAGCTGACTTCCAGCACCACGTGGCGGTGGAGCCGGCACCCGAGGCCGGTCTTGGCGTAGCCAAGGTGGGGGGACTGCGGGGACTGCTTTGGCCATGGCACAAGTGAGGCGACGGGGCCTCTTATGTCGGCGCTCCCGGTTGCGTGCAGGGTCTCTTCGTTTGATCGCTCCAAGACGGGCAGCACCTCGGGACAGGCTCTTTCGCCTCCCCTTCGCACGAATTCCGCAGGCACGACTCAAGTAAGCTCATGCTTGTTCAGCAGCGAGAACTGTCGGTAAGTCCCCATAGTCGAGGTTGCCGGCAGCGCTGATGACAAGACATCGGCCGCCATCGGCTTGAAGCGCATTCCGTCTGCTTTGATCGTGACCTTTTCGTTATGTCGGAGCCACGACTTGGGTCGACCAAGGATGGTCTTGACGTGACTGGAAGCCGCGCACAGCGCCGGGCCCGGGTCCATGACAAAAGCAGACGTAGGTCGACTCAGATCGGCACCGCGGCTGGGCTCATGACAAGCAGTCCACGTCCTCAAGGTGAGCTGGAGATGGAGCGACCCACTAACATCGTCAGAGCCTCTCACACCCAGGAGCAGTCAGTGCAACGCAGGCCCTGCTCCCGGTCAGGGGGCCAGGAGCAGGGCCAGGACCGCCGGCCTCTCAGCCAGCGGTTCGATCAGAACAGAAGGTCACCCGAGCCAAGGGCGTGGATGCCGTTGATCTGGATCTCGAAGTCGGCCTGACCGTCACCGTTGATATCGCCCTTCAGGATGGCGCTCGAGCCATTATCGACCGTCCAGACTCCATAAGCCTTGGAATGGGTCCCACCCCATCCGAAGGCCTGGTTCCCGGCCATCCGGGTGTTGGCGTCGATGTTCCGCAGGTCGATCTCATCCACGCCGCGCACGAAGTCGTTGATGATATCCCTGCGCGTGGAGCCAACGAGGCTCTGAGCCGCCGTGTCGAACACGAACACGTCCCGCTGCCAGTCCGCGCCGCCGGACATCACGTCGCGCCCGAGGCCGCCGTGAAGCGTGTCGGCACCACCTTGGCCGCGCAGCGTATCGTTGCCGGCCGCGCCTTCGAGGTAATTGGCACCGTCACTGCCGCGGAGCGTGTCCGCGCCCCAGGATCCTTCGGCATTCTCGATGTTGAGGATCACGTCGCTGCCTAGGCCGGTGGATTGCTGGCTCTTCACGCCCAAGTTCACCGAGACGCCGCTGCCCGACGCCACCGTGATCCAGTCGTTGCCGGCGCCACCGTCGATGATATCATTACCTGCGTCGAGACTTAGCTTATCGTTGCCATCCCCGCCGTTCAGGCGGTCGCTACCCAGGCCGCCCGAGAGGACATCGTTGCCGCCGTAGCCATTCAGGACGTCATTGCCATTGGTGCCGACGAGCGTATTCGGGCCGTTGTCGGCCGGCCGCGGCGCGCTGCCGGACACGTCGCCGTCGCGGACATCGGCGTCGATAATGCGCGCCTTGATGGGCGAGTTCAGGGCTTTGTACGTCCCGGCCCAGTCGTTGATGCGCGAGTCGCCTGCCCAAAGATTGACGTAGCTACGCATCGGCGCGGCGTACCAGACGCCTCCGGGCATGTCCGAAGCGTCGAACTGGGCTACCGGCCTGTCATCCACCCGGAAAATGGCAGCCTTGCCGGTCAGCGTGATCTCATATTCATGCACGCCGGCGGCGGCGTCGAAGCCCAGGTCCACCATCGTGCGATCGAGGTTGCGGATGTGCTTGCCGGCACCATTTTCCATGTGAACGGTGACCTGCACGTGCCGGGTATCCGCGCCGACGAACTCCCAGTCGAATTCGAGGATGTTCTCGGTGGGGTTCTGTGCGCGGTTGGCAAACATGCCGAATACCGTGCCAGGTGCCATGCGGGGCGCTTGGGCGGTCCAGCTGAAGGTGCCGACGTCCGCTGTCTCTCCGGACTTCATCTCACCGCCCGTCGCCTTGTAGGAGCCAGGCGAGGCCGAGCCCAGAACGACCTCAGCCGCGCCGTCCGAGGCAATGCGCACCCGGTCGCGGGTGAAATTCGTGATCGAACTAAGCCAACCGGCGTCCCAGGTCGAGACTTGCCAGTCGCCGGTTCCGAGTCCCTGGCCTGCGTAAACCAGATCATTATCAGCGTTGAACATTGTATCCCCTTTTGGCAGTAGACGCCCGCCGGGCCAAAAGACCCGGGTGAGCCCAGCCGATGCACTGAGCCCGAAGCGCAGATGTTGGACCCGAGCGGCAAGCGCCCGGGTGCTGGTCGGTGTCGGTCCGTCGCGGCTGTCCCTCCGCGTCGACCATCAACGGGACTAACGGTCAGGCTGACTCGAGTCTATGTGGCCGCCCGGCCACGGCGGCGGACCGCCGAATCTTGGCGGGAACCTGCGCGATACTGGCGAGTTTTCGCGCCTTCGAGGCGGAAACTTGCGATCTTGAGCAGATGAACGACAAGGATCAGAGCTCAGGACCTACAGGTGTGCAGCCTGAGAGCGCCCGGCACCCTTGCGCTCCTGTCGAAGACAGTCGGCCGTCCGGAACCTCGAACTTGCTATCCTTTAATATATAGCAAATCGGCCTGTTCGAGTGACCAGCCGTCGCAAGCTCCTCGCCACCTGGAAGCAAGGGCCTTCGACAGCTCCAAGCTATGTCACGAGAAACGCGCCAACATCATGGCTTACTTCGGTCCTGCGCCCGTGCAGGAAGTTCGCCATCTTCGGCTGTGACAAGGGATCCCGATCCTACAGAGCTATTGCCAGATAAATAATTAGGTCAGGCCCTGAGTTACCAAACCGAGCTCTGTTGGTTCATCGCTGCTGCCCACGCACGCCGACCGTCCACTTGACCTGTTTTCCTCCAATCGCTCGTAGTTGACAGGTCTTTTTGTTCCCTTGTATCATTCCTTTGCACGTAGCCGAAGATCAAAGCCGGTGATCAGATCGAGCGAAGTAGACGACCACGTCGGCAAGCAGTCGTTGCCAAGGGGCCCATCCCAACGCCGGCAGCGCAGTATGGGCTATCTTCGACAAAGTTCTGAGCAGAGCCTGATCCGCTCAGGGTACCAAGGCACTAGGCGCCAAGTGTGCGGCCCGAGCGAAATGCAATATTTTCATCTAGTATCCCGTTGGCAACCTTGATGCGGACGGTGGCCTTACCACAGGCAATCGCGCCCGGAGTTACTCGGATGAGAGCCGGCCTAGTAACTGCAGCGATGGCCGGTTCCGTCCTGGTGGGCGCAATCGTCTTCGCGCTTTTCCTCTGCGCCAGCTTCTTCTCGCTCGGCCGTGATGTGGCGATCGCAAATCGCCACGTTGCTGCGGCCTTCGCAATCGGTGAGCTCGTCGAAAATCCGTATCAGGAAGGTTCGACCACGATCGGCAGCCACCAGTGGAACGACTGCCTCATCACCGCGATGGCGATCGATCAAAGGGGAGATCGCATGCGGCTTGCGGTCTCGCCCCTCATCGCCGGTGTCCCGGGACTCTCGAACGACGTCGATCCCTGCAGGCTGCTCAAGACCATGGTCTCGGAGCCGCCCCCGGAGCTTGACCCGGAACTCTACCACTATGATCGGTACATGCATGGGGCGACGGTACTCCTTCGCTATCTGCTGCCCCATCATTCGATAGGCGAGGTCCGTCGCCTCTACCGCACGGCCCAGACAGGTGTTCTGGTCGGCGGGCTGGCACTTGCGTTGGTCGGCATCGCCCGCGGCCGGCGAGCAACGGAGTTCGCCGTGCTCGCCGTGATCTTCTTTGCGATGTTGCGGTTCTTCGGACTTGAGTCGTTTTCCCAGTCATTGGGGCATGGCCCAGCCGACGTGGTGGCTGCGACCTACGCATTGACCGTTGCCGTCATGATCTTCGCGCCGGTCGCGCCGGTGATCGCCATTCTGGTCGCAGCCGCGTTTGGGGCGCTCACCATGGTGTTCGAGCTCTTCACCGGCGGCATACCGCTAGGCCTCGCCATGGTGCTCGGGCTCGTTTCGCTCGGGACCCGGTCCGACGGCCAGCCTCGCGACTTCCTGCTTTCTGCCTGCGCGGCGGCGGCCTTCATCGGCGCTGCCGCCGTCACCTACCTCCTCAAGATCGCATTCGCCGTGCATCTGGCGGGTTATGGCGTGATTGCGGACATCGCAGGGCAGCTAGTCTACTACTCGCCAGCCTCGGACCTTGGGCCGAGCGTCTTCGCCGTCTCCGCCGCCGTGCTGTCGTCCATTGGAGTGTTGACAGGTGGCACGAAGCTGCTCTCAGCGGCTATGGTGGCCGGCAGCGTGGCGGCCGGGGCTTATGGCTTGGGCCATGTCCTCCTCCGTGTCTCAAATTCGAGGACACGCCAGCGGGCAATCCTGCTGGCAGTGTCTGTGGTCCCCATTCCGGCGTGGTTCCTCGCCTTCTCGAATCAAGTGGCGGTGCACGCCTGGTTCATGGATCGGATCATCGTCTGGGTCATCGCAGCCGGCGGGTCGCTGTTCGTTTTGGCCATTGCCTCGAGATACGATGCGAGCTCCGCTGCGGAGCCTTCGACGCCTCCGGCGCGAGGAACCTCTGGCCATCGGATCGGATAGGCGGCTGCGAATGGTTGGCCTCCCGATCACCGACCGCGCGACCAAATTGTTCCTGCTGGCGCACCAGGACGATGAAATCGCCTTCGCGCCATTGCTTGCCCGCCTGAAAGCCGATGGCCAGCCGGTCCGCGTGGTCTACCTGACGGATGGCGGCGCCGGGCGCGCAAGCCCCGAGCTTCGGTGCACGGAAAGCCGCCGAGCGCTGGCGTCGCTTGGGATCCTGCCCTCCGAGGTGGTCTTCCTGGGCGCCGCAATGGCGGTGCCGGACGGCGCACTGTTCCGCCGGCTCCCGCAGGTCTACGCGGCGCTGGAATCAGTCTGTCGCGGTTCCGACGCGCCGGGCGAGATCTACACGCTTGGTTGGGAGGGCGGGCACGTAGACCATGACGCGGCCCATGTGATCGCCATGGCGCTGGCCGTCGCGCGGGACCGTGTGCACCAGGCCTGGCAGGTGCCGTTCTACCGGGCGATCGATCGCGGCCCGCCCTGGTTCACCCTGTTCGCGCCACTGACAGCCAATGGCCCGGTGGCACGGCTGTCCCTCACGCGACGGGAGTCTTGGCTCAGGGCCGCGCTCGTTCGTTTCTTCCCGTCGCAGTGGCGGTCCCTAACCGCCTTGGGCCCGCTGGTTCTGTGGCGCGCGTTGACCGACCCGACTCTGAAGCTCCAGCCGATGGTGCCCGGCCGCCTCTGGGAACGTCCGACTCCTGGACGGTTGCTCTATGAGAAGCTCTACGCCGTGAGCTTCGCCGAGGTTTCCGCCTGCATCGGCGCTTTCCTGGGCGAGTTGGGGATCACCGAGGCAAACCCGCCATGAAGCTTGCAGCCGTCATCCCGTGCTTCCGGGTACGTCGGCACATCGCCGAGGTGGTCGCAGGAGTGCTGCCCTATGTCGATCACGTGTTCGTCGTCGACGACTGCTGCCCGGAGTTGACGGGCGATCTCGTGGCGGCGATGTTCCCGCCCGATCGGGTCACAGTCCTGCGGCATCCTGAGAACCGGGGAGTCGGCGGAGCCACCGTCACCGGCTACTGCGCGGCGTTCGCCGCAAGATATGACATCGCCATCAAGATCGATGGCGACGGGCAAATGGACCCGGCGCACATCCCCGATCTGGTGCATCCCATCATCGCCGGGGAGGCCGACTACACAAAGGGGAATCGGTTCTATCAGCGCGAGCATCTCGCGCGAATGCCGAAGGTTCGGCTGTTCGGGAACTCGGTGCTGTCGCTCATCACAAAGGTCTCCTCGGGCTACTGGAACATCATGGATCCGACGAACGGCTATACTGCGCTCCACGCCACCGCTGCCCAAGAGATCGGCCTCGCCCGGGTTGACCGACGGTACTTCTTCGAGTCGGACATGCTGTTTCGCCTCAACATCGCGCGCGCCGTGGTCAAGGACGTCCCGATGCCGGCCATCTACGGGACGGAGAAGAGCAACCTCCCGATCAGACACGTTCTGCACGAATTTCCCGCCAAGCATCTCAAGAACCTCGTGAAGCGGTTCGCCTACAACTACTTGGTCCGTGATTTCAGCGTCGGGACGATCCAGATTGTCACTGGCACTGCACTGACCGGGTTTGGGGTCATATTCGGCGCGATCAGTTGGATACAGAGCGCCGCCGCAAGTCGGGATACCCCGGTCGGGACCGTCATGCTGGCGACCCTTCCGATCATCCTGGGGTTCCAGCTTCTCCTGGCAGCTCTCAGCTTCGACATCGCCAACGTGCCGGTCAGACCGCTCCAGCGGATCCTGCGGCCGAAGCCGTGGTCGGATCACCAGTCCATCGAGATCGACGTCCGAGACGGCTCTGATACGAAGGGAGCACTAGCGGAAGACCAAGAACTTAGACGCCAGGAAATTGAAGGCTAGGCCAGACGCCGATCCGCAGGCGACGGCAAAGTAGGGCAGGATCGCGGCAATCTCGCTCGGCCACGTAGCGGCGCTGCCCAGCTTGACCGCGACCAGGACAAAGACCGCAAGGTTGACGGTTCCCCCGATCGCGTTGAAGAAGATGAACCGGCTCCACTGCCGGAGCAGTCCCTCGGGGCCTGCATGTACGAAGGTGAGGGTCCGATTGCAGATCCAAGTAAAGGTCGCGGCGACCAAGTAGGAGAAAACGCGCCCGACATAGAGGTCCAAGCCGATCAGGTTCAGCGCCGTCCAGAGCGCGCCCATGTCGACGAACAGAGCGACGAATCCGATCATGGAAAACAGCGCAAACTGCCGCCGAGTGCTCTCCGACGCCGGGCTTCGCGCGAACCTCGTCCAACCGGCCCGCTCCGTAGCGTCACGCCTCGCGTCCATATTCCCTAGTCTCATGTCAGGGCTCGACGTCGCGCTTATCCCCTTGGACCCTCCCGGTGGACCGCAGAGGGCGCTGACCTAGTACGTCTTGCAGAAGCGCCGTTATGTCATACCGCACAGATTGCCCAAAGAGAATGTCCCTGCCGATGCTGGAACTGAGCTGGACAGGCCTCGGTCCCGTTGCTCTCCCAGCGCCCGACGATCTGAGGGGGTCGGCCCCGATGTCGTCCAGGGCTGCTACGCAGGACCTGAGCCCGCACGCCACCAGTCCGCGATGCCGCTTCAGCAGCTTGCACAGGAACCTCAGCGCCGCCATCTTTTCCCTCTGCTTGGAGACATGGGCCTCCAAGACCTCGCCCTCTTGGTCCACGGCCCGTCTGAGGCACCGCTGCATAGCCTCGATCGTCGCAAATACCTCATCGAGGTGCCATCGCCAGCGTGAGGTCCGCATCTGGCGCTCACACTTCCTACGGATCTCCGCCGAGAAGAGCGGCCCGAGTCTCCTCCACCAGAACCCGACCGGTTCGTGGCTCACTTCGACCTCCTCAGCCGTGGAAGGTTCACTACATTCCCGAGGGACAACGGGAACCGGACATAGAGCTTTACTGCGAGGCAGATCACCCCAGGTGACGTCTTGAAGTGGCGGAGCGGGCTGCGCTTGGTCATCCGACGCAAGGCCGCCCTCCTACCCTCCTCAACCGGGGCTCGTCTGACAGCGCCGCAGAGTGGAGTTGCGCCTCAAAGCCGGCCAGCCCGCTCCTGAAGCCACGCTCCTACGCACTGTGGCCCGAGCGCAGGCTTGAGCCAGCGCGCTCCGGCGCGCCGAGCTCGCGTTCCTCTCACCTTCCATTCAAGAGGCGATTGGGGCGGGCTGGCAGCCCAACTACCGCTGGAGCGGCTCATCCGCACCCCCAGTCCGCTCGACCTGAGCGAGTAGGAGCAGTCGTTCAGGTTCGGAGGCTGAAGCCAAGAGAGCGCAACGACCGGACGAGAACTTAGAGGTCAGCCCCAACATTGCGCGCCGTTCCACGACACCGCAGCAGGGTCCGCCTGGACCCGCGGCGCTCCTCAATCAGGAGCGCAGCTCGGCGCAGCTACACGGCCAGATTATCAGCAAATTTCCTTTCCATCCTCCCAACATAGACGGAACTGTGACGCCGCTGTCATGCGCCCGCGAACGACTCCCATAGTTTGAGCAGTTTCCACGTCAACCAGCTCAGCACACGCAAACGGCACCGTGCCTGGTGAGGCTCAGAGACGGCACGCAAGAAAGCAGGCGAGCAGGCCGAAGTGGCGTGCCTTAGCCCCTCTCACCGCGCCCGAACGGAGCTGAGAAGATGCAGGAATACGTCCTGAACCCGCAAACCAAGGGAGAGATCAGACTGGGTGGCGGCGCTGTCAGACAGATGCGAACCAGTCTCAGTTTCGACAGGTGCGCCGCCTCTCAGGCCGCGCAGAGACCCCGCCACTCGGCGAGAGCGGCGGTGCGGTTCATCTTGAAGACGTCGCGGCTGGAGAGGCTCCGGTCTGAGTTGAAGTGGTTGCACACGGAGGAGTGGACTGCGGCGAACGTCTGGAGACTTCGCAGGCGCTGCATCGCCCTCTCGCGCCTTCGGAATGGCTGATGGGAGTTCTCGACCCGGTTGTTCTCCCAACGGTCGGTGACCTGCCTATCTGCCGCTCCAATCTCCTTCAGAGCTGCCCCGGAGGACCTGAGCTTTTCCGTCACCAGCTCCTCGGGCCGGCCATGTCGCTTCATCAGCTTTCTGAGGAACTTCAGAGCTACCTTCTTGTCCCGGTGCTTCGCGACATGGGCCCCTGCACCTCGCCTTCGTGGTCCACGGCGCGCCAAGATCCATGGTACACACCGTCGGTCTTGACGAACACCTCGTCGGGGTGCCAGCCCCTGCGGGAGGTGAACCGCACCGGGTCGAGGGCGCAGCTACCTGCAGCGAGAGAGATCAAACCGGAGATGCAATTGATGGCACGCGCGGTGGTGATCGGCGGCAGCGGCCATGTGGGGACCTACCTCGTGCCGGCCCTCGTGGAGCGCGGGCATGAGGTGGTCAATGTCAGTCGCGGGCAGGCTACGCCGTATCGTCCGCACCCCGCCTGGGCCCTGGTCGAGCAGGTTGTGGTGGACCGGACGGCCGAGGACACTGCGGGTACCTTCGGCCCGCGCATCGCCGCCCTTTGTCCCGACATCGTGGTGGACCTGATCTCCTTCGACCTGCCGAGCACCCGGGCTCTGGTCGGGGCGCTGAGGGGGCAAGTCGAGCACTTCCTGCACTGCGGGACGATCTGGGTCTACGGACACAATGCGGCCGTGCCGGCGACCGAGGACGACCCGCTCAATCCGTTCGGCGACTACGGAACAAACAAGGCCGCTATCGAGACGTGGCTCCTCCGCGAGGCTCGGCAGACGGGCTTTCCAGCCACGGTCTTCCGCCCTGGCCACATCGTCGGGCCAGGCTGGGCGCCGCTCAACCCGGCCGGGCACTTCAACCTGGACGTCTTCTCCCACGTCGCCCGCGGCGAGGACCTGACCTTGCCCAACTACGGGCTTGAGACCGTGCATCACGTTCATGCCGAGGATGTGGTGCAAGTGGTCCTGCGCGCCATCGTCCAGCGGTCGGCGGCCGTGGGCGAGGCCTTCAACGCTGTCTCGCGCCAAGCTCTCAACTTGCGCGGCTATGCCGAGGCGATGTTTCGCTGGTTCGGGCAGGAGCCGAAGCTCCGGTTCCAGCCCTTTGAGGAATGGAAAACCCGCCAAGCTCCGGAGGATGCCCAGGCCACCTGGGAGCACATCGCCGGTAGCCCCTGCCATTCCATCGACAAGGCGCGCCGCCGGCTGGGCTATGAGCCCCGTCACACAAGTCTCGCCGCCGTGCAGGAGGCCGTCTGAGATCTGATCGCCGCGGGCCGGGTCGAGACGCAGAGTGGAGGGGAGTGATGCCACCCAGAGGCCTCGCCCTCTTCCGCCGGATCTCGGATAGGCGCATCAGCCCGAACCTCTACCACCAGAAGCGCACTGTCTCGTGGCTCACCTCGATGCCCCGCTCGTGGTGCACGTCCTCGACGTTCCGGAGCGACAGCGGAAACCGGACATAGAGCATCACGGCTAGGCGGATCACCTCGGGCGAGGTTTTGAAGTAGCGGAACGGCCTGCGCTTGATCATCCGCGGAGCCTAGGCAGCCCGCCTGCCCTGCTCAAGCCAGGTTCTTCTGACACCGTCCTCTGCCCGATCCGACCACAGGTGACTCGGTTTGCCGCTGTAGGGCCGTTCTCCCGAAATGCCCAAGTTATAACGATGGCTGGCTGGTGGAGAGAGCAGGCTTCTATGGCTGGTTCCTGGGATGCGTGAGCTACCCTGGATGTAGGGGCAAGAAGCGATCCAGAGTGACCCCTCCAGAGTCAGCGCCGCCGCGCCTCCAGTCGGACGTGACCCAGGGCGCATGGGTTCGTCTCTCTACGGTTAAGCAGTTGGAACCCCTGAGATCAGGCCTTCTATGCGCGCGATCGCTGCCTCATAGGCGGCGGTGACATGCTGGATGAGGCGCTCCAGTTGCTGCGAGCGGGCCACAGACGGCGCATAGACCACTGATAGCTCGTATTGGATAGCGGGCCAGAACCGACGCACCGCCGTGCGCGAGGAATCTATGCCGGCGGCGGCAAGAGGGTCGATGATCGCGATCCCCATTCCCCGGTCGACGTAGTGGACGACTGTGCCGGAGAACAGACTCTCAACCCGCATCTTCGGATGGGAGTTCGTGGCATGGAGCAGGACGTTAAGCTCGAGTCGCATCAGGCTGCTGGGCCCCAGAGCGATGTAGTCCTGCTCATGGAGGTCGGCCGGGCCTATGACCTCTTGGGCCGCGAGCGGGTGGCTGGCGGGCAGGATGCAGACCACCTCGGCGTCGGGCAGAGGGTGGTATTCGAGGTCGTCGCGCCCGGGCGGACGGGCGATGAAGCCGACATCGGACATGCCGGAGGCCACAGTGTCCACGATGTCGGCCGAGGCTCCGCTATGGACCGAGATGAGGGTGCCGGGATGCTCGGCGGCGAAGGCCGCGACCGCGTCCGGCATCACCTCCACGGACAAGGTCGGAATGGCCGCGATGCGGATGCGTCCCGCACCGTGCTCTCGGATCACCATTGCCGCTTCCCGCAGGCGCTCCGTGCTGATGAAGTGCCGCTCCACCTCGGCGAAGAACGCACGTGCGTCCGTAGTGGGAGTGACGGTCACCCCGTCGCGCGAAAAGAGTGTCAGGCCGAGGTCGACCTCGAGGTCGCGGATCAGGCGCGTCACGGCCGGTTGCGAGATCGAAAGGAGCCGGCCGCCCCGGGTGATGCTGCCGGAGATCATGACGGCGCGGAAGGCCTCGATCTGCCGTGGGTTCAGGGCGCGGGGGCTGCGTTTCATGGGCCGAGTTGAGGACAACCCCGCCACCACCGCAAGCCCCAGGGCCCAGCGTGCCGGGCGCGCTGGGCCGGGAGGCTTACTCCGACAGGGTGATGCCGAGGCTCGAGATCAGCTCGGAGTACTTCGTCTCCTCGGACTCCAGCATGGCCTTTGCCTCCTCGGGGGTGTTGGCCACGACCTGGGCCCCCATGGTGGCGAACTGCTCGACCACTGCCGGCTCCTGAAGGGCGGCTACGATGTTCTCGTTGAGGAACTTCAGAACGTCCTCTGGCAGGCCCGCCGGTGCGACGACCATTCCCCAGGAGTTCGCGGCGAAGCCCGGCACCCCGGCCTCGGCTACGGTCGGAAGGTCCGGGTAGGCCGCCGAGTGCTCCGGGCCTCCCGCCGCCAGGGCTTTCAGCTGGCCGTTGTCGATGTAGCCGCGAACCGCAGGGACCGTATCGAAGCCAAGCTGGGTCACGCCGGCCAGGAAGTCGGGCATGGAGTCGCCGCTGCCCTGGTAAGGGATGTGGATCATGTCCAGGCCGGCAGCGTCCGCAAACCAGGCGCTGAACAGGTGCGAGTTGCTGCCCTGCCCCGCCGACTTGTACGCCATCTCGCCCGGGTGCTCCTTGGCGTAGGCGATGAACTCCTCGACGGTGTTGGCCTCGACCGTGGGCGGGACCACCATCACCATCTCGGTCAGGGCCGTGGTGGTGATCGGGGTGAAGCTCGTCACCGGATCGTAGGGTAGGTCCGGCACCAGCGCCCGGCTCATGGCGTGCGAGGCCACGACAACGCCCAGCGTGTAGCCGTCGGGCTCGGCGTTGGCGATCTCGGAGATGCCGATCACGCCGTTGGCGGCCGGCCGGTTCTCGACGGTGACCGGCTGCCCGATCAGGGGGGACAGATGATCTGCGATTAGTCGCCCGGTGATGTCGCCCTGCCCGCCAGGGGCGTAGGGTACAATGATGGTGATGGGCCGATCGGGAAAGCCGTCCTGGGCCAGCACGGGGCTGGCCAGGAGCGTGGTGCCGACCAGCGCCCCGAAGGCGCGTCGCGTGAAGCGGATCATGGCGGATCTCCTTGGTGGTTGTTTCTGGTGTGTGGTGCAGGCCGGGCGGCCGGGGCCGCCCGGATCCGGCCCTATTCGGCGGCTTCCGGCACCTTGGCCGTCTTCATCACCCCGTGGGAGAGGCCGCGGTCAGGCTCGGCCAGGTTGAGCCGCAGCATGTCCCCCAGGAGCTGGACGATGGACATCGAGCTCTCGCCCACGGTGCCGTCGACGATAAAGCGCGAGGTGCAGTAGCGCATCTCCCAGCCGCCGGCATCGAGGCAGGCCTCGAGGATCTTGCGCTCCATCTCCGGAGTCTGGAGGACCTCCCGGTTGTTCAGGAGGAAGCCGATCATCGCCGTGATCCCATAGGCGCCCCAGTTCGAGATGGAGGCCGGCAGGAAGACGTCGGTCGCGATCGTGGTGATGACGCCGGTGCCGCCCTCGTACTGGCACTCGCGCCCGTAGGGGTGGAAGTCGCGCATGAAGTCGTAGATCCGGCCGAAGCCGATCTCGTTGCCGTTGTCGCCCACACCGACGGTGAGGATGTTCCTTCTCTGGGCCGCGAGGAACACGTGGCCGAGATCCACGCAGTCCTTCCTCACGCCGGTCGAGCCATGCACAAAGCCCTGGTCGTTCGGGCCCAGCCGCTCGATGGCGATGACTGCCTTCGGGTTATATTCCGTGACGATGCGCTCTGCCCAGTCGGCGGTGATGCTGCGGTCCTCGGGCGCGGTGATCAGGGCGCCGCCCATGCGGCGGGTCTTGGCGAGCTCGAAGTCACGCACCATGACCGCGGCGGCCTTGGCGGAGGCGACCACGGGCGGCGCATGGCATTCCTCAGTCACGAAGACCGGGATCGCCTTCAGGCCCCAGTAGATGGCGCGCGCCAGCGAGGCGGCGCCCGGAGGGCCGTCGCTTTCGCCGTTCGGCACCTCGGGGTAGTAGCCAGCGCCGGTGACGATGAAGACCACATCGCCCGGCTTCACCGCGCCCACGAGCGCCTCCGCGGCGCGGGCGCTGATCGGGCGGCCGCCGCCTTCCGCGCGGGCGGCATCATAGATCTGGCGCACGATCCCGTAGTTCATGCCGCGGTTGCGCATTTCGACCGTGACGAGCCGGTCGACGTATTCCCCCATGATATCGGGCATGTCGGTTTCCTTTTTCGGTTGTCGGGTGTGGAAGGGGCGGCCGGGGGACGCCCGGCCGAGGGAGAGGCTCAGTCCTCGACGAAGATCTCCTCGCGGCGGCGGCGGAAGACGGGCGAGAGGACGGAGAGGAGGAGGAGGGCTGCGGCGACCAAAAGCGCGGCCGAGAGCGGCTCGGTCAGGAAGATCGTGGCGTCGCCGCGGGAGAGCAGCAGCGCCCGGCGCATGTAGACCTCGATCATCGGGCCGAGAATGAAGCCCAGGAGGAGCGGCGCGGGCTCGCAGCCCAGGCGGTTGAAGAGGCAACCCGCGATGCCGAAGCCTGCGGCCATGACGATCGGCAGGGTGGAGTTGCCGATCGAGTAAAGCCCGATGATCGAGAACACTAGGATCGCGGGATAAAGGTAGGCGTAGGGGATCCGCAGGAACCGGACCCAGATCCCGATCAGCGGCAAGTTGATGATGACGAGCATGAGGTTGCCGATCCACATGGACGCCACGAGCCCCCAGAACAGGTCGGCGTTGCGCGTCATGACTTCCGGGCCGGGCACGACGTTGTGGATCATCATCGCCCCGATCATCATCGCCATCACCCCATTCGAAGGGATGCCGAGGGTGAGCATGGGGATGAAGGACGACTGCGCCCCGGCGTTGTTCGCCGCCTCGGGCGCGGCCACCCCGGCCGGCGCGCCCTTGCCGAAGCGCTTCGGGGTGGAGGAGATCTTCTTCTCGATCGTATAGGAGGCGAAGGAGGACAGCGTCGCCCCACCTCCGGGCAGGAGGCCGAGGAGCGAGCCCAGGGCCGTGCCGCGCAGAACCGCGGGCCAGGCCTCCCGGAATTCCCCGCGCGTCGGCCAGAGATCCCCCACTGTATTCTGGACCACGGCGCGGTCGTGCTTTCGGGCGGCGTTGGCGATGATGTCGCCGAAGGCGAAGAGGCCCATGGCGAGGGCGGTGAAGTCGAGCCCGTCCAAGAGCTGGAAGGTGCCGAAGGTGTAGCGGGGCACCCCGGTCGTGACGTCGGTGCCCACAGTGCCCAAGAGGATCCCCGTCAGCACCATGCCCACCGCTTTCAGCAGGCCGCCGGAGGCCAGGACGATCGCCGCAACGAGGCCCAGGACCATGAGGGAGAAGTAGGACTCCGGGCGGAAGGACAGGGCCACGTTCGCCAGATAAGGTGAGAAGGCCGCGATCATCAGCGTGCCCACAGTTCCAGCGAAGAAGGAGCCCACCGCGGCAATGGCCAGCGCCGAGCCCGCACGGCCGTTCCGGGCCATCTGGTGGCCATCGAGGCAGGTCACGACCGAGCCGGACTCGCCCGGCAGGTTGACGAGGATCGCCGTCGTCGATCCGCCGTATTGGGCGCCGTAGTAGATGCCGGCGAGCATGATGAGCGCGCTGGTGGGCTCAAGCGCATAGGTGAGCGGCAGGAGAACGGCGATCGTCACCAGGGGACCCACGCCAGGGAGCACGCCGATCGCTGTCCCGAGAAGGACGCCGGTGAAGCAGAGCAGGATGTTCTGGAGGGTGACGGCGATCGCGAAGCCGCCGGCCAGGTCGGACAGCCATTCCATTAGAGGACCCCCAGGATCAGCGGCAGGCGCACGCCGAGGCCCGCGACGAAAATGGTGTAGGTGAAGGCAGTCAGGGCGGCAGCGAGGATGAGCGCCTGGAGGGGGCGCAGCTCGCGCGAGGCCAGGCTCGCGATCAGCACGGCGCCCGGGACGGCGATCCCTAGACCGAGGCGATGGAGGGTCAGAGCGGCGAAGACGAGAGCCAGGGCGATGAAGACGAGGCTTCGGGCGTCGGAGCGATGGAACGTGAGGCCCCCCACCGCAAGTGGGTGTCGGTCGCGGGACGCCCGGAGCGACTGCACGATCAGCGAGGCTCCGACAAGCGCGAGCAGGATGGCCGCGGCGAGGGGGAAGACCCCGGCGCCGAGCCGCAACGGCGTGCCGAAGCCGTAACCCGCAGCCAGGATCCCGAAGGGCGCGCTGATGGCGAGAAACACAATGCCGGAGGCGAAATCGGTGTCGATCTGCTTCATGACAGTCATCCCTGTCAGTTCAGATGCGCGGGCTCCGCACACCTCCTTCGAGAGAAGTCCGCCGGGCATCCATAATGCAAATACAATGTTAGCATCCGAGCATAACCAAATGTTATGGCCTGACTGCAACTCATCTCTGTCCCGGATGGGGTTGTTGCAGAACTCCACCGGAGGCCGAACTTGCCCCTTTCCCCTTTGGTTTAGGCGACGCGCACGATCTCAGCCCTGCCGAGGGCTGAGAAAGGGTTCAGGAGGGCGATGCGGGTGTGGATCTCGGCGGCTTGGCGGTCGGGGTCTCGCGAGGCGATCCGCTCGCCGAAGCTCTTGAGGCGGCGCATCTGGGCTTCGATCCGACTTCGGGCGTGATAGCCCGTCAGTCGCTTCCAGAGGGCCCGGCCGAAGTAGCGTGTCGCCCGCAGGTTCTCGTTCCTAGCCTTGGCGGCGGGGCAGTTGTCTTTCCAGGGCCGGCCGCTCTTGCGGATTGGAATGACCGCCGTGCCGCCTCGCCCAGCAATTGCGGTGTGGCAGGTCCGGGTGTCGTAGGCCCCGTCCGCCGTGACGGTGCCGATGGCCTGATCGCTCGGAACCTGCGCCAGAAGATCGGGCAGCACCGGCTGTCGCCTGTCTGGCTGGAGGTGAACTCAACCCCCCGGATGTCCCCGGTCGCCAAATCTATGGCCAGATGCACCTTGCGCCATTGACGCCGCCGGCTGTGACCGTGCTTGCGCACCTGCCACTCGCCCTCGCCGCGCATCTTCACGCCCGTGCTGTCGACCAGCAGGTTGAGCTCGCCACCCGGGCGGCGGAAGGGGATCTGGATGCTCACAGTCTTCTGCCGCCGGCACAGTGTGGAAAAGTCCGGAACCGGCCAGTCCAGGCCCGCCAGTCTCAGCAAGCTTTCCACCATCCCGATCGTCTGCCGCAGCGCCAGCCCAAACAGCACCTTGATACTGAGGCCGAACTGGATGGCGGCCTCCGAGAAGGTCTGAGGTCGGCCCGGTCGCCCTAGCTTCGGGGCAGACCACTCCATCTCCCGGTCCAGCCAGACCAGCAACGAGCCGCGCTGGCGCAGCGACGCGTTGTAGCCGGGCCAGTTCGTCGTGCGATAGCGGGCGGGAGACGGCTTACTCATGGCCGCCCAGATAGGCGCTACGACACCCTACGCGACCACCCGCCACGCGGTTGTGCAACAACCCCCAAGCAATCCAGCATTACGGGCAGCCGGATAATCTCAGGGCTGGCGCGGAGTTACTGAAAGGTGCCTCGCTTGAACATATGTCAAGGGTAGCACCTCCCGGCCCTGCCAAAGAAGTCTGATCATCATGACAGCGCCGGCCGATTGTCAGTCGCAGCGAGTGTGAGGTTGGTAGTCACATAGGCCGCGAGGGCTGCACCTTGTTCACTGCGGCCACGGTTCGAGTAAGCGTCTCTACCTGCACCAGGTAGTCGCGCTGGTGGTCTGCGTCGAGTTCGCCCACGTTCACAGCCCGCAGGGTCTCAAGGCCGCGCTCCGCTTCCTTGCGGATACTGATGATCGACTTGGCGGCGCGCTTGGCATTCTCCGAGTCCATGGCGGCGAGCAGGTGAATGTTGCGAATGCTCGCCTCGAGAGCCACGATCTCGGCCTCCTCTTGGGCGGTGAGTTCGGCCACAAGGCGGGCGTGCTGCTGGGTCATGGCGGGGTCCGTTCCGGCTGGATCCCAGGATAGCCGCAGATCAGGCCGG
>NZ_KK088616.1 GCF_000600335.2 Rubellimicrobium mesophilum DSM 19309 | reverse complement strand
AGCAGCGCCTCGGCCTCGGGCGCGGAGGGCGCGCTGGGCCCGTCGAGCCAGACCCCGGTCGCGGCCCGGGCCGTCCCGGCCGGCGCTTCGGGCCGGTCCGGCATCTCGGCGAGGGCGGCGGCCACCGCGGCCGCGGCGGCCTCGACGTCGGGTTGGGGGAGGACCGGGGGCTCGGCGCGAGCCGTCTCGGCAGAGGCCTCCGCCGGCGGCTCGGGCTGGATCTCCCCGGCGGGCGGGGTCGCGAGCGCGACCTCCTCGGCGGGGGTCGGAGCTTCGGAGGACGGGGCGGCCGCGACCTCGGTGGCCTCGGGCGCGGGGGTCCGCCGCAGGAGCTGCGCGAGGCTCTGGTCGGAGACGGCGGCCCAGGCCCAGACGGCCGCCATGACGAGAAGGAGGGTGACGGTGAGAACCAGGCCCAGGTGGCGCGGCTTGCCGCCAATCGGCGCGGCGGCCAAGAGCCTGCCGCCGAAGGGGCTGGCCTCGCGCTTGGCCGCGTTCCCCTCGACCGGCGAAGGCCGGGGTCCCTGGAGGTCGGCCTCCCTCGTGGACGGGGCGAGGGTGGCCGCCGTGCCCACCGGGCTCGCAGCGGTCGGCGCGGCCGCGACGGACGGCTCCGTCCGGGCCGGCGCCGCGTCGGGGCGGGCTGGCCCGGATCGGGTCATCGCGCCCGACGAGGTTCCGGTCGGGCCGGTCGAAGGAGCCTTGGCGGGTTCGGCCAGCCGGATGTCCCGGGGCTGGCGGTCGGCGTCCCGCTTCTCCCCCTGCAAGGGCCGCGCGCGGGAGGCGACGACGATCTGCTGCGGCCCGCCAGCCGAGAGAGGCCGCCCGGCGCGGGGCGGCGGCGAGGCGGCGAGCGGCGTGGCAGCGGACGGCGCCGGGGTGGAGTCGGTGTCCGCAGGCGTCGGCGTGGGCTCCGCCGCGACTTCGGGGACTTCGGCGATGGGCTCGGGCGCCTCGGCCGACACGGGAGCCTTGCGGACGATCTGCGGGGTGCCGTCGGCCTCCTCGGCCGAGGCGCCGCCGGGGACATCGCGCGTCACCGTCTCGCCGCCGAGGACCTTGGGGGCGAGGGTGGCCGGGCCGAAGAAGGCCTCGCCCGGGAACCCCGTCCCCAGATCGGCCGCGAAGGCCACGGGCTGGAAGCCATGCTCGGCCGCGAAGGCCTCGGCCTCCACCAGCGTCTCGCGCGCGACGGCGGCGACATGGGTCCGCGTCCCGTCCGAGACCTGGTCGATCACGAGGTCGTCGACCGCGTAGGGCGTGGCCCCGTCGAGCGCCGCCCGCGCCTCCTCGAGCCCGGCCTCGGGGCTCTCGATCACCAGGGTGCGAATCTGCTCCGACGGCAGGAGGAGCTTGGTCCCGCGCCAGGGCGCGCCCAGCGACAGCCCCAACCGGCGCAGGGCCGCGAGGTCCCCCGTCAGGTCGCGCGAGTCGAGAGGCACCTCGCCCAGGGACGTCCAGCCCTGCGCGTCGCGATGGAAAAGGCGGATTCCCTCGAAGGACAGGGACAGGGCGAAATCGGGCGTCATGGGTGGCGCTTAACATCCTCCGGGGGAACCGGGAACAGGCAAGGGAGGCGATTCACTGCTACAGCAGCTTCCCGCGCATTTCGACAGGAAAGGTGGAGATGCCCCCAAGGAACCGCTTGCGGGGTGCGTCATAGGGGGAAAGCATGGCTTGAACCAAAGGAGTCCTTCATGCCCGTGACCCTCAAGGCCGCCCTCCCGGCGCTGGTCCTCGCGCTCGCGCCATTCGGGGCCCTGGCCCAGGAGGCCGCGACCGCGACGCCCCCGCAGCTCCCCCGCGTCATCCAGGTGGTGGGCGAGGGGCGGGCGATGGCCGCGCCGGACATGGCGCGCATCTCGCTCGGCGTCTCGCACCAGGCCAAGACGGCCGGGGAGGCGATGGACGCCATGTCGGCTGGGACCGAGGCGGTGCTCGGGCGCCTGGGCGCCGAGGGGATCAACCAGGCCGACATCCAGACGGGCCAGCTCATGCTGGAGCCCGCCTACAACTACAACACGCCCGACGGGAACCCGGAGATGACCGGGTTCATCGCAACGCAGATGCTGGACGTGAAGGTGCGCGAGATCGGCCACCTGGGCGAGGTCCTGGACGCCGTGGTCGAGGACGGGGCCAACCGCGTGAACGGCGTCAGCTTCGACGTGGCCGACCCGCAGGCCGCGACCGACGAGGCGCGCCGCGACGCCGTGACCGACGCGCGCGCCCGGGCCGAGCTCTACGCCGAGGCGGCGGGCGTGGGCCTGGGGAACCTCGTGTCGATCAGCGAGTCCACGGTCTACTCGCCCCCCATGCCGATGTATGACGCGCGGGGCGGTGGGGTGGCCGAGGCCGCGGCGGTCCCCGTCGCGCCGGGGCAGCTCAGCCTCACGGCCACCGTCACGGTGACCTACGCCATCGGGGAGTGACCCCGAGGGGGCCGGCGCGACCGGCCCCCTCGGATCCCGCAGGTCGGGACGCCCGGTGCAAGAGGGTCGCGGCGGACCCCCTTCTCGTGCAGGCAGGCCCCCGGCGCCGCGAGCAGCGCCAGGGGATGGAGCGCCGTCACCCGTTCAGCGCCTGGTCGAGGTCGGCGATGATGTCGCGCGAATCCTCGATGCCGATCGACAGGCGCACGTAGTCCGGCGCCACGCCCGCCGCGCGCTGCTGGTCCTCGGTCAGTTGCCGGTGCGTGGTGGAGGCCGGGTGGATCACCAGGCTCCGCGCGTCGCCCAGGTTCGCCACGTGGCTGAAGAGCTTGAGCGCGTTCACGAAGCGCACGCAGCCGTCGTAGCCGCTCTTGATCTGGAAGGTGAAGATCGCGCCCGCGCCCTTGGGGCAGATCCGCGCGGCCCGCGCGAAGTAGGGCGAGGATTCGAGCCCCGCATAGGTGACCTCGCCCACGCGGGGGTCGGCCTCGAGCCAGCGCGCGACCGCCATGGCGTTCTTGACGTGCTTGTCCATGCGGAGGCTCAGCGTCTCGATGCCCATGAGCGTGTAGTGCGCCCCCTGTGGGTTCATCGTCATGCCGAGGTCCCGCAGCCCGATGGCGATGCTGTGGAAGGTGTAGGCCATGGGGCCGAAGGTCTCGTGGAACCTGAGGCCGTGATAGGCGGGCTCGGGCTCGGTCAGCGAGGGGAACTTGCCCGGGTGGGCGGACCAGTCGAACTTGCCCGAATCCACGATGGCGCCGCCGGTCACGGTGCCGTTGCCGGTCAGGTATTTCGTGGTCGAGTTGATGACCAGCGTCGCCCCGAGCTCGATCGGCCGGCAGAGGTAGGGGGAGGCCGAGGTGTTGTCCACGACCAGCGGCACGCCCGCCGCGTTCGCCACCCGCGCGACCATGGGGATGTCGGTGATGTGGCCGCCGGGGTTGGTGATCGACTCGCAGAAGATCGCCCGCGTGTCCTCGTCCACCGCGGCGCGGAGGGCGGCCTCGTCGTCGATGTCGACGAACCTGGTGCTCCAGCCGAAGCGCTTGAAGACCTGCGTGAACTGCGTGACCGTCCCGCCGTAGAGCCGCGTGGACGCGATGATGTTCCGCCCCGGCGCCATCAGCGGATAGAGCGCCATGATCTGCGCCGCGTGCCCGGAGGAAGTGCAGACCCCGCCCACGCCGCCCTCCAGGGCCGTGATGCGGTTCGCCAGCGCCATCACCGTCGGGTTGGTGAGGCGCGAGTAGATGTAGCCGACCTCCTGGAGGTTGAAGAGCCGCGCGGCGTGCTCGGCGTCCTTGAAGACGAAGGCGGTGGATTGGTAGATCGGCACCTGCCGCGCGCCCGTGGCGGTGTCCGGCGCGGTCCCGGCATGGACCTGCATCGTGTCGAAATGGAGCGGTGAATCGGTCATCTGTGGCCCTCCGTTGTCGGGCGGACCCTAGACGAGGGCGGGGGTCGCACGGAAGAGAACATTGTTCCTTCCGGCGCAGGCAGGTTGCGTGCCGGGCCGCCGCGCGCGGGCCTATCGTTCACCGATTCGGAGGGGGAGTGGTGGGCGACCCTGGAATCGAACCAGGCATGGGTCTCCCCGGCGGAGTTACAGTCCGCTGCCGCACCTTGCAGCTCGTCGCCCGACGCGAGGCGGGAGATAGCCAAGCCGCGCCGGGGGGTCAACCGGGAAAGCGCGGCCGCTCAAGGGGTCTCGGCGGGTGGCGCCCCGTCGCCCGGACGGCCGGTCCCCTCGGCCTCGCGCCAGCCGGCCTCACAGGCCCGGGCCTGCGGCGTTCCGGCGGGGTACGGGTTGCCGAGGAGCGCCCGGCGCTCCCGTCCGGCCTGATGGCCCGCCTTCCAGGCGGCCTCGACGGTGTCCTCGGGCATGGGATCCTCGCTGGCTGCGCGCGACAGCCTAGCTCGGAGGGAGCGGCCCGACAGGGGAAGGCTTGCGCGCCGCCCCGGGTCGCGGCAATGACGGCGAGTCGCGGCCACGGGAGGCGCCCCATGAAGAAACCGACCTGGGTCATCGACAAGGAACGCGCCCGCCGTGCGTCGGCGCGCGAGACGATCTGGCTCTTCGGCCTCCACGCCGTGCGGGACGCGCTCCTCAACCCCCGACGGGAGAGGCTGCGCCTGATCCTCACCCCCAACGCCGCCGACAAGCTCGCCGACGCCGTGGCCGCCTCGGGGATGACGCCCGAGATCAGCGACCCCCGCAAGTTCGCGGCGCCGCTCGATCCCGAATCCGTCCACCAGGGCGCGGCCCTGGAGGCGCGACCGCTCGACTGGGGGTCCTTGCGCGACTCGGTTCTCGCCGAAGGGCAGGAGCCGGTGCGCGTGGTCCTCCTCGACCGCGTGACCGACCCCCACAACGTCGGTGCCATCCTGCGCTCGGCCGAGGTCTTCGGCGCCCGCGCCGTGGTGGGCGTGGAGCGCCACGCCGCGCCCGAGACGGGATCGCTCGCCAAGGCCGCCTCCGGCGCGCTGGAGCGGCAGCCCTACATCCGCGTCCGAAACCTCTCCGACGCGATGGAGGAGCTGCGCGAGATGGGCTTCCTCCTCCTCGGCCTCGCGGGGGAGGCCGAGCGCACCATCGGCGCGGCCCTGGCGGGGCGTCGCGACCGGCCGGTCGCGCTCGTGCTCGGCTCCGAGGGGCCGGGCCTGCGCGAAAAGACGCGCGAGACCTGCGACGAACTCGTGCGGATCGGCGCGGCGGGGGCGTTCGGGTCGCTCAACGTGTCGAACGCGGCGGCGGTGGCGCTTTACGCGGCCTCCCTGGACACAGCCCAAGGGCCGGAATCGCCGGGTTCCCAGGCCTCCGGAACGTTCACGAAAGCGTGATGCGAAAATTCTGAGAAAGCTCGGAACCAAAGGCCTCGTGGCGCGTCTTACTCTCGACGCACATTTGGAACCTGTGCGTTTCGCTTCACTGTCCCTCGTTCCACACCTCGCGCCCGGGCTCTCCCGGGCGTTTTTTTGGTGGATGGCCATGACCGAAGATGACCTGATCCGCGACGTCCTGTCCCGCGTCCGCACCATCGCCGTGGTGGGTTTCTCTGCGAACCCCGCCCGCCCCAGTCACGGCGTCGCGAGGTATCTCCAGAGCAGAGGCTATCAGGTGATTCCGGTCAATCCGGGCCTCGCGGGCCAGACATGGCTGGGCGGAAAGGTGCACGCGTCCTTGGCGGAAATTGGCGGAGAGGTGGACATGGTCGACGTCTTTCGCCGGAGCGAGGCGGTGGCGGGGGTGACGGACGAGGCGCTCGCCCTATCTCCCCTGCCTTTCGCGATCTGGACGCAGCTCGGCGTGCGGGACGACGTCGCGGCGGAGACGGCGCGGGCCCGGGGCGTGCGGGTCATCCAGAATCGGTGCCCGGCGATCGAGATTCCCCGACTGGGGATCGCGCGGGTGGCCTGACGGGACCTTCGTCCCGCAGAATTGCGGCGGAAACGTGGCGATCAGCCGCGCGCGGCCTTCTCGGCGATTCCCGACCGCCCCTCGCGACGCTCGAGCTCGGCCTCGATGTCCGAGAGCGCGACATCCCTCGCCGCGCACATGACGAGGAGATGGTAGAGAGCGTCCGCCGCCTCGGCCACGAGCTTCTCCCGGTCGCCCTTGACCGCCTCGACGATGGCCTCCACGGCCTCCTCCCCGAACTTCTGCGCGCATTTCTCCGGCCCCTTGGCGAGGAGCTTGGCGGTCCAGGAGGTCTCCGGGTCGGCGCCCTTGCGGGACTCGATGGTCTGGGCGAGGCGTCGAAGGCTCATAGGCGCACCGGGATGCCGGCCGCCGCCATGTGGGCCTTGGCCTCGGGGACCGAGAAGGTCCCGAAGTGGAAGATCGAGGCGGCGAGCACGGCGCTCGCGTGGCCTTCGGTCACGCCCTCCACGAGATGGTCGAGCATCCCCACGCCTCCGCTCGCGATCACGGGGACGTCCACGGCGTCGGCCACCGCGCGGGTGAGGGGGATGTTGAACCCCGCCTTGGTCCCGTCCCGGTCCATGGAGGTCAGCAGGATTTCCCCCGCCCCCTTGGCGGCGACGGTGCGGGCGAACTCCACGGCGTCGATGCCGGTGGGCTTGCGACCGCCATGGGTGAAGATTTCCCAGCGCCCGGGCTCCACGGTCTTGGCGTCGATGGCGACGACGATGCACTGGGACCCGAAGGTGTCGGCTGAGCGCGCCACCACGTCCGGGTCCGCGACGGCCGCCGAATTGAAGCTCACCTTGTCGGCCCCCGCGAGCAGTAGCGCCTTCACGTCCTCGGGCGTCCGCACCCCGCCGCCTACGGTCAGCGGCATGAAGCAGCTCTCGGCCGTGCGGGTCACGAGGTCGAACATCGTGCCCCGGTTCTCGTGGGTGGCGTGGATGTCGAGGAAGCAGAGCTCGTCCGCCCCCGCCGCGTCGTAGGCCTTGGCCGCCTCCACGGGGTCGCCCGCGTCGACGAGCGAGACGAAGTTGACGCCCTTCACGACGCGCCCGTCGGCCACGTCTAGGCAGGGGATGATCCGGGTCTTGAGCATGGCGCGCTGATATACCCTCCCGCCCGCCGGGGCCAGCCCGCCCCGACGGGGCGCGGCCGGGTGGATTCCGTGATAGGATCGGGCTCATCTGACGGCCGGGAGGGAGCGGGGCCATGCCGGACGAGACCCTGAGCGAGGTCGTCTCGCGCCTCTCGGCCTCGGCCCATGCGCTCGCCGCCATCGGCATGGCTCTCGACGCGCGGGTCTCCGGGACCCCGCCCGCGCCCGAGGTCGCGCCTTGGCTCGACGCGGCGCTCAAGGAGCTCGGCGTGGCCGAACCGATCGCGCAGGCCTCGCCATTGGAGCGCGAGACCCTCCTCGGCGAGATCCGCGTCTTCACCCTGACCAACGCCCGGATGCTCTTCGCCGCCTCTCAGGGGCCCGGCTGGACGCATCGGGAGCCCGAGCTGCTGGAGGCGGCGGGCGACGTGTCGGCCGGGGTGCCGCACCGCATCCGCAACGCCCTCGCGCCACGCCTGCCCGGCCTCGCGGAGCGGCTCGCGGCCCCAGGTGCGACCTTCCTCGACATCGGCGTGGGCGTCGCCCGGATGAGCCTGGAGATGATGCGGCTCTGGCCGGACCTCCGCGTGGTCGGCATCGAGCCCCTGCCGCAGGCGCTGGCGCTGGCGCGCGAGAAGGTCCGGGCCGAGGGCTTGGAGAGCCGCATCGAGCTGCGCGAGGGCAGGGGAGAGGACCTGACGGACGAGAGCCGCTTCGACCTCGCCTGGGTGCCGAGCCTCTTCATCCCCGAGGCCGCCGTCCCCCGTGTCCTCGCCCGCGTCCATGCGGCGCTCCGGCCCGGCGGCTGGGTCCTCGTCCCCAGCGTGAAGCCCAGCACGGACCCCCTCGCGACCGCCCTGGTCAGGCTGCGCGTGGCGGGCTTCGGTGGGCTCAACGGGTCGCCGGAGGTCGTCGAGGGGCTGCTGCGGGATGCGGGCTTCACGGGGGTCGCGACGCTGCCGAGCCCGCCCGCGTCCACGGGCTCGATGGTCGTCGCGCGGAAGGCGCCCTAGTGCGCCACCGCCCAGCCCCGGATCTCCTGCAGGCGGGGGTCCTTGACGTGGATCGCGTCCAGCATCGCGAACAGGACCTCGCCCAAGGGCTTCCCGATGGCGTCGGACCGGCGGATGAAGTGCGGGCGCCAGGGCTTCAGCGCCTTGAGGAGCTGCGCCGTGTCGTCGCGCAGGTAGAAGCCGTGCTGCTCCCCGCCCCGGTAGTCGGCGGCCGCCACGGCGGGGCCGTCGTCCATGCCGCCCTTGCGGTTCCAGTCGCCCAGGTAGAGCACGTGCCGCGCCGGATGCTCTGGGTCGCCGGGCCGCCAGCGGACGGTGAAGCGGCCCAGGGGCTCCTCCCGGTGGACGAGCCGCCCCTCGGCGCTGCGGGCCGGCCGGCCGCAGCAGTCGCAGGTCACGTTCTCCTCGATCTCCGGGATGACGACGATCTCCTGCCAGCGCATCGCCGTCAGCCCCCCAGGAGCTCCAGGGCCGCCCGCAGGTCCACCGCCCCGTCATAGAGCGCGCGCCCCACGATGGCCCCCGCCACGACGCCCGTCGCCTGGAGCCGCTCGAGGTCCCCCAGCGACGACACCCCCCCGCTGGCGATCACCGGGATCGAGACCGCGTGGGCGAGCGCCGCCGTCGCCTCGACGTTCGGCCCCTGCATGGCGCCATCGCGGGCGATGTCCGTGTAGATGATGGCGGCGATCCCTGCGTCCTCGTAGGCGCGGGCGAGGTCGGTCACGGTCGTCCCGGTCTCCTCGGCCCAGCCGCGCGTCGCGACCTTTTGCCCCCGCGCGTCGATGCCCACGGCGACCTGCCTCGGATAGGCCCGCGCCACCTCGCGCACGAACACCGGGTCCTCCACGGCCGCCGTCCCCAGGATCACCCGCCGTAGCCCGGCCGAGAGCCACCGCTCCACCGTCGCCCGGTCCCTGATGCCGCCGCCGAGCTGCGCCGGCACCGGGCAGGCCGCCAGGATCGCCTCCACGGCCCGGGCGTTGCGCGGCTCCCCCGCGAAGGCGCCGTCGAGGTCCACGAGGTGCAGCCACTCGGCGCCGGCGTCCACGAAGGCCCGTGCCTGCGCGGCGGGGTCGTCGTTGAACACGGTCGCCGCCGACATCTCCCCGCGCAGGAGCCGCACGGCCTGGCCGTCCTTGAGGTCGATGGCGGGGTAGAGGATCATGCCGGGGACTCGTTTCGTTCAGGGTCCCCTCGTCGCACGAGGGGCCGGAAAGTTCAATGCGGCGACCCCCGAGGGACCCCGCGCACCACCGGAGGCTGTGCATGAAAACCCTAGGGACGGCCCTGCTCCTCGCGCTCGCGGCCGGAGCGGCCTGGGCGGACCCGCTGGAGGGTCTCTGGCGCACCGCGCCCGACATGAACGGCCATGTGGGCCTCGTCCGCGTCGCGCCCTGCGGGAACGCCCTCTGCGGCACCCTGGTGGACGCGACCGACGCCTCGGGCGCGCGCTACGCCTCGCCCGACCTCGGGCGGCAGGTGATCTGGGACACGGTCCCGCAGGGCGCCTATACCTACAGGGGACGCGTCTACTCGCCCGGCCGCAACCGCGAATACGACTCGCGCCTGACCCTCTCGGCGCAGGGGCTCCTCGTCGAGGGCTGCCTGCTCGGCCAGTGCCGGGGCGGCGCGCTCTGGCAGCGGGTGGACTGATCGCCTCGCTCGCCTAGCTTCCCTTGCGGCACCCCGCACAAGGAAGACAGAGAATGCCCCGCATCGACGCCGCCGACGGCACCGCGCTCCATGTCAAGGACTGGGGCTCGGGGAAGCCCGTGGTGCTGATCCACGGCTGGCCGCTCAACGCCGATTCCTGGGAGCATCAGGCCCTCAACCTCGCCCGCGCGGGGCACCGCGTCGTCGCCTACGACCGGCGCGGCTTCGGGCGGAGCGAGCAGCCCTGGGACGGCTACGACTACGACACCCTGTCCGACGACCTGGCCGCCATCATCGACGGGCTGTCGCTGCAGGACGCCGCCATCGTCGGCTTCTCCATGGGCGGCGGCGAGGTCGCCCGCTACATGAGCCGCCATCAGGGCAAGGGCGTCCGCAAGGCCGCGCTCCTCGGCTCCATCGCGCCCTATCTCGTGCAGGCCCCGGACAACCCGGACGGCGCCCCGAAGGAGGTGCTCCAGGGGATGCAGCAGCAGATCGAGAAGGACCGGCCCGAGTTCCTGAAGGGCTTCTTCAAGCAGTTCTACGGGCAGGGCCTCATCTCGGGCGTGAGCGAGGGCATCCTCCACTGGTCCCTCCACATGGCGCTGCTGGCGAGCCCCCGCGCCACCATCGCCTGCATCGACGCCTGGCAGGAGGACTTCCGCCCCGACATGGCCGCCTTCGACGTGCCGACGCTGGTGATCCATGGCACGAGCGACGCCATCGTCCCCATCGACCCGACGGGCCGGACGGCCGCCAGGATGATCCCGCAGGCGCAGTTCAAGGAATATGACGGCGCCCCGCACGGATTCCTCGCGAGCCACGCCGAGCGGGCGACGCAGGACCTCCTCGACTTCCTCGCGTGACGTTCCGAACGTCGTAGGGCGGGCTTCAGCCCGTGATCGGCGCCCATGTCGGAAAGCTTGTGTGGCAGGCTGAAGTCCGCCCTACGGCGTCCACCCCAGGAAGTTCTGGATGATCCGCAGCCCGGCCGACTGGCTCTTCTCCGGGTGGAACTGGGTCGCGACCACGTTGTCGCGGCCCACGATGGCCGTGACCTCGCTGCCGTAGTCCACCCAGGCCAGCCGGTGCGCCGGCTCCGCCACCCGGAACTGCCAGGAGTGGACGAAATAGGCGTGGTCGCCCGTCGCCACCCCCTCCAGCACCGGATGCGCGCCGGTCACGACAAGGTCGTTCCAGCCCATGTGCGGCACCTTGAGCGCCGGGTCCGAGGGCGTGATCCGCACCACCTCGCCGGGGATCAGGCCCAGCCCCTCCACCGTCTCGTACTCGTGCCCCACGGTGGCGAGGAGCTGCATCCCGACGCAGATCCCGAACAGCGGCTTGCCCGCCCGCACGGCCTCCAGCACCGACTCCTCCAGCCCCGGCACCCCGGCCAGCGCCCGCCGCACCGCCGGGAAGGCGCCATCGCCCGGCAGCACGATCCGGTCGGCCCGCCGCACCACCTCGGGGTCCGAGGTCACATGGACCCTTTGCCGCCCCTCGGCCATCCTCACGAAGGCCTTCTCGGCCGAGTGCAGGTTGCCGATGCCGATGTCGATCAGCGCGACGCTCATAGCGCCCCCTTGGTCGAGGGCAGGGCGTCCCCGCGCGCTGGTCGGGCTCCACGGCCCTCCGCAGCGCCTTGGCGACGGCCTTGAACGTGGCCTCCGCGATGTGGTGGCTGTTCAGCCCGCGCACCTTGTCGACGTGCAGCGTGATCCCATGCGTGGACAGCGCCTGGAAGAACTCGCGCACGAGCTCGGTGTCGAAGCTGCCGATCTTCGCCGTCGGGAAGTCCACCTCGAACGCGAGCCAGGGCCGCGCCGAGAGGTCCAGCGCCGCCTCGACCTTGGCGTCGTCCATCACCAGCGCGAAGTGCCCGTAGCGGCGGATGCCCCGCTTGTCGCCCAGCGCCTTCGCCAGCGCCTGACCGATGGCGATGCCCGTGTCCTCCACCGTGTGGTGGTCGTCGATATGGAGGTCGCCCTTGGCGCGCACCGTCAGGTCGATCAGCGAATGCTTGGAGAGCTGGTCGAGCATATGGTCGAAGAACCCGACCCCCGTGGCGCAGTCCGACCGCCCCGTGCCGTCGAGCTCCACCGTCACGGTGATGTCGGTCTCGCGCGTCGTCCGCGTGATGCTGGCCTGCCGCATGGCGCCCCTCCTTCGTCGCGGCCCCGCATGGCCCGCACCGGAAGCGCGGTCAAGCCCGCGCCCGTTCAGGGTTCCTTAATCATGGCCTGCTAGGCTGATTCCCACGCCGCCAGAAAGGGAGAGCGTTTTGCAGGTCATGATTCTCGAGGAGGACGCCATCCTCCGCACCCGGATCACCGGGGCCCTCGCGCCCGAGGGGGTGGACGTCCTCAGCTTCGGCCGCCTCGCCCCGGCGAAGGAGGCCGCGCGCCGCGCCAACGTCGACATCCTCGTCCTGGGCGAAACCATCGAGGGCCGGCTCGCCAGCGACGTGGCGCTGCTCGCGGAATGGCGCAACCCCCGCCTCGGCTCGATCCTGCTCTCCGACCGCGACGCCGACGCGGCGGAGGAGCTCTTCGACCTCATCCCCTCGCTCCAGGCCGTCCTCGCCCGCGGCACCGGGGCCCGCACGCTCGCCCGCGTGGCCATCGCCACCGCCCGCTCGCAGGAGGGGATCGTCCTCCTTCAGGACGATGACTGGACCGCCGGCGACACCGGCGCGCCCGCCGCGTGGGAGGAGCCCGTCCAGGCCGCCGTTCCCGTCGCCCAGCCGATCCTTCCCCCGCGCGAAGCCCCCGTCCCGGAGCCCGTCGCCTCCCTGGTCGAGGAGGCGCCGGTCCCGTCCGCGCCCGTCCCGGAGGCCGCGTCGGACCTTCCGGCGATCCCGCCCGTCGCGGAAGCGCCGGCCCCGATCCGGATCGCAGGGCCGGTCCCCGTCCAAGCCCCCGAGCCCGTCGCCCTGGCGGTCCAGCCCAGCGAGCCTGCCGCTTCGGTGGGGGTCCTCGAATCCTTCCGCGACCGCCTGACCCAGGCGCAGGAACGTCTCGCCGTCCTCGAGGCACCCGCGCCGGCGCAGGAGCTTCCCACCCGCCGCTCCGACGACGCCTCGGGCGGCCTGCTCTACGTCCTGCCGACCTTCCTGCGCGACTCCGAGGACCCCGCCGACATGCGCGACGACCTCGCGGCCCCGCACCCCGCCCTGCTGCCGGTCGCGGCGGCAACCCCCCGGCGCAGGCTCCATCTCGCCTGACGCCCGGGCCCCGGCGCGGCGTCCCTTCCCGCGCCGGGGTTGCCCCCCGGCCCCGGCCCGTGCCACGGTGCGGGCGCTCCACCGCCCAAAGGCCCGCCCATGTCGTCGCCCTGCGTCTTCGTCCAGATCCGCTGCCGCCCCGGCACGACCTACCGCGTGGCCGAGGCCATCGCCCTCAAGGAGATCCACTCGGAGCTCTATTCGACCAGCGGCGACTGGGACCTCCTGATGAAGCTCTACATCCCCGAGGGTGCCGACATCGGCCACTTCATCAACGAGCAGCTCCTCGACATCCCGGAGATCGAGCGGTCGCTGACGACGCTGACCTTCAAGGCGTTCTGACGTAACGACCAATCGAGGCAGAGCCATCGTGGGATGCGCTTCGGCGCACCATGCCGCCGTGTTCGCCCGGGCCAGGCGGTGCCCTGAAGCGCACGCTGCGGCACTCCCGACGCCGACCTTCAAGGCCGTCTGAGCGCCGATCCGGCGCGCCCGCCCTCCCGTGCCGTCCCGACCCGGACCCCGGCCGAGCCACCACGGCCCGTCCGCGCCAACCGATCAGGCCACATCGCGCAGCCGACGGCAGAGCCGACCCGTTCAGATGCCGCGCCCCTGCGTTTCCTTCCTGCCGTTAACCCCGTCTTAACATTGCCGTGGCATGGTGACCCCGTCCCCGGGTCGCCGCCCGGCGGGGTAGGGGGAGTTGCGCCTTTCACCCGGGCGCCCGGCGCGCCCGGGTCCGTCCCGACAGGAGGCCGGGGGAGGCCCTACTTCACCGCCCCCGCTGCCATCCCCTTGATGATGAACCGCTCCAGAGCCACGCCGAGGACGACGAGCGGCAGGATCGCCGCGGTGGAGAGCGCCGCCATGGACCACCAGTTGATCCCCTGGCTCCCCGTCTGCGACGCCACCATCACCGGCAGGGTGTTCGCATGGGTCGAGGTCAGGAGCGCCGCGAAGAAGTATTCGTTCCAGGTCAGCACCAGCGACAGGATCAGCGCCGCCACCATCCCCGGCAGGGCGATGGGCAGGATGATCGTCAGGAACGCCCCCCAGACCGACAGCCCGTCCACCAGCGCCGCCTCCTCGAGCTCGGTCGGGATGCCGGCGAACTGGTCGCGCATGATCCAGATGACGATGGGCAGCACCGACAGCGTCGTGAGCAGGATCAGCCCGATCCGCGTGTCCAGCAGCCCCAGCGCCTTGTAGAGCACCAGGAAGGGCAGGGCGAGCACGACGGGCGGCAGGATGAGCTGCGAGAGGAAGAAGAACGAGATGTCGTCGTTCCGCATCCAGGCGAACTTGTAGGAGAACCGCGAGAGGCCATAGGCCGCGAGGCTCCCCAAGGCGACCGCGAGGACCGAGGACGACAGCGACACGATCAGGCTGTTCATGAAGCGCTTCAGGAATTCCTCGCGCGGGGTCATCTCGATCCCGATGGTGTCGGGCGAGAGGCCGATCGAGGCGAAGCCCTTCCAGGACGGGGCGTATTCGAGCCAGGGGACCACGCTCCCCTGGAGGAGGTCCTTCTGCAGCTTGAAGGCCGTGGTCACCGTCCAGTAGATCGGGAACAGGCAGATCACCGCCCAGAGGATCAGTGCGCCATAGAGCACGACCCGGCCGGTCCACCACTTGGCGCGATGGCGCCGGTCGGCCTCGCTGTCGCGGAAGATCGGCGCCTCGGCGGTCTCGACGGTCATGGGCGCCTCCTCAGGTCCTGGGCCGCACGAATCGGTCGGCGACCTTCATCAGGACCGTCATCGCGACGATGATGATGACGAGGTAGACCATGGCCAGCAGCGTCCCGTAGCCCACGTTCGACCGGTCCCGATACTCGCGGTAGATGAAGCTCGTCACCGTGTCCGTGGCCCCGCCGGGCCCGCCCGAGGTCACCGTGATGACGATGTCGGCGAGCTTCAGCTTGAAGATGACGCGGATCAGGATCGCCGTGACCGAGACCGGCAGCATCAGCGGGAAGGTCACCTCCCAGAAGCCGCGCCAGCCGCTCGCGCCGTCCACGCGGGCCGCCTCCTGCACCTCCTGCGGGATCGCCTGGAGGCCGGCGAGCAGCATGATCATCATGAAGGGGATGAAGGTCCAGGCGTCCATCGCCATGATGGTCAGCATGGCGACCACCGGGTCCCCGAAGAACGACGGCTGCCCCAGCCCCAGCCACTGCGACAGTTGCGCGATGGGCCCGAGCCGCACGTCCAGGATCGACTTGCCGACCATCCAGGACACCGCGACGGGCGACAGCATGAGGGGCAGCAGGAACGCCACCCGGAAGAACTTCCGCGCCCGGATCTGGGCGTTGAGCATGAGCGCGAGCCCGAAGGCGATGGCGTACTCGACCACGATGGCGAGGCAGTACCACACCATGTTGCCCAGCGCGTTCCAGTAGAACGGGTCGTTCCACATCCGCACGATGTTGGCCGTGCCGTTGAACTTGCGCCCGTCGGGATTCGACAGGTTCCAGTCCGACAGCGCGATCAGGATGCCGAAGAGCAGCGGGAACACCGTCAGCGACACGACGAAGAGCACGGCGGGCAGGACGAACAGCACCCGCTTCCCCTGCTCCCCCCGCATCAGCACCTGCCCCCAGCAGAGGCACACGGCCCAGACGAGATAGGCGTAGAGCGTCGGCCGCCATGTGGTCAGCCCCAGGTCGACCCAGTGCAGCGCCTGCGCCGTCTGGAGCGCGAAGCTCAGGAGCAGCAGGAGCCCGGATGCCCAGATGATCGTTCGTCCGAACGCCACGCGGGACGGCGGGAGGTCGTCGGCGGTGACGACGTGGAGGCGGTCGGAGGTGCTCATGCTAGCATGTTAGTCGCGAGGGGGAGGGGGAGGGAAGGGGACTCGTGACCTTCAGGGAGTCGGGCGCGGAACAGGTTCGATGTGAAGCCGTTCCCTGCGGCCGCGCTCATCGCCGCTCCCGACGCAGAGCCGGTTCGGGTCCAAGCGTAAGGCCCGGCGAGGCGGCACCCCTTGGGGCGAACCCATGTCGGACTGCCGCGTCAGGCGCCGTCCATCGTCGCTGCGACCGCCGCCGTGTCGTAGTACTCCATGTACTCGCAGATGCGCCCGTCGCGGAAGCGCGCGACGATGGCGATCGGCGTGGAGAACCGCCGCCCGGTCCTGCGGTTCGTCCAGGTGGTCTGCCCGAGCCCGACGACGCGGTCACCCTCGGCGATCGTGTCCTGAAGGCTCCATTCGTTCATCTCGAGGTTCTCGGTCAGGCCGGTGAGATATGCCTCGAAGTCGGCGCGACCACGCCGCTTGGCCGTGAACTGCAGGTTGTAGGCGCCATCCGCGATGGATCGGAGCTGGAAATCCTCGGTGACGTAGTCGCGCCACATGGAGGGGTCCGAGCCCCTGGTCTCGTGCCATCGCCCGAAGGCCTCGCGCAGGGTCGCGGCGTTCGACTGTTCCTCCGACATGGTCGCCTCCACGGATCGCCAGGGAAGGAAAGGCGCGCCGGCTGACCGGCGCGCCCCGTTCGTCTCACATCCCCAGGGATGCCTTGTAGAGCTTGATCTGGTTGTCCCGCCCGATCTGGTCGGTGATCCCCTCCCAGGCCGCCGCGATGGCGTCCGCTGTCTCCTGCGCGGAGCCGTATTGCCCGGACAGGCCCTTCACCAGCTCGTCCTCGGCGATGGAGTAGTACTGGAAGATGCCGGGGATGCGCGGCTCGATGGCGGCGTTGGGGTGGTTGTAGCTCTCCTGGTTGGAGCCGAGGTAGTCCTCGATGTAGGCGCGGTCGTAGCCCGCCGCCTCCCACTCGTCGAAGTTGAAGTGAGAGTTGCGGTAGGGCTGGAAGCCCGAGGGATAGGCCGCCATCCAGAGCGAGATGTCCTTGCCGCCCAGGTGCGCCGCCGCCGACCAGGCCGCCTTGCGCTTCTTCTCGTCGCCCGAGACGCGGTTGGTGACGTAGACGCCCCAGCCCAGATAGGCGAGGTTCGGGGCGAAGTTGGCGCCCTCGGGCTCCTCCCAGGCGCCGGCGGCGTGGTTGTAGACGCGGTCCGAGCCCGGGTTGATCGAGAAGCCCACCACGTCGCCCACCACCGAGGTGTCCGAGGTGCGCGCGTTCGATCCCACGTCGCCCCACCAGGTGAGCATGGAGCCCGTGCCGCCCAGGAACTGCGAGAAGGCGGTGGCGTTCGGGTCCGCGTTGACCTGGTCCGGCGGATAGGCGTTGGCCGCCATCAGGTCCATGACGTCCTGGATCGCCTGCACCCAGCCCGGGTTGTTGACGCGGGGCTTCATGGTGTCGGGGTCGAAGAGCCAGGCCGGGTCGTCCGGGTGCTTGACATAGGCCGTCGCGCGGTCCTCGAGGAAGTAGAAGCCGAAGCCGCCCCACTGGTACTTGAGCGGGTCGAGGAAGCCGAAGGCCGGCGAGCCGGTGAGCGGGTCGGTCTGGCCCACGACCTTCTTCGAGAAGTCGTTGACCTGCTGCCAGGTGGTCGGCGCCTCGGTCATGCCCGTCGCGCCCGAGATGCCCGGATCGGAGAGGTAGTCCGTGCGGTAGGCGAAGGTGTGGCAGTCGCCGTCGATGGTGATGCGGTAGGTCTTGCCGTCCCAGGTGCCGACGGGCGGCTGCAGATAGGCCACGTAGTCGGCCATGTCGATCTGCTCCTTGACCCAGTCGGGCATCTCGTCGAGGAGCCCCCGCCCGGCGGTGTCGCCCTCGAAGGGCGCGCCCATCTCGACGATGTCGAAGTCCACCGTCCCCGTGGCGATGGCCTGCTGGAGGCGCGGGTTGTAGTCGGCCTGCGCGAGGTCGATCCAGTTGATCTTGGCGCCGGTGTAGTCCTCCCAGGGCTTCAAGAAGCCGCGGAACAGGATGTTGTGCAGGTTCTGGTTGTTGAGCCCCATGAAGGTGAGCTCGACGCCCGCGAACTCGCCCTCGGCGACGTTGGCCTTGGTCGGGCCCAGGCAGAGCTCGCCGACCTGCTGGAAGTGCTGGTCGGTCGGGCTGCCGGCACCCACGCCCGGGATGGCCAGGATCTGGGCCCGCAGGTCGGCGTCCTGCGCCAGGGCGCCCTTCGGCATCCCCATCGCGGACAGCGCGCCAAGGCTCGCCGCCCCCTGCAGGAGCCGGCGGCGCGACATCGCGGCCCGCACGGCCAAGTCGAACAGATGCGTCTTCATTCTCTCCTCCCCATGGTCACGGAGGCCCTCGGGACGGGTCGCCTGTCGGGGTCCCTCCGCCCCTTGCTCCGGGGTCTTGGAAGGGGCGCCGGCCCGTCCGGGCTCTGCCGGATGGGGGAACCCTCCCCGCCTTGGGCCCGCAAGTCAAGCCGCTGACATGTTAGTATGTCAGGCCCGATGGACAGCCGGGGACGGCGCGGCTACGACTCGGGGAAAGCCGGGGGGAGGGCAGATGGCCGAAGTCACGATCCGCGACCTGCGCAAGGCCTACGGGGGCGTGGAGGTCATCCACGGCGTGAGCCTCGACATCCCGGACGGGCAGTTCGTGGTCCTCGTCGGCCCCTCGGGCTGCGGCAAGTCCACGCTGCTGCGCATGATCGCGGGGCT